>JAFIGS010000030.1 GCA_017849615.1 Pseudolabrys sp. | reverse complement strand
GCGAAAATGAGCCAAACGGCCGGAAATGAGCCGACATCGACACCTTGGCGAAAGTCCCGAAATATGGCTTAAGACGATGAAGAATAACGGAAAAGCAGCAAAATAGATGGATCGCCGTTTTTCAATCGCTCCCATGATGGAGAGGGTGGCTTGACGAAAATAAAACAGTTAGGGCAACGGCTTAGGGCGATGCGTCCGGACGGCGTCGTACCGTTTTTGTCTTTGTGTGTTCCTTAGCTTTGCTATTCGTCTCGGTCCGTGGGGCAATGTAAGAAATCGGATAGACTATCCCTTGTGCAGGTCTGGCCATTCTCAGACGATTTCAGCGCTTTTTTCATCCTCGCCCCTTCTGCGAGCTGGTTGCAGTTCTGAAGCTGACCGCGCGGCTTTGTTTTCCGCCGAGCTATCGGTGCCGATGGCTATTCCAAACGAAGCCGCACCAGTTCCGAAGACATTCGATCGGAGAAGGCCAGCATTGCCCTGGCGACCTCGCCGATTTTCTCCTCTGTCATTGCGTAGCTGAAATCCGCAGCGGTGAGGACGAGTGCGAGATATCCACTTTGTGAAAAGATCGGCACCGCGACTTGAGTCAGCCCATTGCGCCGGTTGCCTTGGTCGAGGGCGAACCCGCGTGTCCGCGTCGTCGCGATCCGTTCGACATACTCTTCGAACGGAGGCCGTCGGAACCACTCCGTATGCTCGTACTGTTCTTCGACGAATTCGGGAGTCGCTCCGGAGAATGCCGCCATAACGAGGCCTGAAGCGCCGGAAAAGCGTGGCGAGCGCCGGCCCACACCGAAATAACTATCGACGCGGAAGCCGCCGCCGACGAAGTCAAGCATCACGAGGTCGTAGTTTTCCGTCACCTTGGCGAGGGCGACGGTCACTTTGACCCGCTCGGCGAGCGAGAACATCTCGGGACGAACGACGTCCAGCAGCCCGCTGGTTCGCAGCACACCGTGCGCAAGCTCCAAGACCAAGGTTCCAACGCTGTACGTGCGGTCTCTCTCGTTGAAGGCGACGACGCCCTCACGATGCAGAGTCTTGAGAATGTTGAACGCTGTGCCCCTGTGCAGTTTCGCTGCTGCCGCCACCTCGCTGGCCCGGAGCGGACGTTGCGCGCGATGCAAAGCAAGAAGGACGGCGACGCCTGCGACCACCGCTCCGACCGGCTTGCCGACAACGGGTTTTGCGGTACCCTCGATCACGAGAGACCGCTCGTGTTCGCCGGGCTCGCGCTGTTTAGGCCGCGATTTGATCTTCTTTCCGTCATCCAAGACAGGTTTTACCCTCTTGAGGCCGATTCATATGTTCCGCTATCTTATCTTGCGAGGGACGTCGAGGGCCACCGGGACAGGTAGAATAGGAGAGATAGATCATAGCATCTGGCCGGCGGTTTTGCCGCCGTCGACCGTAACCTGACTGCCCGTCATGAAGGTCGTCGCCTCCGAGCAGAGCCACAGGATCGGCTCGGCGATTTCGTCGAGTTCGCCGGCCCGGCGCATAGGCGTCCGGTTGGCGAGGGTGGTACCGATGTTCTCGCCGTACAGACGCTCGCTCATCGGCGTCCGCAGGGAACCCGGACAGACCACATTGATCCTTATGTTCTTGTCGGCCACCTCGAGGGCCGCCGTCTTCGTCAGTCCGACGAGTGCCGTCTTGGCCGCGACATAGGCGGACATCAGCGGGACGGCCCGGATGCCCGCCGTCGATGCCACATTGACGATCGAGCCGCCGCCACGCGCCAGAAGATGCGGTATCTGCTGGCGCATGCACAGGAATACGCCCGTTAGGTTGACCGAGATAACGCGCGTCCATTCGGCCTCGTCGTAATCCGCGACCATGGCCCGCGCGCCTTCGACCGCCGCATTGTTGACGGCATAGTCGAGCCCGCCAAAGGCGTTTACCGTATCGTCGATCAACCGACGTACATCGTCCGCACGCGTGACGTCTGTTTGCCTAACGATGCAGTCGCCGCCCTGCGCCTTGATCAGCCGCGCGGTTTCCTCCGCACCCTCGAAATTGACGTCGCCGATGGCGACGGCACAGCGTTCCGCCAGCCGCCGTGCCACGACCCTGCCGAGCCCGCTGCCGCCGCCCGTGACGACACAAACCTTCCTGGCCTTGTCTGGCATGACTTTCAGCTCCCTTGGCCGCGCGGCCTGGTTTGCCCGGGGCGCCTGAAGCGGTCGGTCATCCAGAGACTGACCTGTTGCAGCGCGTCTTTCGCCAATGCCAATTGCGGCCCGAGGCGCACGAAGCCGTGGATGGCGCCGTCATATTGCTCCAGTGTCGTTGGAACGCCGGCATCCATCAGACGCTGGGCGTAGTCCCTGCCTTCGTCGCGCAACGGATCGAACCCGGCGGTGATAACGATCGAAGCGGGCAGGCCGGCAAGGCTTTGCGCGCGCAACGGGTACAGCTCGGAATTGTTCGCGGCGAGGCCATCGCCGGCATAATCGCGCCAGAAGCGCAGCATGTCGTCGCGCGTCAGCGAATAACCGACGGCGTTCTCGATATACGAAGGCTTGTAAGGCAACGGCGCGTCGGTCACCGGGTAGAGCAGGACCTGTCCATGCAAATAGGGGCCGTCTTTGTCGCGCATGCGGATAGCGAGCACGGTGGCGAGATTGCCGCCGGCACTGTCGCCGCCGACCATGATCTTCGCCGGGTCGACATCGAGTTCGCCCGAATGCTCGGCCGCCCAGCGGAGCACGGCCTCGCAATCGTTGAGGCCGCAAGGGAACGGATGCTCTGGCGCCAGCCGGTAATCGGCGGCAACAATGACTGTCTGCGCACCGGCGCATAATTCGCGGCAGATCTGATCGTGTGTATCCGGGCTGCCCATGACGAAGCCGCCGCCGTGGAAGTAGACGAGGCAGCCGGCGGCTTTACCTTCCGGCCGATAGATGCGAACCGTCACACCGCCTTCCGCGGAGGGGATGATCCTGTCTTCCGCGCTGGCCACCGGCGGGCATTTCGGTGGAAGTTGCGTGAGCAAGGCGGCGCGCAGCTCGGCAATCGGCAAAGCATGACGCGCCAACTGCGGCTTGGCGGCCAGCAACGTCGCGATCTGGGGATCGAGCGGCATGTCGGTCCTAGCTCCCGGACGCGCTCAGCTTGCGGAAATCGAAGCCGCGATAATTGTCGGCCACGACTTGCTCGCAGGCTTTGATGTAGGCCGGAATGCCGCCGATATAGGGCATGAAGACCCGCGGTTTGCCGGGGATGTTGGCGCCCATGTACCAGCTATCCGCCTTTGGAAAGAGTGTGCCGTTCGCCACTTCATTGACGTGCTGCACCCATTCGTCTTCCGCGTCCTGCTGCGCTTCGATCGTCAAAGCCCCGTGGCTTGCGGCATAGGTCAGGCAATTGGCGATCCACTCGATGTGCAGTTCGATCGCGGTGACCATGTTCGATTTCACCGACGGGCTGCCGGCGCCGGCGACGATGAACATGTTCGGGAAGCCAGCGACCATCAAGCCGAGATAGGTCGTCGGCCCGTTGACCCATTTGTCCTTGAGCCGGCGTCCGTCCCGGCCGGTGATCGTGATTTCATTGAGTGCGCCGGTCATGGCGTCGAAGCCGGTGGCAAAGACGATCGCGTCGAATTCGTATTCGGCTTCGGTCGTCCTGATGCCCGTTTCCGTGATCTCCTGGATCGGCGCGCGGCGGGCGTCGACCAGCTTCACGTTGTCCCGATTGAAGCTCTCGAAATAGTCCATATCGACGCAAAGCCGCTTGGCCCCGATCGGGTGACCGCGCGGTGTGAGCAGTTCGGCCGTCTCCGGATCCTTGACGATCGAGCGGATCTTGTTGCGAACGAAGGAGGCCAATGTCTCGTTGGCTTCTTCGTTCCGCAAAAGATTGTTGAAGGCGGTCATGATTCGCGCGCTGCCGCCTTTGGCCCAAAGCTCCTCATAGAACTTTGTCCGCTCCTCGGCCGGCATGTCTTGCGCGGCCATGGTCGGAATCGGAATACGCGACATGCCGGAAGATTGCTTGAGCCCCGCCTTGCGTAGCTCCGGGTAACGCGCCTTGTGATTGCGCTCGTCGTCGTCCGGAATAGGGGCGTTTCGGGCCGGAACGCTGAAATTAGCCGTCCGCTGGAATACGGTGACGTGGCTCGCTAGCGCCGCAAGCTTGGGCAGCATCTGCACGCCGGAGGAACCGGTGCCGATCAGGGCAACGCGCTTGCCCGTGAAGTCCACGCCTTCCTTCGGCCACTGCGCCGAGTGATACCACTTGCCCTTGAAACGTTCGATGCCAGCGAAATCGGGGACGCGCGGCACCGACAGGTTGCCGCTCGCCATCAGGCAGAAACGGGCCTCAATTTCGTCGCCTTTATCGGTCGAAACGATCCAGACGTCGCGCTTCTCGTCGAAGCGCATCGCCGTGACGCGGGTTTCGAACTGGATATCCCGGCGCAGGTCGAATCGATCGGCGACGTGATTAAGGTAAGCTAGGATTTCAGACTGGTCGGCAAAGCGACTCGACCATTTCCACTCCTGCTGAAGCTCGTTCGAGAACGAGTAGGAGTAATCGAGGCTTTCGACATCGCAACGCGCGCCGGGATATCGATTCCAGAACCATGTGCCGCCGACGCCGTCGCCGGCTTCGATGCAGCGCAATGTCAGGCCAAGCTGACGCATGCGATGGATGGCGAAAAGGCCGGCAAATCCGGCGCCAACGATAACTGCATCGACGCGTCCTGCGTCGCCGGCCGCGTCGGTCCTCGCTTGAATGTCGCGCGGCACTAGCGCGCCTCCCTGAGGCCGGGCGCCATAGCGGGCGCCGGCTGCGCGGCGGTGTGGTGCGCGGCCTTTATGTTTGCCGCGGCTATAGTTCCTGGGGCTTCGGTCGGAGTGTTAATATTATAGTTGCCGTTATCGTTCAGCAGCATCATCAGGCGATAGCGGTGGGCATAGTCCGGCCAATTGTTGGTAACGATGCCGCCGATTTCCTTGTACCAGTTCCCGCAATCGTCGGACCAAGCATACTTGCCGACCTTGGACTGAACCATGTCGGAGTATTTGCGGAATGGTGCTTCCTTGACGTGCTCGTAGGTTCCGTTCTTGACCACCCGTTTTGCGCGCTTGGCGATATATTCCGACTGGCCTTCCAGCATGCCTACGATCGAATTATGCGTGTTCGTGTTCGGCCCGTACATCATGAAAAAATTCGGGAAGCCAGGAACGGCGACGCCACGGTAGGCCTGGGCGCCGTCGCGCCAGCGGTCGGCGAGCACTGCGCCTCCGAGGCCGACAATCTTCATTGGAGTGAGAAAGCGGGTGGCCTGAAAGCCTGTCGCGAAGATGATCGCATCCAGGCGATGATGCTTGCCATCCGCAGTGACGGCGCCATCTTCCGTCAATCTCTCGATCTTCGAGGTGACGATCGAGACATTGTCGCGCGCGAGTGCCGGATACCAATCGTTCGATTTGAGCAGTCGCTTGCAGCCCACCGCGTACTTTGGACGCAGTGCTTCCCGCTTTTGCGGATCGGTTATGTAGCGGTCGATCGCCGCAAAGCAGCGCGCCCGAAACGCGGCGCTGCCTTTGGTGTCTTTTTGATAGCGGGTGGAGTTGCGCTCGCCGTTCCAGAAGAGTTTCCACCGGATATAGCGCGCGATGAGGGGCAGGGCCTTGAAGCGCCGATGCTCTTCCGGCGTATAGGGACGGTCGGGCTTCGAATCGACCCAGCTAGGCGAACTCCATAGGGCCCATATAGCCGATCGTCGAGTGCCGACGTTTCGGGTTGTAGAAGCATTCGATGTAGTCGAACACGTCGGCCTTGGCCTCGTCCCTGCTCCTGTACATCTTGTGCCCCGTGCGCTCCGTCTTGAGCGATGAGAAGAAGCTCTCCATTGCGGCATTGTCCCAGACATTGCCCGAGCGGCTCATCGAACAGACGACACCGTGATCGGCCATCAACCGTTGGAACTGCTCGCTGCTGGTGTATTGGCTGCCGCGGTCTGAGTGATGCACCAACGCATCAGGCTTGCCCGGCGCACGAAGTTGAAGCCATTTCGGCGATGTCACGCGCCGGTACGTCAAATCGCAAATTATCCGCTTAAGTATCTGGAAATACCCGGAGAGCATTCTGGGCCCTCAGGCGAATGTGCGTAACCGAGATACGATCATCGCAGAAAGGCGCTTTTTGCTGCATCGCGCGCTTTCGCGACGTGCTCCTGCGCCGCCTTGCGCGCCTGTTTTGCGTTGCCTATCTTAATGGCCGCGTAGATCGCCTTCATCTCAATGAAGCTTTTGTTCGCGCGTCCCGGCAAAGACATAGATCGGGAACGCAAAAAATTGACGCGCGCCTTGAGTCCGGTAAGGGTTTCTTCAATAATCTTGTTGCCGCAGTTTCGCAGAATGATGGCGAAGAAGTCGGACGTCGTGGTGACGAGTTCGTTGGCTGAGTTGCTGCTGACAACGGCGCGACGGAATGCCTCAAGGCTCTCGCCAAGGGCCTTGAGATCCTCCTCCTGGATCGTAACGGCGCAGCGCGCGGCGGCTTCGCCTTCGAGTAACTCGCGCACTTCATAGATTTCTTCCGCATCGCGCCAAGACAGAAGCGGCACCTGCGGCCCGCGATTGGGCACGATTTCGATCAGTCGCTCGGCCTGCAGACTGCGTAACGCCTCGCGTAGCGAAGGCCGGCTGACGCCGAGGGAGTTGCACAGATCGGTCTCCACCAGCCGGCTGCCGGGCATGTAAATCCCCGAAAGGATAGCGTGTCGAAGTTTCTCGACGACCTCCTGCGGCACAGTCTTCCGGTTTATTCGCAAATCCATCTTTGCAATCATGCTTGATCTCTGATCGTCGCGGTCGGAGACCGCGGCTGACGTCCTGGCAAGTCTGAGCTGTGAGCGGAATCGATTCGCCAAATAGTACCCCGCTCCGAAGTGGCAACAATCAGTAAGTGCCTGTCTTTCCAGCTGGGCCGGCGTTGTTTTCATCGCCCCTTGCGCAATCGAGAGGCAGAGCATTCTTCAGCGGGACATCCATACACCAGGCCGGTGTCAATTGCCAGAGTGTCAGACAAATTGTCAAGAATGTCTGACAATCCAGTTGACGGCCGGCGCGGCTTTGTGGTTGGCTTCCTCGTGCGGCAGGCCGTCATAGCTCGCCAATCAAACTCGCGACACGGGTCGTTCGTTGATCGGGAAGGCCGAGAGGGAAACCAGGCGTGGAAATCAAGCTCGATCTAGTGCCGTCGCGCCGCATCGAAACCGGCCGGATTGCCCTGAGTATCCGCGAGGCGGGTAGTGGTCCGGTGGTCATTTATCTGCACGGGATCACTTCGAATTCCGCGGTCTGGGCGCCGCAGTTGGTCGCCCTCAAGGAGACCGTGCGTGGCGTCGCCGTCGATCAGCGCGGCCACGGCCTCAGCGACAAGCCAAGTAGCGGCTATGCGGCCCATGAATATGCGGCCGACATCATCGCGCTGATCAAAACGTTGAATGCCGGGCCAGCATTCATTGTTGGCCACTCTCTTGGCGCGCGTAATGCAGTCGAAGCCGCGGTGCTGGCCCCCGAACTTGTTCGTGGCGTCGTGGCAATCGATTTCACGCCTTACATCGAGACCGAGGTGTTCGATCAGCTTGCGTCTCGCGTGAATGGCGGTGACCGTCTCTTCCGGTCCCAGGGCGACGTTGAAGCCTATTTGCAGAGCCGCTATCCGCTGATGCCCCGGGAGACGATACGTCGCCGTGCCGAATCGGCCTACGCCAAAGTAGACGGCGGACTTCGTCCGCTCGCTTCGCCGGATGCGATGTCGCAGACCGCGGAGGGCTTGCGCGCTGATTTGGTTGGGGCGTTCGAGAAGATCAAGTGTCCGGTACTGGTGGTGCGCGGCGCGCTGAGCAAGCTAGTGTCGTCGGCCGCCCTCGAGAAGACACGCGCGCTACGTCCGGATCTGCCCGTCCTCGTCGTCGACAACACCGACCATTATGTCAACGAGGAGGCGCCCGACGTCATCACGGCGGCGATCCGCGATTTCGTCTCCCGTCATTAGTCTCACTCGCGCGTGGTGCGACGTGTCATGCAAAGCCCGGGGCTGGCGACTTTGGATCCTTTGAAGCCGGATGCGGCAAGGCGCTGGCCCGGGACTGGACGTTCGATCCAGTTCGTGGTGATGACCCGCGCCGTCAACTCGGCCAAGGGGGCGGCCGGCGCCGCGGTCGTCGTCGCCATGTGGGAGACGGTGCGGGGCCTTGGCCTGGTCGATCCCCGTGACCTGCCATCGACTTTCGCGATCGTCCGCGCGGTCGCCGACGGCCTCCGGGGCGGCGAGCTCGCCAGCGCAGTGGCCATGACGGTCGGCTCCTGGGCACCGGGCCTGCTGCTGGCGGCCGTCGCCGGCGCGGCGGGCGGCGTTGCGCTCGCTCTGCTGCCTCGCCTCGAAATCGCGATCCGCCCGCTGCTCGAATTCCTGCGGCCGATCCCATCGGTAGCGCTCATCCCGGTCGCGTTACTCGTGCTCGGCGTCGGGCTGCAGATGCAACTGTTCATGATCGCCTTCGCCAGTATCTGGCCTGTCCTGTTCTCGACCAAGACGGGCGTCGAGGGCGTAGATCCGCGTTTCATGGAAACCGGCCGCGTGCTGCATCTGAGACCCGGCGCGCGCATCCTGCGAATCGTCCTGCCGGCCGCATTGCCCGCGTTCGCCACCGGCCTGCGCACGGCATCGGCGATCGCGCTCGTCGTCGCCATCACCGTCGAAATGCTGACGGGCCAGGGCGGCATAGGCTCCTACATCGAGAATGTCCGCCTCAATGGCCTGGTCACGGAGATGTGGGCCGCGATCTTCGTCACCGGCGTGCTCGGATATCTCGTCAACGCCGTGTTCATGGCGATCGAGCGCGCGCTGATGCCGTGGGGTCCCGAATATCGTGACCGCTAGATCCCTTACTATAACGCCGCTGGCGTGGCAGGCAGGCACGATTGTCGCCCTCGTGGCGATCTGGCATTGGGCCGCGATCTTCCACCCGGCGGTCTATCTGCCTCCGATCCAGCGCGTCGCCGACGGTTACATCCGTCTTTGCCACGGCGAACTCCTGTTCAGCGCGCTGCTGCCCAGTCTCTACCGTCTGCTCGCTGGCTTCGTCGTCGCGGTCGTCGTCGGCTCGGTCGTCGGCATCGCCATGGGCTCGCTGCGCGGGCTCGATCCCTGGGTACGGCCAACGCTGGAATATCTGCGCTTCATTCCCGCGGTCGCGATCTTGCCGGCGGCGCTGCTGTTACTCGGTCCGACCGACCAGATGCGAATCTTCGTCATTGCCTTCGGCTCGGTCTTCCCCGTGCTGCTGGCGGCGACTGACGGGGCACGCCGCGTCGATCCTACCTTGATCGACGTCGCACGCGTCAGCGGCCTCTCGACCATCGAGCGGCTCTGGCGCGTCGTGCTGCCGGCAGCGCTGCCATCGGTCTTCTCCGGCGTGCGCGTCGCACTGAGCATCGCGCTGGTCATGATGGTCATTTCAGAGCTCATCGCAGCCGACGATGGACTCGGCTTCTACATCTTGCGCAACCAGCGTCTGTTCCAGACCGCAAATGTCTACGCCGGCGTCCTCATGATCGGCACGATCGGCCTGATCCTGACCCTGACGTTGCTGGCTGTCGAAAAGCGTGTACTCGCCTGGCATCGCGGCTGGCGCGGCCTAATGGAGGCAAATCGTGGCTGACAGCACTGCCGTAACAAAGCCAATCCTCGCCGTTCAGAACCTCAGTAAGTCGTTCACGACTGGCGGTCCGCGCATCCTCAACGGCATGACATTTCACCAGAAGCCGGGCCAGTTCGTCGCGGTGGTCGGTCCGTCCGGCTGCGGCAAGACAACGCTGCTGCGCTGCATTGCCGCTTTGATGCAGCCCGATGAGGGCGAAGTCCTGCATCGCGGCCAGCATTTCGACGACCCGCCGTCGTGGCTTTCGGTGGTGTTTCAAGACTACAATCGCAGCCTCTTTCCGTGGCTCTCGGTGCGCCAGAATGTCGCCTTCGGGCTGCGTGGCGTGAGTGCCCGCGATCCGCAGATCATGGCGGCCTTGAGCGCCGTCAATCTAGAGCACGCCGCCGACCTCTATCCGTGGCAGTTGTCGGGCGGCATGCAGCAGCGCTGCGCGCTGGCGCGCTCGATCGTCGTCAAACCCAAACTACTGCTGCTCGACGAGCCTTTCGCGTCGGTCGACGCGCAGACGCGCATCGATCTTCAGGACATGGTGATGGGCATCTGCCGCAGCATGCAACTGTCCACGCTTTTGGTCACGCATGACATCGATGAGGCTGTCTTCATGGCCGACAAAGTCGTCGTCCTTTCGACGCGTCCGGCGCGCGTCGTGGAAGAGATCGCGATCGATCTGCCGCATCCGCGCGATCAGCTCGTCACCAAGGAAACGCCGGAGTTCTTACGCCTGCGCCACCATGTCTACACCCTGGTGCGCCAGCAGGCCCAAAAGTTGCCGCGAGAAACCCAAACAGAGAGGTGAGATAATGAGCTTCCGGATCACGACAGGAGCGCTGGCCTTCGTTGCCGCACTGGGGCTCTCGAGCCTGGTGTCGGCGCAGCCGGTTCAGGCCCAGGATGGCGTCACCAAGATCAAGGTCGGCTATATTCCGATCGGCGTCTATTCGTATTTCTGGCGAGCCCGCGACGCCGGCTATTTCAAGAACGAGAAAATCGAGGTCGAGTTGTTGCCGATGGCCGGCGGCGGCCAGATCATTCCGGCGCTGCAGTCGGGCTCGCTGCAATTCGGCATTTCCGATGCGCTCGGCGTCCTCAACGCGCGCAACGCCGGCATTCCGGTCACCTACGTGTCGTTCAACTTTGCCCAGGCGTCCGATGATCCGGTCCATGCCGTGCTGGCGGTGGATCCGGCGATCAAGTCGCCGGCCGATCTGAAGGGCAAAGCCGTGGCGACCAATCTCAGCTACAACACCGACTGGACGATGATGCGCGCTTGGCTGCGCAAGAACGGCGTCGATCCGAAGGACGTGACGTTCCGTGAGGTGCCGTTCCCCGACATGCTGGCGGCGCTGCGCAACAAGACCATCGCCGCGGCGGGCGTGAGCGAGCCTTTCATTACGCTCGGCAAGGAGCAGGGCGCCACGGTGCTCGGCCATTACTTCACCGATGTGAAGTCGCCGATCGTATTCAGCGGCATCATCGCGATGCAGCCGTACGTCGATCAGCACAAAGAGGTTGTGCGCGGCTTCCTGCGCGCCATCAACAAGGCGATCGACGATTTCAAGGACCCCAAGATCGTGCGGGCCACGATCGCCGCGAACACCAAGGTGCCTCCGGCTGTCATCGAAAAGATGGGCCTCGGCCGCTGGGAGAAGAACCAGCCGGCCTCGGCCATGCAGTACTGGGTCGATTCGGCCAAGAAGGAAGGCATCGTCAACGCGACCGCCGACCTCAATAGCCTGGTCTGGCAGGACAAATAGATGGCACGCCGGTGCCCGGCGACGCCGGGCACCGCTTCGTTCTCAACACACGGTGATCTGACATGGCGAATGTGAACAAGCGGGGCGGCAAAACCCTGCATGCCGAAATTGCCGGCGGTGGTTTTGCCGGACTGACCGCGGCGACTGCGCTGGCGCAACGGGGCTGGAGCGTGCGCCTGCATGAGAAGGGGCCTGAGCTGCGTGCCATCGGTGCGGGAATCTACCTATGGCACAACGGGCTACGCGTTCTCGAAGGCATCAATGCGCTCGAGGATGTGCTGAACGGTTCGCATACGCCGCCGACTTACGAAACGCGATTGCACAACGTCACCGTGTCGCGTGAGACCTTCAACGGGCTGCCCTGGCGCATCATGACGCGCGCGCATCTGCATAAGGCGCTAGAGAAGCGCGCGCGCGAGGCGGGCGTCGACATTCGCACCAATTCCGAAGTGATCTGGGCCGATCCGTCCGGCAAGGTGAAGCTGGTGTCCGGCGAGATGTTCGAGGCAGATCTCGTTGTCGGCGCCGACGGCGTCGGCTCGAAGGTCCGCGATTCGATCGGCTTCGAGCAGGATCGCTGGATCTCGACCGACGGGCTGATCCGTCTTCTCGTTCCGCGCAAGAAGAAGGAGCTTGGTCATGGCGAGTGGGACAACACCATTGACATGTGGAATTTTTGGCCGCGCGTGCTCCGCATCCTCTACTCGCCGTGCAACGAGAGCGAGCTCTATCTTGGCCTCATGGCGCCCGCCAACGATCCGGATGGCTCGCGCGTTCCAATTCACTACGACACCTGGGTCGCAATGTTTCCCTTCTTGGAGCCGGTGCTCGCCGAGGCCGCCAAGCTTCCCAGCGCACGCTACGACCGCTACGAGACGACGAAGCTTAACGAATGGTCTCGCGGCAAGGTCGCTCTCGTCGGCGATGCCGCGCACGCCATGTGTCCTGCGCTGGCGCAAGGCGCCGGCTGTGGCATGGTTAACGCCTTCAGCCTCGCCATCGAGCTTGAGGAAGTCCCCGATATCGAGGAAGCGCTGCGGTCCTGGGAAAAGCGCGTTCGCCCGATCACCGATCGGTGTCAGGCGATCTCGGGCGACTACGCCGCCAATCGGTCATTGTCGAAAGGCAACCAGTTCACGGCCGCGGCGCTCGAATCGGCGCGCTACGATCCCACGCGCCGCGTCTATTCGTGGTGAGGCCGCGCTGAGCCGCGTCACCCCTGAAGTCCATCATTGACGGCGCGGCATGCGCCAGACGGTCAGATCGCGGTTTCGGCCGCGACAGATCGCACCCTGGAGAGTGAAAGTCAGATGAGCGTTGAGAAGGAGTTGCAGGCTACCTACGACGTTCGCGCCCTACACAGTTTCGTGCAGGAGATCGAGCATGACGGCGGCAAGCCCGGCGAAGCGTTGGTCAAGGCCGCCGTCGCGGTGATTCTGCGCAATCCGTTCGCCGGTCAGTACGTAGCGGATTTGTCGCCGCTGACCGCGTCGAGCGCGTTGCTGGGCACCGTGCTCGGGCAGCGCGCGCGGGGACTGCTCGGCGGCCGACCGGTTCACAGCTACGGCAAGGGCGGCATCGCCGGTACGGCGGGCGAGCAGGAACATGTCGTGGCCTGCGTCACCACGGTGTTTGGCGATGCGCTGCGCGAAGCGGTCGGCGGCGGTCTGGCCTGGATCTCGTCGGCGTCCAAGACGGCGGCGGCAGGCACCTCGATCGATATTCCGCTCGCCCACAAAGACGAACTTTACATCCGGTCGCACTACGATGCGATCACCATCGCCGTTCCGGACGGTCCGCGGCCGGACGAACTGATGATCTGCGTCGGCGTCGCGTCCGGCGGACGCGTCCACCAGCGTGTCGGCGGCAAGTCGCTGAGCGATCTGGCCTAGGCAACAGGCACACCTCATTCAACATTTGCGTCGGGAGACAGTCGCATGCCGCTGAACATCAAGGATTTGAAAATCGAAAGTCTGGACTTCGCGCCGCTCGGGCGGATGAAGGACGAGCACGCGGGAGACAAGGGGAACGTCATTCCCCGTCTCAAAATCAGCGGTGCTCCGAAAGAGGCAATCGAATTGGCCGTAATCTGCCACGATCCGGACGCACCTCTCGCCCAGGGTTTTACGCATTGGACGCTGTACGCCATTTCGCCGCAGACGACGGACCTCACCGATGCGCAGAAGAAGTTTCGGGTGGGACCGAACGGCGCCGGACAGCTCAGCTACTACGGTCCGCAACCGCCGGCCGGTCATGGCCCGCATCATTATTATTTCTGGGTTTATGCGCTCGACACCAACGTCGAGGGTACGCCGACGCGCGAACAATTCCTCGAGCGCTATAAGGACAATATCGTCGAGCAAAACCGGGTTGTAGGGATCTACGAGAATTAGCCGGAGCCGGCAGGCAAAAGGTCATATCGATATCGTCCACGAGTCGATCAGCATCCCGCCCTCCCGAGCCGTGCCGGCCGCGTATAAGAGACTTCTGCGCCGAGGCCGGCGGAATGGAGGTCCGCCGATGGTGGGGGCAGGGGCCGAATGGTTTCAACAAGGCGGGCCATCGCCCGTCTGCGCCTTCGCCGCGATTTCAGAGGCGTGTTGAGGCCAGCAGGACGGCGGCGAGGAAGTTTCGTGCCGGCTTGTCGAAGCGGGTTGCGACGCGCCGGAAGTGCTTGAGCTTGCAGAAGAAGCGTTCGATCAGATTGCGCTGGCGGTAGAGCGCCGGATCGACGGAGCGTTGAACCCTGCGGTCGCGCTGGGTCGGAATGTGCGCTATGCGGCCGTGCTCCCTCACCAATTCGATGATGGCTCTGGCGTCATAGCCGCGATCGGCCACCAGGGCGCGGGCCGGCGGCAGCCCATCCAGCAACCGCGGCTTTATCGGAGGCCTGACCAGCCGAGAGCACGATCCGCAGCGGCAATCCGTTCTCGTCCACGACGGCATTGATCTTGGTGCTCAGTCCTCCACGAGAACGGCCGATGGCGTGATCCGGGCCCCCTCTTTACCGCCCGCTGCATGCTGGTGCGCGCGGACGATCGAACTGTCGATCAGATGAAGGGATTGCGGCGAACGCTCTGCCAATGTCTCGAAGACCCGGAGCCAGACGCCAGCCTTGGCCCAGCGATTGTAGCGGTTATAGGCCGTCGTATAGGGGCCGTAGCGCTCCGGTAGATCGCGCCACGGAGAACCGGTCCGCAGGATATAAAAGATCGCATTGATGATGCGGCGATCGTCAACACGCGCCACACCACGCGGTTTGCTCGGCAGCAGCGGCGCGATCAGCCGCCACTCGGCTTCGGAAAGACCGTAGCGGGCCATGTCCAAGGTCCTCCCAAGACCTTGAATCACGACCGCTCACGCTCCTCAACTTCTTATGAGTACAGAACCTACGAGGCCGATTGGAACCGTCTCGATTTGAATTCCGTTTCAGCGCGCGTGGTTGCCTCGCCTGCCTGAGGCTGGTAACGTCACAAACATGGAATACGATTCCGGTAAACGGAACGTGTCGTTGGGAGTGAAGCGCGGGTGTCGTCGACGGTTGTGAGTCTCATTCAGGCCCTTGCCAGTGGGCTTCTCGTTGGCGGCGTCTACGGCCTGTTTTCCATCGGGTTCAGTCTGGCCTTCGGCGTCATGCGCATTGTGAACTTCGCGCATGGCGAGCTCGTCATGCTCGGCATGTACGCCGCTTACTCCGTTTATCTGCTGACCGGCGCCGATCCGCTGCTCGCCATTCCGATCGTCGGGATATTCCTCACGGTGGTCGGCGCGGGGCTCTATCTCGTCGTTTACGAGCGCTTCGTCGGCAAAGCCACGCTGCAGCAGCTGCTGGTGGCGATTGCCATATCAATGGTCATTCAGATCATCCTGCAGATGATCTACGGCCCCGAAACGCGCGGCGTTCAGTCGGTGCTCGGCTCGCAGTATCTGATCTACGGGCCGTTCTTCTTCTCCTACGGCCAGATCGCGGCCTTCATCGTCGCGGTGATCTGCGTCGGGGTGCTTGAACTGCTGTTGCAGAAAACGCGCTGGGGCAAGCTCATCCGCGCGGTCGCCGACGATCCGGAGGCGGCCGAGATCGTGGGCGCCAATTCGCGCGCCATCAACACCGTTGCCTTCGCGGTGTCATGTTGTCTCGCCGGCATCGCTGGCTGCGTTCTCATCATCTATTACCCGGTCAATCCGGGGACCGGCATGGCCTTGATGCCGATCGCGCTGATCGCCACGGTGATCGGCGGCCTCGGCAGCATCAAGGGCGCGTTCCTCGGCGGCATCATCTGCGCCATCGTGCAGCAGCTCACCAGCACGTTCTGGAGCCCGGCCTTGCAGGACGTACCGCTTTACGTGCTGCTGCTCGTCTTCCTCGCCTTCTTCCCCTTCGGCCTGCTTGGCCGCAAGACGGCGCATTGAGGCGGCCATGAGCGACACAGCCATGTCTCCCGCCAACGGCGTCGCGACCAGCCGCATCAACTGGCGTCTCATCGTGCCGGTCGCCGTCATCGCGCTGATGGTGCTGCTGCCTTTTGTAGTCGGCACTCAGTCATATCTTCTCGGCATCGCGGTTCGCGCCATGCTGTTCATCGCACTCGGCCAGGCCTGGAACGTGGTCGCCGGCATCGGCGGGCAATTGTCGCTCGGCCACGGCGTATTTTTTGGTGTCGGCGCCTACGGCACGGCGATCCTGTTCAACAGCCTCGGCCTGACGCCGTGGGTCGGCGGCGTGCTCGGCGCCGTTGCTTCGATCGCCGTCGCGGGCCTTATGGGCGCGGCGACTTTCCGCCTGCGCGGCGTCTATTTCGCGCTGGCGACGGTGGCGATCTCGCTCTGCCTCGAGAAACTGGCGCGGCATTTCATCGGCATTACCGGCGGCGATGCCGGCCTCGCGGTGCGCTTCATCGGCGACTCGCTGTCGGCGGCGCAGTCGCGCAGCCCGCTGCCGTTCTTCTTCGCGTCGCTGGTCATGGTCGTCGCATATTACGTGCTGACGCGCCGCCTGTTGCGCAGCAACTTCGGCTATCAGCTTCAGGCCGTTCGCGATGACGAGGAGGCTGCCGCCGCCTCCGGGGTTCCGGTGTTCCGCACCAAGATGTGGGGGCTCATCCTAAGCGCCGGCATGACGGCGCTCACCGGCGCGCTCTATGTCCAGTTCTATCTCGCCATCGATCCAGGCGCGGCTTTCGGCCTCGGCCAGGCGATCCAGATCCAGTTGCCTTCGCTGATTGGCGGCCTCGGCACGGCGGGCGGTCCGGTGATCGGCGGCGCCATCATGATCCTCGTTTCGGAAGTGACCAACTGGTTGTCGGCGCGCACCGCGATCCACGGCCTCGACATTCTGGCTTACGGCGCGATCCTGCTGATCGTGGTGATGTTCGTGCCCGGTGGCTTGCTCGGCCGTACGCGGAGGGGCGCGTGATGGCGCAGGATGAAGTCCTCCGGGTCGAAGGCGTCAGCAAGGTGTTCGGCGGCCTCAAGGCGCTGAGCAATGTGTCGATGTCGGTGAAGCGCGGCGAGGTGGTCGGGCTCATCGGCCCGAACGGCGCCGGCAAGTCGACCTTGTTCGAGGTGATCAGCGGCAACATGCGCGCCACGGCCGGGCGCATCGTGCTGTTCGGTGACGACGTCTCGACCGTGTCGCCGGACCGCCGCCGCCGCGCCGGCATGAGCCGCACCTTCCAGAAAGTCCGTCTGTTCGAAAGCCTGACGACGCAGGAGAACATCGCGATTGCGGCCATGCAGTGCGCGCGGTCGAACGACGACTGGCGCGGCGAAGTTCAAAGCGTCATGGAGCGTCTCAAGCTCACCCGCCTGGCGCAGTCCTATCCAGCCGAGCTGACGCTCGCCGACCGCAAGAAGATCGAGATCGGCCGCGCCATTGTCGGCCGCTGCCGGCTTCTGCTGCTCGACGAAGCCCTGTCGGGCCTGACCATGGACGAGGCCGATGAACTCGTCGGCGTCGTACTGTCGCTCAATACCGAACTCGGCGTCACCATCGTCGTGGTAGAGCACGTTCTGCCGGTTCTGGTGTCGATGGCACAGCGGCTGGTGGTGCTCAATTTCGGTGAGGTCATCGCCGACGGCGCGCCGCGCGAAGTCGCCAGCAATGAAAAGGTGATGACGGCGTATCTCGGCAGCAAGCGGGGAGCCTTCTCATGACATTGCTGACCGTCGAAAGTCTGAAAGTCGGTTATGGCGATCTGATCGCCGTCCGCGATGTCTCGTTCACCGTGAAGCCGGGGGAGATCTTCGTGCTGCTCGGCGCCAACGGCTCTGGCAAGACAACGACTTTACGCGCTATCTCCGGGCTTATCAGGCCGATCGCCGGCCGCATTGCGATGGAAGGCGAGGCGCTTGGCGCCATCAAGCCGCACGCTGTCGCGCGGCTCGGCATCTCGCATGTCCCTGAAGGGCGTCGCATTTTTCCGAACCTGTCGGTCGATGACAATCTGACAGTGAGCTATCTGCCAACCCGCACCGATAAGTCGCTTCGCGCCATTCTCGACGAGGTGTATGGGCTGTTTCCCCGGCTGCGCGAGCGCCACAAGCAGATGGCCGGCACCATGAGCGGCGGCGAGCAGCAGATGCTGGCCATCGGCCGCGCGCTGATGAACTGCCCGAAACTCTTGATGCTCGACGAGCCGTCGCTCGGTCTGTCGCCGGTGATGACCGATCTCGTCTTCGAGCGGCTCGAGGCGATCAGCAACCAGGGCCTCACCATCCTGCTGGTCGAGCAGAATGCTTCGGCGATCGATCTCGCGACCTCGGGGGTCATTCTCAGCAATGGCGTCGTGTCGATGGCGGGCGACCGAGCGGCGTTGAGCAGCACGCAATACATCCAGAAGGCCTATCTCGGGGTGTGAATTTAAAAAATAACCAGCGGAGGAAATTGAGACCATGAGCAAGTTCGTCACACGTTTAGGAGTGCTCGTCGCGGCGGTGACCATTGCCGGCGCGGCGGGTTCGGTGTCGGCGCAGCAGCCGGCCGAAATCATCATCGGCGCGCCGAACGCGATGACCGGCAGCTTCGGCGAAGCCGGGCGGCGCGTGGTGACCGGCCTGCAGATCGCCGCCGAGCAGATCAACAAGGACGGCGGCATCAAGTCGATGGGCGGCGCCAAGCTCAAGGTGCTCCCGGTCGACACCGGCGACAACCCGACCCAGGCCGCCAGCGTGACGCAGCGCCTGATCAACGAGAACAAGTCGCGCATTCTGGTCGGCGCCAACACCAGCGCCATGACCTTGTCGGTGCAGATCGAAGCCGAGCGCGCCGAAATCCCGCTGCTGACCACGTCCTATGCCGATCCGATCGTGCAGCGCGGTCTCAAATACACCTTCAAGCTGCCGCCGCAGGGCAGCAGTCTCGCCGAACTGCAGATGGCTTATATCGGCGAGTTGATGAAGGAACTGAAAGGGCAGGCGCCGAAGCGAGCTGCCGTGTTCGTCGGCTCCGACTCGGCGAGCCAGTCGTTGCTCAAGGCGACGCTCGATCTTGCCGGCAAGTACGGCTTCGAGATCGTCTCGCAAATCTCGTTCCAGTCGGGCTTGACCGATCCGACCCAGATCGTGTCGGCCTCGCTGCAGAACAGGCCCGATGTCATCTTCTTGAGCTCGTTCACGTCGGACGTGATCCTGGTCACCCGGGCGCTGCGCGCGGTCAACATCACCGTGCCCGTGATCACCGGCGGCGGCGGCGTCTCCACCGACACGATCGGCGCCACGCTCGGCAAAGCCTCGGAAAACCTGATGGGCATCGTCTGCTGGAACTGGGACTTGCCGATCGACGGCGTGAAGCAGGTACTCGACGGCTACAAGGAGCTTGAGCCGAAGGCGCCGTTCCCGCCGGCCTCGGAAACCATCGGCACCGGCTACACCCTGGGCATGGTGATCCGCGCCGCGCTCGAGAAGGCCGGTACCGACGATCCGAAGAAGGTACGCGAAACGCTGGCCTCGCTCGAAGTCGCGGTGCCGATGCCGGGCGGCAAAATCGCTTTCGCCGAGAACGGCCAGAACAAGTTCATCCAGCCCATCATGGTGGGCTGGATCGACGGCCAGCTGCGCACCGTGTGGCCCAAGCAGTATCAGGCCGCCAAGCCGAAGCTCTGAACACATGATATCGCCGCCGGCGATCCGCGCCGGCGGCGCCTTACCTGACAGGATGGAATAACGTGGCAGATCGGTTGAAAGGCAAAATTGCAATCGTCGTCGGCGCCGGCAGCTCGAAGGGCGGCCTGAGCATCGGCATGGCGACGGCGTTGGTGTTCGCGCGCGAGGGCGCCAAGGTGTTCGCCATCGATGTGGGGCTCGATCATCTCGCCGAAACGAAACAGCGCATTGAGGCCATTGGCGGCGAGGTTGCACTTCACGAATGCGACATCGCCGACGGTGGCGCGGTCGAGGCCATGGTCAAGGCCTGCGTCGCGCGCTGGGGCCGGGTCGATGTGCTGTTCAACAATGTCGGCATTCAGGCCGTCGGCGGCCCGCTCGAACTGTCCGAAGAGAACTTCGACCGGCTGATGCGCGTCAACGTCAAGGGCATGTTCTACACCTGCCGCGCCGTGCTGCCGCACATGATCGCGCAAGGCGGCGGCGCCATCGTCAACAACGCTTCGGTCGGCGCTTTGCGCTATTCGTATCCGGCTGTCGGCTACATGGCCTCGAAAGGCGCGGTGCTGTCGTTGACCACCGGCGTCGGCCTGCAGCACGCCGCGCAGGGCATCCGCTGCAACGCCGTCGTGCCCGGCTACATCACCTCGGAACGGATGACGGCGCGCTTCAAGCAGGAGCTCGGCGACAACTGGATGGACGAGGTCCGCAAGCGCGAGAAGAACGTGCCTTCGGGCAAGCTCGGCGAGCCATGGGACATCGCGCATGCGGTGCTGTTCCTCGCCTCGGACGAAGCCAGATACGTCAACGGCACCAAACTGGTCGTTGACGGAGGTTTGTCGATGACCACGACCGGCCGGGCCTGACCTTAGGCCGCCCGATCAACGCCAATGGATGGAAAGCAACATGTGCGACGTGTGCGAGAAGCGAGGTCCGTGGAAGGGTTGGCGCGATCTGCCAACGAGCAAGCCCGGCCGTCCGCTCGGCGAGTGGGTGGACCTGTCTCATGTCATCACCGAGAATCTGTCGCGCTCGCCGGCGTTCCCGCCACCGGTCATCCGCAAGATCGTGGAGATGCCGCGCGACAACGCCAATGTGACCGACGTTCACATGGTTGTTCACCACGGCACCCATGTCGACGCGCCGAGCCACTTCTTCATTGATGGGCCGACCATGGATCAGATCCCGATCGAGCGGCTCCACGGCGGCGGCGTCGTGTGGCAGATCCGCAAGGGGCCGGAGGCGGTGATCGAGGTTGCCGATCTCGAGCGCGCAACGCCCAAGGTCAGGCCCGGCGACATTGTCATGTTCGATACCGGCTGGGCCGAGAAGGTGAACACCCACGCCTATGAGGATCATGCCAGCATCTCGCGCGAAGCCGCGCAGTGGCTGGTCGATAACGGGGTCAAGATGGTCGGTGTCGATTTCAGCACGCCGGACCTGAGCTCGCATCGCCGCACCAAGGACTACGACTTCCCGGCGCATGTCACGCTGCTCGGGCAGGGCGTACTGATCGCCGAGCATATCAACAATGTGGCCGGGCTCGCCGGCCAGCGGGTCGAGTTCATGATTCCGGCGATCGCCATTGCCGGGGCCGATGGCGGCTTTGCTCGCCCGATGGCGCGCGTTGTCGAGGCGTAAGGAGCTTATGCCGACGTCGAACTTCAGCCTGGAAGGCCAGGTCGCGATCGTCACGGGCGCGGCGTCGGGGCTTGGCGCGGCGGGTGCCGCGGCGCTAGCCACGGCGGGAGCCAATGTGGTGGTCGCTGGCCTGCAGCCCGAGAAGCTGGCGTCGGTTGCCTCGGGCATCGAAAGGGCGAGCGGACGACGCGCGCTCGCGATCCCGACCGATGTCACGGATGCGACGGCGACCGAAGCGCTGGCCGCGGCGGCGCTCGAAATGTTCGGCCGTATCGACATTCTGTTCAATTCGGCGGGCATCATCGCCGGTCATGGCGTCGCGGATTACCCGGCCGACGACTGGTCGCGCCTGTTCAGCATCAACGTCACCGGCACCCTTAATGCCATCAAGGCGGTACTGCCGGACATGACGGCGCGGCGCCGCGGCCGCATCATCAACATGGCGTCGGTGCTCGCGCATTTCGGCGCGCCGAACCGCTCGGGCTATTCGGCGACAAAAGGGGCCGTGTTGCAGTTGACGCGCTCGCTTGCCGTCGAGCTCGGACCGTCCGGCATTACCGTGAATGCGCTGGGGCCGACGGCGATCGCCACCGACCTCAATCGCGAGCTGATGCAATCGCAACCGCAACTCTATGCGGGGCTGCTGGCGCGCACGCCGCTCGGCCGTCATGGCACGCCGGAGGATGTCGCCGGGCCGCTCGTGTTTCTCGCATCGCCCGCTGCCGCCTTCGTGACGGGACAGGTCCTGTATGTCGATGGCGGCTACACGGTGCACAACTAGGTCTTCGAATACTGACGACAACGGAGTTGAAAGTGACGCCCAATCTCGCCGACATCACCAAGGTGTTCAGAACGCCGCTGACGCTGAATGCGAAAGCCGGTGATAGAATCCTCATCATTACCGACACAGCGATGGATCCCATTCTCTGGCAGGGCTTGTCGCAGGCCGCGCGAGAAATGAACATCGAGCCGATCGTCACGATCATGCAGCCACGCGAAACTCACGCCACCGATCCGGTGGAGCCGATTCGCCGCGCCGCGATGGGCGACGACGTCTCGCTCACCGTTTATCTGACCAGCACCGCGATGGCGCATGCGCCGATCACCGAGGATCTGGTGCAGCGCGGCCAGAGCTTCATCCTGATGGAAGAGCTGACCCCGGCGATGCTCACGCCGGATGGCCCCGCCGGCGCCGACTATCACGCCATCAATGCGCTCGGTCAGAAGGTCGCCAAGATTTTCACCGAAGGCGAGACCGTGCGGGTGCGTTCCTCGGGCGGCACCGACCTGACCGCGAGCATCAAGGGCCGGCCCGGCCGTTCGATCGCCGGCATGCCGCTGCGCTTGCGTCCCGATGGCGGCGGCGGCTGCGCGTTCCCCGACGGTGAATCGCATGTGTGCCCGGTCGAGGGCACGGGCGAGGGTACCGTCGTGTTCGATCTTACGGCGCATTCCGTCGGCGCCATCAAGGAGCCGCTGAAGCTGACCATCGAAAAGGGCTGGGTCACCAAGGTCGAAGGCGGCCGCGAAGCCAAGATCTGGCAGGAGATCCTCGAGAAGCACGGCGACCGGAACAGCTATAACGCGCCGGCGGAAATCGCGCTCGGCCTCAATCCGAAAGTCACGCCGACGGGCGTCATGCGCACCGACAAGAAGATGTTCGGTACGTCGCATATCGGTATGGGCGACACCATCGCGCTCGGCGGCACCTGCCACGCTCGCCTGCGCCTGGAAGGCGTTATCCGCCAGCCGGAGATCACTGTGGACGGCAAGGTGATCGCCCGCGACGGCAAGATTCTGGTGGAGTAGGGGCGGCGGTTCAAGTCATGGCAATTCTGCGCCTCGATGATGGATGCGAGCTCGATTACACGGTGGACGACTTCACACCGCCGTGGTCCACGAGCGACGTCGTCGTACTGCTCCATGGCGTCGCCGAGTGCGGCGACGCCTGGTTCGGCTGGATGCCGGAGATGGCCGCTCATTACCGGGTCGTGCGGCCGGATATCCGCGGCTTCGGCCGTTCAACGCCGATGCCTCGTGACTTCGCCTGGTCGATGACGCGGCTGAACGAGGACCTGCTGGCGCTGTTCGATCATGTCGGCGCCGAGCGCGTGCATCTCGTCGCCGCCAAGGTCGGGGGAACGATGGCCATACACTTTGCCGCGCGGCACAGCGCCCGGCTGAAGTCGCTGACCATTCTCGGCTCGCCGATTTCGGGAGGCGACATCCGCAAGGCCGGTTATTCGGCGGAGGAGATCGAAACCCACGGCGTCGAACACTGGGCGCGGCGCACCATGGTCGATCGTCTCGGCAGCAGCATGCCGCCCGAGGCTCATGATTGGTGGTCGCGGATGATGGGGCGCACGCCCGCCAGCACACAGATCGGCATTTTCGGTTTCGTGCCGACCCTCGACGTGACCGATGATCTGCCGAACATTGCCTGTGCGACGCTGGTGATCACCACTGGGTCCACGACCAACGCAGCGCAGAACCTGACCAGCGAAGAAGTGGTTCGAGCCTGGCAGAGCACCATTCCGGATTCCGAGTTGGCCGTCCTGCCGAGCGACTCGTTCCACGTCGCTGCGGCCGAGGCATCTGCCGCCGCTGCTGTAACGCGGGATTTTATCAAACGACGGGGCGGCGGATCGGCTTAGGCTTTTCTCGAGATCAGAAAACAAAGCAACACAACGCGGGAGGATGACACATGACGAACTGGATGAGCACACGGCTGGTGCGCGGCATCGCCACGGCCATCGCCGTTGGCGCCATGGTGAGTGGGGCGCCGGCGCAGCAGGCCACGCCGGCGAAATATAACATCACCATGGCGACCTCCGGCGATGCGATGCACTGGTACCCGGCCTATGTCGCGCGGGCGGCCGGACTGTTCGCCGAGGAAGGCGTCAATATTGACTGGATCGACGTCGGCTCAGGCACCAAACAGGTCGCAGCGCTGGTCAGCGGGGCTTCTCCGTTCACGCCGTTGGGGCTGCAGACGGCCTTTGGCGCCGCGGCTCAGGGCGCCGATATCGTCGCGGTCTCGGCTTTGTTCGACCGCTTCGCCTTGCAGCTTGTTCTCAATAATGCGGCGCTCGAGAAATCCGATATCAAACCCGGCATGAGCACCGATGAAGTCGTGCCGCGGCTCAAAGGCATGCGCATCGCCATAACTGGCGTCGGCAGCTCGACAGACGCGTTACTGCGTAGCCTGCTGCAGGCCAGAGGCCTCAATCCAGACAGCTCCATCACCATTCGGCCGCTTGGCAGCCCGCCCGCCATCCAGGCGGCCTTCGAGAAGGGCGTGATCGACGGCTACATCCTGTCAGCGCCGTTCCCCGAGCTGGTCGAGATGCGCAACCAGGGTCGCATCGTCATCGATCCGCTCAAGGGCGGGGTCAAGGAGCTAGAGGACGTGCCGTACAGCGCGATGATGACGTCGCGGAAGGTCATTCAAGAGCAGCCGGAGATGGTCGCTGCCGTCGTCCGCGCGTTGACGCGCGCCATGATCTACGCGAAGGAGAATCCAGTCGAGACGCAGAAGCTGGTCAAGACGCTGTTTCCAAAACTCGATCCGGCGATCTTCGAAAAGGCGGAGCCGAACTATCGCGCGGCCGCGGCAACGACGCCGGTCATCACCCGCGAACAGTTCGACAAGATGGCCGCCTGGATGAAGCTCGCCAGCAAGGATGCGCCGTCGCCGAAATTCGAGCAGGTGGTCGATGACCGCTTCGCCAAGGCCGCGGCCGCCGAACTGCTCAAGGGCAAGTAGCGCTAATGGCAGCGGCCCTCAAAGACGTCTGGATCCCCAGGGCCGTGTTGCTGGCCCTGGCGCTCGCCTCGTGGGAATGGGCCGGTCATTCCGCCAATGGCGAGTGGATCAGCCGTCCGAGCGCGATCGTTATACGGCTCGGCGAGATGATCGGGGCGGGGCTGCACATCGACATCGCTGTGACGCTTGGAGAAATCAGCGCCGGCCTCGCCATCGGCGGCCCCGCCGGCGTGCTGCTCGGGCTGTGGCTTGGCCGCAGCCCGCTCGCGGCGGGACTGCTCAGCCCCGTCGTGGTCGCGCTTAACAGCATTCCCTTCGTGGCGCTGGCGCCGCTGATGATCATGTGGTTCGGCCTTGGCGTGTTGCCGAAGATCGTGCTGGTCGCACTGGTCACCTTCTTCATCATGTTCTTCAACGCCTATTCCGGCGTTCTCGCGGTCGATCGCGATCTGATCGACGGGCTGTGGCTGATGGGCGCCGCGCCGGACGAAGCCTTCCGCAAGGTGGTGTTGCCGGGCGCGGCGGCCTGGATCATGTCCGGGCTGAAAAGCGCCGTACCTTATGCGCTAATCGGAGCCACGGTCGGCGAAATGATGCTGGCGCGACGCGGCATAGGTCACCTGGTCACCCAGGCGGCCTCGCAATTCGACATGACGGGCGTCTATGCGGCGTTGTTCGTGCTGATGGTGCTCGGCATCGTGCTGAGTGAAGCGGTAGCCCTGACCGAAGCTAGATTGCTGCGCTGGAGGAAATAGCGATGACTGTGTGCCGTTTGTCCGGCGATGCGCAGCCCCGTCTGCAGGGCCGTGAGACGATGATCGAGCTCAGGAAGGTCTCGAAGTCGTTCGAGACGCGCGGTCGCAGCGTGAAGGCGCTCGATACGATCAATCTTTCCGTTCGCGAGCACGAGTTCGTCGCGTTGGTCGGACCGAGCGGCTGCGGCAAGTCCACGGTCCTCAACATGCTGGCGGGCCTGATGGACCCTTCTGCCGGCGAGGTGACCTACCGAGGCGAACGCGTCAGCGGTGCAAACCGGCGCGTTGGCTACATGACGCAGAAAGACACGCTGCTGCCGTGGCGCACGGTCGAGGACAATATCCGCATTGCGCTCGAACTGCGCTGCCGGTCGTCTGAGGCGGGCGAGCGCGGCGCGCGGCTGCGCGAGATCATCGACCTCGTCGGCCTCAACGGCTTCGAAAAACACTATCCGTCGGAAATTTCCGGCGGCATGAGAAAGCGCGCGGCCTTGGCGCGCATGCTGATCTACGAGCCCGAGACACTGCTCCTTGACGAGCCGTTCGGCGCCCTCGATGCGCAGCTCAAGATCATCATGCAGCGTGAGCTGCTGCGCATCACGCGCGTGCGCAATATGACCGTGGTATTCGTGACGCACGATCTTGCCGAGGCGGTCACGCTGGCCGACCGCGTCTGCGTCTTCAGCGGCCGGCCCGGACGCATCCGCGCCGAGCGGGAGGTGCTGGCCGCCGAGCCGCGCGATGTCGTTGGAATGCGCTTCACGCCGGAGTTCGGCGCGCTTGCCGAAGACCTCTGGAACGAACTCAAGGACGACGTCGGCAAGGAATTGACGACATGACCGCCAGCGCCGCCCCGGGAAAAAGCGCGATCCCGTTGGCCACGATGTTGCGATCGGGCATCGGCCTGACGATCGGGCGGATCGCCATTGCCGCCGCGCTACTCGCGGCCTGGCAAATCGCCTCCGGAACGATTGTTCCGATCTTCTGGATCAGCAATCCTGCCCGCATTCTTGAGCGGCTGTGGAGCTGGGCGGTGTCAGGTTCGGTCTGGCCGCATGTCTATGCGACCATCCTGACCACCGGCCTCGGCTATGCGATCGGCGGCGCGATCGGCGCGGCGCTCGGTCTCGTGCTCGGCGCCTGGCGGCGCGCGGAACGGATCGTGGCGCCGCTCATCGCCGCGCTGTTCTGCCTGCCGAAGATCGCGTTGCTGCCGCTGTTCGTCATTGCCTTCGGCATCGACATCGAATCCAAGGTGGCGCTGGTTAGCGTCGTCGTGGTGTTTCTCGTGCTGTACAGCACGATCGACGGCGTCCGCGACGTCGATCCCGACCTGATCGACGCGCTTAAACTGATGGGCGCCAGCCGCGACGAGATCGTGTTCAAGGTCATTCTGCCGTCGACCTTGCCGTGGATCTACAACGGCCTGCGCGTCGCCGTGAGCTACGCGCTGACCACCGCCGTCGTCGGCGAACTTCTTTCGTCGAACCGCGGCATTGGATACCTGATCGAATCCTCGGCGGCGCGGTTCGACTCCACCGGCGTCTTTGCCGCTGTGCTGGTTCTCGTCGTGCTTTGCGTCGTTGTGACCGAAGGACTGACACTGCTGGAGCGCCGGGCCTTGAGGCATCGAAGCTGAGTCATGCCAGTAATGCGAACGGGATCAAGAGTATGAAGATAGGATTTATCGGCTGCGGTCATATGGGTGGCGCCATGGCGAAGCGCCTCATCGACAACGGCTATGAGCTCGTCGTTCTCGATCGCAATCCTGCCGTGCTCAAGCCGCTGGCTGAGCAGGGCGCCACTATTGCCGCGACGCCTCGCGAAGTAGGCGACCGCGCCGAACTGGTGTTCGCCTGCCTGCCGTCGCGCGAGGCGAGCGTGGCGGTGGCGACCGGCGAAGACGGTATCGTCGCCGGCAAGGCCGTGAAGATCTACGTGGAATCCTCGACGCTGGGGCAGCCGACGGTGGATGCGATCGCCGGCCGTTTGGCGGCAGCGGGTATTGCCATGGCCGACATGCCGGTGAGCGGCGGACCGAAATGGGCGGCCGAAGGCCGGCTGACGGCGATTCTCGCCGGGGCCCCGGACGTGCGCGCCAAGCTCGACCCGGTGCTGGCCGATCTCGCCAAGCAGGTCTTCGTCGTCGGCGACAAGCCCGGCCTCGCCCAGGTCGCCAAGCTGGTCAATAATGCGATCTCGATCGCCGGCATGGTTGTCGCCAGCGAGGCGATCGTCATGGGCGTAAAGGGCGGGGTCGATGCCGACGTGCTGCTCGATGTGATCAATGCCAGCACGGGCCGTAACTCCGCGACAGTCGATAAATTTCCGCGCGCGGTGCTTACCCGGACCTTCGACTATGGCGGGCCGCTCTCGATCGGCACCAAGGACCTCGAGCTGTATCTCGAACTCGGCGAGGCGCTGCATTATCCGACCAAGGTCGGCGCGCGAATTGCAGAGATCTGGGACGATGCCGTGAAGCAAGGCGGCGCCGAACAGGACTACTCGGAAATGGCGCGCTATTTCGAAAAGAAGGCCGGCGTCGAGGTCAAGAGCAAGAGGTCATCATGAGCGCGTCGAGCACCATGAACGGCGAGTCGAGCAATCGCGGTCTGGCGGGCTGCACCGCGCTGGTCACCGGCAGTGCTGACAATATCGGACGGGCGGTTGCCTATGCCTTGGCGGATGCCGGCGCTGCCGTCATCGTTCATGCGCGGCGGTCTAAGGACATGGCGGAGCAGACCGCCCAAGGCGTCAAGGAGCGCGGCGGCGCAACTGCCGTCGTACTTGCGGATATTTCGGTGCCGCAGGAAGCGCGGCGACTGGTGGCAGAGGCGGCGCAATTGACCGGGCGTCTGGATTTCGTCGTCAACAACGCGTCGGTGCGCCGTCAACAAATGCTCGCCGACATCACGCCGGAAGACTGGCGCGAGGTGCTCGGCGCCACGCTCGACGGCTCGTTTTTCGTGTCGCAGGCGGCGGCGCCGCATCTCACTGCATCGGGCCGCGGCGCGCTTGTCAACATCGGCGGCGTCGCCGCGCATCTCGGCGTCCCCGGGCGGGTGCATGCCGTCAGTGCCAAGGCCGGGCTGATCGGCCTGACCAAAGGCCTGGCGGTGGAGCTCGCGCCCAAGGTCACCGTCAACTGCGTCGTGCCGGGCATGATCGATACCGTTCGCCGCGCCAGCGCCGGCGGCAATATTTTGCCGGCCATGCCAGCCAATCTGGCCGGGCGGCTTGGGCAGCCCGGTGAAATCGCCGCGATGGTCGCGTTTCTGTGCGGGCCGTCTGGTCGTTTCGTCACGGGGCAAGCCATTCACGTCAACGGCGGGGGCTATCTGCCGTGAGTGTAGCCACCGACCAGGCAACGCCGGCGGTCACGCGTGATCTCGCCGCCTTCGCCATCGGCTTACGGCCCGGCGACCTGCCGGCCGAGGTGAGTCGCGAGGCGCCGCGGGCGCTGCTCAATATTCTCGGCTGCATGCTCGGCGGCTGCGACGAGCCGGTGGTTCTGGCGACGCTGGCCGCTGCGCAGCGCTGGAGCGGGGCGCCGCGCGCGAGCGTGATCGGCCATGCGGCGCGTGTCGATGTCCTGCATGCGGCACTTGTGAACGCTGTCAGCTCCGCGGTACTGGTGTTCGACGATACGCATTGGGGAACCGTGCTGCATCCGAGCGGGCCGGTCACGGCGGCGCTGCTTGCGGCGGCCGAGGAGAAGCCTGTTAGCGGCCTGGATTTCGGCGTCGCGCTGCTGGTCGGAATCGAGGTCGCCTGTCGCGCCGCGGTGATGCTGGCGACGCCGCCGGCCGCGTGCTCGAACGGGTTCTCCATGACCGGTCTGGTCGGCGGCATCGGCGCGGCGGCGGCGGTCGGCCGCCTGCTGGGACTCGACCAGGAAGAGATGGAGGCGGCGCTCGGCACCGCGGCGGCGCAAGGCGCCGGTTTCCGCCAGACGCATTCGAGCATGGCGGGCTATCTCGTCCCGGCGCAGGGCGCCAGATCGGGACTTATGTCGGCAATGCTGGCTAAAGACGGCTTCACCTGCTCGCCGCATTCCCTGGAGGGGCCGCGCGGCTTCGGCCATGTTTTCGCCATCCGGCCGAATTTCGAGGCGGCGCTCGCCGGCCTCGGTACGCGTTTCGAGGTGCTGTCGAACAGCTACAAGCCGTACCCTTGCGGCGTCGTCATTCATCCGATCATCGACGCCTGCCTCGAGATCGCCGCGGCAGCCTCCGGCGCGCGCATCGATGCGGTCGATATCGAAATCAATCCGCTGGCGATCGAACTGACGAACCAGCGTCATCCGGCCGACGAGCGCGAGGCGCAGGTCAGCCTCTATCATTGGGCCGCTGCCGCCTTGCTGCGCGGCCATGCCGGCATCGCCGAATCGCAGATGGTAGTGATAGGCGATCCGTCCGTGGCCGCGCTGCGCGATCGGATCAAGGCGCAGGCGCGCGCCGACATGTCGCGGCAGGCGGCCGTGGTTCGCGTCCGCTATGTCGACGGCAGTCGCCGCGAGGCCAATGTCCAGGTGTGCCGCGGCAGCCTGGAGCACCCGATGAGTGATAACGACCTGGCGGGCAAGTTTGTCGAACTGGCGGGTCGACGTCTTGACGCCGCGGCGGCCAGCAGCTTGCTCGACCAGTGCCTGGCGCTCGAGCGGCAGCGCGACGTGGCCGCCTTTTTGCAGCCCTTCTTCAATCTCGCCGCGCGACGGCATCACTGATCGGTAGTCGAAATTCGCGACACGCAACACTCAGAGATCGAAACAACGACTTTGCCCATGGCCAAAGCCACAGACACAAAATCGACAGGGACGGTTCTGCGTGTCGTCAGGGTGCTTCGCTGCATCGCCGACGCCAAACGCCCGCTGTCGATCAAAGAGCTATCCGAAGCGCTCGATCTGCCAGCTAGCACCGTGCACCGCCTGCTCAACCTGCTCGCCTCGGAAGGTCTCATCGAGAAGGACGACGAGTCGCGGAATTATCAGAGTGGCGCCGAGCTCATTCGGCTGAGTTCGCTGCTCATTGCCAATCGCAGCCTCAACGACATCGCGCGGCCCTTCATGCAAGAGGTGGTCGATCGCTGCAACGAGGCCTGCATGCTGGTGGCCTATCTGCCGGCGACGCTGCAGGTCAGCGTGCTGGCGGCCATCAATTCGTCGCATCCGCTGCGTTACGACATGCAGCTCTACAATGCGCACAGTTTGCTGTGGGGTGCGACCGGACGTTCGGTGCTGGCTTTCCTGTCCGAAGAAGAGCAGGCGGCGGCGTATAAAGCCGGCGCGGAGGCGCCCGGCAGCGGCCGCAAGCTGCCGAGCTTCAAGACGTTGCAGCAGGAGCTCGAGGAGATCCGCGAGCGCGGCTACGCATTGTCGTACGGCGAGAAGATCACCGGCGCGCTCGGCATGGGCTCGCCGATCTACAAGATGGACAACCGGGTGATCGGCAGCCTGTGCATCACCCTACCGCAGGTCCGCTTCGATCCCGCCAACGAGAAGAAACTCGGCGGCCTCATCAGCCAGCAGGCCGAGCGACTGAGCCATGCGCTCGGCTACCAGGGCCCCTATCCTCGACCCTCGACCAAGCATGTGAGCGATCGATGACCAGCTTTCTCGACCGTCTCGTCGAAGCCGTGTTGTGCTGCGAGGTCACCGACGGCGACATGCGGCGGCTGGCGACACGGGCTATTGCCGATACGATATGCGTCGCCGCACCCGGCGCGTTTGAGCCGGTGACGCGGAACACGCTCGGGGCCTATGGCGGCAGCGTAGCGGCCACTTGGTCCGGCGACGGCTGCGAGAGTCTCGAGGCGGCGGTGCTGATCAATGCGGTCGCCGCCCACGCGCTAGATTTCGACGACGTCTATCTGGTGAGTTTGGCGCATGCCAGCGCAGTCATCGTTCCGGCCATCGTTTCCGAACCGCTCCAAACGCATGCGCCGGACGATGTGATCGCCGCGTTTTGCGCCGGCATGATCGCCGGCCGCGCGATCGGGCAGCGGCTGGGGCAGGGCCACTACAACAAAGGCTGGCACGGCACCGGGACCGTGGGTGCCTTTGCTGCCACCGCCGCGGTCGGCCGTCTGATGAACATCACGCCGGAGCGGCTAAAATCGGCTTTTGCGCTGTGCGGCTCGATGTCCGGTGGGCTGCGCATCAATTTCGGCACGCAGGCGAAACCCGTTCACGCTGGGCTCGCCGCGGTGGCAGGCCTGCGCGCGGTGCGGCTGGCGCAGGCGGGCGTGACCGGCGCGCCAGATGTATTCGGCCGCAATGGTTTCATTGACCTTTACGGCGGCGCTGACGGCGTCGACATGCCGGAGGACGCTGCCTTCGTCGCGCATCCGGGCGACGTTTCGGTCAAGCTCTACCCCTGCTGCTACGCCGCGCATCGGCTGATCGGCGTGGCGATGGACGCGCGCGAGCGGCTGGGCGCCGACATCGCACGCCGCGCTGATGTGCGGTTCACGGTTATGGTGCCCGCCGGCAGCGTCGAAGTGCTCAAATACGACTGGCCGGCGACGGAGCTGGAGGCGAAGTTTTCCGGTCCCTTCAACGTCGCGGTGGCGCTGCTCGACGGCGTGCCGACCTTGCAGAGCTATGCGGCGGAGACCGTGCAGCGGAGCGATGTCGCGGCAGTAATGCAGCGCCTGACTGTCATTGAAGACGAGGGGCAGCTCAGCGGCGGCGATATCGAGTTCGGCAAGGTCACGTTGCAGATCAGCGGCGGCATAGTCGATCGCTTCGAGCGTGCGGCCATTCCCGGTTCGCCGGACGATCCGCCGGCGCCGGATGCCTTGCGCCAGAAGTTACGCGGTTGCTTGCGCGATTTCGAGCAGCAGGCCGGCAAGCCATTTCCCGGGCTTTCCTATTTGCGCAGGCTGGGGGCGGAGGGCTGGGTCTTCGGCTTAACTTGACTGACCGATCTCATGGCGCGAACGACGTCCAGCGTTCATTTCACTTGGACGCCAGCTTCCAAGACGATTGGGCGATATCGCTCAATGTCGCTTGAGATCAATGATCTGAAGGCAGCAGGAGTGTTCGTGGTGATCCGCTTCCCCCTCAGCCGGAATTTCTCTATCACATCCGGTGATGATGCCTGTGGCGCGAAAATGAGCCAAACGGCCGGAAATGAGCCGACATCGACACCTTGGCGAAAGTCCCGAAATATGGCTTAAGACGATGAAGAATAACGGAAAAGCAGCAAAATAGATGGATCGCCGTTTTTCAATCGCTCCCATGAT
>JAFIGS010000029.1 GCA_017849615.1 Pseudolabrys sp. | reverse complement strand
GAGGGGCCGGCGCCGCAAGGCGCATCGTTTGGGCGCTTCGCGGCGCTCCATTCCCTCGGCATGTGCTGAGGGGAGAGAAGCTTGTCCCCGCGGAGGCGGGGAGGAAGGCAGGCCGCCCCGGGCCTTTAAAGAACAGGGGCGCCGGCGCGCGCGTCGAGTCTCTCCCGGAGGCACCGGCCGGTACCGGCCCGGTACCGAAATTCCTGTAAAATCAGCCCTGTTGGGGCGTTGCGTTGCGGACACGATTTTGGCAAGGTCCCGCCGCTTTCCCGGTCGGGGTGAAGCGCCCTCAAAGCGGCCATCCTCGACGCTCCTGTGCCGGCGGGAGCGTTTTCCCGCCCGCGCATAATCACTTCGAGGATGATTCATGACTGCTCTCTGGGCCATTATCGCCTGCGGTGCGCTGTCCATCGTCTACGGCATCTGGGCCATCAAGTCCGTGATGTCGGCCGATGCAGGTTCGGCGCGCATGCAGGAAATCGCCGGCGCTGTCGCTGAGGGCGCGCAGGCCTATCTCAAGCGTCAATACACCGCGATCGCGATGGTCGGCGTCGTCGTGTTCATCGGCCTCTGGCTGCTGCTCGGCAGTTGGGTCGCCATCGGCTTCCTGATCGGCGCCGTGCTGTCGGGCGCCGCGGGCTTCATCGGCATGAACGTGTCGGTGCGGGCCAACGTGCGCACCGCGCAGGCCGCGACCAAGTCGCTGTCCGAAGGCCTCGACATCTCGTTCAAGGCCGGCGCCGTCACTGGCATGCTGGTGGCCGGTCTCGCGCTGCTCGGCGTCGCCGTCTATTACTGGTTCCTGATCGGACCCAAGGGTCTCGCTCCCGACAACCGCGTCGTCATCGACTCGCTGGTCGCGCTGTCCTTCGGCGCCTCGCTGATCTCGATCTTCGCCCGTCTCGGCGGCGGCATCTTCACCAAGGGCGCCGACGTCGGCGCCGACCTCGTCGGCAAGGTCGAAGCCGGTATCCCGGAAGATGATCCGCGCAACCCGGCCACCATCGCCGACAACGTGGGCGACAATGTCGGCGACTGCGCCGGCATGGCGGCCGACCTGTTCGAGACCTATGCGGTGACCGTGGTCGCCACCATGGTTCTGGCGGCGATCTTCTTCGTCGGTCAGCCGGTCCTGGGCTCGGCGATGCTGTATCCGCTGGCGATCTGCGGCGCCTGCATCGTGACCTCGATCATCGGCACCTTCTTCGTCAAGCTCGGCCCGAACGGCTCGATCATGGGCGCGCTGTACAAGGGTCTCATCGCCGGCGGCGTGCTGTCGATCGGCGGTCTTGCCCTTGCCACGCACTACACCATCGGCTGGGGCCAGATCGGCACCGTCGGCGGCCTCGCGATCACCGGCAAGAACCTGTTCATCTGCGGCGTTCTCGGCCTCGTGGTGACCGGTCTCATCGTCTGGATCACCGAGTACTACACCGGCACGGGCAAGCGCCCGGTCGTCTCGATCGCGCAGGCCTCGGTTACGGGTCACGGCACCAACGTCATTCAGGGCCTCGCGGTCTCGCTTGAATCGACGGCGCTGCCGGCCCTCGTGATCGTCGCCGGCATCATCGTGACCTTCCAGCTCGGCGGCCTGTTCGGCACGGCGATCGCGGTCACCACGATGCTGGGTCTCGCCGGCATCATCGTCGCGCTCGACGCCTTCGGCCCGGTCACCGACAATGCCGGCGGCATTGCCGAAATGGCCGGCCTGCCCAAGGAAGTGCGCCACAACACCGACGCGCTCGACGCGGTCGGCAACACCACCAAGGCCGTCACCAAGGGCTACGCCATCGGTTCGGCCGGTCTGGGTGCGCTGGTGCTGTTCGCGGCCTACACCAACGACATCGCGGCGTTCACCAAGTCGGGCGCCCCGTACTTCAAGGATATCGGCGCGGTCTCGTTCGACCTGTCGAATCCCTATGTCGTCGCGGGCCTCATCTTCGGCGGCCTCATCCCGTACCTGTTCGGCGGCATCGCGATGACCGCGGTCGGCCGTGCGGCCGGTTCGGTCGTGGAAGAAGTGCGCCGGCAGTTCAAGGACATGCCCGGCATCATGCAGGGCACCCAGCGTCCGGACTATGCCCGCGCTGTCGATCTGCTGACCCGGGCGGCGATCAAGGAAATGATCATCCCGTCGCTGCTCCCGGTGCTGGCCCCGATCGTCGTTTACTTCGGCGTGCTGTGGATCTCGGGCTCGAAGGCCAACGCCTTCGCCGCCCTGGGCGCCTCGCTCCTCGGCGTGATCGTCAACGGCCTGTTCGTCGCCATCTCGATGACCTCGGGCGGCGGCGCTTGGGACAACGCCAAGAAGTCGTTCGAAGACGGCTTCGTGGACAAGGACGGCGTCAAACACCTCAAGGGTGGCGAGGCCCACAAGGCGTCGGTCACCGGCGACACCGTCGGCGATCCCTACAAGGACACGGCGGGCCCCGCCGTGAACCCGGCGATCAAGATCACCAACATCGTGGCGCTGCTGCTGCTGGCGATCCTGGCGCACTAAGCCAAACCAACGTCATGGCCGGGCTTGTCCCGGCCATCCACGTCCTCAAAGAGAAAAGGCCCGCGTTTTGCGCGGGCCTTTTTGCTTTTGATGTTGCGCTTGAAGGGGAGGCTCGCCTCAGAACATCTTGAAGGCGTTGAAGACGCCGCGCAGATAATTGAGCTGGTTGCCGCCGGTTTCGGTGGTCTGCGACACGAAGTCGAAGATCTTGCCGTCCTTGACGCCATAATTCGCAAGCCGCGTGACCTTGCGGTTCTTGTCGAAATACACGGCGACGACGCGCTGGTCGGTGACCTCATGCGGCTGGAAGGCGGCGCTGCGCTCGGCCTTCTGCGAGATGTAGTAGAACACGTCGCCGCTGACGGTGGCGACGGTCGAGGGTGTGCCGAGCACGATCAGCACCTGCTCCTGCGTCGCCCCGATCGGGATTTGCTCGAGCGCGCCCTCAGGCAGCACGTAGCCGCGCTGCAGCGTCTCGCCGAAGCTGCCGCAGCCGGCCAGCAAAACCGGGGCCGTCAGGGTCAGGCCGAGGGCCAGCACGCGGGCGAAGCGGCGGTCGGGCAGGCGGGTCGGTCGGGCATTCGTCATCAAATCGGCATCCTCGAAATCGGCATAACCAAAAATACGCGCCCGGCAGGCGGCATCAGGGGCCTTTGCATCCGGCGGCGCGTCCACTAAACCGGCGCCATTCCGCGGCTCAAACGCCGCCGTCAGGCACCCGGGCTCATGATCTTTTCTCTGTTCCGCCGCAAGCCTCAGCGCGACACCATTTCGGCCCTGTATGGCATGATCGTGGCACAGGCGCGATTGCCGGTGTTCTACCGCGACTACGCGGTCGCCGATACGGTTAACGGCCGTTTCGACCTGATCGTCCTGCATCTGGCCCTCGTGCTCGACCGTTTGGCCGTGAACGGCCAGCTCGATACCGCCGGACAGGCGGTTTTCGACCGCTTTTGCGCCGACATGGACGACAATCTGCGGGAAATGGGCATCAGCGACCTCAAGGTGCCCAAGGAAATGAAGCGCATGGGGCAGGCCTTTTACGGGCGCTCCAAGGCCTATGTGGATGCGCTGGGCGACCGGCGGGCTCTGGTGACGGCGCTGACGCGGAATATCTATGGCGGAGCGCCATCGGCATACGACGCCGCGCCCCGGCTCGCCGACTACGTCATTGCCGCCGCCGCCGCGCTGAAGACGCAGGAACTCGCGGCCATCGCCGCCGGCGAGGTCCGGTTCCCCGATCCGGCGGTTGTACCGGTGCCGCAGGTCTGAACGGCCGCGCCAGAACCTGATATGAGTTTGCCCATGAGCAGAAAAAGCGGACCCGCGCGCGGGCCTCAACAAGCGACCGCCGGCATGACCGAGGTGGTGCCTTGGAGCGTGCCGGTCACGCTCGACCAGATACCGGAGGGCGGGCTGCATCGCGTCATCGAGGCGCCGGAAGCCGCCCGCGAGGCCATCGCCCGGCTGGCCGATCTGCAGGCTGTGCCTGAACTGTCGGCGACCTTCGATCTCGTCCGGCATGGCAGCAAGTTGGAGGTCACCGGCCGCGTTCGTGCCCGGGTCGGACAGACCTGCGTGGTGTCGCTGGAGCCGATGGAGACCGCCATCGACGAGGCCATCGAGCTGACCTTTGCGCCGCCGGCGGCAGGTGCCGTGCGGGCCGACGAGGGCTTGTCGGAGCCGTCCCGCAAGGGCGCCGAGGAGGGGCCTGAGCCGCTGGTCGGCAATTCGATCGACCTCGGCGCCATCGCCGCCGAGTTCCTGGTTCTTGCCATCGACCCTTATCCGCGCAAGGAAGGGGCCGAATTTGCCGCCCCGGCGGTAGAGGAAGCCGGCAACAAGCCCTTCGCCGCCCTGGCCGCGCTGAAGGAACCGGGAAAGCGCAACAACTGAAACGGCTTGTCACGGTCGGCGCACCCGCTATGTTGCCGCGGGCGCCCCGAGTCCGGACCTGCATCCCGGGCGGCGCGCTCAACGCCATTTTGGCGGGCGCATGATCCCGACTGCTGGGGAGCCGTCCTGAGAGACATGATCATGCCCCCGACCGACACCCATTCCAGGCCACCTGGGCCACCCCTTGAGCCGATTCATGCCCGATAAGATCCGCATTGCGATTGACGCCATGGGCGGCGACCACGGCCCGTCCGTGGTGCTGCCGGGCGCGGCGATCGCACTCGAACGCCATCCGGACATCGAATTCCGGCTGTTCGGCGATCAGGCGGTCATCGCGCCGCTGCTCGACAATCTGCCGAAGCTGAAAGAGAAATCCGCCGTCGTCCATACCGACGTCTCAATCCGCATGGACGACAAGCCCAGCCAGGCGCTGCGCTATGGCCGCGGCAAGTCGTCGATGTGGCTCGCCATCGACGCCGTCAAGAAAGACGAAGCCGACGTCGCCGTGTCCGCCGGCAACACCGGCGCGCTGATGGCGATGTCGTGGTTCAACCTGAAAATGATGGAAGGCATCGACCGCCCCGCCATCGCCGGCCTGTGGCCGACGCTGAAGGGCGAGTCCGTTGTGCTCGACGTTGGCGCCTCGATCGGCGCCGACGAGCACCACCTGGTCAACCTCGCGGTCATGGGCAGCGCCATGGCGCGCGTGTTGTTCGACATCGAGCGGCCGACCGTGGGCCTGCTCAATATCGGCGTCGAGGAGGTCAAGGGCCTCGAGCAGGTGCGCGAAGCCGGCCGCTTGCTGCGCGAAGGCGACTTCCCCCATTTCGATTATCAGGGCTTCGTTGAGGGCGACGACATCGGCAAGGGCACGGTGGACGTGGTCGTGACCGAGGGCTTTGCCGGCAATATCGCGCTCAATGCCGCCGAGGGCACCGCCAAGCAGTTCGCGCAATATCTGCGCTCGGCGATGAGCCGCACCTGGCGCGCGCGGCTCGGTTATCTGCTGGCCAAGCCGGCCTTCTCCTTGCTTCGCGAAAAAATGGACCCGCGAAAGGCCAATGGCGGGGTCTTTCTGGGCCTCAACGGCGTTGTCATCAAGAGCCACGGCGGCGCTGACGCCGAAGGCTACGCCGCGGCTATCGATATGGGGTATGATATGATCCGTTACGAGCTTCTCGCCAAGATCGGCCAGGACCTGGTCCGGGATATGGAGACACGTGCGGCGGCGCAGGCCGCCAAGGACGCGGTGGCGCAGCCGGCGGCGAACGGGGCGGCCTCGTGACAGTGAAGCGTTCCGTCATTCTCGGCTGCGGCAGCTATCTGCCGGCCCGCATTCTGTCCAACGACGAACTGGCCAAGACTGTCGATACCACCGACGAGTGGATCGTGCAGCGCACCGGCATTCGCGAGCGCCACATCGCGGCGGCGGGCGAATTGACCTCCGATCTGGCTACCCATGCGGCCCGCTCGGCACTGGCCCATGCCCATGTCGAGGCCGACACCATCGACCTCATCATCCTGGCGACCGCCACCCCGGACCAGACCTTTCCGGCGACGGCGGTAACGGTGCAGAACCAGCTCGGCATTTCCCAGGGCGCGGCCTTCGACCTGCAGGCGGTCTGCTCCGGTTTTGTCTATGCGCTGTCGGTGGCCGACAGCATGCTCAAGACCGGCGCGCACAAGCGGGCGCTGGTGATCGGCGCCGAGACCTTCTCCCGCATTCTCGACTGGACCGACCGCACCACCTGCGTGCTGTTCGGCGACGGCGCCGGCGCCGTGGTCATGGAGCTTCAGGATCAGCCCGGTACCTCCGATGACCGGGGACTGCTGACCACCCATCTGCGCTCGGACGGCAAGCACCGTTCCAAGCTCTACGTGGACGGCGGCCCGTCCTCGACCCAGACCGTCGGTCATTTGCGCATGGAAGGCCGCGAGGTGTTCAAGCACGCGGTGGTCATGATCACCGATGTTATCGAAGACGCTTTCGCCGCCACCGGCACCAGCGCCGCCGACATCGACTGGTTCGTGCCGCATCAGGCCAACAAGCGGATTATCGACGGCTCGGCGCATAAACTTGGCATATCTCCCGAAAAAGTTGTGATGACGGTCGATCGTCATGGCAACACGTCGGCGGCTTCGATCCCGCTGGCGCTCGCCGACGCTGTGGCCGACCGCCGTATCAAACGCGGCAATCTGATCCTGCTCGAGGCTATGGGCGGCGGCTTCACCTGGGGTTCCGCGCTGCTACGCTGGTAGCCTGAAAGCAAGCACTTTCGTGGCGCGAGACGGGTTCAAATCGCCCGTTGACCGCATTCGCTGTAGCTAATATCTTTGATTATTCAGCGAGATATCTTCCCCAAAGGTTGGGTTGGGCTGGGGCGATGACTGGTAAAACTGTAACGAGAGCGGACCTGTGCGAGGCCGTGTACCAGAAGGTCGGCCTGTCGCGGACTGAGTCCGCGTCTCTGGTCGAACTGGTTCTCAAGGAAATCACCGATTGCCTCGAGCGCGGCGAAACCGTGAAACTATCGTCATTCGGTAGCTTCGTGGTGCGCAAGAAAGGCCAGCGTATCGGCCGGAATCCGAAGACCGGGAAAGAAGTTCCAATCTCGCCGCGTCGCGTCATGGTGTTCAAGCCGTCCGCCATCCTCAAGCAGAGGATTAACGGGCATAACGTCGCCGACGAAGCTGAACACGCATAACAATCGACGCGCGACTCCTGTAGCTTGCGCTCATCGTTTATCAGGCAGGTCAGACCGCTTTGGACGACAAGGCGCCGGGCGCATTCCGTACCATCAGTGAAGTGGCCGACGAGCTCGATCTGCCGCAACACGTCCTGCGCTTTTGGGAAAGCCGGTTCACCGATATCAAGCCGATGAAGCGTGGCGGCGGTCGCCGCTACTATCGGCCCGACGACATCGATCTGCTGCGCGGCATCCGGCATCTGCTGTACGGCGAAGGCTACACCATCCGCGGCGTGCAACGCATCCTGCGCGAGCAGGGCGTCGATTTCGTCATGTCCATCTGGCAAGAGGGCGCTCAACCCGCCACGCCGGATGTCGATGAAGAGGACGCCGCCGCTGAAGCGCCGCATGGCGTCGATGAGGACGAAAGCGACGAGGACGACGAGACCGAGGAGTCGGAGGAGCCGCGTGGCCTTCGCGGCCGCATCGGTTCGCTCATCGGCCGCGACCTCAACGAGCGGGATGCGCGGGCCGAACGCACCGAGCCGCCGCTGGAAGACGCGCCGATGCCGCGCATCGATCCGGGCGAGCGGGTGGGCGGCGTTTCACGGACGACGCCCGAGACCTTCGCCCCGCCGCCCAGGCCTGTGCCGCAGCCGGTTGTGGCGGCTGCGCCCGCCGGGCTCACCGCAGAGCAGTCGGACCGCCTGCGCCAGGTGCTCGGCGAACTCAAGGAATGCCGGCAACTGATTGATGCCAAGCTCGCGCCGGCCGAGCGATCCTAGGCACACGCAGCGAATTATCCTGCACGGCTCAGACGGCCTGTCGCGATTGGCGACGGCGGACCCTCATGTTAGGCAAGGCCGCTTTCGATCAAAGGCCGACGCCAGGACGCAACGCATGACCGAACCCGATCCGCTGCTCGTTGAACATCCGACGAACGACATCGTCGTGTTACGGCTCAATCGCCCCCAGGTGCGCAATGCGCTGAGCCTGCCGCTGCGTCAGCGCCTCGCCGAGGAGACCTTGCGCTACGGTGGCGACGCGACAACGCGCGTCATCGTCATCACCGGCGATGAAAAGGCCTTCGCGGCTGGCGCCGATATCGCCGAAATGGCCAAGGCCGGCCCGGTCGAGGTGATGGCGCGCAACGTGCAGCAATATTATCGGCCGATCGCGGAATGCCCCAAGCCGGTGATCGCCGCGGTCGAAGGCTTCGCGCTCGGCGGCGGTTTTGAACTGGCGCTATGCGCCGATTTCATTGTCGCCGGCGAAACCGCCAAGCTTGGCTTGCCCGAAGTTAAGCTCGGAATTCTTGCCGGCGGCGGCGGCACGCAGAAGCTGGTGCGGCTCGTGGGCAAGCAGCGCGCGTTGATGCTGTTGATGACCGGGCGTTTCCTGTCGGCGGCGGAGGCTTTCGCGATGGGTGCTGTCGCCGACGTCGCGCCGGCCGGGCAGGCGCTGTCGCGCGCGCTCGATATGGCCCGCGAAATCGCGGCGATGCCGCCGATCTCGGTGCAGCAGATCAAGGAAATCGTCAATGCCGGCGTCAATGCGCCGCTGGAGACCGCGCTGATGCTGGAGCGCAAGGCTTTCCAGTTGCAGTTCGCGACGCAGGACCAGAAGGAGGGCATGGCGGCCTTTCTCGAGAAGCGCAAGCCGATCTACCAAGGCAAGTAAGCATCCATGGCATTCGATCTGACGAAATCCGACCTCGTCGTCGCCGTGTTCGGCGCCGGCACCATGGGCCGCGGCATTGCGCAGGTCTGCGCGCAGGCTGGCATCGAGACGCTGCTTTATGACGCGCGCGCCGGCGCGGTGGACGAAGCCATTGCGGCCGTCGGCAAGGGGCTGGACGGCCAGGTCGCCAAGGGCCGCATGACCGCCGAGGCCAAGGCGGCGCTGATGGCAAAACTGAAGCCGATGGCCAAGCTCGAGGATGCCAGAGGGGCAGGGCTGATCATCGAAGCCATCGTCGAGGACCTCGCCGTCAAGCGCGACCTGTTCTCCAAGCTCGAAGCCATCGTAGCGTCCGACGCCGTGCTGGCGACCAACACCTCGTCGCTTTCGGTGACCGAAATCGCGGCGGGCTGCGCACGGCCGGAGCGCGTCGGCGGCCTGCATTTCTTCAATCCACCGCCAGTGATGAAGCTGGTCGAGGTCATCGCCGGCCTGCGCAGCGATCCCTCGCTCGCCGATGCGCTTGTCGCGCTGACCAAACGCATCGCGAAGACGCCGATCGTCGCCACCGATACCCCGGGTTTTGTCGTCAATCACGCCGGTCGTGCCTACGGTCCCGAAGCATTGCGGATTGTCGCGCAGGGCATCGCGAGCCCGCGCGAGGTCGATGAACTGATGAAGGAAGCGGCCGGCTTCCGCATGGGCCCGTTCGAGCTGCTCGATCTGATCGGCGGCGACGTGACCCATGCGGTGATGGAGAGCATGTACGGCCGCTATTACCAGGAGCCGATGTATCAGCCGTCATCGTTGCTGGCGACGCGCGTCGCCGGCGGCATGCTGGGGCGCAAGAGCGGCATCGGGTTCTACGATTACAAGAACGCGAATGCGGTGAGCCCGCCGACCATTACGGTCTCGAAGCAGCCCGTACCGACAGCGCTGTGGATCGCCGACGAGGATGGCGGCCGCGAACTGGCGACCGCGCTGGAAGCGGCGGGCATCAAGACGAGCGTCGGTGGCGCGCCGCCGAAGGACAGCCTTTGCCTCGTGACGCCGCTCGGCGAGGACTGCACTGGCGCCGCCTTGCGGCTGAAGCTCGACCCGGCGCGCACGGTGGCGGTGGATATGCTGGGCCGCTTCAGCAAGCGCTACACGGTGATGAAGAACCCGCTGACGTCCGCTGTGGCACTGGGCAGCGCCGTTGTCGCGCTTGGCGCCACCGGCACGCCCGTCACCGCGATCAATGACTCCACCGGCTTCGTCACGCAGCGTCTGCTCGCGATGATCGTCAATATCGGCAGCCGCATTGCCGAACTGCGCGTCGCCGCGCCGGACGACATCGACACGGCCGTGGAGCTCGGCCTCAACTATCCGAAGGGCCCGCTTGCGCTGGGCGACATGCTCGGGCCGGCACGCGTGCTCGCGGTGCTCGACGGCATGTTCACAGCGACGCACGACCCGAAATATCGCGCCATGACCTGGCTGCGCCGGCGCGCCGTGCTTGGGGTATCGCTCAGGACGCCGGACTGAGCTTTCCAGCTAAGTGCCTGAGATTGCGGCGGAAGGCCCGTTAACGACGGGTCTTCTCGTTCCCGTAGAGCTTTTCAGTTGACACATACCAACTGGTCGGTATTGTTGGCGCATCCACAAAGGATGCCGTCCCATGGCCGAAACCGCTGCAAAGCCTGACGCGAGAACGAAACTGCTCAATGCCGCCCTCGGCGTCATCCGCACCAAGGGCTATTCGGCGACCACGGTCGATGAACTGTGTGCCGCCGCCGGCGTTACCAAGGGCGCGTTCTTTCATCACTTCAAGAGCAAGGAAGCGCTTGGTGTCGCCGTCGCCGAGCACTGGTCGGAGCAGACCGGCGCGCTGTTTGCCGCAGCCCCCTATCACGAACTCTACAAGCCGTTCGATCGCGTGATCGGCTATCTGGCCTTGCGCAAGGCGATGCTGCAGGGCCGCGTACCGGAGTTCACCTGCCTCGTCGGCACCATGGTGCAGGAAACCTACGAGACCGCGCCGGCCATTCGCGACGCATGCGACCGCAGCATCAGCGGACACGCCGCGACTCTCGAAGCCGATATTGAAGCGGCCATGCGCGAGCGCAACATGACGACCGCATGGACCGCGAGGTCGCTGGCGCTGCACACGCAGGCGGTTCTGCAGGGCGCCTTCATCCTCGCCAAGGCGAAGGGCGGCGCCGAAATCGCCGCCGAGAGCGTCGAGCATCTCATTCGCTATCTGCGGCTCCTGTTCGGCGCAGACGGCACTCAACGATCATAAGCAGCAGGGAAGGAACGAAAATGCCCAGCACGATCAAGCTCCACCGTGTTATCGCCGCCAAGCCCGAGAAGGTCTATCGCGCCTTCCTCGAGCCCGACGCCGTGGCGAGCTGGCTGCCGCCTTACGGTTTTCTCTGCACCGTCCATGAGCTCGATGCCAAGGTGGGCGGCAAGCACCGGATGTCGTTCCGTAACTTTACGACCGGCCACAGCCACGGTTTCGGCGGTACTTATGTCGAGCTCGTGCCGGGTCAGAGGCTGGTCTACACCGACACGTTCGACGATCCGAACCTGCCCGGCGAGATGCGCACCACAGTAACGCTGAAGGCGGTTTCGGTCGGCACCGAGGTCAACATCGTCCAGGAAGGTGTGCCGGATGTGATTCCGGCCGAGGCTTGCTATCTCGGCTGGCAGCAATCGCTGCGAAAGCTCACCGGGCTGGTCGAGCCCGAGATCAACCAGTAGCCGTCACTCGTCCCATCGATCGGGCGCCTGCATGGTCCCTACCATCACCGCATTTGAAAGGTCGCCCGATCGCGGCAAGGGCCTGGCGCGCGACATGCGCGTGCGCTGGGCGCTGGAGGAAGCCGGGCAGCCCTATGAGGTGCGGCTGGTCTCCTTCGAGGCGATGAAACAGCCGGCACATCGGGCCGTGCAGCCATTCGGTCAGATACCAAGCTACGAGGAGGGTGAACTCGTCCTGTTCGAGTCCGGCGCCATCGTGCTGCATATCGCAGAGCGTCATGGCGGTCTGTTGCCGGGCGATGCCAATGCGCGGGCGCGGACGATCGCCTGGATGTTCGCCGCGCTCAACACGGTGGAGCCGCCGATATTAGAACGTGCCTTGTTGATGATCCTCGATCGCGACAAGCCATGGTACGACGACCGTTTGACTGCGCTCGAGGGCAGCATTCGTGTTCGCCTTGGCGACCTGTCGCGCCGTCTCGGCGAGTCTGACTGGCTCGATGGCGAATTCAGCGCCGGTGATCTCTTGATGATCTCCGTGCTCCTCAGGTTGAAGGGCTCGGCCATACTGAAGGACCTTCCCAATCTGGCCGCCTATGTCGCCCGCGGGGAAGCGCGCCCGGCCTACCGGCGCGCTTTCGCAGACCAATTCGCGGTGTTCGAAGCGGCTCAGGCGATGCCGGCCTAGCAGATACCAATCCCTGTACGCCGGGCCCAAACGAGCTATGGTCGGCGTATCAGTCGTCAGGGAGATCTACGATCATGAGCAAGCCGAAGCCGATCGAATATGCCGACGCCTCGCCGGAGGTGCGAGCCGTGTTCGATGACATCAAGACCTCGCGCAACGTCCCCGACGTCAACAATTTCTGGAAGTATCTCGCCAACGATCCGAAGACGCTCAGGCGCACCTGGGACAGCGTCAAGGAAGTGATGGCGCCGGGCGCGCTCGATCCGCTGGTCAAGGAAATGATCTACGTCGCCGTCAGCGTCACCAATGGCTGCGGCTACTGCATCGCCAGCCACAGCGCCGCGGCCACCAAGGCCGGCATGACGCCGGAAATGTTCGGCGAGGTCATGGCCATTGTCGGCATGGCCAACGAGACCAACCGGCTGGTCAACGGCTATCGCGTGCCGATCGACGCGGCATTCGACAAATAGACCGGCACTTCAAGCCAGCCCGCAAATTGTCGCGGCGAGCGCCTGCGTTCGCGGCAGCAGCGTATCGAGACGCAGGAATTCGTCGTCCGTATGCGCTTTGCCGCCGACCGGGCCGAGCCCGCACAAGGTCGGCACGCCCAGCGCGGCGGTGAAGCCTGAATCGGCGCAGCCGCCGGTGTATTCGCCGGCGACGGCAAAGCCGATCCTGGCCGCGGCTTGCTGGTATCGCTCCAGCAGCGCCTGCGAGTGCTTCTCCTCGAGCGGCAGGAACAGCGCCTTCGTGACGATCTCGCCGCTGGTGCCGCGCACGTCTTCGGATTGCACAATGCCGTCGATGATAGTCATCAGCCTGGTGCGCTGATCGAGCGTCTTGAAGCGCAGGTCGAGCTCGGCCTCGGCCCAGGGGGCGACGGTGTTGTGCGTGTTGCCGCCGTTGACGACGCCGACGTTGGTTGTCACACCGGCACCGTAGTCGGTGAGGGCGTGCAGGCGCACGATCTTGCGCGCCAAAGCCTCGATGGCGCTGGCGCCGGCCTCGTGATTGACGCCGGAATGGGCGGCCACACCCTTGATCCGGATGAGGAAACTGGCGCCGCCCTTGCGCCCGGTGACGACATTGCCGCTGACCCGGCCCGGCTCGGTGTTGAACACCGCGCGGGCGCCGGCCGCCGCGGCCTCGATCTCGGCCCGGCCGGTCGGTGAGCCGATCTCCTCGTCCGACGTGAACAAGGCGACGACCGGGAAAGGCAGGCCGCCAGCGGCATGGATGGCGCGCAGCGCGAAGATGTTGGCGACGAGGCCGCCTTTCATGTCGGCAACGCCCGGCCCGAAGGCGAGGTCGCCGTCGCGGGAATACCCCCGCGTCGCCACGGTGCCCTTGGCGAAGACGGTGTCGCGATGCCCGAGCAGCAAAGCGTGCTGGTTCTGCCCGTGACCCGGCACCTCCGCCCGGAAGACGTCGCCGAAGCCCTCCTTGGCAATGCGCGTGACGGCAATGCCATCATTGCCGAGCACCTCGGCAATGGCTTCGCCAACCGCGTCGGTGCCGGCCTTGTCGAAGCTGTTGGAGTCGATGTCGACGAGGCGCTGCAGCAGCGCTTCCATCTCGCCGGCACGCGGCGCCAGCCAGGCCAGCACCTTGTCGGTCACGTCGCGGTCCAGCACGGGGGCGGTCGTCACTTGCGGCGCTCCGTGAGGATGCGGCCGCCGTCTTCGCCGAGGTCGTAGAACAGCCCGGCCATGATCTGCAGCGCCTCGCGCGCCACCGAGCCGAGCAGGTGCTCGTCCGGCGCATGTTGCGAGCAGGACGGATAGGAGTGCGGCACCCAGACCGTTGGCATGCCGAGAATATCGGCGAAAACGTCATTCGGCAGCGAACCGCCGAGATTGGGCAACAGCGCCGGCTTCTTGTTGGTGGTTTTGGCCATCGAGGCAAGCGCCCAGGTCACCCACGGGTCGGCCGGATCGAGACGGGTGGCGGTGAAGGTCTCCATGCGCGCGGGCCGCACCGCCACGCGCTGCAGCCCATGCGCATCGAGATGCGCGCGCACGGCCGGCAGGATGGCATCGACATCGGTGCCGACGACGAAGCGCAACTGCATCGTCGCCTTGGCCGAAGGCGGAATGGCGTTGACCGGCGCTTCGGGCGTGCCGGTCTTGAAGGCCAGCACTTCGAGCGTATTCCAGCCGAAGATGCGTTCTTCCGTGGTGAGGCCGGGCTCGCCCCAATCGGGATCAATCTTGGGGTCGTTCGGCTCCTGACCGATCTTCACGTCGGCCAGGGCGTCACGTACGGCATGCGGCAGGCTCGCCGGCTTGAGCGCATTGACCAAAATGCGGCCTTTGGAATCGACCAATGTCGCGATGGCATTGGCGAGCAAGGTGCCGGCATTGGCGAGACCGCCACCCCAGTTGCCCGAGTGATGGCCGCCTTCGCGCAGGTCGACCGACAGTTCGAAATTCATGGCGCCGCGCGAGCCGAGGAAGATGGTCGGGCGCTGCGCCGACAGGCGCGGGCCGTCCGAGCCGATCAGTACGTCGGCGGCAAGCGCGTCGCGCTCGGCGGCTGCCAACGTGCGCAGGCCGGGTGAGCCGGCTTCCTCGCCCATCTCGATCAGCAGCTTGCAATTGAAGCCGAGCTTGCCGCCGCGCGTCGCCATCACCTGCTCGAGCGCGGCGATGTTGATGCTGTGCTGGCCCTTGTTGTCGGCGGTGCCGCGGCCGTACCAGCGGTCGCCCTCGACGGTGATCGTCCAGGGATCGAGCCCTGCGCGCCAACTCGACGCATGGCCGAACACGACATCGCCATGGCCGTAGGTGAGAACGGTCGGCAGCTTGTCGCCCTCATGGCGCTCGGCGATCAGGAACGGGCCGTAGCCCGGCGCGGGGTTTTCGACGATGCGGCAGCGAAAGCCGAGTTTCTCGACGGCGGGGACGATGTCGTCGGTGAGATAGGTGCGCAGCGCATCGAGCTTATCGCCGCCCTGGCTCTCGGTCGGGATGGCGACGCGGCGGGACAGGACCTCCTTGAAGGTGCCGTTGTCGTAATAAGCCGCAGCGCGGGCGATGGCGTCCAGGCGGGTCATTGTAAAGCTAAGGCCTCTTCTTGCAGCAGATGACAGGTCGTCCAGCCGTCGGACAGGATCGTGACGGCCGGCGGTTGGGTCGCACAGATGGCCAGCGCGCTCGGACAGCGCGCCTGGAACGGGCAGCCGTTCTGAACGGCCATGGGATTGGCATTCGTGATGCCGAGATGCGTGTCGGGCACGCCGAGATCCGGGTCCGGCGTGAGGACCGACTCCAGCAGGCCGCTCGTGTAAGGATGGCGCGGGCTGGCGAACAGGCCGGCCCGCGTGCGTTCCTCGACGATGCGGCCGAGATACATCACCGCGACGCGATCGGCCAGATGTTCGACGACCGCGAGATTGTGACTGATGAAGAAGTAGGTGAGGCCGAGGTCGCGCTTGAGTTCGAGCAGCAGATTGAGGATCTGCGCCTGCACCGACACGTCGAGCGCCGAGGTCGGCTCGTCGCAGATCACGACCTCAGGCCGCATCACCAGCGCGCGGGCAATGGCGACGCGCTGACGCTGGCCGCCGGACAACTGGCCCGGATAGGCGTCGAGCAGGCGCGCCGGCAGGCCGACCATATCGAGCATCTCGCGCACCTTGGCGCGGCGCGAGGCGGCATCGCCGATGCGGTGCACCACCAGCGGCAGGGCGATGAGCTGCTCGATCGATTTGCGCGGGTTGAGCGAGGAATAGGGGTCCTGGAAGATCGGCTGGATGCGCCGCGCCACCGCGATACGGTTGCCGGAGTCAATCGGCGCGCCGTCGATGAGGATTTCGCCGGATGACGGCGGCAGCAGGCCGAGCAGCATCTTGGCCAGAGTCGATTTGCCGGAGCCGCTTTCGCCGACCAGCGCGTAGACCTCGCCGCGCCTGACTTGCAGCGACACGTCCGCGACCGCCGTCAGCGCGGCCTTGCCCTTGAAGGCGCCTTGCGAGACCTCGAAACGGCGCCAGACATTCTTCAGTTCGAGCGCGATGTCGGTCATGCCACCGCCTTCCGCGCTTCGGCCCGGATGCAGCGCACGTCGTGGCCGGCGTCGACCGGGACGTAGCGCATCGGCCCTGAGCATTCCGGCGCGGCGAAATCGCAGCGGTCGCGGAAGGCACAGCCTTCGAGGCGGCCGATCAGGTTCGGCAACTGGCCGCGAATGGCGCCGAGCGGCGTGCCTGGCGCGGTGCGGCCCGGCACCGGGATGCAATTGAGGAGCCCGCGCGTATAGGGATGTGACGGCGCCTTGAACACGGCGCGCGCCGGTCCGCGCTCGACAATGGCGCCAGCATACATCACCGCGACCTTGTCGGCGACGCGGGCGACGACGCCGAGATCGTGGGTGACGAGGATCATCGCCATGCCGAACTCCTTCTTGAGATCATGCAGGAGCCGCAGGATTTGAGCCTGGATGGTGACGTCGAGCGCGGTGGTCGGCTCGTCGGCGATAATCAGGTCGGGTTTGCACATCAGCGCCATGGCGATCATGACGCGCTGGCGCAGGCCGCCCGACAACTGATGCGGATATTGCAGCAGCCGGCGCTCGGCGCCGGCGATGCCGACACGTTCGAGCAGTTCGACGGCTCGGGCGCGCGCTTTCTCGGCGCCGACGTCTTCGTGGCAGCGCAGCGCTTCCATCAACTGGTTGCCGATGGTGTAGGCCGGGTTGAGCGAGGTCATCGGCTCCTGGAAGATCATGGCCATGCGGCTGCCGCGCAGCTTGCGCATCTCCGGCTCGCGCATGGACAGCAGGTCGGTGCCGTCGAAAGTCAGCGTTGCCGCACGGCGCTTCGCCACGCGCGGCAGCAGATCCATGATGGCCAGCGAGGTCAGCGATTTGCCGGAGCCGCTCTCACCGACAATGGCGAGGGTCTCGCCGCGATCGACCGAAAACGACACCTCACTCACGGCGTGCAGTAGGCCGCTCGCCGTGGGAATATCGATGACCAGGTCCTGAACCTCGAGCAGCGCCATGATCAGGTCCGGTTCTCTGGCGCGGTCACGTCGCGCAGGCCGTCGCCGACGAGGTTGATCGCCAGAACGAGGAAGATCAGCGCGGTGGCCGGTACGCCGATCACCCACGGGCTGAAGAACATGTACTGCTTGCCCTCGGAAATCATCAGACCCCAGGACGGCAGCGGCGGCTGCACGCCGAGGCCGAGGAAGGACAGCGCGGCTTCAAGCAGGATGGCATGGGCCACCTCCAGCGTCGCGACCACGATCAGCGCGTTGAGGATGTTCGGCAGTATCTCCATGAACAGGATGCGCGGTGTCGAGCAGCCGATGGCTTGCGCGGCGGCTACATAGTCGGTGCGGACGATCTGTTGCGTCGCCGAGCGCGTGACCACGGCGAAGCGGTCCCACAGCAGCAGGCCGAGCACGATGATGACGCCCTCCAGCGAGCCGCCGACCAGGGCCGCCGAGGCGAGCGCGACCAGCACGACCGGCAGGGCGAGGCGTGTGGTGATGACATAGCTCAGGACGGCATCGACGCGGCCGCCGAAATAGCCGGCGCAAATGCCGAGCACGGTGCCGATGACGCCGGAAATCGTGACAGTCAGCAGGCCGATGAGCAATGAAATCTGGGCGCCGTAGAGCAGGCGGCTGAGGTAGTCGCGGCCAAGCTTGTCGGTGCCGAGAATGTGCTCCCATGAGCCCTTGGGGTGCCAGATCGGCGGGATGAGGCGCTGCGCCAGATTTTGCGCATAAGGATCGTGCGGCGCGATCAGCGGCGCCGACACCGCGGCGATGACGATGATTAGCAGCACACCGGCGCCGATCAGCAGGCCGCCATGGCGGCGCGCGCGGCGCAGGAAGGCGGAGAACGGCGTGCGGCGTTCCGGCGCCACGTCGAAACGGGCGGGCTCGGTCGCGGGGGCCAGGCTGGGGGCGATGTTGCTCATGCCAGCCGGATCCGCGGATCGAGGAACGCGTTGAGGATGTCGGCCAGAAAGGTAAGGCCGACATAAATGGTCGCGAGAATGAGCACGACCGCTTGCACCACCGGGAAGTCGTTGCGGGCGATCGCTTCCCAGGCGAGATAGCCGAGGCCGTGCATCGAGAACACGGCTTCGATCACGATCGAACCGCCCAGCATGAAGCCGAACTGAACGGCAGCCAGCGCCACCACCGGAATGATGGCGTTGCGCAGCGCATGCTTGAAGATCACGACGCCGGGCGAGAGGCCCTTGGCGCGCGCCGTGCGGATGTAGTCGGCCGACAGCACTTCGAGCATGCCGTTGCGCGACAGCCGCATCACCGCCGGCACGGCGTACCAGCCGAGCGCGATCGACGGCAGGATGTAGTGCTTCCAGGTCGAGGCGCCGGACACTGGCAGCCAGCGCAAGGTCACCGAAAACAGGATGATGAGGCCGAGGCCGAGACAGAAGGTCGGGATGGCCTGGCCGATGACGGAGAAAGACAGTGCCAGCCGGTCGATGATGGTGCCGTTATAAACCGCGGCCAGCACGCCGAGCGGCACGGCAATGAGAAGCGACAGGCACAGCGAGATGGCGCCGAGCGTCAAGGTCACGGGGATACGCGACGCGATCAGCGAAACCACGCTGCTGCGGAAATAGAAGGAGTCGCCGAAGTCGAACCGCACGGCTTTCCATAGCCATTCGAGATACTGGACGACGAGCGGGCGATCGAGACCGAATTGCTGGCGGATGGCCTCGACTTGCGCCGGCGTCGCCTCCGGACCGGCAATCGAAATCGCGATGTCGCCGGACAAGTGCAGCAGGAAGAACGCGACGATCGACACCGTGATGGCGACGGAGATCGCGACGACCAGACGCTGCAAGGTGTAATGGAGCATGGAACCCGCCGGCGTGAGGGCTGGCGCGGCGCTCCCGTAAAGGAGCGCCGCGCGAGTTTCGTTACTTCCAGCGCGCCGCGTAGAAGCGCGGCAGTTCGTCCGGCTGAGCCGTGAAGGACAGCTCGCTGGTGTAGGCGTAGTTCGCCGGATAGGAGAACAGCGGGAACAGGTAGGACTTCTCCGCGATGGTCTTGAGCGCCGACTGATAGAGCTTGAGGCGCTTGTCGACATCGACCGAGGTGTCGGCGTCGTTGAGCGCCGCGCCGACCTCCTTGTCGCCGGTCATGTCGTCGGCCGAGCCCTTGAAATAGACGCCGGTGAAGGCGGAGGCGTCGAGCACCGAGAACGAGCCCCAGGTCTGGAAGGCGATCGGCGCCTTGCCTTCGCGGATCAGGGTGCGCATCGCGGCATATTTCAGGTAGTTCAGGTTGGCCTTGATGCCGACGGCGGCGAGATAGCCGATGACGGCTTCGGCATATTCACGCTCGCGGTAGGCGACGATTTCGGTGGTGAAGCCGTTCGGATAGCCGGCGTCCGCCAGCAGCTTTTTCGCCTTTGCCGGATCATAGGCATAGGTCGGCACGTCCTTGTCGGTGCAGCCGAACTGATCGATGAAGCAGGCCGAGTTCATGATGCGGGCGCCGCCGCCGACCAGATTGTCGAGCATGGCCTTGCGGTCGATCGCATAGGCGATCGCCTGACGCACGCGCTGATCCTTGAACGGCGTCGATTTTTCCGAACGGCCGAGCGTGTCGAACTGCAGGAAGCCGACGCGCATGGTTTCGGCCGACAGCACCGAGATGTTCGGCGCGGTCTTTAGCTGGGTGGCCTGATCCTGCGGCACGCGCCAGATCCAGTCGACGCCGCCGGTCATCAGTTCGGCCATGCGGGTCTCGGCGTCGGGGATGACGCGGAACACCAGCTTGCCGATCGAGGGCTGGCCCTGCGGGCTGTCCTTCCAGTAGTTGGCGTTCTTCTCCATGGAGACGCCCTTGCCGGGATCGACCTTGGTGACGCGATAAGGGCCGGAGCCGATCGGCGCCTTGGAGAAGCCGGTGAGGCCGACCGACTTGAAATACTTCTCCGGATAGATCGGCACCGGACCGGCGAGATATTCGATCGCGGCCGGGAACGGGCCGACGAGATGAATGCGGACCTGATCCTCGCCGGTTTTCTCGGCGCTCTTGATCCAGTCGGTGTTCTGTTTGGTGACGACCTTGGCCTCGGCGCTGACGACATAGTTCAGCGTGAAGGCGACGTCGTCGGCGGTGAGCGGATCGCCGTTGTGGAAGACGACGCCCTTGCGGATGGTCAGGTCGAGCGTGGTGGGATCGACCCAGGTCCACTTGGTGGCGAGCTGCGGCTCGTATTTGCCGGTGTCGGGATTGCGATAGACCAAAGTGTCGAACACATGGCGGGCGATGATGACGCCTTCGCGCAGGTTGTTGTGATAGGGGCTGACGTTTTCCGGCTCGGAGTCCGAGGCATAGACCAGCGTGTCGTTGGCCTTGTTGGCGAATGCGCCGGTGGCGGGTGCGCCGACGGCGAGCGCGATCGCGCTCATCAGGACAAGACGTGCCTTCATGTTCCCCTCACATTGTGCGGCGCTTGCGCGCCTTCGGTTGATATTATAATGTAATACGTCGAATTATATGATAATCACGGTACTCGGCTTTGCGGCGCTGTCAAGAAATCGCGGCGCGGGAGAGCGCACCAAATACAGGCAGAGTGCTACGGCGAAAGACGGGAACTTGAGCAAGCGAACGCAGGATACATTGTTTGTCGGCTCGCTCGAGAAGGGCATGCGCGTGCTGAGCGCCTTCGATCACAATCACACGTCGCTGGGCCTGACCGAACTCGCGGAGCGCACCGGTCTCGAGAAAAGCGCGGCGCAGCGCCTGAGCAACACGCTGCACAAGATCGGCTATCTCGACAAGGATCCGCAGACGCGCCGTTTTCGCCCCTCGCTCAAGTTCCTCGAACTCGCCAATGCCTATTGGTGGGCGGATCCGCTGGTGCAGTTGGCGATGCCGAAACTCATCGAACTCGGGCAGCGCGTGCAAGAGCGCGTCAATCTCGCGCGGCTCGACGGCGGCGAGATCGTCTATGTCGTGCGCATCCCGACCCAGCTGACGCGCTTCGAGGCGATGATCGCCGGCCGCCGCTTGCCGGCGCTGACGACCTCGGGCGGACGCACCATGATCGCGCGCATGCCGGCGGCCGAGCGCCGTAAGGCCGTCAAGACCTGGCCGCTGGTGGCGATGACGCCGAAGACGACCATGGATCGCAACAAGATCGCCGCCTCGATCGAGGAAGCCGTCGTCGCCGGGTATTCGCTGACGGTGAGCGAGAACATGCTGAACGAGATCGCGCTCGCCGCGCCGATCCTCGATCACGACGGACGGCCGGTCGCGGCCGTGCAATGTTCGATGTCGAGCCTGAAATGGAGCATCGACAAGGTGCGCCGCGAAATCGCGCCGCGCCTCATCGAAGTTGCGAATTCCTTTAATCCGATCAAGCTGCGCTGACGCTGTCCGGCGTCCTGCGGCGGGCATGTCCGCCTAGCCGTTGCGATAGGTGTAGCTGTAGCCGTTGAGCGCCGGGGCGCCGCCGAGATGGGCGTAGAGCACCTTGGAGCCGGCGGGAAAGTAGCCCTTCTTCACAAGGTCGATCATGCCTTGCATCGATTTGCCCTCGTAGACCGGGTCGGTGATCATCGCTTCTGTGCGCGCGGCGAAGCGGATGGCTTCGTTGGTCTCGTGGCTCGGCACGCCGTAAGCCGGATAGGCATAGTCGTTGAGAATGACGATCTCGTCGTCGCGCACCTTGCGGCCGAGTTCGACCAGTTCGGCGGTGTTGTCGACGATCTCGCGCACCTGCTCGCGGGTCTGCTCCGGCGTGCCGGAGGCGTCGATGCCGATGACACGATCGGCGCGACCGTCGGCGGCGAAGCCGACGATCATGCCGCCTTGCGTCGAGCCGGTGACGACGCAGACGACGATGTAGTCGAATTTGATGCCCATCTGCGCTTCCTGGGCGCGGACTTCTTCGGCGAAGCCGACATAGCCGAGGCCGCCATATTTGTGCACCGAGGCGCCGGCCGGAATGCCGTAGGGCTTGCCGCCGGCGTCCTTCACGGACTGAATGGCGTCCTCCCAGCTCTTGCGGATGCCGATGTCGAAGCCGTCGGGCACGATGCGGCTGTCGGCGCCCATCAGGCGGGTCAGCAGGATATTGCCGACGCGGTCATAGACGGCGTCTTCGTGCGGCACCCAGCTTTCCTGCACCACGACGCATTTCATGCCGATCTTGGCGGCGGTCGCCGCCACCATGCGGGTGTGGTTAGACTGCACGCCGCCGATCGACACCAAAGTGTCGGCATTCGAGGCGATCGCATCCGGCACGATGTATTCGAGCTTGCGCAGCTTGTTGCCGCCGAAGGCGAGGCCGGAATTGCAGTCGTCGCGCTTGGCGTAGATCTCGACCTTGCCACCGAGCGCCTCGGTCATCCGGGGCAGGTGCTCGATGGGCGTCGGGCCGAAGGTGAGGGGGTAGCGTTCGAACTTGTCGAGCCTGAGCATCGATTGTCTCCGGGGCGAAAGGGAGGATTTCGCCGGAAATTCTAGCCGGTCGGTTCAGGAAGGTGCTTCCTAAGTGGCCTGTAAAATCTTATGAAGATTAGGACGGGAGCAGGCTTATGGACAATCGACGATAGCGGTAGCTTAAAAAATGGTAGAATCTTCCACGGGCAGCGCGCTCGACCGGATCGACCGCCGCATTCTTCAGCGTCTCCAGCGTGACGGTCGCATCAGCAATGCGGACCTTGCCAAGGCACTCAATATCAGCCCGGCCACATGCCATCGGCGCACGCAACGCCTGTTTGATGAAGGCTATATCCGTTCAGTCCGCGGCGAGGTGGCGCCGCGGACCGTGGATCGCGGCGCGTTGGTGATCGTCGGTGTCGTGCTGGACCGCTCGACGCCCGACAGTTTCGCGGCTTTCGAGGCCGCCATCGTCAAGATGCCGGTCGTGCTGGATTGCCACCTGGTGGCCGGCGACTTCGACTTCTTCCTCAAGATCCGCGTGCGCGACATCGACGACTTCAACAGGCTTCACGGTGAGCAGTTGATCGGACTGCCTGGCGTGCGTCAGACGCGGACCTTCTTCGTCATGAAAGAGGTGGTCGACAACCGGCCGCTCGACTTCTAGCGGGCTCACCCGGGCGCAGGGCAATACCATTGCAGGGCCACGAGAAAATGCCGGACAGCGGTTGCGCGGCCTGTGGGGCCTCCCTATAGTCCGCGCCGTTCCGGTCGGGGCGTGGCGCAGCCCGGTTAGCGCACTAGTCTGGGAGACTAGGGGTCGTGAGTTCAAATCTCGCCGCCCCGACCATTTTACTCAAAGATATCAAGGCGTTGAGCGGTGACCCGTCGGCCCCGTCGCGGCCGCGCGGGTTGCCGCCGCCAGGCCCCAGATCACGCCCAGCAGCAGGAAATAGCTGCGCCAGTGGTCGGTATCGATGATGAAGCCTTCCAGCACGATGCCGAAGAAGGTTCCAATGGTGGCGATGGCGTAGCCCTGCCACGGCGTACGCTTGAGCGCGCTGGCGAAGCCGATCCACAAGGTCGTCAGCACCAGCAGGACATAGGCGAAGCCGCCGCCCCAGCCGTAGACCAGAAACGCCTGCAGGTAGACGTTGTGCTGCTGCAGGCCGAAGACGCGCGAGAACTCGAACGGGCCCATGCCGTTCGGGAATTCGAGCACCGAGCCGATGGCGAGTTGCTGAAGCACGAAGCGGCCGCCGGTGCCGACGTCATAGCTCTGAATGAGCTGAGCGCGCTGGGTGAACATGCTGCCCAGCGACGTCGTCGTCAGCAGCAGCACCAGCAACACCGCCAGCGCCGTAAGGCCGGCGATGCTCAGGCCGAGAATGCGCAGGCGCACGCGCGGCGTCGGCGCGGTGAGAAAGCTGAGCGCAATGGTGACTGCCAGGCCGACCGCGAAGGCGAACCACGAGCCGCGCGAAAAGCCGAGCAGCAGGCCGAACATGATGACGCCGGCAAGGCCCATGCCGATGAAGTCGATCCGCTTCACGATCATCCGTTGCAGCAGAAACAGGAGCGGCAGGATCAGGAACGGGCCGTAGACGTTCGGATCCTTGAACATGCCCATGGCGCGGTCGTAGAGCGTGAACATGGCGGCGCCGGGCACGAGATGGAAATAACCGGCGATGCCGCACAGTGCCGAAATCAGAGCGGCCAGCACGTAGCCCGCCTCCAGCGCTCTCATGCGCGGCATGGTGTTGCCCGAAACGACGAGCGCAAAGATGAGCGCGGCAACGGCGAGATAAACCGAGGTCGCCGCGTATTGCACCGTGACCTGCTGGTCCGGGACGTTGAACAACGTCAGCAGGCCGAAGAAATTCCAGACGACCAGCAGCGTGAACGGGATCAGCAAAAGGCGATGAAACTGCACGCCTGCGGCGAGCGCGGCGATACCCAGCAGGCCCATCACCGCGTCGTGCGGCGACGGCTCGATGAATGCGATGCAGCTCGATGCGAGGGCCGCGAACAGGACCACCGTCAGCAGGCGTTCGCGAAACGATGCCTTGGCGATCGGCGCGGCGTGGCCGCCTGCCGGCCAGGCCGGCGCCATCGGCGGCACGTAGCCGCGCGGCGCCATATCGCCGGCGCTGATCAATATGCGTTCTCGGTCTTGAGCAGCGAAACCGGCGTGCGCAACAGGATGGACAGGTCGAGCAGCAGCGACCAGTTCTCGATGTAGTAGAGGTCGTGCTCGACGCGGGCCTGGATCTTCTCGTGCGTATCGGTCTCGCCGCGCCAGCCGTTGATCTGCGCCCAGCCGGTGATGCCGGGCTTGACGCGGTGGCGGGCGAAATAGCCGTCAACGGCGTCGGCGTAGAGCTTCGCTTCGGCCTTGGCGTTCACCGCATGCGGGCGCGGGCCGACCAGCGACAGGTTGCCCTTGAACACCACGTTGAACAGTTGCGGCAGCTCGTCGATGCTGGTCTTGCGGATGAAACGGCCGACCTTGGTGACGCGCGGATCGTCCTTGGTGACCAGCTTCGCCGCCGTGGCGTCGGTCCTGTCGGTGTACATCGAGCGGAATTTGTAGACCTCGATCAGGTCATTGTTGAAGCCGTAGCGTTTCTGCCGGAAGATCACCGGCCCCTTGCTGTCGAGCTTGATGGCGATGGCGGTGACCAGCAGCACTGGCGACAGCGCGATCAGCGCCAGCGTCCCGATGACCTTGTCGAACAGCCACTTCATCACGACGTCCCAGTCGGCGATCGGCCGGTCGAACACGTCGATGACGGGAATCTTGCCAATGTAGGAATAGGAGCGCGGCCGGAACTGCAGCTTGTTGGTGTGAGCGGACAGGCGAATGTCGAGCGGCAGCACCCACAGCTTGCGCAGCATATGCAGGATGCGGTTTTCCGCGGTGATCGGCAGCGAGAAGATCACGAGATCGACGCGGCTGTTGCGGCCGAACTCGACAAGGTCGTCAACGGTGCCGAGCTTGGCAAGGCCCGCGCATTCGTCGCCGCCGCGGTCGCCGCGATCGTCGAAAACGCCGATCAGTTCGATACCGGTGTCTTTCTGCCGGCGCAATTCCTCGATGATGCGTTCGCCGGCTTCGCCGGCGCCGACAATGACCGTGCGGCGTGTCAACCGGCCTTCGCGGGTCCAGCGGCGGACAATGTAGTAGAGGGTCTTGCGCGACACGACGAGCGCCAGAAGACCGGTGACATAATAGCTGCCGAGCCAGACGCGCGAATACAGGTCGCCGGCCTTGAGGAAGAACGAGGCACCGATGGCGATCAGGAACACAACCGACCACGCCGAGGCCATGCGCATGTATTGCTTCTCGTGCCCGCGAAAGGCGTGGACCTGGTAGATATCCGCGATCTGGAAGGCGAGGGTGGCCAGCGTGGCGATCACGAGCACTGCAACGCCGTAAAGCGCGACGTCCCGGATCGGCGAGATGTAGGCGGCGAACACCGCCATGCCGATCACGACCATTAAGGCAAATTCGACAAGTCGAACCGCGCCGGCGAGCACGATGGGCGATATCGGCGCCGCAATCGGCTTGTCGATGATGGCGCGGGCCATCGGCGACAAGGTGCGCGGGGCCGCGTCGCTTCGCGGACCTTCGCGCAAGCGGTCGAGCACCGCGGCAGCGCCGGTACCGGCCGCATTGAGGGCGGGTCGGGATTCGGAGTCGAGCATTTCGGTACGCCATACTGAGACGGCCGGACTGACCGAGGCCGCCGAATTGGTAAATGCGCTTAAATATCTAGGGAAAGACTCTCAAGAAAGGTTTAGCGGCGCTTCTGAAAAGTCGTTAACGGCGCCCTTCTTTCGCGGCCTTGTCGAGCGCGGCCCGGTAACCATCGAGGACGCCGTCGACCATGGCATCGATCGAGAACAACGTGGCCACCCGCTCATTCAAGGTCCGCATTCGCCGGGCGAGCCGCTCGGGATGATCCAGGGTATCGGCAATGGCGGCGACGAGGTCATCGACGCTGTTCGGGGTGATCAACTCATCGGCCAGAGGGCCATAAATCTCGGGAATGCCACCCACCCGGGTCGTGATCAGCGGCATCTGTGCAGCAATGGATTCGAGGACGATGTAGGGCAGCGATTCCGCCCGCGACGGCACCACCATCAGGCGGCCGAGCGAGAAGGCCTGCCGCGCGTTCATGGCGCCCGGGAATTTGATGGCGTTGCCCAGACCGGCCTGCGCCGCCTGGGCAATGAAGGCATCCCGATCCGGGCCGTCGCCGACCAGGGTCGCGGTCAGCGGGCGGCCCTTGCGGCGTAGCGTCGCGATGGCATCGATCAGCAGGTCGACGCCCTTGAGCTCGCGCAACTCGCCGACAAACACGATGTCGGTGGCATCAGGAGCGGGCATGACGGGCTGGAATTCGGCGCGAGACAAGCCGTTATGAACGACGCGGACGAGGCAAGCGGGCTCGCCAATATTCGCGCGCGAGGCGTCGGCGCTGAACTGGCTTTCGTAGAGCAGCAGGTCGCTGCGCCTCATGAACAGCTTTTCGGAGCCGAGGTAGATCTTGCCCTTCAGCGTATCCTTCGAGAACCACAGGCTGCCGCCATGCGGCGTATAGACCCGGATGGCACGGCGGTTGCCGAGCGCGAGGCGGGCATAGGCGCCGCCCTTGGCGCCGTGGCCGTGCAGCACGTCGGCTTGCACGGCCGCGGCGCGGCGCATGGTGTGCAGAACCGGCTTCCAGTCACCGGGGCCGACCTGCCGGCTCATCGGGATGCGGGTGATGCCATGGGCCATCAGTGGTGCGATCGCGGCGAGCGCCGCTGCGGCGCGCTCGCCGCCCGTGGTGCTGTCGGCGATCAGGCCGACGCGGTGGCCGCGCTCGGCCTGGGCCCGCGCCAGATCCATGACATGGCGGAACAGGCCGCCGACCGGGGTTCGGAAGACATGGAGAATGTTCAGCGGCGCCATTGTCCGTCTTCCGAGTCGAAGTGTGGACCGATTAAGCGGCGGCGCGGTTAACAAAACCTTCCGACGGGAACCTCGGCGGCGAGCCCGATTAACGCGGCGGCAACCATAATCGGGTCAGATGAACGGCGCCGCTCGGAAGAGTCGTGTGTTGGAGTCGCCATGTTTTTTCGTAAGAAGTCGAAAGCCGCCGCGCCAAAAGGGGCGCCCGCTCTCGCACCGATTCCGGTGGCCCGACCGATGCCTGCACCAATGCCGGCGCCGGCCATGACCGATTTCGGCGGCGAGCCGGACCTGCGCAGCATCGGCCATGCCCTGTGGGCGAAGAAGACCATGATCTTCGGCGTGACGCTGCTCGCCACCGCGGCCGCGTTCCTTGTCGTCAACGCCGTGACGCCGCGCTACCAGTCCGAGACCAAGCTCCTGCTCGAGAGCCGCGAAAACGTGTTTATGCGCGCTGACGCCGACAAGGCGCAGACCGACCGCGGCACCATCGATGAGCAGGCGGTGACCAGCCAGATCCAGCTCGTGCTGTCGCGTGACGTCGCCCGCGAAGTCATCAAGAAGGAAAATCTCGGCCAGAGCCCCGAGTTCGATCCGGCGGTCGGCGGCCATTCGTTGAGCCAGGCCTTGCTCGGCTTGATCGGGCTCGGCCGCGACTATTCTGTGATGACGCAGGATGAGCGGACGCTCGCCGCCTATTACGACCGTATCAATGCCTACGCGATCGAGAAGTCGCGGGTCATTGCCGTCGATTTTTCGTCGGCCAGCCCCGAACTTGCCGCCCGCGTGGCCAATTCGATCGCAGACGCCTATCTCGCCTCACAGCGCTCGGCGCGGACCGATCAGACCAAGGCGGCCAGCACGTGGCTGGCCAGCGAGATCGAGCGGCTGCGGGTGAAGGTTGCCGACGCCGAGGCCAAGGTCGAGGATTATCGCTCCAGGTCCAATCTGTTCGTGGGCACCAACAACACCTCGCTGCCGAACCAGCAGCTCACCGAAATCAACTCGCAGATTGCCGCGGCGCGGGGCCAGAAAGCCGATCTCGAGGCCCGCGCCAAGCAACTGCGCGAGCTGGTGCGATCGGGCCAGCCGATCGACTCCTCCGATATTGCCAATTCGGAATCGATGCGCCGCCTGACCGATCAGGGCTCGGCGTTGCGCGCGCAGCTTGCCGAGCAATCGACGACGCTGCTCGACCAGCATCCGCGCATCAAGGAATTGCGGGCGCAGATCGCCGAGATCGAGCGCGCCAAGCGTGTCGAGGCCGAGCGTCTCGCCCGTCAACTCGACAACGATGCGAGGGTTGCGTCGGATCGCCTTGCCGCGCTCACCGCCAGCCTCGATCAGGTCAAGCAGGTGGCCTCGACTACCAACGAGCAGGACGTGCAATTGCGTGCGCTGGAACGTGACGCCAAATCGCAGCGCGATCTGCTCGAATCCTATCTGGTGAAGTACAGCGAGGCTTCGGCGCGCGACAACATCAACGCCTCGCCGCCCGAAGCGCGCATCATTTCGCGCGCAACGCCCGCCATCAAGCCGACCTATCCGAAGAAGCTGCCGACGATCGTGATCGCGGCGCTGGCGGGATTGATCCTGTCGTCCGGTTTTGTGGTCACCGGCGCGCTGCTGGCCTCCCCGGGGGCGCCGGCGGCCCGCTACGGCATGGCGCAGCCGGCGTTCGCCGATCCGCATGCGCCGCTGCCGGTGTCGCGCATGCCGGCGCCGATGCCCTATGTGGCGGCGCCGCCGCTGAGCCCGGCGATGGCGCCGCCGTCATTCGCGGCGGCGCAACCGCCCAGCTTCGCGGTAGTGCCGCCGCTGCCGGTAAGCAGCATCGAGCAGATCGCGCAGAGCTTGCGCGCCTCGGGCGAGGCGGGCCGCCGCGTCACCATCGCCGGCACCGCCCGCAACGCCGGGACCACCTATGCCGCCATCACCCTGGCACGGGCGCTGGCCGAAGGCGCCAATGTGGTGCTGCTCGACTTCGCCTTCAATGCGCCGAACCTGTCGGTGATCTCCACCGATCCGAATGCGCCCGGCATTGCCGAACTGGTGCGCGGGCAGGCCGGCTTCGGCGACATCATCACGCGCGACCAGTATTCGCAGGTGCACATCGTCGCCACCGGCAATGTCGGCAACGACGCCGCGGCGCTGATGGCGTCGCCTTATCTTGCCACCATCGTCGATGCGCTGGCGCAGAGCTACAACTTCATCGTCATCGATATGGGGTCGGTGGCGGATGTGCCGGTCGAGTATTTCGCCGCGCTGGCGCAGCGCTCGGTGCTGGTGGCGGCGGACCCGGTGGCCGCCCAGACCCGCAGCGCCCGCGAGCGCCTGGCGATGTCCGGCTATGGCGACGTGATGCTGCTCGCCGGCGCGACCGAGAGCAGCGCCGCCTAGGCGGCCTCGCTCTTGCTGTTGTTGGTCAGCCGCGCCTTGATGCGCCGCGCCGCGACGATGACATTCCACAAGGCCGGGTTCTGCTTTACCGCGCGCTTGGCGGCGGCGAAGCCGCGATGCATGAGCGCGAAGGCGCGGCCCTTGGCGGTGAGCGGCCAATCGCTGTCGAACATCGGGTCGGGATCGCAGAACATCGACTTGTAGTTCGCCTCGCCGACGCCGAGATCGAACGTATGCAGGCCGCGCTCGCAGCAATCGCGCACCACGCGCACCAGCAATTGTTCGCCGGGGCTTTCGGTCTTGAAGCGATCGTGAATGATCGACGAGAACATGGCGCTGAAGCGGCCGTCGGCGCAGACGCCGCCCATGGTGGCGACGATCGTATCGCCGACCGACAGGGTATAGAGCTCGATCAGGCGGGAGCCGGCGGCGGTGGGGGTGAGCGCGCCGGCGCTGACGAAATCGCGCACATCCTGCGCGGCGAACACATCCGGCAGGCCGATGGCGCGCATGCGCGCGCTCTTCTGGGTGAAGAAATCCTCGGCGACGCGGCGGATGTCGGCCTCGGTGGCGGCGCGGGCGAAGGTGACTTCGCCGACGCCGGCGAGCGTGCGCTCCTTCTTGCGCATCTTGCGGCGGCCGATGGCGCTGGTGCGGGCATCGAACAGCGCCTCGAAATCGGCCTGCAGCGGGCCGGAGAAGCCGAAACTGGGCGAGGCCTGGTGCGGCAGCAGCGCCAGCGGATTGTCGCGGCCGGCCCACATCAAAGGCTGGTTGCCGAGCGAGACGACATCGGCCTCGCCTGAGAGATGCGCGAACACGGCACGCAGGTCGTCCGCCGTGACGGCGGCCAGATAATCGGCACGCCACAGGCCCATGTTGAAATTGGAATGCTTGCCGCCGAGGAATTCGATGACCTTGAGGCCGGCCGCCGCGCGGCGGCCGAGCGGCAGCAAGAACAGCGGCGCGCCGGCGTCATCGAAGCCGATGAGAATACACGGCGTAACGCCTTCGCCGGCGCCGATATGGCGCTGCCACAGATCGAGGAAATCGAACGCCTGATACGGCGTCATGAAGCAGCCGGCTTGCTCGAGCGCCAGCCAGTGCGGCTTCGCCGCCGCCATGTCGCGAACGATCTCGACCCGGGCGACGCGCGGCGCAACAAGGGACGAGTCTTGCGGCGCGGGCGGAGCCTCACGGGTGACCGGAGAGCGGGCGAGGGTGGCGAGCGTCATTCGAACGAACCTGCGGCAAAACCAGGGGTCGGAAGCGTGGGACCGACCGTCGCAGGGATTTCTCAATAAAGAGTTGGAATATTGCTCGACACGCACGGCCCACAGGGGATTCCGGGTTCCCGTCCGCGCGGCATGGTTAACATGAAGAAGACGATTATCAGGACGGCGCTGGAAGGCCTGTATTTCACCGGCATGCATCACTGGATGCGGCCGGTGGTCGGCGGCGTCGGCTGTATCCTGATGCTGCATCACGTGCGCCCGCCGCGCAACGATGCCTTCCAGCCGAACCGGCTGCTGGAAATCACGCCGGTGTTCTTCGAAAGCCTGCTGCGCCGGCTCAAGCGCCGCCGCATCGACGTCATCTCGCTGGACGAGATGCACCGCCGCTTTGTCGAGCGCGACTTCGGCCGCCGCTTCGTCTGCATCACCTTCGACGACGGCTACAAGGACAACCTGCGCTGGGCGCATCCGCTGCTGCAGCAATACGAGATGCCGTACACGCTCTATATCCCGACCAGCTTTCCCGACCGGCTCGGCGAATTGTGGTGGGTGGCGCTGGAGCAGGTGGTGGCGCGCAACACGCGCATCGGCCTCACCGTCAACGGCGAGGAGAAGTTCTTCGACGCGCGCAGCACCCGCGAGAAGCGCGAACTGTACGACGCCATCTACGGCTATCTGCGCAGCATGAAGACCGAGCAGGAGGTGCGCCGCCTGATCCGCGACCTGTGCGCGACCTATCATGTCGATATTCCGGCGATCTGCGAAGACGAATGCATGGACTGGCAGGAAATCGCGCAGATGGCGGACGACCCGCTGGTGACGATCGGCGCGCATACCGTGTCGCATCCGATGCTCAAGAAGGTGCCGTCCGACGAGGCGGTGCGCGCCGAGATGGAGCAGAGTAGAGCCGTGATCGAGGCCGCGCTCGGCAAACGGCCGGAGCATCTGGCCTATCCGGTAGGCGACCCGACCTCCGCGGGCCCGCGCGAATTCAACATCGCCGCTGAACTCGGGTTCAAGACCGCGGTGACGACGCGGCCGGGTGTGCTGTTCAAGGCTCATGGCGACCACCTGATGGCGCTGCCGCGCATTTCGGTGAACGGCGAATTCCAGCAGCAGCGCTATCTGAAAGTGCTGATGTCCGGCGCCGGCACCGCGCTGTGGAACGGCTTCCGCCGCGTCAACGCGGCGTGATGCGCGGGCGAGAAGCAGCCGCGAACGAGAGCCCCGTTGCGGCGCGAAGTGTTCCCGGTTACAACCGAAGGTAATTGGGGAAGGGGGCTTCACATGACATTTCTGCGGACGGCGCTGGCGCTTGCGCTGGCTGCGATGGTGGCTGCCTGCGCGACGCCGCAAGGCATGACGGTCGGAGCAGTCGGCAACGCGCTGCCAAAATATCGCAATGCGATGGAGGTGCGCGCGGTGACGGGCGGCGCAATGATGAATGTGCTGACGCAGCCGGGCGTCGGCAACGAGCCGCTGAAGGAGGCGCTGGAGGCGAGCCTGCGCGCCAACAATTATCTGGCACCGGGCGGCGGCAAGTATTTCATCGACGCCGAGATCAAGAATCTCGACCAGCCGCTCATCGGCCTCGATCTCAATGTCGCGGCGGTGGTGACCTACAAGGTGTCCGGGCCGGGAACGAATGCGACCTATCCGATCCGCAGCGAAGGCAAGGCGACCTTTGCAGACTCGCCGATCGCGGTCGATCGCCTGCGCATCGCCAATGAGCGTGCCATCCAGGACAGCATCCGACAATTCCTGACGTCGTTGCACTAGCGCGGACGCGCCCGGCCGCGGCGCGTCTTGCGCGCATCGAGCAGCAGTTCGGCCACCTTTTCCGGCGGCAAGAGCGGCAGGAACATCGACAGGCATTGCTTGGGCTCGCCGCAGCAGGCGTGGGTGCGGCGGCAGATCTTGCGCGAGCAGAACTGCGGCGCGCGCACGATGTGCGCGAGCTGGCGCCGCGTTGCATCGAGCGGCAACGCGGCGGCCGGCGTCGGCGCTTGCTGCGTTGACGGCAGGCGATCGAGCAGGGCTTCGGCGCGGTCCAGCACCTTGGCGGCGATCGCCTGGATGCGGGCGCGCGCCTGACCTTCGGGCGTCGCGGCGAGGCGGGCTTCGCGCTCCTGCCGGGCGCGATCCTGCTGCTGCTGATACCAGCTCCGCGGATCGGCATTCGTGGAATGGGGGACGACGTCTGTCATTATGTGCTCCTGGATGCCGGTGATGCGATGAGGCGCGCGTTGGCGTTCCCGCGGCGCAACGGCGCCCGGGTCGTGGGGTCTCGTGGCCCTCGCCAGACGAGGCGAGGGGGACGGCGCGCCGGGTGGCGCGACGTGCCTTCTGTGCACGCAGCTCTTTCGAGCCGCGTGGCGCCTCCCGGCGCGCCGCCGGCGGCGTCATTACGGCGCCGGGCCGCGCTTCTGGCGGCTGATCCGCCTCCAAACGGGAGGCGGGTAGCGCGCACCATCAGCGAGCTCCTCGCGGCCGGTCATAGTGCCGGCGGGCGGAGCCCCGGCGCCGCCCGAGCCTCATGCCTTGCGAGGGCACGAGCCGCGGGCGCCGCGCTCACCCCAACGAGCCGGAGCAACCGGTTCGCACCCCTCGACGGGGCGAGCGGAAGTGAGGGTATTAAGTCATAGGAGGGAAGTCAAGGGGAAGTAGGAATAAAATATGCCGGTCCGCGGGATGTCAGACCTCTTGAAGTTCCCTCCAGGAGCATGCTTGTGATGTTTCAAAAAGGGAGGTGTTCAATGCGCAAGAGTTGGGCTGCCAATACTCTCAAAGAAGCAATTGAGCAGGCGCGTTACGATGTCTATGACCTTGCGACGGAAATGGAGACGGCGTTTGAGGGCACGCCTGAGGGGCTTCAGAGAAGCTGGATAGGCTTGGCACGCGAGAATGATGCAGTTGACCTAAGTACAGCACACGATTTCTTAGCCAACTGCGACGTGCCGGCCGAGGCTGAAGGCATACAAATTCAATGGCTGGAGATGAGGCCCGGTAAGAACGGTAAGATATTCCGACCGGCCCGCCGCGACAACATCGTCAATTGCCTCGCAATATGCGATTTGCGCCTCGGCGAGATAGATCAAACAGATCGAATAGCTAGAATTCGCGAAGACCTGAAAGTATCGATCTCGCTCCTTAAAGGGCTGTCGTTTCCGGGCATGGGTACGAAGCGCGCCGCTTGAAGACCAACTACCAATCCGGAGCTTCGTCGGTCAAACGATCGAGTTTGCTGCCATGGCGGCAAACTCGATCTTCTCGTCGAAGCGCGCGCCGTCAAACGCCGCGAACCAGTCGCGGAATTTCGCGAGTTCGTCGGGCGGCAATTTGGCGACGGCCTTTTCTAGGTCTTCGATGGTCATGAGGGGAAATATAGCGGTGAGGCGAGGATTTGTCATGGGTGAGCTTGACCATCCTCGCCGATGTAGGGCGGGTTAGCTGAAGGCGTAACCCGCCGTGCCGGCGCCATGGAATGGCGGATTACGCTTCGTTAATCCGTCCTGCGGGCTTAAGCGGTGAAGCGGCAGGGTCTATGTCTAGGGTGAACACAAAATAATCGTCGTCTTCATCAACTCCGGCGCTCTCAATTCGAACCTCTTTTAGCGTTTGGCCCGATGACAACATTGAGTTTAGTGCGTCTGGGTTTCCGCCGAAATGGCGAAATTGGTCTAGTGTGATGCGGCCAGATAAATATTCTAGTACCAAACGAGCTGATAATTTTATTTCTGCTGTCATTAGACCGCCTCGTGTACTCATTGCCCAGCCGAGATATTGACCGCGTGCTTGGGGATCAAACGATCCCTGCCGATGTAGCGATCGCGCTTGGTAGCCCTCGTATTGAGGCGCAGGAAGTTTAGAGGCTATATTTTGTAGCCCGACATACTCAAGTGCATCCGTGGCTGATTTTGCGGCTGCCTCGCTTGCATTTCGTTTATCGAAATAAGTCACTCGCCAAATCCGCCGCGAACGAAAATCGTACATATTCTGTCGTTGCGGAGAAAAAACAGCCACTAAATCAATTGGTGCTCTGTCAAGGAAATGCCAAATAATCTGTTCTCCGCTGACTGCGTGAGAGCCTTGGTTTATCGGTTTCAAATCATGAAGAGCGTTACAACCTGCATCTCCAAGAAAGATGCATTTTAACGCCCCTTTTGGGACACCAGATAATTGGGAGCGCTTTTCTTGCAGCCGGCGATAAATAGGATTGTCTTCTTTATGATAGGCTATGGCCGGCATAGACGAGAATGTTCGGCCTTCTTTGTGTACAGACTTTTTCCAGCTTATAACGACGTCGATCTTGTCGTTGGTTAGTCGGACTTTGCTTTGTTCTCTGCGATCTGACACGAGCCATTCTCGTATTGACCGTTCGAATTCTTCGGTTAAGGCAAAATCAGAAGTGACGCGTCGGCTACGATGGAAACGCCCGTTTTGAAAGCCGCTTTGTTCGGTGAACTCGAAGTACAGGTGTTGATTGGCGGATTTAGCAATGCGGTTTGCAAATCCAGATACAATATTTGCCACACGCTCCATTTTGTCGCGGTCGGAGAAAGTGTCGTCAGAGATTGCTGTAATTTCGATGTAGGCTGGCGCGCTGGGGAATAGGCTTGCGCAATATGCTTCGGGTCTCCGCTTTGTTTGGAGGGCCGGATGCAACTCAGTCTCGGAAACATTCGATATTGACCACAAGAGTCCCAATTCGATCTCTGCCGCCAATGCCGCATTTGTGTCGCGGCCTTCAAGGCGACTAAGTAGATCGATAGCTTCTCCATTTCCTAAAGAAGACTCTAGGTAGCTGAACATTTCTTGAAGTCTTCGACGAGAGAAGACTGGCATGGTTTTGCCTACTCCGCCGCCTTCTGGCCCTTCTTCTTCGGCCCTGCCGCCTTCTTGGCCAGCACCGGCTTGAGATACTGCCCCGTATAGCTGCGCTTCTCGCGTGCGATGTCCTCGGGCGTGCCGGCCGCGACGATCTCGCCGCCGCCGTCGCCGCCTTCGGGGCCGAGGTCGATGACCCAGTCCGCGGTCTTGATGACTTCGAGATTGTGCTCGATCACCACCACGGTGTTGCCGCCCTCGACCAGCTCGTGCAGCACCTCGAGCAGCTTGGCGACGTCGTGAAAGTGCAAGCCGGTGGTCGGCTCGTCGAGGATATAGAGCGTGCGGCCGGTCGAGCGCTTCGACAGCTCCTTGGCGAGCTTGATGCGCTGCGCCTCGCCGCCCGACAAGGTCGTGGCCTGCTGGCCGACATGGATGTAATCGAGGCCGACGCGGTGCAGCAGCGCCAGCACGTCGCGCACGCGCGGCACCGCCTTGAAGAACTCCAGCGCTTCCTCGACCGTCATGTCGAGCACGTCGGCGATCGACTTGCCCTTGAACAGCACCTCGAGCGTTTCGCGGTTGTAGCGCTTGCCCTTGCAGACGTCGCAGGTGACGTAGACGTCGGGCAGGAAGTGCATCTCGATCTTGATGACGCCGTCGCCCTGGCAGGCCTCGCAGCGGCCGCCCTTGACGTTGAACGAGAAGCGCCCCGGCTCGTAGCCGCGCGCCTTGGCTTCGGGCAGGCCGGCGAACCATTCGCGGATCGGCGTGAAGGCGCCGGTATAGGTCGCCGGGTTCGAGCGCGGCGTGCGGCCGATCGGCGACTGGTCGATGTCGATGATCTTGTCGATGTGCTCGAGGCCCTCGATGCGGTCGTGCGGGGCGGGGGCCAGACTCGCGCCATTGAGCTTGCGCGCCACCGCGGCATAGAGCGTGTCGATCAGCAGCGTCGACTTGCCGCCGCCGGACACGCCGGTGATGGCGGTGAACAGGCCGAGCGGGATTTCCGCGGTGACGTTCTTGAGGTTGTTGCCGCGGGCGTTGACGACCTTGATCTGGCGGCGCTTCTCGGGCGTGCGGCGCTCCGGCACCGGCACGTTGAGCTCGCCCGACATGTATTTGCCGGTCCATGACAAAGGCGCGGCGATCAGGTCCTCGACCTTGCCCTCGGCGATGATGTTGCCGCCGTGAATGCCGGCGCCGGGGCCGATGTCGAGCACATGGTCGGCGAGGCGGATGGCGTCCTCGTCATGCTCGACCACGATCACGGTGTTGCCGAGATCGCGCAGGCGCTTGAGGGTGTCGAGCAGGCGGGCGTTGTCGCGCTGGTGCAGGCCGATCGAGGGCTCGTCGAGCACATACAAGACGCCGGTGAGGCCCGAGCCGATCTGCGAGGCGAGACGAATGCGCTGGCTCTCGCCGCCGGACAGCGTGCCGGAGGAACGGGCGAGCGTGAGATAATCGAGGCCGACGTCGTTGAGGAAGCGCAGGCGGTCTCTGATTTCCTTGAGGATGCGCGGCGCGATCTCGTTCTGCTTCTTGTTGAGCTGCTTGGGCAGTTCGGTGACCCAGTCGCCGGCGGCGCGGATCGACAGTTCGGCGATCTCGGAAATGGTCTTGCCGGCGATCTTGACGCTCAGCGCCTCGGGCTTGAGGCGGGCGCCGTGACAGGCCTCGCAGGGCGTGTCGGAGAAATACTTGCCGAGCTCCTCGCGCGCCCACTCGGAATCGGTTTCCTTGAAGCGGCGCTCCAGATTGGTGATGACGCCCTCGAACGGCTTCTTGGTGGTGTAGCCGCGCATGCCGTCGTCATAGACGAACTTGATCTCGTCATCGCCGGAGCCATAGAGGATGGCCTCCTGCGTCTTCTTCGGCAGGTCCTTCCACCTGGTGTCGAGCGTGAACTTGTAGTGCTTGCCGAGCGCCTCGAGGGTCTGCGTGTAATAGGGCGAGGACGACTTGGCCCAGGGCGCGATGGCGCCCTTGCCGACCTTGGCGTCGCGGTCCGGGATCACCAGGTCGGCGTCGATATGCTGCTCGACGCCGAGGCCGCCGCAGGCCGGGCAGGCGCCGAACGGATTGTTGAACGAAAACAGCCGCGGCTCGATCTCCGGAATGGTGAAGCCGGACACCGGGCAGGCGAATTTCTCGGAGAACGTCAGCCGCTCATGGGTGGCGTTGCGGCCGCGATTGGCGGCGGCGCCGGTCGCCTTGGTGTCGGCGAGTTCGACCACGGCAAGGCCCTCGGCGAGCTTGAGGCACTGCTCCAGCGAGTCGGCGAGGCGCGCGGCGATATCGCCCTTCACGACGAGGCGATCGACCACCACGTCGATGTCATGGGTGAATTTCTTGTCGAGCGGCTTGACCTCGGCGATCTCGTGGAATTCGCCGTCGATCTTCACGCGCTGATAGCCCTTGCGCATGTACTCGGCGAGTTCCTTCTTGTACTCGCCCTTGCGGCCGCGCACGACGGGGGCCAGCACGTAGATGCGCGTGCCTTCCGGCAGCGCCAGCACGCGATCGACCATCTGGCTGACGGTCTGGCTCTCGATCGGCAGGCCGGTGGCCGGCGAATAGGGAATGCCGACGCGCGCCCAGAGAAGGCGCATGTAGTCGTAGATCTCGGTGACGGTGCCGACGGTCGAACGCGGGTTCTTCGACGTGGTCTTCTGCTCGATGGAGATGGCCGGGGACAGGCCGTCGATCTGGTCGACGTCCGGCTTCTGCATCATCTCGAGGAACTGACGGGCGTAGGCCGACAAGCTCTCGACGTAGCGGCGCTGGCCTTCGGCGTAGATGGTGTCGAAGGCGAGCGAGGATTTGCCGGAACCCGACAGGCCGGTGAACACGACGAGCTGGTCGCGCGGGATGACGACGTCGACGTTCTTGAGATTGTGCTCGCGGGCGCCGCGAATGGTGATCTGGCGGGAGTCGAGAATGCGCTTGGTCGACAGGGAATTGGCGGTCTTGTCGGTCATGGTACGGGAAGGAACCTGTTGGCGCGGCAAAAAGCCGGCGTTCCGGCGGCCAACGCAGGGTCCACTGGAGCACACGACAGGTAGGAACGTAGTGAGAACGCGGCCGGTTCGCTAGGGGCAGCGGGCGGGTTTCCTGCAGCTTTCAACCGGCGCGGTGCGGAGCGGGGATAAGGGCGGCACATGAGCCGTTCCGCCAATAATAAAGGGCCGGCGCGAGGCCGGCCCTTTTCAGTGTCGCTGTCGCCTCGATCAGAACCGGTAGTTCAGGCCGGCGCGGACGACGTTGTATTTGTAGCTGCCGCTCGCCGTGGCGCCGACGATGGTGACGGTCGTGTCGCCGGAGGCGACGTAGAGATATTCGCCCTTGACGCTCCAGCGGTCCCAGACCGCCCATTCCAGGCCGCCGCCGAGCGTCCATCCCGAGCTCCAGTTCGAAGCTTCGGCCGAGCCGCCGGGGCCGGAAATCTTCAGCTTGGAGTCGGTGTAGGCCCAGCCGCCGGTGCCGTAGATCAGTGCGCGGTTGAAGGCGTAGCCGACGCGGCCACGCACCGTGGCGAAAGCCGGAATCTTGCCTTCGACGGTGACGCCGCCGCCGAGATTCTGCGACGCCTTGATGCTCGAGCCCTGGAAGTCGCCTTCGAGGCCGAGGACGAAGCTGCCGAGCTGCCAGTTGTAGCCGAGCTGGCCGCCATAGACCGCGCCCTTGGCGTTGTCGGCGAAGGAGCTCGACCAGCCGTAGCCGCCGTTGATGCCGGCGTAGAAGCCGGTCCACGAAAACGCCGGCGCATAGTAGGCCGGAGCGGGGGCTTTGTAGGGCAGGTCGGCGGCCGAGGCCGTCGACATTGCGAGTGCCGGCATGCAGGCGCCAGCGAATAGCAACGCATAAATGCGCTTCATCGCGATCCTCATCGGTTGGTGACAGTGACACGCATTACGCGGAGCTTGAATGCTCTGACGCCGACCGTGCGTTGAGTCGTCTTTATGGGATGTTAATATCGCGGGGCGCTGCCGCCGCGGACGCAGGCAAAGAAAAAGGCCGGCGCAAGGCCGGCCTTTCCCGAGCAGTGAAGTGGCTTCGGCTTAGAAGCGGTAGTTCAGGCCGGCGCGCACCACGTTGTAGTGGTAGTCGCCGGTGCTGAACGGAACGCCGCCGAGGGTCAGGTCGACGCTGCGGGCCTTGACGTAGAGGTACTCGGCCTTGAGGCTCCACGGACCCATGAAGGCCCATTCCGCGCCGCCGCCCAGGGTGTAGCCCGAACCCCAACGCGAGTCGGAGACCGAACCGGCCGGGCCGGAGACGGTGGCCTTGGTGTTGCTGTAAGCCCAGCCGCCGGTGCCGTACACCATGAAGCGATCCCAGGCGTAGCCGATGCGGCCGCGCACGGTGCCGAAGGCCGGAACCTTGGCTTCGCCGGTGATGCCAGCCGCCGAGGCGGTGTTCTTCAGCGAGGTGCCCTGGAAGTCGGCTTCGAGGCCGAGCACTAGCGGGCTACCCATGGCCTGCCAGTTGTAGCCGATCTGACCACCGCCGACGAAGCCCGAGGCGTCGCCGAAGTTGGTGCCGGCGCGCGACCAGGCGCCGCCAGCGTTCACGCCGGCGTAGAAACCAGTCCAGTTGTAAAGGGCCGGCGGCGCATAGGCCGGCGCCTTGGTGTAGTTACGGACCGGCATGTCGGCCGCCGACGCGGCGGTAGCGATGCCCACGACGGCGAGAGCGGCGCCGATGGCGGTAAGAGTGCGCATTAAAACCTCCGGAGTATTGCAAGAGCAGGCGGCCCTAGCAGCCGCTGCGGTAGCATTGTCATACACCGTTCCGGACAAAATGCTGTGCCATTTTAGTCACGCGGAGAGCTAATATCACATGGAACTTCAAGGAGTTAACGGAACCTTACGGAACTTTTCATACCTAAAACGAGTGCCGTGGGCGGGCAACAACCCGCTGTCGCTATCGGCGCCGCAATGCCGCCCGAATTGCGACACGAAAAGGCCGGCCCGCGGGCCGGCCGTATGGGCGCGGATGGCCGGAATCAGAATCGGACGTTCACGCCGGCGCGCACCATGTTGATTCTCGGCCGGAAGGTTGTCTCGAGCCCGCACACGCCGGCATCGCAGGTGGCCTTGCCGAGATCGGCGTAGAGATATTCCGCTTTCACCGACCACGCGCGGCTGATGCCGTATTCGACGCCGCCGCCGACGGTCCAGCCGGTGGTGGTCTTTGTGTTGCTGCCGGTGTCGGTCGTGATCTTGGCGCCGGCGAAGGCGGCGCCGCCGGTGACGTAAGGCAGCCAGCGGTCCATCGCATAGCCGACGCGGCCGCGCGCCGTGGCGACCCAGGTGTTTTTCACTTCGCAATTGTTGATGCCGCAGGTCGCGACGTTCGAGCCATTGCCCTTGATGAAGGCGTAGTCGATGTCGCCCTCGAGACCCCAGACCCAGACGCCGGTTTGCATGTTGTAGCCGACCGTGACGCCGGCCAGCCAACCGTATTGCGAATTGGTGGTGAAGTCGGCGAGCGCGTTGGTGATGTGGGCCTTGCCCCAGCCGTAGCCGCCATTGGCGCCGACATAGATGCCGGTCCAGCTGTACGGCACGTAAGCCGGCAGAGGCGGGGCCTTGTAGATGCCGCGGGGCAGGTCGGCCGCCAATGACGTCGCCGTCATCGCCGCAGCGATCAGCCCGAACGAAAGCGCACGGATGAGACGCGTCATCGCGATCCTCCTGGTTTTCCGATGGAAAAACGCAAGACAGGAACTGAGGACGCCACAGGACGGGATGAGCGAAGATAACATTTCTGTGGATGATTCGCGCCTATAAGTTGCATTGACGAAAATGGCTTCATGATCGTGCGATTCCCGGGACGCTTCGGTTGACACCGAGGGTCGCTGTCGCTAGAACAAAATAGGAACATTCCTATAACGGTTGTGGCCCAGCGCGCATCATGACGAGGGCGCGGGCGCGATCCGCTGTGGATTAAGGGCGGCGGGCCAAGACGCCTCCCATGCCGCGCCGGTAGGGTGAGTTTGAACAGAGAGCGCCGCCAAGCGCGCGCTCCTTTGACGAAAACGGCGACCGGTTGCGTTGCGCCTTCGCGGCGCAAGATTAAGTTCAAGAACGTTCGGTTCGGCTTTTGTCGGCAGATCGGTCAGCCAGCGGAGAGCATCATGGCGGGTAGCGTCAACAAAGTGATTTTGATCGGCAATCTGGGCGCCGATCCGGAAATTCGCCGCACGCAGGACGGCCGGCCGATCGCCAACCTGCGCATCGCGACGTCGGAGACGTGGCGCGACAAGAACACCGGCGAGCGCAAGGAAAAGACCGAGTGGCACCGCGTCGTCGTGTTCAACGAAGGCCTGTGCAAGGTCATCGAGCAATATGTGAAGAAGGGCTCGAAAGTTTACATCGAAGGCGCGCTGCAGACCCGCAAGTGGCAGGACAAGGACGGTCAGGACCGTTACTCGACCGAGGTCGTGCTGCAGGGCTTCAACTCGACGCTGACCATGCTCGACGGCCGCAGCGGCGGCGGCGCCAGCTCCGGCGGCGGCGACTTCGGCTCGAGCGATGACTTCGGCTCCAGCGGCCCGAGCGGCGGTGGCGGTCAGCGCCGGCAGCCGGCCATGGCCGGCGGCGGTGGCCGCGGCAACGACATGGACGACGAGATCCCGTTCTGAGGACGGTATCGGCCGTGACGGATCAGGCGCGCGGGAAACCGCGCGCCTTTTGCGTTTGAGCCCGCGCCGGAGCGGCGGGAATGCGCTAGGCTGCCGCCATAACAATGGAGGAGGCGTCCTATGCTGCGCAGGTCGTGGTTCGTCGGTCTGGCATTGGCCGGCGCGCTGTCGTTCGGCACAAGCGCTGCGCTCGCGCAGAGCGATCTCATCGTCGAGAAGAAGACATTCTCGATGCCGAGCTACACCACGGTCGGCGGCGCCACCATCAAGGACGTGAAGATCGGCTGGCAGTCGGCCGGCACGCTCAATGCCGACAAGTCCAACGCCATCCTCATCGCGCACTTCTTCTCCGGCACCAGCCACGCCTTCGGCAAATACAGCAAGGACGACAAGGCGGCCGGCTATTGGGACTATCTGATTGGCCCCGGCAAGGCGATCGATACCGACAAGTACTTCGTCCTGTCGTCCGACACCTTGGTCAATCTCAACGTTAACGCGCCGAACGTCATCACCACCGGCCCGGCCAGCATCGATCCGGACACCGGCAAGCCTTATGGCATGCGTTTTCCCGTAGTGAGCATCAAGGATTTCGTGCGCGTGCAGAAGGCGCTGATCGACAGCCTCGGCATCAAGAAGCTGCACGCGGTGGCCGGCGCGTCGATGGGCGCGCTGCAGACCTATGAATGGGCGGCGAGTTTTCCCGAAGCCGTCGATCGCATCATCCCGGTGATCGGCGCCCCCGGCGGCGACGCGTTTCTCATCGAGTGGCTCAACATCTGGGCGGCGCCGATCAAGCTCGATCCGAACTGGAACGGCGGCGACTATTACGGCGGCAAGCCGCCGGCCGACGGCCTCAAGCTGGCGCTCAAGATCGTGACGCTGCACGCCAACCATTGGGAATGGGCGGCCAAGACATTCGGCAATGCGCCGGCGGACGCGGCCAGGGATCCGGCGGCGGCGATGGACAACCAGTTCAGGATCGAGACCGCCATCGACGCGGCGGCGGCGGCGCGCGCGGCGACCTCCGATGCCAATTCGCTGATCTATCTCGCCAAGGCCAATCAGCTCGCCAATGCCGACACCGCGAAGATCAAGGCGCCGGCTTTGGTGCTCTATTCGCCGACCGATCTCGTGTTCTACGCGCCATTCGTCGAGGAGGGCGCGCGCAAGATCGCGGCCGGTGGAACGCCGGTCGAGACCGCGCAACTGCCCGGACCGAACGGGCATCTCAACGGCGTGCTGGCGGTGGCGCCGCAGGCCGAGCGGATCAGGGCGTTCATGGCGAAGTAGGCTTCACTCGCGCTCGGTGAGCAGCGTCGCCAGGCACAGCGCGCAGAAACCGGCCAAGGTCAGCGCCGCGTTGGCGGCGTGAGACATTTCCCATTGCCAGCGCAGCGCCTGCCAGTTGGCCGTCACGACGGTCCAGTTGGCGGTGGCGATATTGGCCGGATAGGTGAAGGCAAAGAAGATCGCGAGGCCGCCGGCAAGGCAAGTGACCGCGAGCAGCATCAGCCGCAGCGGCATCGTCTGTTTTCTCAGCGCGAAGGCGAGCGCGGCGTTGGCCGCGAGCGCGCCGATCGAAGCGACGCCGAACAGCGCCCAGCCGTTGTAGACCGCCTGGGCCGTGAAATACGCCTCTTGCGACATCGCCAGCTTGGTCATCAGCGAGGCGGCGTGCGAGCCGCCCGGCACCAGGGCGAAGGCTGTGAGGAAGAGGGCGAGGAATTGCAACGCGAGCATCGCCGGACGCTGGCGGGGAACTGCGGCAATGGCGTGTCGGCACGCCCGTGATCGGCCGTTCGCTCACACCTTCTGACGGCGCCTTGCCGCCGGCAGGCGCGAGGCGATGATACGGTCGATGCGGCGGCCGTCGCGGTCGGCGACCTCGAAGCGCCAGCCATGGGCGGCAACGGTGTCGCCGATTTCCGGAATGGCCTGGAACTGCGCCAGCAGGAAACCGGCCGCGGTCTGATAGCCGCGATCGCGCGGCAGCGAGATGCCGAGCAACTCGGCCATTTCGTCGGCGGCGAGCGAGCCGGCGAGCGACCAGCGCTCCGGCCCAAGGCGGACGGCGGCCGGTTCCTCATGCGGGGCCTCGCCGGCGCCGATGATGACTTCCATCAGATTAGCGGGCGTGACGATGCCTTCGAAATGGCCGTACTCGTCATGCACCAGCGCCAGCGGGATCGCGGCGTCGCGCAGCACTGGCAGCACATCCAGCGAATCCATGGTGTCGATGATGACAGGCGCCGACTTGACGAAGCGGCGCACCGACAGGTCTTCGCCCGCGAGTGCCGCGCGCAGCATGTCGCGGATGCGTACGACGCCGTGGATGTCGTCGATGCTCTCGCCGGCGGGAAGAATGGAGTGGCCGGTGTTGTCGAGAAGGGCGCGCACGGCCGCCGCGTCGGCATTGACGTCGAACCACTCGACCTCGTGCCGCGGCGTCATGGCGCCGCGCACCGAACGGTCGGCGAGCCGCATGACGCCCGAGATGAGCTTGCGTTCGCCGGCCTCGATGACGCCGGCGGTTTCCGCCTCCGCCATCAGGCTCTGGATTTCCTCGTCGCTGACGCGGGATTCGCTGCGCTCGCCCTGGCCGATCAGTTTCAGCACGGCGCGGCCGGAGACATCGAGCAGCGTGACCAGCGGACCGGCGATCTTCGACAGCACGGTCATCGCCGGCGCGACGCGGCAGGCGACGCGTTCGGGATCGCGCAGCGCGACCTGCTTGGGCACCAGTTCGCCGAGGATCAGCGACAGATAGGTAATGACGAGAACGACGAGGCCGACGCCGAGCGAGTCGGCAATGACGTTCGGGAGGCCGAAGCTCTGCAGCACGCCGGTGAGGCGCAGGCCGAGCGTCGCGCCGGAGAAGGCGCCGGAGAGAATGCCGACCAGCGTGATGCCGATCTGCACCGTCGAGAGAAAGCGGCCGGGATCGGACGACAGCGCCAGCGCGCGCCGCGAGCCATAGACCTCGCGGGCGATCATCGTCCTTAGGCGGCTTGGGCGAGAGGAGACGATCGCCAGTTCCGACATGGCGAGCGCGCCGTTGATCATGGTGAGTACGACGACGATAGCGATTTCGATATAGACCATGGCGGCAATCTAGTGGTTTGCGCGGGCGGCGCGTGGCAATGGCGGCACTTTGCCGCGCGACTTCGTTGCTAGGCGCCGATCGTGGCGCGAATGCCGTCGATGACGAACTGCACCGCCAGCGCCGCGAGCAAAACCCCGAGCAGACGCGACAGCACCATATTGGCGGTGGCGCCGAGCAGCTTGCCGAGCCGGCTCGCCAGCAGGAACACGGCAAGACACAGCAGCATGATCGCCACGATGACCGCGAACAGGATGCCGAGCTTGACCGGATCGCTGCCGCTGCGGCCGGACAGGAGCACCGACGCTGTAATGGCGCCGGGGCCGGCCATCAGCGGAATGCCGAGCGGGAAGGCGGCGATGTTGCGCACGCGCTCCTCGATGGCCTGTTCGGCGGCCTCGGTTTGGCGCGTGACGCGGACGCCGAACACCATTTCCGAGGCGATCGAGAACAGCAGCAGTCCGCCGGCGATGCGGAAGGCGGGCAAGGTGATCGACAGCGCGTGCAGCAGCCAGTTCCCGATCATGGCGGCGCCGGCCAGGATCGCGGTGGCGATGATGCAGGCGCGCAGCGCCACCTGCGGGCGGCTCTTCTCCGGCAGGCCGTGCGTGACGGCGAGGAAGGCCGGCACCAGGCCGATCGGGTCGATGACCACCAGCAGCGTCACCAGCGCCGAGACCAGAAAATCGAAGGGGAAGGAGCCGAGCATCATGGTTCCGATGGTAGCGGTTCGGCGCGGCCATGACGCGGCCTAAAAGCGCTTTTGCGCGGCTTTATTCGCGCCTTGCGAGCGGGCCGCCAAAACGCCCCGAAAACGTCCAATAAGCCATTGAGAAGACGCAAGAAAAAGAGCCTCTTGCCCCGCCTTTAAAATTGGCGTCAAAGGGCCAAATCAGCTACAAATCTCCGGCAGATTCTCTGCGCTCAGGAACGCCTCCTTGTCCGATACCGAGACTCCGAAATCCGGGGGGGACACCCCCTCCGACGTGCGCCCGATATCCATCACCGAAGAGATGAAGCGCAGCTATCTCGATTACGCCATGAGCGTAATCGTGTCGCGCGCGCTGCCCGATGTGCGCGACGGCCTCAAGCCGGTGCACCGGCGCATCCTCTATTCGATGCATGAGCAGGGCCACACGCCCGACAAGAAATACGTGAAGTCGGCCCGCGTCGTCGGCGACGTGATGGGTAAGTATCACCCGCACGGCGACTCAGCGATCTATGACGCGCTGGTGCGCATGGCGCAGGACTTCTCCATGCGCCTCGAGCTGATCGACGGGCAGGGCAACTTCGGCTCGGTTGACGGCGATCCGGCGGCGGCGATGCGTTACACCGAGTGCCGCCTTGCCAAGCCGGCGATGGCGCTGCTCGACGACATCGACAAGAACACCGTCGATTTCCAGGACAACTACGACGGCAACGAAAAGGAGCCGGCGGTTCTGCCGGCGCGCTATCCCAACCTGCTGGTGAACGGCGCCGGCGGCATCGCCGTCGGCATGGCGACCAATATTCCGCCGCACAATCTCGGCGAGGTCATCGACGCCTGCGTGGCGATCATCGACAACCCGGCGCTCGGCATCGACGATCTCCTCAACATCGTGCAGGGGCCGGATTTCCCGACCGGCGGCATCATTCTCGGCCGCTCCGGCATCTACTCGGCCTTCACCACGGGCCGCGGCTCGGTGGTGATGCGCGGCAAGGTCGCCTTCGAGACCTTCGGCAAGGACCGCGAGTCCATCATCATCTCGGAAATCCCGTACCAGGTGAACAAGGCCACCATGGTCGAGCGCATCGCCGAACTGGTGCGCGACAAGAAGATCGAGGGCATTTCCGACCTGCGGGACGAGTCCGACCGCGACGGCTATCGCGTCGTCATCGAGCTCAAGCGCGACGCCGAGCGCGAAGTCGTGCTCAACCAGCTCTATCGCTTCACGCCGCTGCAGACCTCGTTCGGCGTCAACATGGTGGCGCTCGACGGCGGCCGCCCGCTGGTGATGACGCTCAAGGACATGCTGACCGCCTTCGTCGCATTCCGCGAAGAGGTGGTGTCCCGCCGCACCAAGTTCCTGCTCGGCAAGGCGCGCGACCGCGCCCATATCCTCGTCGGCCTCGCCATCGCGGTGGCCAATATCGACGAGGTGATCAAGCTGATCCGCGGCTCCAAGGACGCCAGGGAGGCGCGCGAGGCCTTGATGGCGCGCGACTGGCCGGCCAAGGACATGATCAACATGGTGCTGCTGATCGACGATCCGCGGCACCGCGTTTCCGACACCGGCACGACGCGGCTGTCGGCCGAACAGGCGCAGGCGATCCTCGATCTGCGTCTGCAGCGGCTCACCGCGCTGGGCCGCGACGAGATCAAGGAAGAGCTGGACAAGCTCGCCGCCGAGATCGCCGATTATCTCGACATCCTGCGCTCGCGCGCGCGCATCCAGAGCATCATCAAGGACGACCTCGCCGAACTGAGGAAGCAGTTCGCGACGCCGCGCCGCACCGAGATTTCGGAAGCGGCCGGCGACATGGACGACGAGGACCTGATCCAGCGCGAGGACATGGTCGTGACCGTGTCGCATCTGGGCTACGTCAAGCGCGTGCCGCTCTCGACCTACCGGGCGCAGCGGCGCGGCGGCAAGGGCCGCGGCGGCATGCAGGTGCGCGACGAGGATTTCGTCGCCCGGCTGTTCGTCGCCTCGACGCATACGCCGGTGCTGTTCTTTTCGTCGGCCGGCAAGGTCTACAAGGAGAAGGTGTGGCGGCTGCCGCTGGCGGCGCCGCAGGCGCGCGGCAAGGCGTTCATCAATATTCTGCCGCTCGACAATGGCGAAACCATCACCTCGATCATGCCGCTTCCCGAGGACGAGAAGACCTGGGGCGAGCTCGACGTCATGTTCGCCACCACCAAGGGCACGGTTCGCCGCAACAAGCTGTCGGATTTCGTCGAGGTGCGCCGCTCCGGCATCATCGCCATGAAGCTTGCCGACGGCGAGGGCATTGTCGGCGTGCAGATCTGCACCGAGAAGGATGACGTGTTGCTGACGTCGTCGGGCGGGCAGTGCATCCGCTTCGCGGTGCCGGAGGTGCGTGTGTTCACCGGCCGCACCTCGATGGGCGTGCGCGGCATCGCGCTCGAGTCGGACGACCGCCTGATCTCGATGTCGATCCTGCGCCACAGCGAGGCGACCTCGGAAGAGCGCGCGGCCTATCTCAAGAAGGCGAGCGCGGTGCGCCGCAATTCCGGCGGCGACGACGAAGCGGTGGCGGCCATGCAGGTCGAAGCCGAGGAGAATGTCGCCGCGATCGAGATCAGCGAAGAGCGCTATGTCGAGATGTCGGCGGCCGAGCAGTTCGTGCTCACATTGTCGGAGCGCGGCTATGGCAAGCGGACCTCGTCCTACGAGTACCGCATCACCGGCCGCGGCGGCAAAGGCATCGTCGCCATGGATATCTGGCAGAAAGCCAAGGGTGGCGGCTTCGAGCTCAAGCCGAAGATCGGCCGCCTGACGGCGTCGTTCCCCATCGAGGAGGACGATCAGGTGATGCTGGTCACCAATGCCGGCAAGCTGATCCGCACGCCGGTCACGGGCATCCGCCTTGCCGGCCGCTCGACACAGGGCGTCATCGTGCTGGATACGGCCGAGGACGAGCGCGTCGTGTCGGTCGAGCGCCTCAGCGAAGACGAGGGCGGGGAGTAGAAGCTTCCCGGTAGACAACCCGGTGCCGGCATGGATTACTGGCATCGTCCGCGTCGCGCGGGCGATGAAAGCGAGACCTTTTCCCATGAACTGGCAGCTCTTCTCGGCCTTCTTTGTCATTACCACGATCCTCATTATCGTTCCGGGCCCGGTGGTCACGCTGGTGATCGCCACCGGCGCGCAGCGCGGCATCCGTCCGGCGCTGGCGACCGTCGTCGGCACCATGGCGGGCACCGCGGTGCTGCTGGCCGCCATTGGCTTCGGCCTCGAGTGGCTGCTGCGCATGTCCACGACCTTGTTCGAGATCATGCGCTGGGCGGGCGCCGCCTATCTCTTTTATCTCGGCATTCAGGCCTGGCGGCACGCCGGCGATCCGGTGCCCAAGCTTGAGCCGCGCGGCCATGTGTTCGCGACCCGCGGTTTCCTCGTCGCGGTGACAAACCCGAAGACCATCGCCTTCTTCACGGCGTTCCTGCCGCAGTTCATCGACCCGACGCTGCCGGTGGGATTCCAGATTCTCGTTTACTCGCTGACGTCGCTGCTGATCGCGGCGGTGCTGGATTCATGCTGGGCCGTGGCCGCGGGTCTCGGCCGTGCCTGGTTCCTCAAACCTCACCACAACAAGCTGCTCGGCCGCATCTCCGGCGTCGTGTTGGTGGGCGGCGGCATCTGGCTGGGTCTCACGCGCAGGCCGGGCTAGCGCACCCCGGCCTTCTCCAGGATCGCGACCATCGCGGCGTAGCCGCGGTCTTTCGCCAAGCTCAGCGGCGTTGCGCCGCTGCGGTCGGCGATGTTGACGTCGGCGCCCGCCTCGACCAGCGCCTTGAGCGTGGCGGTGTGGCGCTCGCCGCCATTGCCGAGCACGATGGACTCGATCAGCGCGGTCCAGTGCAGATTGTTGATGTGATCGAGCGGCGCTTTCGCCGCGATCAGCATGCGCACGACCTCATCATGGCCGAGATGCGCGGCGGCGATCAGCGCCGTGCCGTGATAGGGGCTGGTGATGTTGGTCGCCCTGCAGCCGCCGTCGATCGACAGTTTCAGCATGGCGACATCATCGGCGACCGAGGCGATGGTGACGATGTCGTAGGCCTGGGCATCGAGCGCATTGGCGTCGGCACCGAGACGGAGCAGGGCGCGGGCGGCGTCGGCCTTCTTCAGATGCACGGCGACATGGAGCGGCGTGCGGCCGCCGCTGTCGCGCGCCTCGAGCGCGGCGCCATCCTTGACCAGCTTCTCGATCGCGGCGGCGTCGCCCTTCGCGGCCGCGGCATGCAGGCCCCGATAGGCGGCGATGTCGGAGGCATTGGGCGGCACTTGCGCGGCGGCGGGCGCGGCCGCGAGAACGAGCGCGGCGACGATCGAGCGGACAAGCATCTGGCGTTTCCCCGGACTATTTGGCTGACCAGACTAACCCCGGAACCGCGCGGTTCATACGGCGCCCGGTCCGGCCGCACCCTTGCCGCAAGGGCAGGGCCGGGGTAGACGGAACCCATGTCGCGCATCGCCCTTTACGCCGGCTCGTTCGACCCGGTCACCGATGGTCATATCGATGTCGTACGCCATGCCGTGCGCCTGGCGGACAGACTGGTCCTGGCCATCGGCGTTCATCCCGGCAAGACGCCCTTGTTTGCCACCGAGGACCGGCTGGAGATGCTGCGCCAGACCTGCGCGCCGCTGGCGGTCGAGGCCAAATGCGAACTCGCTTTCGTGACTTTCGCCGGGCTGGTCGTGGACACCGCGAAAAAGGAAGGCGCCACGCTGCTGATCCGCGGCCTGCGCGATGCCACCGATTTTGATTATGAAATGCAGATGGCGGGCATGAACGAAGCGATGGCGCCGCAGGTGCAGACCGTATTCCTGCCGGCCTCGCCGATGGTGCGCCCGATCACCGCCACATTGGTGCGCCAGATCGCCGCCATGGGCGGCGACGTGTCGTCATTCGTGCCGCCCAGCGTCGCCGAACGGCTGAAAAAGCGCTTCGCCAAATCCTGATCCTTTCCGGAGACCGACCATGATCTCTCGACGACTGGTTTTGTCGCTGGCTCTGGTCGCGGCCGGTGTCGCCCCGGCGCTGGCGCAGAAGGCCAAGCTCGGCGATCCCGCCGCGCTGACCGAGCAGGCGCCGGCCACCTACAAGGCCAAGTTCGACACGCCGAAAGGCTCGTTCGTCATCCAGGTGACGCGCGCCTGGGCGCCGACTGGCGCCGACCGCTTCTACAATCTGGTCAAGAACGGCTTCTACGACGAAGGCCGCTTCTTCCGCGTCATCCCGGGCTTCATGGTGCAGTTCGGCCTTAATGCCGATCCGGCGCTGAACGCCAAATGGCGCGCCGCCCGCATCCAGGACGACCGCGTTTCCCAGAGCAACACGCGCGGCATGGTCACCTTCGCGACCTCCGGCCCGAACGCGCGCACCACGCAGGTCTTCATCAGTTTCGACGACAACAACCGGCTCGACGGCATGGGCTTTGCGCCGTTCGGCAAGGTCGTCTCGGGCATGGATGTCGTCGACAAATTGTACTCGGGCTATGGCGAGGGTGCGCCGAACGGCCAGGGCCCGAACCAGAACCGCATTCAGACCGAAGGCAATGCGTATCTGACGCAGAGCTTTCCGCGCCTCGATCACGTCACCAAGGCGAGCATCGTTCCATAACGAGCCGTCTTCGATTTCCCAGGGATAAGGAGTTTCTGATTATGGCCAAACCGGAAGACACGCTGACGCTCGAAACCACCAAGGGCAATGTCGTCATCGAAATGCGCCCGGACCTCGCGCCCGGCCATGTCGCGCGCATCAAGGAACTGGTGAAGCAGGGCTTCTATGACGGCATCGTCTTTCACCGCGTCATCGACGGCTTCATGGCGCAGACCGGCTGCCCGCAGGGCACCGGCATGGGCGGCTCCGGCCAGAAGTTGAAGGCCGAGTTCAACAAGGAGCCGCATGTACGCGGCACGGTGTCGATGGCCCGCGCCTCGAACCCGGATTCGGGCGACAGCCAGTTCTTCATCTGCTTCGACGACGCCACCTTCCTCGACGGCCAATACACGGCCTGGGGCAAGGTGATCGAGGGCATGGACAACGTCGACAAGATCAAGCGCGGCGAGCCGGTCAAGGACCCCGACAAGATCGTCAAGGCGACGATGGGGGCGTAAGCTCTTGTCATTCCGGGGCGCGAGCGAGCCCGGACTCCATAATCCCAGCGCTGCGGAGTATGGATTCCGGGCCCGGCGCTCCTGCGCGGTCCTGGAATGACGGATAAGCTATGCGCACCGACCTCTTCGACTTCGATCTGCCGCCCGAGCGCATCGCGCTGCGGCCTGCCTGCCCGCGCGAGAGCGCGCGGCTGATGGTCGTGCGGCCGGGCGGAGCGGGAGGGCGCACCCTTCACACGGGTGGGGTCGAGGACTGTACCATCGCCGACCTGCCGGATCTGCTGCAGCCGGGCGACTGCCTGGTGGTCAACGACAGCAAGGTGATCGCCGCGCGGCTCAGGGGCCGGAGGATCGGCCGGGGCGATGTGGAACCCTCGATCGAGGCCACCTTGCACAAGCGCATCGACGGCTCGACCTGGCGCGCTTTCATCCTCGGCGCCAAGAAGGTTCAGGTCGGCGATGTGCTGCGGTTCGGCTCCGAGGGGCGGGTCTGTTTCCTCGACCAGCTCGATGCTCAAGTTTTGCATAAAGATGAGGGAGGGGATGTAACCCTCTCATTTTCCTTGACTGGACCACATCTCGATCAGGCTATCGAGGAGCGCGGTGACATGCCGTTGCCGCCCTATATTGCCTCCAGGCGGCCGACCGACGCCCAGGACAAAACCGACTACCAGACCATTTTTGCCCATGAGGACGGCTCGGTGGCGGCGCCCACGGCCGGACTCCATTTCACGCCCGACCTGCTGGCGCGGCTGGCACAGCGCGGCGTCGCCCTGCACAAGGTGACCCTGCACGTCGGCGCCGGCACCTTCCTCCCGGTCAAGGCGGACGACACGACCGGGCACAAGATGCATGCCGAGTTCGGCATCCTGACCGCCGAGACCGCCGAGGCGCTCAACGCCGCGCGTGCCAAAGGCGGACGGATCGTCGCGGTCGGCTCGACGGCGATGCGGACGCTGGAGACGGCGGCGGGCGATGACGGCCAACTCAAGGCGTTCGCCGGCGACACCGCGATCTTCATCACGCCGGGCTATCGCTTCAAGGCGGTGGACCTGATGATGACCAATTTCCACCTGCCACGCTCGACCCTGTTCATGCTGGTCTCCGCGTTCGCGGGCCTCGACACCATGCAGCGGGCCTATCGCCACGCCATCGAGACCGGTTACCGGTTCTACTCATATGGCGATGCGTGTTTGCTGTTCCCCCCGAGTCATTCCGGGACAGCCCGATAGGACTGGACCCGGAATCCATAACCCCTGTAGGTGATTATGGATTCCGGGCTCGCTCGTTGCACTCGCGCCCCGGAATGACAGAGAGATAAATGTCCCAGCCCTTTTCCTTCGCCCTGCACAAGACCGACGGCATGGCCCGGCGCGGCACCGTGACGACGCCGCATGGGCAGGTGCAGACCCCTGCCTTCATGCCGGTCGGCACCCAGGCCACGGTGAAAGGGCTTTATCCCGAAGCGGTCGCGGGAACGGGCGCGGAGATCCTGCTCGGCAACACCTATCACCTGATGCTGCGGCCGGGCGCGGAGCGCGTCGCCGCGCTCGGCGGCCTGCACAAGTTCATGAACTGGGACAGGCCGATCCTGACCGACTCCGGCGGCTTCCAGGTCATGTCGCTCGCGACCTTGCGCAAGCTGACCGAGCAGGGCGTCACCTTCCGCTCGCATATCGACGGCACCAAATACGAACTGACGCCCGAGCGCTCGATCGAAATCCAGGCGTTGCTCGGCACCGATATCACCATGCAGCTCGACGAATGCCTCAAGCTGCCGGCCTCCCGCGAGGAGATCGAGCGCGCCATGCAGCTCTCGGTGCGCTGGGCCGAGCGCAGCAAGCGTGCCTTCGAGGGCCATGCCCGCGACGGCTACGGCCTGTTCGGCATCGTACAGGGCGGCGACGACATTCTCCTGCGTCAGCAGAGTGCCCGGGCGCTCACCGGTATCGGCTTCCACGGCTACGCCATCGGCGGGCTGGCGGTGGGCGAGCCGCAGGAGGTGATGCTGAAGGTGGTCGAGGAGACGACGCCGGTGCTGCCGGCGGAGGCGCCGCGCTACCTGATGGGTGTCGGCACGCCGCACGATATCCTCGAGGCGGTGGCGCGCGGCGTTGATATGTTCGACTGCGTGATGCCGACGCGAAACGGCCGCCACGGCATGGCCTTCACCCGCTTCGGCCAGATCAACCTGTCCAACGCCCGCCACGCCGACGACCCGCGCCCGCTCGATGAGGAAAGCCCGCATCCGCTGGCCCGAACCTATTCCCGCGCGTATCTGCACCACCTGACCAAGGCCAACGAGATGCTGGGGCAAGTGACGCTGTCCACCATCAACATCGCCTATTATCAGGCGCTGACGGCCGGCATGCGCGCGGCGATCGAGGACGGCCGTTTCGCGGAATACCGGGCCGCCGTGCTGGAAGGGTGGCAAAAAGGCGATCTGCCGGCGCGTCAGGTTGAGTAACCGGCTCCCCTTCGCTATGCCACGCCACGAACGCACCGGAGCCGTGACCCATGCCCCATGATCTGACCTTCATCGAAAACAAGCGTAGGCCGCGGATGAAGCTGCCGCCGGGGGCGACCGACGCGCACTGTCATGTGTTCGGGCCGGGCGACAAGTTCCCTTACGCGCCGAACCGCCGCTACACGCCGCAGGACGCCCCCAAGGAGGCGCTGCGCGCGCTGCACGACCATCTCGGCGTGTCGCGCGCCGTGATCGTGCAGGCGAGCTGCCACGGCACCGACAACCGCGCGATGCTCGACTGCATCGCCTCCGATCCCAAGCGCTACCGCGGCGTCTGCATCGCCGATGACAGCTTCACCGACGCCGATTTCGAGAAGCTTCACGAGGGCGGCGTTCGCGGCGTCCGCTTCAACTTCGTCAAGCATCTGGGCGGCTCGCCGGACATGGGCGTGTTCACGCGCGTCATCGACCGCGTGAAGGGCCTCGGCTGGCATGTCGTGCTGCATCTCGACGCGCCGGACGTCGTGCCGCTGTCGCCCATGATCGCGCGTCTGCCGCTGCCGTTCATCGTGGACCACATGGGCCGCGTGCCGGCCGTGGCCGGCGTCGATCAGGAGCCGCTGCGGGCCCTGGTGAAACTCGCGCGTCTCGACAATTGCTGGATCAAGGTCTGCGGCGCCGAGCGCATCGACATGCCGCCCTATAACCGCGCGGCGCCGATCGCGCGCATTCTCGTCGAGGTCAATCCGGAGCGCGTGCTGTGGGGCACGGACTTCCCGCATCCCAACGCGACCCACGAATGCGACGAGGCCGATCTCGTCGATCTCATTCCGCATTACGCGGTCAATGACAAGGCGCAGCAACGCTTGCTGGTCGACAACCCGGCGCGGCTGTATGGTTTCTGAGCGGAACCATTCACGTTCCGGCACATAGATTCTGACGAAGAAAATCTGGAGGATTTGAATGACCAAGCGTTTTGACCGCGCGCGTCGCGGTTTTGTCGTCGCGGCCGTGGCCGCCGCCGTCATCGGCGTCGCGCCGCAGGCGATGGCCGCGTGGCCGGAGAAGCCGATCCGCCTCGTGCTGCCGTTTGGCGCCGGCGGCGTCGGCGACGTCACGGCGCGCATCGTCGCCGAAAAGCTGGGGGACAAGCTCGGTCAGCGTTTCGCCATCGAGAATACGCCGGGCCCCGGCGGCATCAGCGCGGCGCGCGCGGTGACGACCGCTCAGCCGGACGGCTACACACTCGGCCTGCTGAGCAACGGCACGGCGGCCGCGGTCGCGACCTTCAAGAAGCTGCCGTTCGATCCGCTGACGGAATTCGAGATGGTCTCGACCATGGGCCAGTTCGACGCCGTGCTCGCGGTTTCGGCCAAATCCGAGTTCAAGACGCTCGGCGATCTGCTCAAGGCGGCGAAGGCCAATCCGGGCAAGATCAATGTCGGCACCATCACCGCGGGTTCGACGCAGAATCTGGGCGGCGAGTATTTCAAGTCGGCCGCCGGCATCGACGTGGTGATCGTGCCGTATAAGAGCTCGCCCGACATCGTCGTCGGCCTGCTGCGCAATGACGTGCAGATGATGCTCGACTTCCCGCCGGCGGTGAAAGGCCAGGTCGAATCCGGCGATATCCGCCTGCTGGCCACGGCGGCGCTCAAGCGCTCGACGATGTTCCCGGACGTGCCGACCGCGGCGGAGCAGGGCATGCCGGGCTTCCGCGTCTATTCGTGGAACGGCATCTTCGCGCCCAAGGGCACGCCGAAGGAGATCGTGAACAAGCTTAACGCGGCGATCCGCGAAGTGCTGGCGATGAAGGACGTGCAGGAGCAGCTCGCCAAGCTCTCTATCGAAGGCGTGCCGTCGACCCCGGACGAACTGATGCAGCGCCTCAAGGACGACATCGCCAACCTCAATATGGTGGTCGACAAGGCCGGCATCGTCCGCAAGTAAAGGCGGGAGAGATCGGTGGACTGGTCAACGCCCGTCGATCTCTACTGCGAGCGGCTCGGCCCCTCATTCTGGGCCGAGCCGGTCAACGCCGTCACCAATGCGGTGTTTCTGATTGCCGCCGCCGTCGCCTTCGTGCAGTGGCGCGATCGCTCTGGCCGCGACTGGCCGGCGCTGGCGCTTATCGCCGTGACCTTCGCCATCGGCATCGGCTCCTTTATCTTCCACACGGTGGCGACGCGCGGCGCGGCGCTGTTCGATACGGTGCCGATCGCAGTTTTCATCTACGGCTATTTGTGGCTGGCGCTGCGGCGTTTTCTCGGGCTGTCGCGGTGGCTCGCGCCGATGCTGGTGATTGCGTTCGGCCTCCTCAGCTATGGCCTGGGGCTGGTGGTGCCGCGCGGCGCGCTGAACGGCTCGCATGCCTATCTGCCGGCATTGGCGGCGCTGCTCGCCGTCGGCTCCCTGACGCGGGAGGCGGCGCCGCGGCGCATGCTGCTGGCGGCGGCGGCGGTGTTCGCGGCCTCGATCATCTTCCGCAGCGTCGATCAGTCGATATGCGCGGCGGTGCCGCTCGGCACCCATTTCCTCTGGCACGCGCTCAACGGCCTGGTGCTGTATTTGCTGCTGCGAGGCGCGCTGCTGTCGCCGCGCGAGGTCGTGCGCTAGGCGGCGCGGCGCTCGAGCAGGCGGGGCAGCAGTTTGGCGATGTCCTGCTGGAACGCGCTCGCCATCTGAGCCTTGGCGACAAGCTCCTCGCGCTCGCGGGCGAATGCGGCGCGCTCGCGGTCGAACTCCGCGACCAATTCCTTGAGCGTGGCCTCGGCGTTATCGCGCGTCACCTTGATGATGGTGTCGAGGAAAGCGATGTGGCTGTCCTTGCCGGCGGCGGTCTCGATGGCGGCGTTCAGCTCGGCATGGCTGTCGTCAAGCAGGGTGCGCAATGCCTCGATTTCTCCGGCGAGAGTCGCCTTGTCCTGCTCGAGCGCACCGACGCGGCCGTCGCGCTCGGCGACCAGGGCGTTGAGGTCGGCGAGGCGCCGCTCGCTGTTGGCGATGAGCGAATGACGTTCGGCCTCGAAGCGGCGTTCGACGCGCTCTTCGGTCGTGACCACCTGGGTCGCGACGGCGACCTGCGCCGCGGCCAACTCGGCGCGCAGATGCTCGATCAGAAGCTCGGCGTCGGCGAGATCGGCGGCGCGGTTGGTCAGCGCGCCTTCATGGGCCGTGAGCCGCACCAGCGAATTGTTGGCCTCGCGCAGCGCGGAGGCGAGCTGCGATTCCAGCGTCACCTTATCGGCTTCCGCCTCCATGAGACGGCGCGTGAGGTCGGCGACTTCGCCGTCGCGCTCGGTCGTGAGGTCGCGCAAGGCGGCGATGGCGAGAGCCTGGCGTTCCAGGTGTTCCCGGGCTTCGCGGAGTTCGCCTGCCTGGCGGTCACGCGTGGCGGTCAGTTCGGCGATGCGTTCGAGGTGGTCGCCCATGGGCACGGTGCGCACGGGCGGCGGCGGCTCGGCGCTGCCGGCGGCGTCGGTGCCCGGCTCGGGCAAGCGCGGCCACAGGCGGCTCGTCGCCGGGGCAGGAGCCGCCGCGCCGCGCGCCTGCGGACGCCGGCCGTCATTGAGCGTGTCGATGCGGTTGGCAAGCGCAGCCAAGCGCGCCGACAGCTCGTCAATATCCGGCGGATGGTCCGCACGCTGGCGATGGTGGTCCGTATTGCGCATGCGCCCCCTGAGCGCGGTCGCGACTCGTCTTTAACGACAAATTCACCGTGGGCCGGCTGTGGTTAACGAGTCGTTAAATGGGGCGGATGCGAGCGCTCAGCGCGGCTCGCCGTCCTCGAGCGAGATCGACGAATGCGAGGTGGCGCCGCAATCTTCGCATTCCCAGGTGTGGCGAATCTCGCCGCCTTCGACGAACGCGGACGCCGTCGGCGCGATCAGGCGCTCGCCGCAGGCGGCGCAGACAAGCGGCGTGCCGAAAGCGCGAATGGAGGAGAGCGTCGGCAGATAGCAGTTGAGCTGCATGGAGGCCTCCTTGTTCTTTCGTTCGTCGATGGCGCTGACGATGGCGGGCAACCATGGCGGCCGAAAGGCAAGGTGAAGAAACTCTGGTGGCCGATCGGGCAAGCTTTTATGACAAGCGGAATCGCTCCAGCGTCTATCGCGTTGCGGCAAGTGCAGGCGTCGTCACGACAATGCGCGAAAAAACAAAGGCCGGCGCGCGGCGCCGGCCCGTCATCGTGTTGTCATCAGCCACCAGATCAGTCGTCGATGTCCACGAGCGGCGGCAGTTGCCGGATCGGCCCCGTCGACAAGGTGATCTTCTTGCGCTGCGACGGCAGGACTTCCGCCACCCGCAATCCCTGGCGGGATTTGCTGAACAGATCGGAGCCGAGATTGCCGCCGTGCTCGGCGAGATCGCCTTCGTCGCAGGAGGCGGCGATGGCGACGCCAAGCGGCGCCAGATGCGAGCGCCGGTAGCAGTAGACCGCGAGCATGGCGCGCGTGTTGGCCGGCACCGCGTCGATGAGCGCCGGCAGGCCTTGCGGTGTCACGCGATAAAGCTGACCAAGCAGGGACTCAGGTACTGGACACGTCTCTTCGTTGAGAAGCATTACAGAATCCTCCAACCCCGGAGATTCCGATGTGCCTTGTTTTGGTTAACAAGAAGAAAAGATCGACACGATTATGAGGGACGGCGGCGCAGGAGCGTGTCGTTTTCGTCGATCAACTGCTGCCGCATCGACAGCTCGAGGCTGGCCATCGCCAGCAGTTGCTCCACCGTTTCGAGCTTGAGCTCGCGCGCGGTGTAGAGCGATTGATCGATACTTTGCGCTAGCGCGCGCATCAACAGAAGCATGGCGGCCCCCTTCGGCGACAGCGGTCCGATCACGCATGGCGCGGGCCGCGGTGGTGGCTTTCAAAGATGCGCCGTTGTCAGGACCCGGCCCGGCCTCGGCGCGCGACGCAGCGGCGCAAGGCTTGAAGAGGCGATGGAACCTTGCGGCCGATTCGGGTTCCATCGCAAGCGCGCTTTGGCGCGCCCGCCTATCAATTGGAAAGAAAAGAGATAACGGAGGTACGGCCATGCGTCGGTCACACGCGAATGCGGTGCGCCAATGCCGTACGCCAATGCGGTACGATCTGACGGCGCTAGCTGGCCTGCTTCATGGCGACGCCGTCGAGCCAGTCCTGCGCCTCGGCGACCGCAAGCAGGCCATCGCGCATTTTCGTCAGGCGCTCGTGCTCCTCGCCGCTGATCATCGGATCCTTGCAACGCGTGTCGCAACGCGCCGCCCATTGCCGCAGCGCCGCGGAAGACAGATTCGTGTTCATGCTTATGACTCCCGGCGACGGGAAGCTTAGTGCGGGCGATAGGGCAGGAAGATGGCGGCCGCGCCGCACAACGTCAGGAGAGGCCGAAGCGCTCAATCCTGCCGCAGATTGTCTTCTTCGACCGTGCGCTCGAAGTTTTCGGTCGGGCTTTTGATGCGATAGAGAATGCGGTTGTCGCGCTCGACGGGCATATGCCGGACGACCTTGCACCGTCCGCGCGCGCCGCCGGCAAGAACGCCGGCTTCGAAATAGACCGATGTGCCGATGGGATATTTATGAGCCATGGTCGTTCTCCCGTGCGGCATCAGTCGTCAGAAAAAAGAAGAACGCCCGGCCTTGTGCGGGCCGGGCGTTCAGCAAATCTGGATCAGGCGTTCTGCAGATTGCCCGCAGCCTGCTTGCCACGCTCGGTGACGATTTCGTACGACACCTTCTGGCCTTCCATCAGGGTGCTCATGCCGGCGCGCTCGACGGCGGAGATGTGCACGAACACATCCTTCGAGCCGTCGTTCGGGGTAATGAAGCCAAAGCCCTTCTGGGTATTGAAGAATTTCACAGTTCCGGTTGCCATCAGGCAAGTTCCTTCGAGATGATGATACACGTCATTGTGCGCCCTGGACGTTCAATGCCCGGGCGATCGAAACAGGTGAGTTTTTCAGGGATGGTCCGCTCCGAGGTGCGGAGGCGAAGAGCACAACTAAAAAGATCTTGTTTCAACATAGTATTCATACGCTGTTCGCATGGCAAAGTCAATTAACGCCCATTTTCGGCGGAATCGCTCGTCCGTGCCATGGAACCAATGGCCCACAAGGGCGTTGTTACGCCATGACCCAAACACTCTCCGAAGCCGACCGCGCCAAAAAACGCGCGGAAACCAACTTCCGTGCGCGTGTGCGCGAAATCGAAGGCCAGAAGGCGTCCAGGGAATACTGGGCGGCTCAACAGGAATCCATTGACCGGATTCCGCGCCTGCGCGCGCTCCGCCTTGAGCGCGAGGCGCAAGAGAAGGCCGCGAAGAAGACCAAGGTGTCCAAGACCGCCAAGGCGTAAGCCTCGGCTGAGCCTGCGCGCCGCGTAAAATCCGGGCGCGCCTCTTCACCTGACAGATCCACGCCGCGATCGACCGCCGAAGTCGCAAGGCCCGGCGGTTGGTCGCGGCTTTTTGTTATTCGCAGCGCGTAGCACGCCGCCCGCGCTTTGACGCATCTCAAACGGCGCGCGCCCGGTAGCCCTATCCTTCGACGCACGAGGAGGAGGGCGCCATGACATTGAGACGAACGGCTTGCGCGTTTGGTGTCGTCGCGGCGCTGGCGGCAACGCCGGCATTCGGCGACGGCGCCGCGACCGGCGGCAACATGTACCGGCTCTACTGCGCGAGCTGCCACGGCGAAAGCGGCGCCGGCGACGGGCCGGTGGCGTCGGCGCTCATCGGCGGCGCGCCGGACCTTCGCGTGCTTGAAAGAAACAATGGCGGCGTCTTTCCCGAAGCGGTGCTACGCACGGTGATCGACGGCCGCAGAACCTTCCGCGCGCACGGCACCTATACGATGCCGGTGTGGGGCCGCGACCTTTCGTCAATCGGCAGCGAGGCCGCCGCCGTGCAGACCATCAACGCGATCGTGGAGTACTTGAAGGGGATGCAGGTGAAGTAGGGGAATCGCGGCGTGTTTGAAAAGTGGTGAGCGCGCTGGGACTCGAACCCAGGACCTCGCGATTAAAAGTCGTGTGCTCTACCAGCTGAGCTACGCGCCCGTCACCAAACGCGATGATCTCATCCGATTGGCCCGCCGGAAGCGGGGGTCACGAAAGCGGGTCGGCCCCGAGGGAGCCAAGCCAGTCGGATCATGCGCAACCGGCTGTTTAGGGGGGCGGGCGCTGTGGGTCAATAGCCGGGGCGTCGTGTTCCCGCGCCTGTTGACGGCGGATTCCGGTGAGTTTGCCGCGATTTATGCCCACATCTTGAACTCGCCCCGGGCCCCCGGGCTTTGCTACACTGGGCGCAAATCACCTTGCCTGTTCTATTGCCCTCGAAGGACCCGCCATGCCCATCGTCAACCGCGTCGCCGACCTGCATGCCGACATCACCGCCTGGCGGCGCGACCTGCACGCCCATCCCGAGATCCTCTACGACGTGCACCGCACGGCGGCGACCGTGGCCGAGAAGCTCAAGGCCTTCGGCTGCGACGAGGTGGTCCCGGGCATCGGCCGCACCGGGGTGGTCGGCGTCATCCGCGGCCGCAAGCAGGGCTCCGGCAAGACCGTGGCACTGCGTGCCGACATGGACGCACTGCCGATCACCGAACTCAACGACCTGCCGTATAAATCGACCACGCCCGGCGCCATGCATGCCTGCGGCCATGACGGCCACACCGCCATGCTGCTCGGCGCGGCGCGCTATCTCGCCGAGACCCGCAATTTCGACGGCACCGTGGTGGTCGTGTTCCAGCCGGCCGAGGAGGGCGGCGCCGGCGCGCTCGCGATGCTCGAGGACGGCATGGCCGAACGCTTCGGCATCGACGAGTTCTACGGCATGCACAATTATCCGGGCATGCCGGTCGGCGAATTCGGCATAAATTCCGGGCCGATCATGGCGGCCGCGGATTACGTCACCATCGACATCGAGGGCGTCGGCGGGCACGCGGCGCGCCCGCACCTGACCATCGACCCGGTGCTGGTCGGCGCGCATATCATCACAGGCATCCAGTCGGTGGTGTCGCGCAACACCGATCCCTTGAAGTCCGCCGTGGTGTCGATCTGCATCGTCGAGGCGGGCTCGGCCGACAACATCATCCCGCAGACGGTGCGGCTGCGCGGCACCGCGCGCACCCTCGACGACAAGGTGCAGGACATGGTGGAGGCCAATCTCGCCCGCCTCGTCGAGAACACCGGCGCCGCCTTCGGCGCCAAGGCCACGATGACCTACCGGCGCAATTATCCGGTGCTGGTCAACCACGACAACGAAACCGGCTTTGCCGCCTCGGTGGCGCAGGAGATCGCCGGCAAGGACCGCGTCAACACCAAGCTGCCGCCGATGATGGGTGCCGAGGATTTCTCCTTCATGCTCAGGAAGCGTCCGGGTGCGTTCATCTGGGTCGGCAATGGCGACACCGCCGGCCTGCATCACCCGCGCTACAACTTCAACGACGACGCCATCCCGGTCGGCACGTCGTACTGGGTGCGGCTCGCCGAGACCGCGCTGCGGGCCTGAGGCGGACGTCACCGGCCAAAGAAAAAGGGCGCCCGGAGGCGCCCTTTTTTATCGAGTGTCGAGTTCGGCGGCTTACTGCGCCAGTTCTCGCGACTCCTGCGCCACGACCTGCGGCGGCGCGACCTGCTGCGCCTTGGCCTTGACCAGGCGGGCACGGCGGGCAAGCGCGGTAACGCCGGCGCGATAGCCTTCGAGCACGGCGTAGTCGTTGAAGCGCGAGCGCTCCCACAGCGCGATCAGCACGGCCGCCAGGAACGGCAGCGACTGGATGATGAGCACGCCGGCGAAGATGTAAATCTCGCGCACTTCCTTGTAGTTGGTCTGCACGAGCAGCACGGCGCCGGCGATGAGCAGCACCGCAATGATCGACTCCCAGAACGCGTGGAAGTCGGTCTTGCGCTTGCCGCCGCCCTTGTCGGTGCGCACGAAGGGCAGGTGGTCCTTGATGAGGCCCATCGCCACGGCGCGCGCCACGGTCCACTGCACCGACATCGCGGCGACCGCGGCAGCCGCCATCTCGGTCTTGGTGATGCGCACGCGCAGGCGATAGAGCGCCGCGAAATGCAGCAGCGTCACGGCGAAGCTCGCCACGATCGGAACGGTCAGGATACGGTCCGGCACGGCGATGTCGAGAATGGCGATCACCGGCACCCAGAGGATGTTGAGAATCGCGACCACGACGCCGACGCTTTCGGCGCCGAGCCAGTTCAGCCAGCCGAGGGCGAATTCGCGCTTCTGATCGCGGCTCAGGCGCGTGTCGCGCGAGAGCATGTTGCGCCAGTGCTTCTTGACGATCTGGAAGCCGCCATAGGCCCAGCGGTCGCGCTGCTTCTTGAAGGCGTCGTAGGTGTCCGGCAGCAGGCCGTAGCCGTAGCGCTTGTTGGTGTAATGCGCCTGCCAGCCGTGCTCGAGCAGGCAGAGGCCGAGGTCGGTATCCTCGCAAATCGTGTCGCTCGACCAGCCGCCCGAGGCCTCGATGGCCTTGCGGCGCATCAGCACCATGGTGCCATGGGTGACGACGGCGTTGTGCTCGTTCCGCTGCACCATGCCGATGTCGAAGAAGCCGGCATATTCGGCGTTCATCGCGGTGTGCAGGGGGCTGCGGCCGCCGTCGCGGTGGTCCTGCGGGGCCTGCACCATGCCGACGGTCGGGTCGTTGAACAGGGGCGTGAGGTCGCGCAGCCAGTCCGGCGTCACGACATAGTCGGCGTCGATGATGCCGATGATCTCGGCGTCCTCGGCGGTATGGATGGCGGCAAGGCGCAGCGCGCCGGCCTTGAAGCCCTGCAGGTTGTTGGCCAGCACGAACTTGAAGCGCTCGCCGAGGACCTTGCAGTGCTCCTCGATCGGCATCCACATCGCCGGGTCCGGCGTGTTGTTGACGACGACGACGCATTCGAAATTCGGATAGTCGAGCGCCGCCACGGCATTGAGCGTCTGCTTGAGCATCTCCGGCGGTTCGCGATAGGCCGGAATGTGGATCGACACTTTCGGCGTCGGCAAATCTGTCGCAAGCATGTCGGGCGCCAGCGGCGGGGCGACCGGCACGAGACGCGCGGGCTTGCGGCCGAAGGCGACGGCGGCGATTTCCTCGACGCGCGCCAGCGCGATCAGGATCAGCGGGATCAGCAGCAGGGTGCCGAGGCCGAGTGCGAAAGCCGCGCCGGGCACGAAGTAGTGGCCGTACCAGTAGCCGAACAACGCGGCCGACCAGGCGCCGACGGTGTTCGCTGCGGCGGCCAGGATCGTGGCCTGCCAGAACGAGGCGCCGGCCAGGGTCAGGATCGGCAACGACAGCAGCACGCTCACCAGCAGCGCGATGGCGGCCAGCTTCCAGTGGTCGGGATCGGTGATCGGGCCGACCCAGGAGAACTTGGCTTCGCGGGAGGCATTGAGCATGCCCCAGTAAGGACCGACGCCGCCTTCGAAGATCTTCCAGGGCTGGTCGATGGCTTCGACGATGTTGTAGTCGATGCCATAGGCCTCGGCGCGCGTAACGAAGTCGCGCAGGATCACGGCCTGCTCGATGCGTCCGGGATTGGCGTTGTGGAAGTTATAGCCGGCGCTCGGCCAGCCGAACTCGGCGACGACGACGCGCTTGCCGGGATAGGCGCGGCGCAGCTTGTCGTAGATGATGATGGCCTGATCGACGGTCTGCTTTTCCGAGAAGCCTTCCCAATAGGGCAGGATGTGCGCGGCGATGTAATCGACCGAGGCAACGAGCTCGGGGTGGTCGAGCCAGACGCTGTAGATTTCGCCGGTGGTCACCGGCACGTTCACCTGTCGCTTGACCTTCTGGATCATCTTGATCAGGCGGGCGACGCCGATGTCTTCGCGCAGTTTCTTGTCTTCGGCGGAGCTCTTGGCGTCCTTGAGCTTGGCGGCTTCCTCCGCGGAAAGCTGCTCGCCCCGCTTCGGCGCGAGTTCGCCGCGGTAGATCGTTTCGTTGCCGACGAAGATGCCGTTGACGTTGCTGTGGCGCTTCGACAGGTCGACGACGGCGCGCATTTCGCGCTCGTTGCGGTCCGGATTGTGATCGATCCAGGCGCCGATCGTGGCGCGCAGGCCGAACTCGGAGGCGATGCCCGGCACGAGTTCGACGCCGGCGGTCGACGAATAGGTACGGATCGCCTTGGTCATCGGCGCGAGGATATTGAGATCGTCGCGGATCTTCTGCGCCTCAGCCTTGCCGCCGTCTTCCGGGTTCACATTGCCCTGGAACGGCGCGTAGGAAACGCTGGAGAGCTGGCCCGTGAAATTGGGAGCTTCGACCTTCTCCCGGCCAAGCAGCCACAAGCCGGCATGCACGCACGCCACGAGGGCGACGACAGCAGCGACGGTGCGCATAGACTTCAATACCAAATGGGGCTGGGTGGCAGACCCCCGAACCCGTCCCCTGGGTTCGGCCCGAGCGTTGTATGCTGTACTGCAGCATATCTCAGGTTAGGTCGTTTTTTCAAGTAGATGCCAGACATGTCAAAACCAAGACGGAAAGAGGGGTGAAGTGTAAAAATTTTGTTTACGCCCACCCCCCCAACGCTACTGACGCGCGGTCGTTCCTTCCGGAGCGGCCGGTGATTGTGTATTCGCGGCGGCGGCGGGGGCAGGCGACAAGCCCGGATTGAGCCAGCAGGCATGCACCCGGCCGCTCAGCGTCTCAGGCGCCTTCGGATCGATATTTCCCTGGCGGACGATGCAGCGGAAGGTCGCCTGGATGTGCGCGCTGGGGCAGCCGAAACGGTCGTAAAGGTCGAGGTGACGGAAGGCGGTGTCGAGGTCGTCGCGCCAGAGCAGGCTGACCACGCGGCGGCCGAGCCAGACGCATTCCGGATTGCCGGCCGGGCCGACCAGGGTCTTGGTCGCTTCGGCGATTTCGTCGATCTTTTTCTGGCCTTCCTTGGCCGCGGCGTCCTTGGCTGCGGCATCGGGGGCGGCAGGCTTCTGCTCCTGCGGCTGGGCGCCGCCCGACTGGGCGAGAGCGCCCGGCGCGCACCAAACAACCGAAACCATACCAAGCACGGCAGCAAACATACGCAGCGAAGTCATGGACGGAAATTTCCCGACGTCAAATGTGAAAGCCACCAACGGCGGCTCAGCCCGCCCCCTTTACTGCAGGCGGAATGAGACGCTTATGCGGCGTCCTGGCTGAACCGGCGCTGAATGACGGAACGATGGGCCCCCCGGCCCAGAACCCCTTATCCCACGAGACGGGGAGCCGCCGGCCACCGGAAAGCCACTCGCCTTATGCGGGCGAAACTTGGCCTCAGTCCCCGGCTTTTGTCCAGAGGCACAAATGCAAAAGGTCAATGCGAATGCCTGTGGGCTGTCACGCGTTCAATTGCCGCGTGTCCGGGGGCGATCTTGGCAGAGCGCGGGTGAGGCGATAAGCCGGTCCGACCGGTCCGGGAAGACCGGTTGTCGTGCCCCGTCCAAGCTATCCAAGGTCAGTCATGCGCCTCGCCTTTGCCTGCCTCGCTGCCTCGGTGGCCGTGATTGCCGCTGTCTGGGCCTGGCTCGGTCAACCGGCTCCCATGCCTGGGGCGCCGCTCAAGGCGGGCGACAAGCTCTGGTGCGTGTCCTACGCGCCGTTCCGCGGCAGCCAGTCGCCGCACCAGGAAGGCATTCAGATTCCGGCGGCGCAGATCGAGGAAGACATCGCCCAGATGGCGAAGATGTCGAACTGCATCCGGGTCTATGCCACCGACCAGGGCATCGACAACGTGGCGCCGATTGCCGCCCGCTACGGCATGAAGGTTCTGCAGGGCCTCTGGGTCTCCAACAACCCGGTCAAGACGCAGATCCAGGTCGAGGCGGCGCTGGCCATCGCCGAACGCTATCCGGACACGGTGATGGCGATCGTGGTCGGCAACGAGGCGCTGCTGCGCGGCGACATTTCGGCACCCGACCTCGCGGCGCTCATCCGCAACGTCAAGTCGCGCGCCAAGGTGTCGGTGACCTATGCCGACGTGTGGGAGTTCTGGCTGCGCGCGCCGGAAGTGGCGGCGGCCGTCGATTTCATCACCATCCATATCCTGCCCTATTGGGAGGACTTCCCGATCGCGGCGCTGAAGGCCGCCGCCCATGTCAACGATATCCATAAGAAGGTTGCGGACGTGTTCGCGCCGAAGGATGTGATCATCGGCGAGGTCGGCTGGCCGAGTCAGGGCCGGATGCGCGAAGGCGCGCTGCCGTCGCCGGCCAATCAGGCCAGAGTCATCCAGGAGGTGCTCGCTTACGCCGCCCGGGAGAACTACAAGGTCAACGTCATCGAAGCCTATGACGCGCCGTGGAAGCGGACGCAGGAAGGTGTGGTCGGCGGCCATTGGGGCCTGTTCGGCGATTCCGACCGGACGATGAAATTCGGCTGGGGCGAGGCGGTTTCCAATCATCCGCACTGGAAGGCGCAGGCGATCGGCGGAGCGCTCTACGCCGTGCTGGTGTTCGGCGCGGCGCTATGGGCGCGGCGGCATTCTTATCTCCCGCCCGCGCCCGCGGCCTTGTGGCTCGCGGTGACGCTGAACGCGCTGGCCGGCGGCCTGACCATCGGCTGGACGCTGCAGAACGTGCCGGTCGAAAGCATCGGTATCGGCGGCTGGGTGCGGTGCCTGGCGCTCGCCGCGGCGGCTTTTGCCACGCCGCTGGTGCTGAGCGTTGCGATCATGCGTGGAATCCCGCAGCCCGCATTCGCCCGGGTGATTGGCCCGGAAGCCGGACGCACGCATCACAAGACCACGATTGCCGTCGGCGTCCTCGCGATGCTGACGCTGCTGGTCGCGGTCATCACGGCGCTGGGGCTGGTGTTCGATCCGCGCTACCGCGATTTCCCGTTCGCGCCGCTGACGGCGGCCGCGGTGCCGTTCTTCGTGGCGAGTTTCGTCACGCTTCGTCCGGCGGGCGGCGCGCGGCAAGTCGCGGAAACCGGCGGCGCGCTGATGCTTCTGGCCGCGGTGGTCTACATCGTGCCGAACGAGACGTTGCTCAACTGGCAATCGCTGTGGATGTGCGCGGCGCTGACGCTGTTCGCGATCAGTCTGGCTCGGGTACGCGACGCGCAAAGCTGAGCAGTAGCAGCCCGATCGCCAGCGCCGACAGCACGACGTTGTAAAGCACGACGCCCATCAGCGCGACGGCGAGCGCCAGCGCGAAGATGACCAAGGTCGGCCGCAGCAGATGGATCGCCGCCAGAACCACGGCGGCGGCGCCGATCAGCGAGCGGTCGAACAGCGCGGCGAAGACGCGGCGCTGCGTGCACATCCAGGTGTCGAGGCCGGCATTGCAGGCGAGGCCGATCTGCGACTGCTCGATGCCCATGTAGCGGACGTACAGCGCATAGCCGAGCGCGCCAAAGCCTATGATCAGCAGCGCATTGGTGGCGCGGGCGCTCGGCAGAAAAAGTTTGTGCGGTTCCATCAGGTCCTCGGTCCTCGATCGCGGCGGAGTATGCCGCCGCGATGACGTGAGGGCAAACCGAGGCCTGAGGCGGCGTTCTACGGAATGAGCTTCTCGCCGGCGTAATCGACGGTGCGGCACGGCACCTTCGAGGCATGCATGCGCGAGCAGATCTGCGCCGCCGCTGCGGCATTGGGCAGCGGGCCGACGATGAGACGGTAGGGGATGATGCCGGGCCGGTCGTCATGGCCGGCGAGCGGCCGCAGCCCCTCGATCACGGGACCGAAATTGGCTTTCACCGCGACCCAGCGCGCCTGCAGGATTTCCATCGACCGCGCGCCGCCGAGATCGACGCCGAGTTCGGACTTGCGCGCTTCATCCGGGGCGGTTGTCGGCGCGGCCGCCATGCGTGTCGGCGGCATCGGCACGTTGGCCACCTGCGGTGGAGTGGCGTTGGTGGCCTTGGGCGCTTCCGCCGCGGGCGCGGGGGCTTCGGCCGCCGGTGCGGTTTCCGGTTTGGGTTCGGCTTTAGGCTCGACCTTTGGTTCGGCCTTGGCTTCGATTTTAGGTTCGACCTTCGGCTCGACCTTCGGCTCGACCTTGGCCTCGGGCTTCGGTGCGGCGGGCGTCGCTGCCGGCGGCGTGTTCAGGCTCGGCGCCGGGGCGGCCGGCTTCGGCGTTGCCAGCGCGGCCATGTCGCGCTTCACCGACCCGGTGAGGTCGCTGAAATTGGTTTCCAGCGCGGCGAGACGGGCGCTGAGCTTGTCGCGGTCGGCCGCGAGTTCGCGCAGGCGCACTTCCAGCCGCCGGTTTTCCTCGGCACGCTGGGCCTCGACGCGCTTGAGGAGGCTGTCTTCGAGCGCGACTTGCTGCGCGGGCGCCGGTTGCGCCAAGGCATGCACCACACGGTCGAGGCCGAGATCGGCATTCAAAATGAGCAGCGCGGCGGCGACGGCGACGGTTGCGGCCCCACCCCACAGGCTCAGACGCCAAACAACGCTATTGTCACGCAACGGCCCGTGTTCCGGCGAGTCAAACGCGTCGGCCATGTTGTCCTCGAAAGCGGCGAATCAGATCATTGAAAACATTAGCAGAATCCGGCATTGCTGACTTTTGAAACTTGGCGCCGGCATTGCGGCGCCGGGTTAACACCTTGAGTTCATTCGCATGCACCAGCCGCAAGGTCCAAACCGAACCTGCCTCGCCATCGTGCTCGCCGCCGGCGAGGGCACGCGCATGCGCTCGAGTCTGCCGAAGGTGCTGCATCAGGTTGGCCACAAGAGCCTGGTCGCCCATGTCATGACGGCGGCTCAGAAAGCCGGCGGCGCGGAGATCGCGGTCGTCGTCGGCCCCGCCCGCGACGATGTTGCCGCCGAGGCAAAGGCCGTTGCCGCCGGCGCGAGTGTATTCGTCCAGCGCGACCGGCTCGGCACCGCGCATGCCGTACTGGCGGCGCGCGAGGCCATCGCCAAAGGCGCCGACGATATCCTTGTCATGTTCGCCGACACGCCGCTGGTGCGGCCTGAGACGCTGAGGCGGCTGCGCGCGGCCATCGCGGCCGGCGCGGCGGTTACGGCTTTGGGCTTCCGGCCGCAGGATCCGAGCGGCTACGGCCGGCTCGTCATGAAGGGCGACGAACTCGTCGCCATCGTCGAGGACAAGGACGCCACCGCGGAGGAGCGCAAGATCACGCTCTGCAACGGCGGCCTGATGGTGCTGGCCGGTGCGTCGGCCCTGACAATTCTCGACCGCATCGGCAATGACAACGCCAAGGGCGAGTACTATCTCACCGATGCGGTGGCCATAGCCCGCGAGTTGGGCCTGAAAGCCACCGTCATCGAAACCGACGAGGACGACGTGCGCGGCATCAACACCAAGGCGCAATTGGCGCAGGCCGAAGCGGTGCTGCAGCAGCGCCTGCGCGCCGCGGCGATGGAGGCGGGCGTCACGCTCATCGCGCCGGAAACGGTGTTCCTTTCATCCGACACCACGTTCGGCAAGGATGTCACCGTCGAGCCGAATGTCGTGTTCGGTGCGGGAGTCACAGTCGAAGACGGCGCGACGATCCGCTCGTTCTCGCATCTGGAGGGCGCCGTGGTCGGCAAGGGCGCGCGCGTCGGGCCCTATGCGCGGCTGCGCCCCGGCGCGAAGCTTGGGCAGGATGTTCACATCGGCAACTTCGTCGAGGTGAAGGCCGCGACCCTCGAGGATGGCGCCAAGGCCAACCATCTCGCCTATATCGGCGACGCCCGCGTCGGCGCCAAAGCCAATATCGGCGCCGGCACCATCACCTGCAATTACGACGGCGTGAACAAGCACCTCACCGACATCGGCGCGGGCGCCTTCATCGGTACGAATTCGTCGCTCGTCGCGCCGGTCAAAATCGGCGATGGCGCTTACGTGGGTTCCGGCTCGGTGGTGACCAAGGACGTGCCGGCCGACGCGCTGGCGATCGCGCGCGGCCGGCAGGTCAACAAGGAAGGCGGTGCGGCGCGCTTGCGCGAACTCTACAGCAAGATGAAGAAGGCCAAGACCTGACAGCGCCGAAGACACGCCGCCATTAAGCTTTCTGACGGCATTCGCGGTTAACGTGGTCTGACACACGGCGAAACAGCTTTTGATTTCAGCGCCGTTGCCACGGCCGCTACAGCATTATTCAAAGTTTCACGGGGGCGGGCGCAAAGCGCATGTGCGGGATTGTCGGAATTCTCGGGACCGGGCCGGTCGCCGGACAACTGGTCGATGCGCTCAAGCGCCTCGAATATCGCGGCTATGACTCGGCGGGCATCGCGACGCTCGATCACGGCGTCATGGGCCGCCGGCGCGCCGAAGGCAAACTGAAGGGCCTCGAGAACAAACTGCACGATGAGCCGCTGCCCGGCAATGCCGGCATCGGGCATACGCGCTGGGCGACGCACGGCAGGCCGACCGAGAGCAACGCGCATCCGCATGCGACCGACAAGGTCGCGGTCGTGCATAACGGCATCATCGAGAACTTCCGCGAACTGCGCGAGAAGCTCATCGCCGCGGGCCACAAGTTCGCCAGCGAGACCGACACCGAAGTCGTCGCGCATCTGGTCACCGACTACATGCAAAAAGGCAAGTCGCCCGTCGATGCGGTGGCGGCGACGCTCAAGCAATTGCGCGGCGCCTTCGCGCTCGGCTTCCTGTTCGCCGGCGAGGACGATCTCCTAATCGGCGCGCGCAAGGGCTCGCCGCTGGCCGTCGGCTATGGCGACGGCGAGATGTATCTCGGCTCGGACGCCATCGCGCTGTCGCCGTTCACCGACACGATCAGCTATCTCGACGACGGCGACTGGGTCGTGCTCACGCACGGCGGCGCCACGGTGCGCGACGAAAAGGACAACGAGGTGAAGCGGCCGATCGTCAAATCGTCGGTCACGACGCAGCTTGTCGACAAGGGCAACCACAAGCACTTCATGGCCAAGGAAATCCATGAGCAGCCGGAAGTGGTCGGCCACACGCTCGCGCACTACATCGACATGGTCGGCGAGCGCGTCGCCTTGCCGGGGACGCTGCCGTTCGACTGGAAGAAGCTCAAGCGCCTGTCGATCTCGGCCTGCGGCACGGCGTTCTATGCCGGTCTCGTCGCCAAATACTGGTTCGAGCGTTTCGCCAAGCTGCCGGTCGAAATCGATATCGCCTCCGAATTCCGCTACCGCGGCGCGCCGCTGGAAGAGGGCGATCTGGCGCTGTTCATTTCGCAGTCCGGCGAGACCGCCGATACGCTCGCGACCTTGCGCTACGCCAAGGAGATGAAGCAGCACATCCTCTCCGTGGTGAACGTCACGACGTCGACCATCGCCCGCGAGAGCGATGTCGTGATGCCGACCCTGGCCGGTCCTGAAATCGGCGTCGCTTCGACCAAGGCTTTCACCTGTCAGCTCAGCGTGCTCGCCTGTCTGGCGCTCGCCGCCGGCCGCGCGCGCGGCCATCTCTCCGAAGCCGACGAAAAGAAACTGGTGCAGGCGCTGATCGCGGTGCCGCGCCTGATGGCGCAGGCGCTGACTCTGGAGCCGCAGATCGAGAAGCTGTCGCACGATCTCGCTAAGGTGAAGGACGTGCTCTATCTCGGCCGCGGCACCTCGTTTCCGATCGCGCTCGAGGGTGCGCTCAAGCTCAAGGAAATTTCCTACATCCACGCCGAAGGCTACGCTGCCGGCGAGCTCAAGCACGGGCCGATCGCCCTGATTGACGAGACCATGCCGGTGATCGTGATCGCGCCGCATGACCGGGTGTTCGAGAAGACCGTGTCGAACATGCAGGAGGTTGCCGCGCGCGGCGGCAAGATCATTCTCGTGACCGATCCCAAGGGCGCCACCGAGGCGACCATCGAATCCGTCGAGACGTTGATCCTGCCCGAGATGGCTTCGACCGTGACGCCGCTGGTCTATTCGATCCCGGTCCAGCTCATGGCCTATCACACGGCTGCGGCGATCGGCACCGACGTCGATCAGCCGCGCAACCTCGCGAAATCCGTCACGGTGGAGTAGACTGCGGCCCGACCGGCGCGGACGCGCCGTTTTCGGTCATTTCAGGTCGTGGACGGGTTGCAGGCATGGATCAGACGGAACAGAAGCCAGGCGAGGAGATGTCGGACGACGTCACCCGCGTCGCGGCGTCACACACGAGCCTCGCCGGCCGCCTGCGCAACTATTTCCTCACCGGGCTTGTCGTCGCCGGCCCGCTGTTCATCACGATCTATCTGACCTGGTCGTTCATCACCTGGGTCGACAACTGGGTGCGGCCGTTCATCCCGCCGACCTATCGTCCCGAGACCTATCTGCCGTGGCCGATCCCGGGCACCGGGCTGGTCATCGCCATCGTGGCGCTGACGCTGCTCGGCTTCCTTGCCGCCAATCTCGTCGGCCGCACGCTGGTCGAACTCGGCGAGGGCATCCTCAACCGCATGCCGGTGGTGCGGCCGGTCTACAAGACCATGAAGCAGATTTTCGAGACCCTGTTCTCGAAATCGGGCTCGAGCTTCCGCAAGGTGGCGCTGGTGGAATTTCCGGCGCCGGGCATGTGGTCGCTCGTCTTTATTTCGCAGCCGCCGGCCGAGCAGATTGCGCAGCGTCTGCCCGAGAGCGACAACGTCTCGGTGTTCCTGCCGTGTACGCCGAACCCGACCACCGGCTTCTTTTTCTTCGTGCCGCGCAACAAGCTGATCGAACTGGACGTCGGCGTCGAAAGCGCGATGACGTTGATCATGTCGGCGGGCATGGTGCAGCCGGGCGCGGACAAGGATGCGCAGAAGAAGCTTGCCGATCTCGCCGCGACGGCGAGGATGGCCCAACTGGCGAAGGCAAGAGAAGCGGTCGAATAGGCGGTCCCCTTGTCTCAGGGACCACGGGGGATGCGATGGATTTCATTCAGGCGATCGGCCATTGCTTTCACAATTATGTCTCGGGGCACGGTCGCGCCGCTCGCTCCGAGTATTGGTACTTCGCGCTGTTCATTGCGCTGATGTCCATCATGGCCGCGATCCTGGACACCGCGATGTTTCCGCTGATCGAGAATGGTGGACCCTTCAGCCTGATCGTCAGTCTCGGCTTGCTGTTGCCGAGCTGGGCGGTGGCGATCCGCCGCCTGCATGATCTCGACCGCACCGGCTGGTGGATCCTGATCACCTTCACCATCATCGGATTTTTCGTGCTGATCGTCTGGTTCTGCCTGCGCGGCACGCAGGGGACGAACCGGTTCGGGCCGGACCCGCTGGCCTCGGCATGATCGTATAATACGTCTGGTCATTCCGGGGCTCTCGCGAAGCGAGAGAACCCGGAATGACGGTTTACCCCGCCCTTACCAGCTTGATCGCCTCGTCCTTGCCGAACAGATAGAGCAGGTGGCGCAGCGCCGCTCCGCGCTCGCTCTGCAGCTGCGGATCGCGCTCGAGGATCAGCTTGGCGTCGTCGCGCGCGGCGCCGAGATATTTGCCGTGCGTCTCCAGCCTCGCCACCGAGAAGCCGGGCAGGCCGCTCTGCCGCGTGCCCAGCAGATCGCCTTCGCCGCGCAGACGCAGATCCTCTTCGGCGATGCGGAAGCCGTCCTCGCTCTCGCGCAGAATGGCGAGCCGCGCCTTGGCGGTCTCGCCGAGCGGGCCTTTGTAAAGCAGGAGGCACGTCGACTTGCCGGAGCCGCGGCCGACGCGGCCGCGCAACTGGTGAAGCTGGGCCAGACCGAAACGTTCGGCGTGCTCGATGACCATGATGGTCGCTTCCGGCACGTCGACGCCGACTTCGATGACCGTCGTGGCGATCAGCAACTGGCTCTGCCCCGAGGCGAAGCGGGCCATGGCGGCGTCCTTCTCCGCGGCCTTCATCTTGCCGTGCACCAGATCGACCTTCGATCCGAAGCGCCGGCGCAGGTCTTCGTAGCGCGCTTCGGCGGCGGCCAGATCGATCTTCTCGGACTCTTCGACCAGCGGGCAGACCCAGTAGGCGCGCTTGCCCTCCGATATCGCGCGGCCGATGGCGTCCTCGACATCGCCGACGCGGTCGAGCGCGATGGTGCGGGTGTCGATCGGCAAGCGGCCGGGCGGCTTCTCGCGAAGCTCCGAGATGTCCATGTCGCCGAAGAACGTAAGCACGAGCGTGCGCGGGATCGGCGTCGCCGTCAGCACCAGCACGTCGACGGACTCGCCCTTTTGCGTCAGCGCGAGGCGCTGATGCACGCCGAAGCGATGCTGCTCATCGACAATGGCGAGCGCGAGATCGTGAAACAGCACCTCGTCCTGGAACAGCGCATGGGTACCGACGACGATGTCGATCTCGCCAAGCGCGAGGCGGTCGAGAATGGCCTTGCGCTCGCCGCCGCGCTCGCGGCCGGTGAGGATGGCGACATGAATGCCGGCGGCCTCGGCCAATGGCTTGATGGTGGCGTAATGCTGCCGCGCCAGAATTTCGGTCGGCGCCATCAGCGCCGCCTGCCGCCCGGCCTCGATGACGGTCGCGGCGGCGATCAGCGCCACCACGGTCTTGCCGGAGCCGACATCGCCCTGCACGAGGCGCAGCATGCGCTGCGGCAGGGCCAGATCGTTGACGATGTCGTTGACCGCCTGCTGCTGCGAATGCGTCAGCGTGTAAGGCAGCGCCTTCATGACCTTGGCGCGCAGCAGGCCCTCGCTCGAGGTGCCGCGCCCCGCCTGCCGGCGCATATGCGCGCGCATCACAGCGAGCGCCAATTGGCCGGCGAGCAGTTCGTCATAGGCCAGCCGCGTCCAGGCGAGGCTCTCCGGGACGATATCGCGCGGGTCCTGCGGCTTGTGCAGGCTGCGCAAGGCCCCGGCAAAGGGCGGCAGCCGCTCGCGGGACACCCAGGCCTCATCCTGCCATTCCGGCAGCTCCGGGATGCGGCCCAGCGCGCCGTCCATCGCCTTGCGCAGATTGCCGAGATTGAGCCCTTCGGTCAGCGGATAAACGGGCTCGACGAGCGGCAAATCGGCAAAGCCCTTCTCGTCCACGACGCGGTCGGGATGCACCATCTGCAGCATGCCGTCATAGAACTCGGCGGTGCCGGAGACGTAGCGCTTTTCGCCCACCGGCAGCAGCTTTTCCAGATAGTCGGCCCGGGCGTGGAAGAAGGTGAGCGTCAGCGTCAGCCCGGTCTCATCCGAGGTGACGACGCGATAGGGCGCGCGCGGCCGGTTCGGCGGCGCCGGCCGGTGGTCCTCGACGGTGACCGAGACGGTGACGATCTGGCCGGGCTGGACCTCGTTGAGCTTTGGCCGCGCGCGGCGGTCGATGGTGCCGGACGGCATGTGCAGCAGGAGGTCGATAACGCGCGGTTCCTCGCGGCCCAGCAGCCGACCGTAGAGCACCGCCAGCTTCGGCCCGACGCCGGGCAGGCTGGTGATCGCGGCGAACAGGGGATTGAGGACAGGCGGGCGCATGAACCGACTTTAGTGGATTTCTTGCCCTGACAAATGCCGGGCCATGACAAGCCAAAGACTTATGCCTATATACCCCGCGCCCGGCACCGTCCGGGTTTTTGGCGTTGGAGAATTCCGTTGAGCGGCACCGAAATCTCGAGCGAAGGGCTGGACCTGCGGCTGCGCAAGCTGAAGTTCCGGCTCTGGCACCGCGGCATCCGCGAGATGGACCTCGTCATGGGGGGCTTCGCCGACGCCGAGCTGATGAATCTGAGCGAGGCCGAACTGACCGAGGTCGAAAGCTGGCTCGACGTCCCGGACCAGCAGATGTTCGCCTTCGTCAACGGCTCGGAGACCCCGCCGGCCGATCTCGACACGCCGCTGTTCCGCAAGCTGCGCACCTTCCACGGCACGCGGCCCTAAGCCCGACGATCAAGACGACGAAGACTGGAATTCGATGCCGCAATCTCCCGCTCAAGCCCTCAAACCCGGCCGCGTGCTGACCCTGGCGCAGGTCGCCGACGGCGCCGAAGGCCTGGTGCTCGCCGATCTCGCCCGCGCCATCGCTGCGCGCTCCAATGCGCCGGCCATATCGCTCGCGGTCGTATGCCGCGACGGCCAGCGCATGGCGCAGTTGTCGCGGGCGCTGGCGTTCTTCGGCCCCGAGATCGAGGTGATGGAATTCCCGGCCTGGGACGTGCTGCCCTATGACCGTGTGTCGCCGAACGCGGCCATCGTCGCCCAGCGCATGACCACCTTGTCGCGGCTGTCGCGCGTCAAGGGCCGCGACAAGCCGTCGATCCTGGTGACCACCGCCAATGCCATCACGCAGCGCGTGCCGGCGCGGACGTTCACCGCGACCCACGCGCTGTCGGTCGCGCCGGGCAATGTGCTGGGCATGGCGAGCGTGGTCGAGTGGCTTGAGCTCAACGGCTTCCAGCGCGCCTCGACCGTGCGCGAGTCCGGCGAATATGCGGTGCGCGGCGGCATCCTCGATCTGTTTCCGCCGGGCCTCGATCTGCCGGTGCGCTTCGATTACTTCGGCGACTCCGTCGAGAGCATCAAGACCTTCGACCCGCAGACCCAGCGCAGCGAACTGTCGATGAGCAAGCTCGACCTGGTGCCGGTCGCCGAATTCCAGCTCATCACCGAAACCATCCGCCGCTTCCGCACCGGTTACGTGTCGCAGTTCGGCGCCGCCGGACCGGACGACCTGCTGTATGAGGCGGTGAGCGAAGGCCGCCGCTATCCCGGCATGGAGCACTGGCTGCCGCTGTTCCATGACGGCATGGACACGTTGTTCGACTATCTGCCGGATACGCCGGTCGCGCTCGAGGCGCTGGCCGATGACGCCATCGAGCAGCGCTTTGCCCAGATCGAGGACTACTACGAGGCGCGCGCCGAGGCGCTGAAAGAGGGCGTGACGCCGGCCTACAAGCCGATGCCGCCGGACAAGCTTTACCTTGGCGACGCGGAGTGGAAGGAGCGGCTCGGCGAACTCGCCGTCGCCAAGCTCAATCCCTTCGACGTGCCGCCCGCCGCCGACGTGGTCGATATCGGCGCGACGCCGGGCCATAACTTCGTCACCGACCGCAACGAGCCCGGCGCCAATGTGTTCGAAGCAGTCGCCAAGCATGTCGGCAAGCTGCAGGGCGAGGGCAAGCGGGTCGCCATTGCGCTGTGGAGCGAGGGCGCGCGCGAGCGCATGGCCCATGTGCTTGCCGACCACAAACTGGTCAATCTCAAGTCCATCGGCTCGTGGCAGCAGATGGCCACGGCGCCGAAGCATCAGATTTCGCTCGCGGTGCTCGGCATCGACGCCGGTTTCGTCACCGACGATGCGGCCGTCATCAGCGAGCAGGACATTCTCGGCGATCGTCTGGTGCGCACCCGCAAGGCCGCGCGCCGCGCCGACAACTTCATCCAGGAAGCGACCTCGCTGTCGACCGGCGATCTCGTCGTCCATGTCGATCACGGCATCGGCCGTTTCATCGGCCTGCAGCCGATCACAGTGAACGGCGCGACGCAGGATTGTCTGGAAATTCACTACGCCGAAGGCGCCAAGCTGTTCCTGCCGGTGGTGAACGTCGAGCTTCTGTCGCGCTACGGCTCCGAACAGAGCAATGTCGAGCTCGACCGGCTCGGCAGCGGCAACTGGCAGGCCCGCAAGGCCAGGATGAAGAAGCGCATCCTGGAGATGGCCGGCGAACTCATCAAGATCGCGGCGGCGCGGCAGTTGCGCGAGGCGCCGAAACTCACCGTCACGCCGGGCGCCTATGACGAATTTGCCGCCGGCTTCCCTTATGAGGAAACCGACGACCAACTCACCGCCATCGACGCCACGCTCAACGATCTGGCTTCGGGCCGGCCGATGGATCGCCTCGTCTGCGGCGACGTCGGTTTCGGCAAGACCGAGATCGCGCTGCGCGCCACGTTCGATGCGGTGATGAACGGCAAACAAGTTGCGGTGGTGGTGCCGACGACCTTGCTGGCGCGGCAGCACTTCAAGAACTTCTCCGAGCGCTTCCGCGGCTTCCCCGTCAACGTTGCGCAATTGTCGCGGCTGGTGCCGGCGGCGCAGCTCACCGCCAACAAGAAGGGGCTCGCGGATGGCTCGGTCGATATCGTCGTCGGCACCCATGCCGTGCTCGGCAAGGCCATCACGTTCAAGGATCTCGGCCTCGTCGTGGTGGACGAGGAGCAGCATTTCGGCGTCTCGCATAAAGAGCGTCTGAAATCGCTGCGCGCCGAGGTCCATGTGCTGACGCTGACGGCGACGCCGATCCCGCGCACTCTGCAACTGGCGCTGACCGGCGTGCGCGACCTGTCGATCATCGCTTCGCCGCCGGTCGATCGTCTCGCTGTGCGCACCTTCGTCACGCCGTTCGACCCGCTGGTGGTGCGCGAGGCGCTGCTGCGCGAGAAGTACCGCGGCGGCCAGGCCTTCTATGTTTGCCCCCGCATCGAGGATCTCGCTGGCGCCAAGGATTTCCTCGACAAGCACGTGCCGGAGGTGCGCGTCGTCGTCGCCCACGGCCAGATGGCGCCGACCGTGCTCGACGACATCATGTCGGCCTTCTACGATGGCAAATACGACGTGCTGCTCTCGACCACCATCGTCGAATCCGGCCTCGACATTCCGACCGCGAACACGCTGATCGTCCACCGCGCCGACATGTTCGGTCTGGCGCAGCTCTATCAGCTCCGTGGCCGCGTCGGCCGCTCCAAGCTGCGCGCCTATGCGCTGCTGACGCTGCCGGTGAACCGCACCATCACGGTGCAGGCGGAGCGCCGGCTCAAGGTGCTGCAGTCGCTCGATACGCTCGGCGCCGGCTTCCAACTGGCTTCGCACGACCTCGATATTCGCGGCGCCGGCAACTTGCTCGGCGAGGAGCAGTCCGGCCACATCAAGGAAGTGGGCTTCGAGCTCTATCAGCAGATGCTGGAGGAGGCGGTCACCAGCGCCAAGGCCGGCATTACCGACGTGGTCGAGGATCGCTGGTCGCCGCAGATTACCATCGGCATGCCGATCCTCATCCCCGAGGACTACGTCGCCGATCTGTCGGTGCGCCTCGCGCTCTACCGCCGGCTCGCCGACATGGAGGAGGAGCGCGACATCGATAGCTTCGCCGCCGAAATGGTCGATCGCTTCGGGCCGCTGCCGAAGGACGTCGAGCATCTTCTGCAGATCGTGCAGATCAAGGCGCTGTGCCGCAAGGCCAATGTCGACAAGCTCGATGCCGGGCCGAAGGGGGCGGTGCTGTCGTTCCGCGACAATGAATTCGCCAACCCGGAAGGATTGATGATCTTTATTCGCGACCACGCCGCGAGCGTGAAGGTACGCAACGACAAGAACGGTCAGCGCCTCGTCTTCCTCGACGACTGGGACAGGCCCGAGGATCGCCTCAAGGGCGCCATGGCCATCGTGCGGCGGCTGTCGAGCATCGCGATCAAGGCGAAGGCGGCTTGACTGAGGACCTCGTCCTGAGGAGGCGCGCGAAGCGGGCGCCTCGAAGGACGAGCGATTGCGGCTACTCCGCCGCTTCCTGCGCCGTGCGGGAAATGGCTTCCGCCAGGTATTCCGGCGACTGCGCGCCAGATACCGCGAACTTGCCGCCGAAGATGAACATCGGCACGCCCTGGATACCGGCTTCCTTGGCGCTCTCGGCTTCCTGCGTCACGGCGGCGACGTCCTGATCGCTGTCCAGCGCGGCGCGGATGTCTTCCGGGTCGAGCCCGATATCGGTCGCGGCCTGGACCAGCACGGCCTTGTTGGTGAGGTCGGCGCCCTCGGTGAAATAGAGATCCATCAGGCGCTGCTTCATCGCGCCCGCCTTGCCGATGCCGGCGGCCCAGCGGATCAGGCGGTGGGCGTCGATGGTATTGGGCTGGCTCTTGATGTTGTCGGCGTCGTAGACGAGCCCTTCGCTGGCGGCGGCCGCCTGTACGCGTCCGGCGATTTCCTTGTAGCGGTCGGGGCCGCCGAACTTGGCCGTCAGGTAGTCGAGCCGCGAAATACCGTCGCGGGGGATCCAGTCATTGAGGAAATAGGGGCGGTAATGCACCTCGACCGGAATATCCGGCTGCAGGGCGATCGCCTGTTCCAGCCGCTTCTTGCCGATGAAGCACCACGGGCAAACGATGTCGGACACGACGTCGATCCGGACGGGCTGGGTCATGAGGTTACTCCTTGTTCCCGAGTAACCTAGTTAGTCCGCTATTCGGCCGCAACCAGGGGGCTGTCCATGACGCGTTGCATCAGGCTTTGCAGCGTATCGCCGTTCTTGAACGAGGCGAGCGTGACATTGGCCGAAATGCGGCCGTTCGGGTTGGCCGGCGCGCGCATCACGTGCTTGACGGCGGCGGCAACACGGCGGGCAACAACATGAGCGCTGCGCAGATCGGTCTGTGTGAAAGCGACCAGGAGCGCGCCATCGTCGTCACCGCAGGCGAAGTCGATATTGCGCACCAGCTTGCTGGCGAGGCGGGCGCCGTCGAACAGGCTGCGCGTATCGTGGGCGCCGTCGAAGGCGAAGCGGGCGAGCGTCAACGCGTGGCTGCGGTCGGCGGCTTCGGCGACCGCCTTGTTGAGCTCGCGCCAGAAAGCTTCCGGCGTGAGCAACCCGGTACGCGGATCGAACAGGCCGTCGGTATCGAGCGAATGCAGCATGCGCTTGAGGCGCGATTGCAGCGCGTGCAGGCGCACCAGCGGCACCATGCGTGACACCAGCCGCTGCGGGGCCTGGCGGATGCTGTCGAGGTTCGGCAGACCGCCTTCGTAGCCCGGCGGAATCTCGCCCATCACGGCGACGGGGATTTCGTGGAATCGTGCCTCCTGCGCAAGGAGAGCAAGAAAGGCCTCGATCATGCGCGGCGAGAAGCCGTCGCCGATGACGATGCCGTCGATGTCGCGCTCCTCGAGATGACGCGCGGCGGCCTCGACGCTGAGGGCGCCGACGATCTTGGCCTGTTCGCCCATGGCGACGCTGAGTGCCGGATAAAGCGAGCCGCGGCCGGCCACGAGCACCGTCGCGTCATCGAGCGGGTCGCCGATCGGCAGTGCGGGCATCGTGCCGCCCTGGGCGGCGAAGGTTTCGATCCGGCGCAGGACGCTGGAATGCAACGCGCGCACGCGCAGTGCGGACTGCAGGCGCCCGATCATGCACTCGAATGGCTCGGCGAGGTCGGCCGTCAGCGCGGTCGGAATGGCGGCGTCGTGGTCGGCATCGGCCATGGCGACGATCGGGACGATGGCGCCCTGGGATGTCGCGACCTGCAGCGCCAGCATGCGGCCGGAGGCTTCGCTGGCCGGCGCGCCGGGCTCGGCAATGACGATGGCCGCCGGCTTGACCGACACGAAGGCGGTCGGGGCGTCGGGCCATTTGGTTTCAATGACGGGGAAAGCGCCGGCGGCACTCAGAGCCTCGACGGCAGCGGCGGCCGGATTATCCGAGACCACCAGCACGGGACCTTGCAGCGACATGATACGCAACGCTGTACAAAAGTTACGCAACAAACACGGCCCGTGCATCGAGCCGCGCCTAACAGGTCGCAAACCATAGGCATGCGGCCCTTAACGCCGCGTCAACGACAAACAAACATAGAAAAACAAATAAGTCAGGCGGCCAGGCCGCGCGCCTTGAAGGCCGCGGCAATGAGCGGGCTGCCGCCCTGGGCAAGGATGGCGGCCGCCACCTCGGCGTTGTCGAGCGCGCTGCCGGCAAGTTTCTGGGCCATGAGGCCGCCGGGCAGGGCGACGATGGTGGCCGCGGGGTCGGCCATCGATACCTGGCCCTCGAGGTCGCGGGTGGTGAAGCGATAGCCGCCGATGACGGCGATGCCGCCGGGCGGACCGCTTACCGACAGGGTGCCGTCCGTATCGTCCAAGCGGCAGGTGAAGCCGGTTTCGACGAAGCCCTCTTTATCGGCGGCGAGATATGGCTCGGCGCCGCGCTCGATGCCGGGCGGAAACGCCGATTTCGGCACCATCGCGCCCCGCAGGAGCAGCGTGCCGGTCTTGCCGCGCGCGGTCTCGACGTCGTGCGGCGCGCCGACGGGGCCGAGCGGCATCGCCGCCGGCAGGCCTTCGGCGTCGCGCGGCAGAGCGACAAGGCCGAGTTCGCCGAAGGCCGAGACGTCGATCAGCCGCGCCGCGCCATTCCATGTTGCCGACAGGTTGAGTTGCTCGGGCGAGCGCCACAGCGCCACGACGTTCGTCGGCGACTGCAGCCGGCCCGCCTTGACCAGCGGCGCGAGGGCGGGACCCGGGACGATGGCTGTGGTGATGCCGGCGCCGATCTGCTCGGCAAAAGCCCTGGCGTCGAAGCCGTGATGCAGCGACAGGCAGCCGCCGCCGAACAGCCACGGCACGATCGAGGTTGCCAGTCCGGCAAAGGACGAGGGCGGGATCGCCGCCAGCAGCGACATGTGCGGGCCGACGCCGATCTCCTGCGCCAGCGCCAGTCCGCCGGCGATCAGTTCGCTGTGGCTGCGCGCGACCGGCACGCGGCCCGCCGGCGTCACGTCGAGCGTCACCACGGCGACGTGCTCGGCCGCCTGACCGCCGCGCAAGGTGCGCGGCACCGTGGAAGCGGTCTGCGTGTCGAAGATGTCGTCGAGCGTCAACACACCGTCGGGCAGGTCATCGCCGAAGCCGCAGACAAAACGGATGGAAAACAGTTCGGCGCCGACCTCGCCGGCGATGTCGGCGTGGCTCACATTGCCGATGCGCGAGGCCGTCACGATCGCCTTGGCGCCGAGCGGGCGCAACGCCGCGACAATTTCGTGCTGCCGCCACAGCACGGGCAGCGGAATGGCGATCATGCCGGCGCGCAATACCGCCAGCAGCGTAATCACCGCTTCGACGGTATTCGGAAGCTGGATCGCCACCAGCGTATCGGCCTGCAGGCCGGCGCGGCAGAACTTGGCGGCGAGCGCCGAGATGGCGCGGTCGGCCTGCGCATAGGTCAGCCTGCGCGGCACGCCGTCCGTGAACAAGGGCCGGTTCGGCGGATCGACGAGCGCCAGCGCATTCGGATCGTGGACCGCGGCGCGACGAAACAGGTCGTCGAGAGTCGGACGCCCCGCCTCAACCTTCTCGGTGCCGCTTGCGCCTGTCTCTGCGCGCAGGATCATCAAAATTCCAGATGGTCAGGCGCCAGAAAACGCAGGCGCCACAGGAACGCAGCACCAACACGCCGCACCATGAATCGAAGGGCAGGCCGCGGACATCACACGTCCGCACGCCACCACGTCTCCGGCAGATAGCCGAATAATGAAGTTTGCGTCGGATGCGCGATTCGCGTCCAGCGCGCCACCCACTGCACCGGTGGAAAATACAACGGTATGACGTAGAAACCGGACAGCAAGACACGGTCCAGGGCACGGGTCGCGGCGACGAAGTCGTCGCGTTCGGTCGCCGCCAGCATCGCGCCGATCATCGCGTCCACGGCCTTCGACCTGACGCCCATGTAGTTGCGGCTGCCGTTCTGGTCGGCGGCGTCCGAGCCCCAGTAGAACAGTTGCTCGTTGCCGGGCGACAGGGACTGGTCCCAGCGGTACTGTATCATGTCGAAATCGAAGGCGATGCGCCGGCGTTCGAACTGCGTCGCATCGATGGTGCGCACCAGTGCTTCGATGCCGACGCGCTTGAGGCTGGCGCTGTATGCGAGGCCGAGGCGTTCCTGGTCGCGCGTGGTGCAGACGATCTCGAACGCAAAGGCCGCGCCGGTCTTCGTGCTGACGAGCTTCTGCCCCTTGAGCGCGTATCCGGCTTCGGCGAACAGATCGAGCGCGCGGCGCAGCATCTTGCGGTCGCGCCCGGAGCCGTCGGTCACCGGCGGCGCCCACTCGCCCGCCATGACATCGGCGCGCACCGCGTTCGGGAAGGGCGCCAGCAACTCCATCTCGCGGGCATTGGCGGGAGCGCCATGCGCCGACAGATCGCAGCCGTCGAAATACGACGCGGTGCGCCGGTAGAGATCGAAAAAGTAAGTGTGGTTGATCCATTCGAAGTCGAACAGCGACAGCAGCGCCTCGCGTACGCGGATGTCGGCGAAGATCGCGCGCCGCGTGTTGAACACCAATCCGTCCATGCCTTTCGGCAGACCATAAGGCAGGCCTTCCTTGACGGCGCTGCCGTTGCGTAGCGCCGGAAAATCGTAGGCGGTCTGCCAGCGTCCGGGATCGGTCTCGAGCCGCACGTCGCAATCGCCGCGCTTGAACGCCTCGAAATGCGTGTTGCCGTCGCGATAATAGTCGAAGCGAATGGTGTCGAAATTCCACAGGCCGCGGTTGATGCCGAGATCGCGGCCCCAGTAGTCGCGGTTACGCGTGAAGGTGACGCTGTCGCCCGGCCGTACCGCCGCAACGCGATAGGGCCCGCTGCCGAGCGGCGCCTCGAACGTCGTGTCTTCGAACTTCGCCGGGTCGATGGCGTGCCTGGCCAGCACCGGCATCAGGCCGAGAATGAGCGGCAGTTCGCGATCGTCGGCGCCGGTCAGATCGAAGTGAACGGTCCGCTCGTCCCGGGCTTCGACCTTGGCGACCTTGCTGTAATAGATTCCAAACAACGGGCGGCCGCGTTCGCGCAGCAGGTTGAACGAGAACACCACGTCGTCAGCGGTGACCTTGCGGCCATCGGCAAAGCGCGCCTTCTCGTTGATGGTGAACGTCACAAAGCTGCGGCTCGCGTCGGTGACGACACCGTCGGCGAGCAAGCCATAGAGGGTGAAGGGCTCGTCATAGCCGCGCGCCAGCAGGCTCTCGATGACGTAGCCGCGGATGTTGACCGCGGGAAGTCCCTTCACAATGAAGGGATTGAGGCTGTCGAAAGTGCCGAGGACGCCATGGGTCAACTGGCCGCCCTGGGGCGCATTGCGGTTGACGTAGGTCGGCGCCGCAAAACCGGCCGGCCATGCCGGCTCGCCGTGCATCGAGAGAGCGTGGGTCGAGGAACTGGCCGAAGCCGGCCGCAGCGGAAGGCCTGACGCGATGGCCATTCCGCCGGCGACGAAGGCCCGGCGTGATAGCCTGAGCCCGGTCACGGCGGCGTTGCGGACGGGTTTGTCGGGACCGTTAGGAATTGACGTGCGACTCCGGTGTTCGGCGGCCTTTTATCACAGGGGGGCGCCGGCTTCGGCGGGGTATTTTAGGCCCGCCAACGCCTTTATTGCCGCAGCGAATTCGGCTATCAGGCTGCGGTCGAGGGTCACGCTCCCGCCGTATTTCGAAACGACAGAGCCGCCTAAAGTTCGCGCGGCTCAATTCGGGACGCCCGGCCGCCAGCCCCGTGGCCGGAAACAAAGGACGGAATTTTCAATGGATCATCGGATCGCTTCTGCCACGCGCCGCACCCGCCTGACGGCGGCTGTTCTGGGCGCGGGCCTCATTGGCGCGACCCTTCTGGCGCAGCCCGTGTTCGCGCAGGCGCCGAAGCCGGCAGCTCCCGCTGCGCCGGCCCCGGCCGCTCCTGCGGCTCCGGCCCAGGGTGCAGCGCCGCAGGCCGCTGCGCCGCAGCTACCGCCGCTGATGTATTCCTCGTGGGTCAAGCTGTGTCAGCAGGGCGCCGAGACCGACAACAAGAAGGTCTGCGTCGTGCACCGCGACGGGCGCATGGAAAACGGCATGCCGGTCGTGATGACCGAACTGCTCCAGGTCGAGGGCGCGCAGGAGCGCCTGCGCGTCACGATCCCGATGACGATCATCGTGCGCCTGGCCGAGGGCACCCATCTGGTGCTCGACAATCAGGACATGGGCACCGCGCCCTACATGGTCTGCACCCAGGTCGGCTGTCTGTCGGACTACGCCGCCAGCGCCGACATGGTGAAGAAGCTCAAGGCCGGCAAGCAGCTCGTCGTCCAGACCTATCTGATGAACGGCCAGGTGCTGAGCATCCCGGTGTCGTTGACCGATTTCGCCAAGGCCTATGACGGCCCGGCAACGGACCCGAAGGTGGTCGAAGAGCAGCAGCGCAAACTGCAGGAAGAGATGCAGAAGAAGGCCGAAGAGGCGCGCAAGAAGCTCGAGGCGCAGCAGCCTGCTGCCGCGGCGCCGGCTCCGGCCAAGAAGCCGTAAGGCTTCGCGCTACACGCAAACATGCAAAAGGCGCGGCCTCGGCCGCGCCTTTTTTTGTGATGAGGCTCGCGGGGATGACAACGCTAGTTCAGCAAATTGTCGAGCGGCCGGTAGTCGCCATTCTCGTCGAACTCGAACACTTCCTCGACCTGCGGATGGCGGATCGGCGTGCCTGAGGTGTCGGGCAGCAGGTTCTGTTCGGAGACGTAGGCGATGTACTCCGTCTCGGCATTTTCGGCGAACAGGTGATAGAACGGCTGATCCTTGTGCGGCCGCACGTCGGCCGGGATCGACTCCCACCATTCCTCGGTATTGCTGAACTCCGGATCGATATCGAAGATCACGCCGCGAAATGGAAATACGCGGTGTTTGACCACCTGTCCGATCTTGAATTTGGCGGTAGCGGTCTTGCTCATGAGCACGAGTTAGTGCTTTGCGGGAGGCTTGGCTAGTCCCCAAATCCGCGCGTCTCCGGCGCTAAATGCCGTATTTTGCGGCCATCGCCGGGTCCTTGGCCGCAACCAATTTCGCGAGATCGATCAACACCTTGGCCTGTTTCCAGGTGGCGTCGTCCTGCATCTTGCCGTCGATCATGACCGCGCCCGCGCCGTCCGGCATGGCTTCGACGATCCTCCGGGCGAAGGCGACTTCGGCGGGATCGGGAGAAAATACAGTCTTGGCGATGGAGATCTGAGTCGGGTGCAGCGACCAGGCGCCGAGGCAACCCATCAGGAACGCGTTGCGAAACTGGCTTTCGCAGGCCGCCGGATCCGAGAAGTCGCCGAATGGACCATAGAAAGGCTTGATGCCGGCGGCGGCGCAGGCATCGACCATGCGGCCGACCGTGTAATGCCACAGATCCTGCTGATAGGCCGCGCGAGGGCCATCACCGGCCGCATCCGCCAGCACCTTGTATTCCGGATGGCCGCCGCCGACCCGGGTGGTCTTCATCGCCCGTGAGGCCGCAAGATCCGCCGGGCCGAGGCTCATGCCGTGCATGCGCGGCGAGGCGGTGGCGATGGCTTCGACATTGTTGACGCCCTGCGCCGTCTCCAGAATGGCGTGGATCAGGATCGGCTTGCCGATCTTGTGCCGGGCTTCGAGCTGAGCGAGCAACTGATCGAGGTAGTGAACGTCCCACGGGCCATCGACCTTCGGCAGCATGATGACGTCGAGCTTGTTGCCGATCGCGCCGACGATCTCGATGACGTCGTCCAGCGCCCAGGGCGAGTTCAGCGCATTGATGCGGGTCCACAGGCCGGTCGGGCCGAAATCGACGGACCTGCCCATCTCGATGAAGCCCTTCCGGGCGGCTTCCTTGGCTTCCACCGGAATGGCGTCCTCAAGGTTGCCCAGCACCACGTCGACCTGACCGGCCAGCTCGGGCACCTTGGCGCGCATTTTCTCCATATGCGGCGGTACGAAATGGATCATGCGCTCCAGCCGCACCGGCAACTCGCGCGGCGGGTTCGGGGCGCCGATGGCCAAGGGCTGAAAGAACTGGCGGGGAGTTTTCACGGCTTGGGTCCTTCCAAATCGGGCGTCTGCCGTTTAGAGCAAAGCAAAGGCCGCGCCAAGCCGAACCTCCAGGGAGGAGGTTCAGAACGACAGACGGGCGCCGCCGGAGCCCATGATCGAAGTTCTCAACCTCGCGCTGCCATTCTTCGGACTGATCATCATCGGTTTTGCCTGCGGCAAGATCAAACAGATCCCCGATACCGCGCTCGGCTGGATGAACTTCTTCATCGTCTATGTGTCGCTGCCGGCGTTGTTCTATCGCATCCTGGCGCAAACGCCGCTCGAGCAACTGGCGCAGGTCGATTTCATCGTGGCGACGACCTTGTCCACCTTCTGGGTGTTCGCGGTCGCCTTCGCCATCGGTATCGCCGTCACCAAAGGACGCATCGATCAGTCGACCATCGCCGGACTCGCCGGCGGCTACGGCAATATCGGTTACATGGGCCCGGGCCTGGCGCTGTCCACTCTGGGCCCGACCGCGGCGGTACCGGTGGCGCTGATTTTCTGCTTCGACACGCTGCTGCTGTTCTCGCTGGTGCCGTTCATGATGGCGATCGCCAGCCCGCAGAAAAAGAGCGTCGCTTCGGTCGCGCTCGAGGTCGCCAAGCGGATCGGCACCAATCCCCTGGTGATCGCCAGCGTGCTCGGCATCCTGTCGGCCGCCGTGCATTTCCAGCCGCCGGTGGCCGCGGAAAAGCTGATGCTGTTCCTGTCGAACGCGTCGGCGCCGTGCGCGCTATTCACGCTCGGCGTCACCGTGGCGCTGCGGCCGCTGAAGAAAGTTCCCTGGGAGATGCCGATGCTCACCACGGTCAAACTCGTTATGCATCCGATCGTCGTCTTTCTGCTGTTGTCGGCATTCGGTCCGTTCGATCAGATGTGGATCGAAACGGCCGTGCTGATGGCGGCGCTGCCGCCGGCGCTCAATGTGTTCGTGTTCGCGCGGCAGTACGACACCTGGGTCGAGCAGGCTTCGACCGCGGTGCTGGTCGGCACGGTGGTTTCGGTGCTGACGCTCACGACAGTGATGTGGATGGTGAAGAGCGGTACGCTACCGCCGTTGTTGTTCAGGTAGGCGCGCATGACCCTGAAAGGTGAGAACCGGTTTTCGGATAAGGTCATGCGCCAATGAAAAATGCGCAACCGCTCAAAGGTCTGCTGGTTCTCGATTTCACCACGCTGCTGCCGGGGCCGCTGGCGGCGTTGATGCTGGCTGAAGCCGGCGCCGAGGTGATCAAGATCGAACGCCCCGGCGGCGAGGACATGCGGCGCTTTCCGCCGCTGGTGAACGGCGAGAGCGCCGTCTACGCCATGCTCAATCGCGGCAAGCAGGTTCTGACGCTCGACCTCAAGAGCGATGCCGACCGCGACAAGCTCAGGCCGTTGATTGCGCGCGCCGACATCGTCATCGAGCAGTTCCGCCCCGGCGTGATGGCGCGGCTCGGGCTCGGCCATGACGACATGCGCGCCATCAACCCCGGGATCGTCTATTGCTCGATCTCGGGCTACGGCCAGAGCGGGCCGCGCGCGCAGGAAGCCGGGCACGACATCAATTACATCGGCGCCACCGGGCTGCTCGACCTGCAGCCCGGGCCGCCGCAGGCGCCGGTCGTGCCGCCGGCGCAGGTCGCCGACATTGCCGGCGGCACATTCCCGGCGGTCATCAACATCCTGCTGGCGCTGCGCGCGCGCGATCAAAGCGGCGAGGGCGCCTATATCGACATCGCCATGACCGATGCGATGTTCACCTTCGGCTGGTATGCGCTGGCTTTGGGCGTCGGCGGCGGCCGTTTCCCCAAGCCCGGGGAAATTCCCGTCGTCGGCGGCTCACCGCGCTACCGGCTCTATCCGGCGCGTGACGGCAAGCTCGTCGCCTGCGGCGCGCTGGAGCAGAAGTTCTGGGAGGCATTCTGCGCGGCAATCGAACTGCCGCCGGAACTGATCGACGACAGACGAGATCCCAAAGCGACCGGCGAGGCGGCGGCCAGGAAGATCGCCGCGCGCACCGGCGAGGAATGGCGGCCGGTGTTTGAAAAGGCCGATTGCTGCACCACCATCGTGGCGCCGCTCGAGGAGGCCTTGCGCGATCCGCATTTCGTGGAGCGCGGTCTGTTCGCGCACGGCCTGACGCTTGGCGATGGCCGCGAGGTCACGGCGCTGCCGGTGCCGATCGATCCGCTGTTTCGCGGAAAGCCCTAAACCACTTCGTCCCGCATTAGCTTCGGCCGGCCGAAGCGCGGCGCGATGCCTTCGCGCATCACCGCGCGGCGCAAGGGGCCGATCTTGTCGAGCGCATAGAGTCCGATGCCCCGCAGCCCCTGCAACGGCAGGAAATCGCTGAGCAAAGTGCGGTTGGCCATGTCGATGACCATGCCGCGACTCATGACGTCGCCGCGCCGCGCCTTCTCGTAGGCGGCGAGAACATCGGCGCCGCCGATGTCGCGGCTATCGTCTTTGGCTTCGGCGGCCAGCTCGGCGATGGTGACGGCATCGCGCAGGCCGAGGTTGAGGCCTTGCGCGCCGATCGGCGGCACGACATGCGCGGCTTCACCGACCAGCGCAATGCGGCGCGCGCCGAAGCGCCGCGCGGTCTGCACGTTGAGCGGAAACAGCGCCCGGCCGGGCTCGACCGTCATCTTGCCGAGGATCGAATGCGCCATGGCTTCGATTTCCAGCGCCAGATCCTCGTCGCCGAGTTCAGCAACGGCGTCTGCATCGCCGGGGCGCAGCACCCAGACCAGACTCGAGCGATTGCCCGGCAGCGGCACCAGAGTGAACGGACCGCTCGCGGTGTGGAATTCGGTCGAGGTGTCGTGGTGCGGCCGCGTATGCGTGAGGCACACGGTGAGCGCGACCTGCTTGTAGGGGCGATTGCTCAGTTCGATGCCGGCGGCGTCGCGGCACATCGAGTTGCGGCCGTCGGCGCCGACGACGAGCCGGGCTGCGAGACGCTCGCCGCTCTTGAGTTCAACGTCAGTCTTGTCCCCGTCCGGTTCGACGGCGACCACTTCGTCGTCGATCAACGCAAGGTTGGCGAGCCCGCCGGCGCGCTGTTCCAGCGCGTCGATGAGCACCGGGTTCTCGATGTTGTAGCCGAAGGCGTCGAGGTCGATCTCGTGGGCGTCGAACCGGACCTCGGGTGCTCGGAACAGCCGACCGGTGGCATCGACCAGCCGCATGGTGATGAGCGGGGCGGCCTTGTCGGCGCACAGGTCCCACACGCCGAGATTCTCCAGCGCTGTGATGGAACTGGCGAGCAGGGCGGTGGTGCGGTTGTCGGTGCGGGGTGGGCGCTTGCCGGCGAGAATGGTGGCCACACCGGCTTCGGCCAGTGCGATGGCGGCGGTCAGCGCCGCCGGGCCGCGGCCGACCACGATGGCCTCCGGGTTCCGCGATACGGCGTTTTCGGTCCCGATTTTGTCCGGCATCAATGCAATCCTTCAGAATGGGATCGAACTAGCACGGCACGGCCCCGGAAACCATTCGGTATCGCCCGGATTTCGCGTGACCCGCCAATGCGCTATTGAGAGTCGTCCATGACCGAACTGTCCCGCGATCCGCTCGACCATCTCTCCCCGGCCTCCGCCCGGCTGGCCGCGGTGTTCGCGCGGCCGAAGGTGCTGGCGGTGGTCTGCATCGTCGCGCTGACCGGGCTGGGCTGGCTCTATCTCGGCCTGATGATTGGCGAGATGGGCGGCCCGGGCGCTGCGCTTGGGCCTGGCATGGCGGCGCTCGACCTGCTGCCGCGCATCTGGAACGTATTGTGCAGCCCGACCTTCGGCATGTCGCTCATGCCGGCGGGCGAGTGGGGCGTGAGCGGCTTCCTGCTCGTGGGACTGATGTGGATGGCGATGACGCTGGCGATGATGCTGCCGAGCGCGGCGCCGATGATCTACACCTATGCCGAGATCGCCGACACCGCCGCGCGCAAGCACGAGAAGGTGGTGTCGCCTTTCGTGCTGACCGCCGGTTACGCCGCGGTATGGTTCGGCTTCGCCGCCACCGCGACTTTGGCGCAGTTCGCCCTGATGAAGGCGGCGCTGCTCAATCCGAGCATGGCGTCGGCCAGCGGGCTGTTCTCCGGCGCGGTGTTCATCGTCGCCGGGGTCTATCAGTTTTCGGCGCTGAAACATGCCTGTTTGAGTCAGTGCCGCTCGCCGTTTCCGTTCTTTTTCACCAACTGGCAGACGACGCCGCGCGGCGTGTTCCGCCTTGGCGTCAAGCAGGGCCTGTTCTGCTTCGGCTGCTGCTGGGCGATGATGATGGTGATGTTCGCCGTCGGCATCATGAACGTGGTGTGGATGGCCGCGCTCGGCGTCCTGATGACGGTCGAGAAGATGACGGTGACGAACCGCCTCACTTATGCCATCGGCGTCCTCGCCATCGCCGCCGGGCTGGCATTCATCGCGACCGCTTTCATCGCGCATTGGCCCGCGGCGGCGAATTGAGCTAATACGTGAAAGAATTACTGGGAGCGAGACCGTGACGGAAGCCTGGACCCTCAAGGGCGAAATGACCTTGTCGTGCAATTGCACGGTGTTTTGTCCCTGCGTGCTGTCGCTCGGCGAGCATCCGCCGACCGAAGGCCGCTGCCAGACCTGGGCCGGCGTGCGCATCGACGAGGGCCGGTTTGAGGATGTCGATCTGTCCGGCATCAATCTCGGCCTGATGATGGACCTGCCCGGCATCATGGCGCGCGGCAACTGGACCGCGGCCTTGTTCATCGACGACAAGGCGCCCATTCAGGCGGTGAAAGGGCTGACGCGCATTTTCACCGGCCGCGTCGGCGGCACCACGCATCTGTTGTCGATTCTCGTCGGCCAGTTCCTCGGCGTGCATCAGGTGCCGATCCGCTACGAGACGCAGGGCAACACCCGTATCGTCAGCCTCGACAAATACGGCGGCGGCGCGGTGACGCCGGTGCGCGGCAAGGACAAGGACGGCCTCGTCTCGATCCAGAACAGCGAGTACTGGATCGGTCCGGAGGTGATCGTCGCCAAGTCCGACAAGTCGCGTTTCCGCGGCTTCGGCCGCAACTGGAACCTCGGCGGCCGCTCGGCCGAGATCGTCAAGCTCGATTGGGGCAACCACAAATAATGGATCCCCGCCGCATCGGCGCTTTCGCGATCCATGTGCTGACGGCGAGTGGCGCGGCGCTGGCGCTGATCGCACTGATCCTGGCGACCGGCGGGCACTGGACATTGATGTTCGCCTGCCTCGGCCTCGCGCTGATCGTCGATGGCATCGACGGCCCGCTGGCGCGGGCCCTGCGCGTCAAGGACGTCCTGCCGCGCTGGGACGGCGCCGGCCTCGATTTCGTCGTCGATTTTACGACCTACGTCTTCGTGCCGGCTTACACTGTCGCCGCGAGCGGCCTCCTGCCGGATGGTTTCGGTGCGCCGGCGGCGGTGATAATCGTCATCACCGGTGCCTTGTATTTCGCCGACCGGACGATGAAGACCGATGACAATTACTTTCGCGGCTTTCCCGCGGTGTGGAACGTCATCGCCTTTTATCTCTATGTGCTGATGCCGCCGCCCTGGATCGCCGCGGCCGCGGTCGCCGCGCTGGCGGCGCTGACCTTCGTGCCGATCCGCTTCGTCCATCCGCTGCGCGTGCGTCACCTGCGCTGGCTCAATATTGCGCTGATGGCGGCGTGGGCGGTGCTGGCGCTCTTCACGGTGCTCGCCAATCTGTCGCCGGGGCCATACGTCGTCTATGGCCTTTCGGCGATCGCGCTTTACTTTCTGGGCGCCGGTTTGTTACGCCGGGCCGACTAAACGATAAGAAATCCGGGAGAACGTTCATGTCGAAACCCGTCCTGCTCGTTGCCGGCGGCAGCCGTGGCATCGGCGCCGCGATTGCGAAGCTCGCCGGCAAGTCGGGTTACGACGTCGCGGTGAATTACAACAGCAACGCAGCGGCTGCCAACGCGGTTGTGAAGGACATCGAGGCCTTCGGCAGCCGCGCCGTCGCCATCAAGGGCGACATGGGCCGCGAAGCCGATATCGAGCGCGTCTTCGCCGAGACCGACGCGTTCGGCACGCTGACGCACTTCGTGCATTCGTCCGGCATCATCGGCCCGATGTCGCGGCTCGACGAAGCCTCGACCGAGACCATCCGCGCCGCGCTCGACGTCGACACCTTCGGCGCGCTGCTGTGCCTGCGCGCCGCGATCCGCCGCATGTCCACAAAGCATGGCGGGCAGGGCGGCGCGATCGTGATGATCTCGTCGATGGCCGCGGTGATCGGCGGGGCCACCGAATGCATCTGGTACGCCGCCGCCAAGGGCGCGGTCGACTCCATGGTGATCGGCGCCGCGCGCGAACTGGCGAAGGAAGGCATTCGCGTCAATGGCGTCAGCCCGGGCATGATCGACACCGATATCCAGCCACCGGGCCGTATCGAGAAGCACATGACCGGCGTTCCGATCGGCCGCGCCGGCAACGCCGACGAAGTCGCCGACGGCGTGCTTTATCTGCTCTCGGACAAGGCCTCGTACGTCACCGGCGCAAACTTGCGCATCTCCGGCGGCCGCTGAACACGACGGTGTGAACCAGGCGCGGGCATGGCGCCCAAAACTTGCGCCGGGGCCCGCGGTGCCTATGATCGCGCCCCGAACAGCTTTCCCGAACAGAAATTCAAGGGGTGAAACATGGTTGCCGCAGTACGTGTCCATAAGGTCGGTGGTCCGGAAGTCCTGACATTCGAGGATATCCAGGTTCCGGCGCCGGGCGAGGGCCAGATCAAGATCAAGCAGCATGCCTGCGGCGTCAATTTCATCGACACGTATTTCCGCAGCGGGCTCTATCCGTCGCCGACCGGCCTGCCTTTCGTCGCCGGCAATGAAGGCGCCGGCGAGGTGACCGAAGTCGGCCCCGGCGTGTCGGATTTCAGGATCGGCGACCGCGTCGCCTATGTCGTGGCGCTCGGCGGCTACGCGCAGGAGCGTCTCCTGCCGGCGGCGCGCGTCGTGAAGGTGCCCGACAATATCAGCTACGAGCAGGCGGCGGCGATGATGCTCAAGGGCATGACCGCCGAGTATCTGCTGCACCGGACATTCAAGGTCGAGAAGGGCTCGACGGTCCTCGTCCACGCCGCGGCCGGCGGCGTCGGCCTGATCCTGTGCCAATGGGCCAACCACATCGGCGCCACCGTGATCGGCACCGTCGGCTCCAAGGACAAGGCCGAACTCGCCAAGGCGCATGGCGCGCATCACACCATTCTCTATCGCGAGGAAGACTTCGCCGAGAAAGTCAAGGCCATCACCGGCGGCAAGCTGTGCGACGTCGTCTATGACGGCATCGGCAACGACACCTTCCCCAAATCGCTCGACTGCATTCGTCCGCTCGGCATGTTCGTGTCGTTCGGCTCGGCGTCGGGGCCGGTCAAGGCCTTCGATATCAACCTGCTGCAGTTCAAGGGCTCGCTGTTCGCGACCCGGCCGACGCTCAACACCTACGCGGCCAAGCGCGAGGATCTCGTCTCGATCGCCGACAACCTGTTCAAGGTGGTCGGCTCCGGCGCGGTGAAGATCCCGGCGAGCCACAAATACGCGCTCAAGGACGCCAAGCAGTCCCATATCGACCTCGAGGGTCGCAAGACCACCGGCTCGATCGTCCTCGTGCCGTAACGGCTGGTGGTGCCGCGGCTGCCTACCGGCGGTCGCGGCGTTCGCCGAACTGTCACACTGGCGGACTATCAGACGTCGGCTTGAACCCGTGATCGACGGACGGCGATGACAGCGCAAAGCCCGCCAGAAGCAGCGCCAGCGAAGGCGACATCCGGCCACTGGCTGGAAGTGCTCGGCGCGTTCACGCGCCTCGGCCTCACGTCCTTTGGCGGTCCCGTCGCACACCTTGGCTATTTCCGGGAAGAGTTCGTGGCGCGGCGTCGCTGGTTCGACGACGCCACCTATGCGGATCTCGTGGCGCTGTGTCAGTTTCTGCCGGGCCCGGCGTCGAGCCAGGTCGGCATGGCAATCGGCCTGTCGCGGGCCGGATATCCGGGCGCCCTCGCAGCCTGGATCGGCTTCACGCTGCCGTCCGCTGTCGTCATGGTGCTGTTCGCCTACGGTGTCGCGACGCTGGGCGATGTGTCCGGCGTCGGCTGGATTCACGGCCTCAAGGTCGCCGCCGTTGCCGTCGTGGCGCAGGCCGTGCTCGGCATGATGCGGACTTTGGCGCCGGACCGAGAGCGGGCGACGCTCGCCGTCGTTGCCGCCGCGATCGTGGTCGCGGTGCCATCGGCCTGGGGCCAGATCGGCGCCATTGCGTTCGGCGCGATCGTGGGTCTGTCGACGTTGCGGACCGGCGCGCCGGTCGATCACGTTTCGTTGCCGCTGAAGGTCGGGCGCGTCGCGGGCACGGTTTTCCTGCTGCTGTTCTTCGTGCTGCTGATCGGCCTGCCGCTGCTGGCGGCGGCCATGCCGTCGCATGCGCTCGATGTCTTCAACGCCTTTTACCGCGCCGGCTCGCTGGTGTTCGGCGGCGGCCATGTGGTGCTGCCGCTGTTGCAGGCCTCGGTCGTGCCGCCGGGCTGGGTCAGCAACGACGTCTTCCTCGCCGGCTATGGCGCGGCGCAGGCCGTGCCCGGGCCGCTCTTCACCTTCGCGGCCTATCTCGGCGCGGCGATGACCGCGCCGCCGAACGGCTGGCTCGGGGCGGCGCTATGCCTTGCCGCGATATTCGTGCCGTCCTTTCTGCTGGTCGCCGGCGCGCTGCCGTTTTGGGAGGACCTGCGCCGCACGCCGGCGGCACAGGCGGCACTGCGCGGGGTCAACGCCGCCGTGGTCGGGCTCTTGCTGGCGGCGCTTTATCATCCGGTCTGGACTGCCGGCATTCTCGGCGCCGGGGATTTCGTGCTCGCGGCCGCGGCCTTGCTGCTGCTGGTGATGTGGAAGACGCCGCCCTGGCTGGTGGTGCTGCTCAGCGCGGTCGGCGGAGCCTTGCTGGCCGCCTTCTGAGGCCCGACCTTGCTCATTTGGCCGGGGTTCGGCAGATGGGTACGATAAGCCCGTCGTCCCCGCACCGCTCGTTGATCGTCCATGACCGTCCCCGATTCAGTCTCTCTCGGCGAGCGCGCCGACCTGATGATCCGCACGCTCGCCTCGATCTCGGCGGAGCCGAACCGGCTGGTCCGCGGCTTCCTGACGCCGGAGCATCGCGCCGCCGCCGACCTCGTCGGCAAATGGATGCGCGAGGCGGGGCTTGATGTGTCGGCGGACGCGCTCGGCACCGTGCGCGGCCGCTGGGCCGGCGAGGGCCGGAAACGGCTGCTGATCGGCTCGCATATCGACACCGTGATCGATGCCGGCATGTTCGACGGGCCGCTCGGCGTCATTGTCGGCATTCTCGCCGCCGGGCATTTCGCGCGCCAGGGACGCAAGCTGCCGTTCGGCGTTGACGTGCTCGCCTTTGGCGACGAGGAGGGCTCGCGCTTTCCGGTGACCTTGTCGTCGTCGCTGGCCGTGGCCGGACATTTCGACGCCGCGCGGCTGGAGACGAAGGACGCGGCGGGAATGAGCTTCCGCGAGGTGCTCGCGCAATACGGCAAGTCGGCGGCCGACATTCCCGCCGCTGCTTATGCGCGCGACGAGGCTGCGGCCTATGTCGAGGTCCATATCGAGCAGGGCCCGGTGCTGGAACATCGCGGTCAGCCGCTCGGCGTCGTCACGGCGATTGCCGGGCAGACTTATGTGAATGTCGAACTCCTCGGCGAAGCCGGTCACGCCGGCACGGTGCCGATGCTGCTGCGGCGCGATGCATTGGCCGGCGCGGCGGAGACCGTGTCGCTGGCCGAACGGCTGGCGCGCGAGACCAAGGGCGAGGTCGTCGCCACCGTCGGCGTGCTGCGCATTTCCAATGCGGCGGGCAATGTCATCCCCGGCAATGTCGCGCTGATCGTCGATATCCGCTCCGGCTCGGATGCGGCCCGGCACAAGTTCGTTGACGTTTTCAAAACCGAAGTCCGGGCGCTGGCGGAGCGCCGCCATCTCGGTGTGACCATGACCGATACGCGCAATGTGCCGACGACGCCGTGCGATCCGGTGCTGCAGGACGGTCTTGGCAAAGCGATCAAATCGGTGGGCGGCGAGCCGATATCGCTGGTCTCCGGCGCCGGTCATGACGGCATGGCGATGGCGAAGCTTTGCCCGGTCGCGATGATGTTCGTGCGCTGCCGCGGCGGCATCAGCCACAACCCGGCGGAATATACGAGCCCGGCCGATATGGGCCTCGCCGCCGCGGCGCTGATCACGTTCATCGAGACGGCGACGTTCTGATTTCGCCGTCTCGATGTCATTTCTCTAGCGATAGATATACGTCACGCGGCGCGTGCCCGGCTCGACCAGCACCGGCACGCCGTTCACATAGGCGTAGCTGTACTGATAATCCGGCACGCGGGTCAGCACGACGTCTTCGGGCAGGCCGACGCCTTCGACAACTTCGCCGTTGAGATAGACCGGCGTCACCGGATTCTGCGTGACATAGGTCTGCACGGTCGCGGGCGGCGGCGCGATCTCGAGCGGCGCGCCGGCAACGGGCGCAATGAAATTGCCCCGGATGGTCGGCGTCGCGACAACGGTGGTGGTGCCGACCGTGGCGGCCGGCGGATCGAACGACAGGACAGGCACGGTCTGGCTCACCACCACGGCCTGGCCGCCGGCATTGCCCATCATGTATTGCGAGTAGGCCCAGCCCTGCTTGCCGTTATAGGTCACCTGACACCACAGGCTGCCCTGGATACAGCCGGTGACTGTGGCCTGGCCCTTGTCGGGAATGGCGCCGATGACGGGATATTCCGGGCCGGGGCCGGTGCGGATATTGAGCGATGTGGTGGCCGTCGCCAGCGTCGCGGCCGAAGCGGGCAGCGTCACAGCCGCCAGCGCCGTGACGGCGGCCAAAAGGGTCGCGGTTTTACGCTGCATGTTCACACTCCGATGGGTTGAAGGAGTGTTTATAACGCCGGACCATGCGCTTGCGTTCCCGTTGGAACTCATCAACTCATGCCTCGCGCGGCGCGCGCACGACGGTAACGCTGCACGGCGCTTCGGCCGCAACCTTGGTCGAGACGCTGCCGAGCACGCGGCGGCGGAACGATTCCTGCCGCGCGCCGATGACAATGTGATCGACGCGGTTCACGGCCGCGAATTCGAGGATCGCCGCCGCCGCGTCGGCGCCTTCCAGCACATGCGCGGTCAGGCGGCGCTCGTCGAGCTTGAGCGGCGCAGCCCAGGCCTTGAGGCGGACCAGCCGGTCGATCTTCTTGTTATGGCCCTGTTCGTCGAGCGTCGTGTCGATGGCGATGGCGCTCGTCTTGAGAACGTTGAGGCAGGCGAGGCGGGCCTGCGGCAAGGTCGCGAGGATGCGCGCCGTCACGCCGAACAGGGCCTCGTTGATCGGCGCGCCCTGTTCGCCGACATCGATGGCGACGGCGACGATCGGCGCCGTGGCGATCTGGGCAGCCACCGGCGCCTTGGGCGGCGCGGTGAGGTCGGCGTTGAAGCGGCGGCGCATCGCCGTGGTCCACGGATCGCGCTTGAGCTTTTCCGAGCGCGCCGTGAGTTTCACCTCACCGGGATGGCTGAGGTCGAAAGCGAGCTGCGCCGCGGTCGGATGGCGCCGGCCGGGCTCGACCTCGAGGCAGCGCAGCACGATTTCCTGCAGCCATGGCGGATAATCGGGGCGTACTTCACGCGGCGGCTTGGGATCGCGCCACAGCCGGCGGCGCATGCCGCGCAAGGTCTCGCTCTCTCCGAAGGGGCGCTCGCCGGTCGAAAAGAAATACAAAAGCACGCCGAGGGCAAACAGGTCGCTGCGCGGATCGTTGCGGATGCCGCGCAATTGCTCCGGCGACATGTAGGGCGCGGTGCCGAAGGGCAGGCGGAACTCCTCCTGCATCAGGTCCGGCAACTGGTCGTGATGCGACAGGCCGAAGTCGATCAGCACTGCGGCGCCGTCGGGCCGGAACATGATGTTGCTCGGCTTGATGTCGAGATGCACCACATGCTGGCGATGCAGGTCGTCGAGCGCCTCGGCGATCTTCACGCCGAGGCGGGCGACTTCGTCATAAGGCAGCGGCAGTTCGGGAAGGCGCTTGAGCAGGCTGGTGCCGGCGATGGCCTCCATCACCAGATAAGGCTGCTGCGCGAAGTCGCCGGTCGCGATGAATTTCGGCACATGCGGGCCGTCGAGCCTGGGCAGGATCATCTGCTCCATCTCGAAAGAGACAATGGCGGCGGGATCGGTGCCTTCGCCGATGCGCGGCACCTTCATCAGCATCGGGGCGTCGAGGCCATCCTTGCTGACGCGCCACAGCATGGCCATGCCGCCCCTGTGCACCAGCTCGTCGAGGCGGAAGCCGTCAACGACGAAACCGGGATCGTGCAGGGGCCGCGCCATCGCTCATTTCCCCATGAAGAGGCGTTCGGCCAGGATCGGCGGCAGACCCTGCTCGAGAATGCGCGTTGCCGCCGTCTCGATGTCGTAGGGCACGCGACGGTAGGTGATTTCGCCGCTGCCGGTGTCGAACAGGCAATAAGCGGCGGCCGGATTGCCGTCGCGCGGCTGGCCGACGGCGCCCAGCACCGCGAGCCAGCGCCGGCCCGGCAGCAGCGGCACCGGCGCGTCGGCGGTGGGCGTGAACGATGTCATCTTGGCGGTCGAGGACAGGCTGTAGAGCGCGGGCTTGTGCACATGGCCGCAGAAGGTGACGTGGGCCTGCGTGGCGGTGAGGCTGTCGGCGGCTTCCAGCGTGCTGACGACATAGGTCCAGCGTTCGGGATGGCTGGCCTCGGAATGGACGTAGAGCCGGTCGTAATCGGATTGCGTCAGGGGCAGGGCGGCGAGGAAATCACGCGCCGGTTTGCCGAGTTCCGTGCGGGTCCATTCGATGGCGACGCGGGCTTCGAGGTTCATGCCGTCGGCCGAGCCGCCGATGGCGGCGTCGTGATTGCCCAGCACCAGCGTGGCGCCGTCGTCGGCGAGCGCCATGACGCGGTTCATCACCCAGTCGGGATCGCCGCCATAGCCGACGAAATCGCCGAGCAGCACGCAGCGTTCCGCGCCGCAGCCGCGCGCGTCGGCGAGGCAGGCTTCAAAGGCCTGCCGATTGGCATGGACATCGGCGAACAGGGCAATCAGCACGGCATTTCCCGGACGTTGGGCAGCATGGCGTCCGACCATCGGTTTGTTTTGATCATTGTCAATCGGGCGTTTTTATCCCTCCCCCCGCAGGGGGAGGGTGGCTCGGCGCGTCAGCGCGGAGACGGGTGGGGTTTTGCATGCGGTCGGCTTTAGCCCACCCCGACAGCATTCGCTGCGCTCATACTGTCGACCCTCCCCGAAAACGGGGAGGGATAGAGAAAGCAGACGTGATTCATCGCCCGCATTGTTTGGTCGGCCCCGGGCAGGCCGCAGTTCCAAGTCGCATTTCCAGCACCCCTTGAAGAACGAGGGCGCGCGGAACGCCGGGGCCCGAACAGCCCCGCAGCCTCGTGTGAGCGTGAGTTAGAATTC
>JAFIGS010000028.1 GCA_017849615.1 Pseudolabrys sp. | reverse complement strand
CCGGCCGCCGGAAGTTACGGCCCCGCGGACAGAAATCGCCACCATGGAGCGCCGCGGGGCGCAGGCCTTTCTCCGATCGCAAGGAGGGGCCGGCACCGCAAGGTGCATCTGTTGGGCGCCTCGCGGCGCTCCATTCCCTCGCACTCTCTATTGGGAGAGCGCGCGGGGCGAAGGCCCGGAACGGGAATATCGGCGCACCCGGCGCCGTCCAAATAATACGGGTGAGGCCGCGCGCCCTCATGAACAGCGCGCTGTCATCGAACAATTTCATCAGGAGACTGCTCATGCCGCGCGTGAAGGAGAAACCGCTTCGTCAAGCCACAGCGCCGGTGCCTCCCCAAAAGGAGGCGCCCCGCGATGTTCATGACCATCGCGATGCCTTGGCGCGACGCATCAGCAGCGCCATCGCGGACATGGAAGGCGCCTGGCGTCATTGCCCGCACCGTGTCTGCCGCCGCGCGCGCGCGTGCCGGATGGCGCAGCCGCTCTGTTCGGCCTTTCCGCCGGCGCCTCCCATGTCGGCCGAGGAGGGCGCGCGGGTGGTCGCGGGATTTGCCCGCCTGCTCAGAAAGCGGAGGGATGAACTGGCCCGGCAGGCTGATGGAATCGATCAACAATCGTGATCATCCGGGCGGGAAAATCATGCTATCCAGCCGCCTTCCCAAGAAAGGTGTTCCTTCCCCCAATGCCCCAGTCCGTCTCCTCGCTCGCCAACGGCCGCGAATTCCTCGCCATTCCGGGCCCCACCAATGTGCCCGATGCGGTGTTGCAGGCCATGCACCGCCCCGCGCTCGATATTTATACCGGGCCGCTGGTCGAACTGACCGACAGCCTGCTGCGCGATCTCAAGCGCGTTTTCGCGACGCAGGCCGGCCGCTGTTACATCTATGCCGCCAACGGCCACGGCGCCTGGGAAGGCGCGCTCACCAATGTGCTGTCGCGCGGCGACAAGGTGCTGGTGCTGGAGAGCGGCCGCTTCGCCATCGGCTGGGGCGAGGCGGCGAAGATGCTCGGCGCCGAGGTCGAGATCCTGCGTGGCGATTTCCGCCGCGCGGTGCGTCCGGCCGAGGTCGAGGCGCGGCTCAAGCAGGATGCCAGGGGCGAGATCAAGGCCATTCTGGTGGCGCAGATCGACACCGCCTCCGGCGTCATCAACGACATTCCCGCGATCGCGCAGGCCATCCGCGCCGCCGGTCATGAAGCGCTGCTTTGCGTCGATACGGTCGCCTCGCTCGGCTGCGTGCCGTTCGAGATGGACAAGTGGGGCGTCGATTTGTCGATGTCGGCCGCGCAAAAGGGCCTGATGACGCCGCCGGGTCTCGGCTTTGTTGCCGCCGGCCCGCGTGCTTTGGAAGCGCACAAGCGCGCCAACATGCGCACGCCCTATTGGGACTGGACCTTCCGCGACGGCCCGGTGCATTACCACAAATATTGCGGCACGCCGCCGGAGCAGTTGCTGTTCGGCCTGCGCGCCGCGCTCGACATGATGTTCACCGAGGGCGAGGCCAACGTGTTCGCGCGCCATCGCGCGCTGGCCGAAGCGGTGCGCCGCGCCGTGGCGGTGTGGAGCGAAGGCCAGACCTTCGATTTCAATGTCATCGAGGCGTCCGAGCGTTGCGACACGGTGACGACGGTGATCACGCGCGGCGGCGGTTCGGCGCAGCCGCTGGTCGATTACTGCAACTTCAAATGCGGCGTCGTGCTTGGCCGCGCGCTCGGCTCGAGCGAGGGCAAGGGCTTCCGCATCGCCCATATGGGCCATGTCAACGCGCCGATGGTGCTGGGAACTCTGGGCGCGATCGAAATGGGCATGACGGCGCTCAATCTGCCGCACGGTTCCGGCGGCACCGCCGCGGCGATTGCGTATCTGGCGGAGGTGCTGAAGCCGTGATTAAGAGGGATGCAAATCACCCGTTATTCCGGGGCGCTGCCGAAGGCAGCGAGCCCGGAATCCAGTGCTGGATTCCGGGTCCGCGAGCTTTGCTCGCGTCCCGGAATGACGAGTTCATAAAAGGCCACTCATGAACAAACACATCGCCGCATTCGCTCTCATCGCCACTTCGCTGTTCGCAGCGCCCGCTTACGCCGCGCAATGCGGCGGCGACTTCAATACCTTCCTGTCGCAGATGGGCCGCGAGGCGCAGGCTAAAGGCGTGTCGGCCGCGGTCGTGCGCGAAGCTTTGTCCGGCGTCACCATCGATCAGGAGGTTTTGGCCTTCGACAAGCGCCAGCGTTACACCTTCAAACGGAGTTTCGAGGATTACGCCAGGACGCGCGTCATCCCCGCCCGCATCAAGCGCGCCACCGCGCTGATGCAGAAGCACGCGCAACTGTTGTCGCGCATCGAGCGGCAGTTCGGCGTGCCCAAGGAACTGATCATGGCGATCTGGACCCTGGAGACCGACAATGGCGGCGGCGACATGGGTAAGCGCTCGGTGGTGCGCACCTTGGCGACGCTCGCGCATGACTGCCGGCGCACCGAACTGTTTCAGGGTGAGCTGATCGCGGCGCTGATGATCGTCAATCGCGGCGACCTGCCGCTCAAGGATCTGGTCGGCGCCTTCGCCGGCGAGATCGGGCAGACGCAGTTCCTGCCGTCGTCCTACATCAAGTACGGCGTCGATTACGACGGCAACGGCCATGTCGATCTGCGCCATTCGGTGCCGGACGTGCTGGCCTCGACGGCGAACCTGCTGCGCACCAATGGCTGGCGCGCCGGGCAGCCCTATGGCGAGGGCACCGAGAATTTCCAGGTCATGCGCGAGTGGAACCGCTCGGAGATCTACCGCAAGACCATGGTGCTGTTCGCGGAGAAGCTGGGCGGCAACAACTACTAGGGGCGCTACTTGACCTGCATCGCCTTCTTCGGCTTGGCGCCGGTGCGGGCCACCGACTTGATGGCGAGCGGGGCGCGGCCGGATTTCTCGGCGATCTCGCGGTCCTGCTCGATGAGGAAGCCGAGCGCCGGCTCGTCCTTCTCGAGGCCGCCGAGCAGGTCGGCGGGGACGCGGCGGTTGGAGCGCTGCGAGCCGTCCTCATACACGACGTCGAACATCACGAACTCGCCCTTGGGGTTGCTGCCCGGTTTCTTGGCCATGATCCGGCTCCTCGTAAGACGTCGAACCTCGTGCCCAAGTGCCATGGACGGCGCAAGCGCCAGGCCGGGCGGGTTCGGAAAAAATGGGTGGTATCGCAGGCGCCTGCCGGCCCCCTGCCCAGGGATTAGCTATGCACTTATGGCCGATATCCAAGCGCCGGCAAAGCGCTGATTCGTTAAGAATCCATGGATTTTGAGGGTTTCTGGTCCGCCCAGTAGACCAGCCGGGTCGATTTCGGGAGAAATCAGTCAATCCGGGCCGTCAGCAAGTAATAAAAGGAATGCAGTTTCTGCAAGGCTTTTATGTTGCGGTGCACCTAGTCGATTCCGCAGCGCAAGATATATTGCATTGCAACAGGCCCTTGAAGGCACGCGCTTCGCGAGACTCAGGGCCGATTGAGGAGCGAATTCCATGTCTTATACCCCGTCGACCATCGAAGCGGCCTTCTCCGCGACCTATGCTCCGGCCAAGGCTGCGCCGAAGCGCGGCATCGTCGCCCGCGTCCTGGATGGCCTGATGTCGGCGCGCATGCGCCAGGCCGAGCGGGACGTTGCCCGCTACATCACCGAAACCGGCGGCAAGTTCACCGACGAATCCGAGCGCGAGATCGAGCGCCGCTTTCTGTCGTCGAACAACCGTTTCTGATCCGGAGTTGAATCAATGACTACTGCCAATGCGCATGTTGCGCACGACCGCTGGCCGGCGGCGCCGCAGACCACCGGCGGCTTCCTGAACTACGTGAAGATGTTGGCCGAAGCCTTCTCCGAAGGCCTGCAGCAGGCCAGCGAAGCCCGGCGCAAGCATCCCTTCGCCGACGTCTGATAAGACCATCGCATACTCCCGACGAAAAGCCGGAAGCCTCGCGCTTCCGGCTTTTGTCGTTTAAGCGGCGCGTTCAGCGGCCGTCCGGCGCCTGCCCGGCAACATAGTCTTCCGGCACGACGACCGACGGGTCGCTGGGGTCCGGCACGTCAGGCGTCAGCATCGTGCCGCCCGGCGCGCTGGCGGCCATCTCGAAGCCGGTCTTCTCTTCCACAGGCAGCGATGCCTGCACCTTGGTGCGATAGAATACATAGGCCGCGAGCAGGGCCTGGGTCGCGGCGATAAACAGAAACAACGCGCGCGGCTCAAGCCCGCGCATGACGGCGGACGCGAGCAACGGACCGACGACGGCGCCGAGCGCGTTGGCCAGCAACACCGTCGCGGCCGTCGGCACCGTCTCGCTGGCCGGCGTCTTGTCGTAGGCATGGGCTGCCGCCAGCGAGTAGGTCGGCAATGTCAGCGCGCCGAAAAAGAGACCGAACACGATCATGGTCGTGCCCGACGCGGCCGACAGCCATAAAGCCAATCCCACCACGGAGGCGCCCGTCAGTATGCCGAACAGAACGAGCCGGCGGTCAACCCGGTCCGACAGCCGTCCGATCGGCCACTGCGATAGCGCGCCGGCCAGCGTCGCCGCGCTCATGAACATCGCCACATAGGAGACGTCCACGCCGCTACCGGCGGCGGATATCGGACCCAGAGTCCAGAATGCGCCGTTGGCCATGCCGACCATGAAGGCTGCGACAAGGCCGACCGGCGCGGCGCGGTACAACCGGACCGGATGGAAGCGCACGATGGTGATCGGCGCCGGCTGCGCCGAGCGCGTCAAGGCGACCGGGATAATGCCCAGCGAGGCGAGGATCGCGGCGATCATGAAGCTGCTCGCCTGCTCGATCGGATAGAGCGTCACCAGGGCCTGACCGACGGTGAAGGCACCGAAGTTCACCATCACATAGGCCGACATCAGGAGGCCGCGGGTGTCGTTGGTGGTCCGGCTGTTGAGCCAGCTTTCGATGACCAGATAGATGCCGGCGAGGCAGAAGCCGTTGATCAGGCGCAGTCCCACCCAGGCATAGACATTGGGTGCGAGGCCATAGGCGAGCGCCACCGTCACCGCGAGCGCCACGAGCGCGGCGAAGGCGCGGATATGTCCCGCGCTCAGGATCGCGTAAGGCGCCAGCACACAGCCGGCGACGAAGCCGACATAATAGGACGAGCCGATAATGCCGAGACCGACCGCGCCGAAGTTTTCGGCGGCGCCCCGCAGCGGCAGCAGGGTGAACAGCAGACCATTCCCCGCCAGCAGAAAGCCGATGCCCAGCAATAAAGACGCGATCGGACCGAGACTGTTCCGCATGCGGCGCGATGGCCCCCGGCAAATGAGTTCGCGGCGCGGAATTTACATCCGCAGCAAAACGTCGTGCCGGAATAGCCGGATTTAGCCGCTTCGCCAACTGCGGGCAGTACGTCAGCGCCTGCTGGTGCGGCGCTCGGCCCAGGCGAGGACTACGGCGAAGAGGGTGAAGGCGGCGACGACGGACGTGACTACGATGACGGTATCGGTCGGCATTGACGATTTCCCTCAGGGTTCCGATGCCCCGAGTAGGCCGTGGAACCAAAACGACGCCGTTGATTTAGGTCAAATTGGACCGGTCAGGTTCTCGCCGCATCGGCGTCACAAAGTCGCCGGACTTGGCCTCCAGAAGCGCCCGACCCCAACGACACCGGAGCTGGATCAATGCGCGCTGCCTGGCATGGATTTTCGTTCGCCCTTGTTCTCGGCGCCGTGGTTGCGACCACGCCAGCCCTGGCGCAGAAATCCAGCAACGCGATTGACGGCAATGGCAGCCATCTCGATACGCTGATCTCGAAACACGCCGCCGCGCACGATGTCCCCGAAACGCTGGTGCGGCGCGTCATCAAGCGCGAGAGCGGCGGAAATCCGCGCGCCATCTCCAAGGGCAATTACGGCTTGATGCAGATCCGTCTCGGCACCGCGCGTGCCATGGGCTATCGCGGCGACGTGTCCGGCCTGCTCGATGCCGACACCAACATGACGTATGCCGTGAGGTATCTCGCCGGCGCCTACAAGGTGGCCGGCGGCAATGCCGACCGCGCCGTGCGCTACTATGCGGCCGGTTATTATTATGCCGCCAAGCGCAAGGGCGTGCCGATGCCGGCGACGGACAAGACTATCGCAACGGCGGACGCTTCATTGGCCGCCAAGGTCGAAGCGGCTGATGAGGCGGCTGACGACACGACGCCCGCGGAAACCGCCGGTTACCGCGACGCCGCCTTCATCAATATGCGCTGAGACGTCACGCCAGCGCGGCTGCGGAACCGCTAGACGTCGCGTTAGTCTATCGCGGCGTCGCCGGAGCGTGCGGCTTGCCGGCCCTTTGCGCCGCGCTGTTGCCTGCGGGCACCGTCGGTTGTCTGGCGGCTTCGGCGTTCGATAGGCCACCAAATATAGCAGCGAGGATGTTGAAGGGCGGCGGTATCTGCTGCGGCTGCGGCGACGGCTGCGGCTTGCGTTTCGCGCGCTGCTGAGCCGTCCGCTTGCGGGCGTCCGGCTTTTTCGTCGGCTCGCCGACCGGTCGCGGCGTCGCCTGAGGCCTTTCCGGCGGCAACGGCGCCGGCTCGATCGACATCAGCTGCAGGGCCGGCAGGCGAATGACCGGCGGCACTTCTTCGACGGCCGTCACCGGCAACTCGGTGGAGGAGGCCGCGCCGATCTCGATCGGGATGGTGGCGCTCGTCGAGCCGCCGATCGAACCGGTGAAATCCTCGGTGTCGCGATCGTCCGCGGTTGTCGCCGGCAGGACGGCGATCTGCGGCGCGGCCGGAGCCGCCGGCGTTTCGATCACGATCTCCGGCATGGCCACCGTCGGCTCGCGAAGGATGGTGTCGCGCAGCTCGCGCAGACGTTCCAGTTCGCTGGCGCGGCGCAGCGCGGCCTGCAGAAGAAACTGCCGCCACTCCGGATGCTGGCCGGCGTCCAGCAACGGCCCGCGCGCCGCGACGTCGTGCTGGCCCAGCAAACGCGTGCTGCCCGGCGGATTGAGCGCCAGGAAGAAGATCGCTATGGCGAGAGTTACGCCGCCCACTGAAATAATTCGGAAGATCGGCAGCATGGCTTGTGCATAACTGAGTCGCGGCAAACGCCAAAGGCTTGCCGCGGCTCATCTTTGTCATGCGTGAAACTGTAAATTGCACGCAATGCGAGTCGGGCGGACTTGCCGCCTCCGGCTCGATACGAAGCCGGTCACACGCCAATTGCGCGACCGGCCCGGGCTTTGTTAGATGAGGCCGCCGCCCGCCAACGCGTCTCCCAGGCGGCATCGGGCCCGTAGCTCAATGGTTAGAGCCGACCGCTCATAACGGTCTGGTTGCAGGTTCGAGTCCTGCCGGGCCCACCAGTCGGAGCTTCCACAAGGAACGAGGAATCCCGCTCAGTTGGACAGAGCGGGATCGAAGCCAGAAACGACGTGAGCCTTCAGATCGGGCTTCGCCTTGAGGATGCCCTGGCCGACGAGCCAGTCACTCTGAAGGTCTAGCGCGTCAATTTCGCGGTCGCCGATCGCCTTCGGGTTCGGCGTCTTGTAGTTGGCCACGATCCTGGCGACGGTGGGACTCACCTTGAGTTCCTGTTCCCAGATGAGCGCCGCTGCGTCGCGGTTCTGCTGCGCCCATTCGTTGGCCGCGCGCAGCGTCGCGAGGACGGTGTTGAGCAGGGCGGCATTCGCCTTCGCGAAATCGGTCCGCACGACGTACACGACCGCGTTCTTGGAGCCGAAGCTGCCGGCTTCGGCAATGACGCGCGCGTCAAACTCGACAAGCGCCACCGTGTACAACACGCTCCAGGCGGCCCAGGCGTCGACTTTTTCCTGCGTGAGCGCCGCCGCCGAATCCGGCGGCGTCAGATAGGCTTTTTTGACGTCGGCGGCGGAGATGCCGGCCTTTTGCAGCGCCAGCGCCAGCAGATACTCGCCGGTGCCGCCGCGATTGACGGCAACGGTCTTGCCCTTCAGATCGGCGAGAGACTTGATCGGGGAGTTCTTCTTGACGATGATTCCCGAGGTGTCGCCCGATTCCCATTGATAGGCGAACAGCGATAGCGGCGCGTCGCCGGCGACAGAGGTCAGCGCGGCCGACGAGGAGCCGACCGTGAGATCGATCGCGTTGGCGTTGAGGGCTTCGGCCGCCGGCGCGTAGGCGCCGAAGGGGCCTTTCCACTCTACCGTATAGCCGAGCGGTGCAATCGCTTTCTCCAAGGTCCCCTGGATGCGGGACAGGTTCAGCGCTTCATAGCCTTTCAGGTAACCGATGCGGATCGTCTTGGTTTGCGCCATCGCCGCGCTTGAGAGGATGGAGGCCGTCAGTGCGATGGCGGCGATCATGGCTCGGGATGTGAGGGACTTCATGGACGGGCTCCAACGGCTGCAAGAAAGGGGCCGCCCCGGACGAATTTCTCGGTGGCGGTCGTACGTTCGATAGGAAGAAGCGGCAGAAGCAGGTCGGCGACCCGATACGCCTCCTCGAGCAGCGGCTGGCCGGACACGATGAAGGTGTCGAAGCCGACGTCCGCGTATTCTTTGAGACGTGCCGCCACTGTCTCTGGATCGCCGACGATGGCGGTGCCAGGGCCGTTACGAATGAGGCCGAAACCCGCCCAGATATCCGGATAGATCTCCAGGTCGCGCGCGTGGCGCGGCGCCTTGTTGCCGAGCCGGTCGCCGATCACCTGGTTCATGCGCTGCTGACCGATCGAATCGGTCTGGGTGCGCCGCGTGGATGTGGTCTCGATCACATCGCGATCGATGCGATCGAACAGCCACTGCGCCGCCGCCCATGCCTCTTCTTTGGTTTCGCGCACGATCAGGTTGATGCGCAGACCGAACCGAACCTTGCGGCCGAACGCTTCCGCACGGCGGCGAACCTCGGCGATCTTCTCGCCCGCCAGCGGCGGCGGCTCGCCCCAGGTGAGATAAGTGTCGGTGTGGCGGGCCGCGACCGTGAGGGCGGGGTCGGACGAGCCGCCGAAGAACAGCGGCGGATAGGGCTTCTGAATGGGCGGCAGCGACAGCTTGGCGTCGCGAAGCTTGAGATAGCGGCCCTCGAAGTCGACCGTCTCGCCGGCCATCAGCCGCCGATAAACGCCCCAGTACTCGTCCGTCAGTGCGTAGCGTTCGTCGTGGTCGAGCTCGATGCCGTATGGCGGCATCTGCTTTCCCTCGCCGGTGACGATGTTGATGATCAGTCGGCCATTCGAGAACTGGTCGAAGGTTGCGGCCTTCTGCGCCAGCATCAAAGGCGCGACGATGCCGGGGTGAACGGCGATGATGAACTTCATCCGTGTCGTTTGCGGAATGAGCGACGCGCCCATTACCCAGGCATCGTGCGCGCCGCCGCCTGTTGCCAGCAGGGCGCCGGTGTAGCCGAGATGATCGACCGCCCGGGCGACCTGCGAAACGTAGGCGAAATCGACCGCCCGCGTGCCCTGGCGCTTCCACGGGTAATAGCCGTCGTGGGGAATGAGATACCAGTAGACCTCCATGGCGGCGGCCTCACGCGGCCTTGTGGAGGCGGACGCCGCGGCTGAGCGTCGCTTCGCGCACATTGATCTTGCGCGCCAGCGTGCCGAAGCGGTGGAACAGATCGGCGGTGTATTGCTGCTCGTCCAGGAAGGCGTCGGAGATCGTCTGCAGGCCCCAGGGGCGGTCGCTGACGCCGCGCTCCCAGGCGGCCGTGCTCACGTCCGGCGCGGGACCCGTCGACAAGAGACGCGCCGCTTCCGCCGGATTGGTCTTGATCCAGTGGTCGGCATCGTCGAGGGCGCGCGCGATCTCGTCGAGCAGCTCCGGTTGCGCTTCCGCAAAGGCGCGCCGCGCGAAAAAGACGGAGCGGTTGCTGATCAGATCCTTGGTATGAGCAATGAACCGCAGCTTCGCATCTTCGATGTTGGCCGGCGCTGCCCAGGCGTCGATGTCGCCGGCCGCAAGCGCCTGGCGCGCGAGCGCGTCGGGCAGGTTCAGCGGGACGATGTCGGTCCAAACGAGGCCGGCGCGGTCGAGCGCCACCGAAACCAGTTGCTGCAGCCAGGAACCGACCGCAAGCGCCACGCGCTTGCCCTTGAGGTCCTTGACCGAACGGATGTCGCTTGTGGCGGCAACGACAAGGCCGCCAAGCGGTCGTGCTTCCGACGTGGCGATATAGACCAGCGGCACACCGGCCGCCTGGCCAATGATCGGCGGCGTTGCGCCGGTACCGCTGACATCGACGAGGTTGGCGCCGATGAAATCGATGCTGCGCGGGCCGGGACCGACATCGACGAAGCGCACATCGGCGCGGCCGCCAAGACGCTCCTGCAGGAAGCTCGTGCGGCTGAGCGCGGTCAAGGTCGGATTGTTGGGATGAATGCCGATGCGAAGGGTTGTCATGGTATGGCTCCGGTTGGGTAACGGACGTTCAGATGGCGCTGGCCGGTCGCGCGTGAGGCACCGACCTGCCGGAAACGAATGGCGGCGGCGTGCGAGCGTCGGCCCGCGCCGCCGCGCGCGCTCCAATCAGTCGTGCCCGACTTCGGCCCTGGCGAGCGCGAGTGGCCGGGGATCGATCCAGGCATCGACATCGAAGTCGCGCGTGATGAAGCCTTCCTCGAGGAGGAAGTTCTTTTGCAGCGCCAGCCCCTGACGCCGCAGCGGCGACAGATCGAGGCCGAACGATGTGCTGAGCGCGGCGCCATAGCCGGCGCGCACGTCGTCGGCCTCGCGGCCCACTTCGCGGGCGACGATATCGACGACCTCGTCGGCATGCGCGCGCGCCCATTGTGCCGCGCGCAACAACGTCGCGAGATAGCGGGCAACGATATCGGGACGCCGCTCTGCTGTATCGCGGTCGACGGTGACCGGCCGCGGCGTGCCGTTGTTGATGCGAACCAGCGGATCCGGATGCGCGCCGATATCGACGAGCGTACGCAGGCGCGGATCGGTTGAAATGCCCGCTGCCCAGGCACCTTTGGCGTAGATCGCGTCAACGCGGCCATCGAGGAGCGCGTCCAGTTCGGGCTGATGGAAGCGCCCATGAACGGTGGTGTTGCTGAGGACGGTCTGCTCGCTGACGATGTCGTGGAACGCGACATCGGACTTGCGCAGCCCGCCCAAGATGAGGGCGGAAACGATGCCGTGCAGGCTCATGGCGCGCGCGAAATCGACGCGGCCGCCGACCTGGAGCGGCAGGCCGACATTGCGCCCGCGCAGATCCGGCAGCTTGCGGATATTCGAGTCGGCACGCACGAAGATGGCCTGACGCTCGTCCACCCAGGTGAGGGCGACGACAAGGGTGTCCTGGCCCTGCGCCTTGGCCCAGATCGGCGGAATGTTGCCGCCCTCGCGGAACAGTCCTTTCAACCGGTGATGAAAGTGCGCGTTCTTGACCTCGTCGCTGTCGCCATCGCGCAGCGAGTTCACGCGAATGCCGGACGTCCCGAACTCTTTCTCGAGCCAACCGAGGGACAAAGCCACGCTCGAGGCCGTCGGCACCGGGCAGCGCGTGTACCACAGTTCACGCACATCATCGGTGCGGGGTGAGTTAACCGCAGCAAGGCTCGACATGCATAAGCTCCAAACTTGAGCGATCGTGCGGCGCGTGAACCAACGCACGTTTGTCGCATCGCTGCTGCGGCGGATCGCCGCCAAGCTTGGAGAGTAGAAGTCATTGCGACCATTCTCTATCGCTTTTATAGGCGACGACATGGCAGGATGTTCTAACGACGGCGCGCACCGCAGAATGTTATCGTGCGGAGACAGAAATTCTGTCGATCGCGGACATTGTCCCGGCTATGCTCTGACGTGGTCTCCCGCTCAAACTGGGCGAACGAGAGCGGAACATTGAACGTCAGCCGGCCCAACGAGGTGGTCGTGTTGAGCTGCTGCGTGACCGAGACGAAGGACACGCTGCGCTTATCAAACAGCTCAACGAACTTTGCAAAGTGGACGAACGATCGAGTCAGGCGATCGGCCATGTAGGCTATGATCACGTCGATCTTGAGTTCTCTTAAATCAGGCCAGGTAATTAGCCGCTGGCGTCCTGCCGGACCCACCGGTTTTTCAGACAACACCGCCGAAGCGCCGCGCCGAAAACGGCGTCGCATCATAAGCCGGTTGCCGGCCGGCGATCAGCGTCGCGACCAGTCTGCCGGTCGCGGGCGCCTGGATCAGGCCGACATGGCCGTGACCGAAAGCATGAAAGACATCCGGCGAAGCGGAAGCGGCGCCGATGCACGGCAAGCCGTCCGGCGTCGAGGGACGATGACCCATCCAGTAGTTCGGCGAGCCGAGCGTTTGGGCGACGGCGTCGGCTTTGGCGGCAAGCGCGGGAAACATGCGCCGCGCATAATTGAGCAGAATGCGCGCGCGCTGCCAGTTCGGCGGCGCCGAGACCGAAGCAAGCTCGACCTGTCCGGCCAGTCGCAAGCCTTGCGGCGTCATGACGACGCCCATCTTGCCATCCGACGGCATCAGCCCGGCCGGAAGATCGAAGCCGGGATCGGGGATGACGACGTGGTAGCCGCGCTCGGAGATGAGCGGCACCTTGTCGCCGGCCTTCAGCGCCAGGTCGCGTGAGCCGATGCCGGCGGCGATGACCGCGCGATCACACGGCACGGCGCCGGATTCGGTTATGACCGCTGTCAGCCGTCCGCCGTTGAGGCTGAAGCCGGTCGCGCGCGCCGTCTTTCGCACGGCGCCGCGGCGGATCAAAAGCTCGAGGAGCGCATGACAGTAGGCACCCGGGTCTGCGACCTGCGCGCCGTCGTCAATCTGCATGCCGAAGCGATAGGCCTCGCCGAGTTCGGGCACGCGTTCGCGCAATTCGGCAGTTTCAACTTTGCGGAAACGGATGCCGAGCTTCGCGCGCAGCCGCCAGCTCTGCTGTTCGGCGTCGATGGCGGCCTGTTCGGGGTAGACGAACATCAAGCCGTTGCGGCGGACGAGATCGGGGCGGCCCGCTTCCGCCGCGAGCGCGGCATGGTCCTGCGCCGTCGTGCGGTTCAGTTCGTAACGGCGCGCCGCGCAGGTTTCGATCTGCTGCCAGGTGCGGCCGGCCAGCACGAATCGGATGAGCCAGCCGGCGAGCGTAGGCAGATGGCGCCAGCGGATGATGAAAGGACCGTCGGGATCGAGCAGGAAGCCGGGCACCTGCTTCCACAAACCGGGCGTCGACATCGGCAGGACGGAGCCGGGATTGAGCCACGTGCCATTGCCGTAGGAGGCCGCCTGACGGCCGCCAGGTTCGTGAGGCTCGATGAGGATGACGTGGTGGCCGTCGCGCTGCAGTTCGAGCGCCGTGCACAAGCCGACAATGCCGGCGCCGATCACGGCAATGGTCAGCTTCTGTTCAGCGCTCACGATTCTACCGGCTCAGTTTCGATTATGGACGTCGGCGAGCATAGCCTCGTGGCCTCCTCATGGGGAGTCTCGGCACGCCTATAGCAACCGCGTCGCCTGATCGGTTACGTCCTCGACGTGATGGAGCAGGAACAGGAGATGGCCCGCCTTGTCGTGGATCGGAGAATTGATCGGCTGCCAATGCCGCTCGACGAACTCACCGGCCGGATTGCGGATGTCATAACGCTGAACGGCCATGGCGTGGGGTTGGCCGGTTCGCGCGACGATCTGCAGAGATGCATAGAGATTGCTGACGCCGTTGGCGAGCTGGTCGCTGGGATTGTCGGGAAATATGTCGAACAACGATTTTCCCACCACGTCGCTCCGGTTGATCAAGGTAGCGCGCGCGTAGGCGTTGTTGACGTCGAGAATCTTCAGACCCGGACCGGGATCGAGCAGCATGTAGGGATTGCGCGAGTTGTCGAACTCGGCCTGGATGTCCTGTCTGACGGTCTGGGCGTCGACCGGCGGTCGCTGGCCCGGACGTCCGCCCGCTCCTTCGGTCCGGGACTTCAGCATCGCCAGATCGCGCTTCGCAGAAGCCAGCAACGTTTTCAGGGTCCGCTGAAGCGACTCGTCTTCATTGACATCCAGCAGCTTCTGGAAGTTGACGATATTTTGCTCGCAGATGAAAGTGCTCATGGCGCTTCACATGTGGCAAACGGCATCGACCGGCCGATAGATCGCATAGGGAGACCATAGCAGGTTTGGCCGCAGACCGCGAGATAGGAATTGCGATGTCTGAGGTCGCCCCGCCGGGCATTAATTGCTTATGCCGCGGGCTGCGCCGATGACAGCCGGCGCTCGGCCGAGCTGATCGTATTCGCCAGCAGCATGGTGATGGTCATCGGGCCGACGCCGCCCGGCACCGGCGTGATCAGCGACGCTTTCTGCGACACGCCGGCGAAATCGACATCGCCGACCAGGCGCCCGTCTGGCAAACGGTTGATGCCGACGTCGATGACGACGGCGCCGGTCTTCACCATCTGCGACACGATCAGGTTCGGCTTGCCGGCCGCAACCACCAGAATGTCGGCAAGGATGGTGAACTGGGCAAGGTCGCGGGTCTTGGCGTGGCAGATGCAGACGGTCGCCTCGCGCTGCATCAGCATCAAGGCCATCGGCTTGCCGACGATGTTGCTGGCGCCGACCACGACGACATTCTTGCCCTCGATCTCGACGCCCTCGTGCTCGAGCAGCTTGACGACGCCATAAGGCGTGCAGGGCGGAAACACCGTGCTGCCGACGACCAGGCCGCCGACGTTATAAAGATGAAAGCCGTCGACATCCTTCTCGGCCGAGATGGCTTCGAGGATATCCGGCACCGAGAAGTGTTTCGGCAGCGGCAACTGCACGAGGATGCCGTGGACGGTCGGGTCCGCGTTTAGCGCTTTGATGCGCGCCAGCACATCGGCCGGATCGGCATCGGCGGCGAAATCGAAGCGCGACGAGTGGATGCCGACCTCGTGGCAGGCGCGGATCTTGTTGCGGACGTAGACGGCGGAGGCGGGGTCATTGCCGACCATGATGACGGCCAGCCCCGGCACGCAGCCGGTGGCGGCGAGACGTCCGGTCCGCTCTTTGAGCTCGGTGCGAATCTTGGCGGCGACGGCGACCCCGTCGACGAGTCTGGCGGTCATTCTGGCAGGCCTTTTTGGATTGGCGGCGGCTTTCGCTATCGCGCGGCGCGGTCGAACTCAAGCGGCTTCGCGGCGGGGCAGTCGCGCGCAGGCCGGTGGGCTGCGGTGGGCTGCGGCGCCAGCCATGTCCGGTGGGCGGTATCGGCAGGCCGCCGGATGGTCTAAGACGCGCGCCTTACGATGACGACAGGAGGAAACGCATGACCCGGCTGGCCGTAACGGTGGGCAGAACCGCGCTGAAGAATCCGGTGATCGCCGGCTCGGCCGAGCACATGATCGAGGCCGACGGCGTTCGCCGCGCCTTGCGCGCCGGTGTCGGGGCGGTTGTCGTCAAATCCATCAATGAAATGGAGCGCGGCAAGGACCAACTGCAGCGCGCCGAATACATGCTGCTCGACGAGGCGTGGCGGGAAATCCCGTGGACGCCGCAGGCGCCGCAGACGGCCTTCATCGCCTGCCGCTCGGGCCTGACGCCGCAAAGCTTCGACGCCTGGCTGGAGCAGACGGCGACGCTCGACCGCGAAGCCAAGGCGGTGGACTCCTATGCGATCGCCAGCCTGATCGTCGCCGATCTCGACAAGACGATCGCCATGGCGAAACAGATCGAGCAGGCGGGCCTGCGCATGCTCGAGCTCAACATCGGCACGCCCTATGCCAGCCAGGCCAAAGGCGTGGTCGCCACCGAGCTCGATCCGGCGCGCGTGACGACGATCGTTTCCGCCGTGCGGAACGCGATCAAAATCCCGCTGTGGGTGAAGATTACCGGGCAAAGCGAGCGCGTGCCCGATCTTGCTGCCGCGGCTTTCGCCGCCGGCGGCGAAGCGGTGGTGATGGCCGGCCGCTTGCTGGGTTTCGTTCCCGATGTCGAAACCATGCAGCCGTTTCTCGGCACCACGCTGGGCGTCGGCGGCTACTGGAACCTGCCGCTGACCTGTCACTGGCTGTCGGTGTCGCGCCAGCAACTCGGCGCCGGCAAGCCGTTGATCGGCACCAACGGCGCGCGCAATGGCTTGGATGTCGCGCGCATGATGCTGGCGGGCGCGAGCGCGGTCGAGATGTCGTCCGAGGTGATGCTGCGCGGAGCTTCGGTGCTGTCGAACGCGGTGGTGGAGCTGGAATCGTATCTGCAGCGAAAGAATGTGGACGCGGCCTCGCTGATCGGCCTGGCTGCCGATAAGCGCAAGACTTTTGCCGATATGCCCTTGCGCACGAACAACTGGAGAAAATATGTTGCCGATCCAGAAAAGTGAGGGAGTGAAGCGATGCTTATGTTTAACCGCCGTTCTGCGGCGCTGGCGCTGATCGGCGCGTCTTTCGGATTGATGCAAACGGCGCCGGCCCTTGCGCAAGCCTGGCCGTCGCGCCCGGTCACCATGGTGGTGCCGTTCACGGCGGGGACGACGTCCGACGTGATCGCCCGCAGTCTGGCGCAGGAACTCCACCAGAAACTCGGCCAGCCCTTCATCATCGAGAACAAGGGCGGCGCCGGCGGTAATATCGGCGCCATGAATGTCGCACGCGCTAATGCCGATGGTTACACCATTCTGTTCGCGACCACGGGACAGGCCGCGACCAACCAGTTGATGTACAAGCAAATGGAATACAGCCCGCAGCGCGATTTCGCCTCGGTCGTGCTGGTCGCCAAGGCGCCCGTCATCATCACCGCCAGGCCGGATGCGCCGTATTCCACGCTCAAGGATTTCATCGCTTACGCCAAGGCCAATCCGGGCAAGGCGACCGGAGGCTTCCCGGGCAACGGCACGCTCGGCCACATCACCGGCGAACTGCTTGCGCGGAACGCGGGCATCGATTTCGCCAAAACGCAGTATCGTGGCAGCGCGCAGATTCTCACCGATCTGCTCGGCAACCACATCGATGTCGGCATGGATTCGCTCGCCGGCTATGTGCCCGCCGTGCGCGAGGGCAAGATCAAGGCGCTGGCCATCGCCTCGACGGAGCGCTGGTCCCGGCTGCCCGACGTTCCCGCCGTCGCCGAGTCGCTTCCGGGCTTCGAGGCCGGTGTCTGGTACGCCGTATTGGTGCCGGCCAAAACGCCGGGCGACGTGATTGCGAAGATCAATGCCGCCACCAATGCCTGGCTGAAGGATTCGAAGACGCAGGAGTTCCTGGCCAATCTCGGTATTCAGCCCGCCGGTGGCACGCCTGACGAACTCAAGGCCTTCACGCAGGCTGAGATCGACAAGTGGGGCCCGATCATCAAGGGCGCCAAGATCGAGTTCTGATCCGCGGCATTCGCTCAACAAAAAAGCCCGGGAGGCAGCAGCCTCCCGGGCTTTCGATTGGGTGTCCTACAAACGTTTGCGCGAGCGGGACGTCCGTATGCCGCGACCGGCCACCAAAGGCTGTTCGGCGCCGAGGCCATGGCCGAGCTTGCGCGATATCTGCCGCGCCGCTTCGATCAGCAAGGCGACATCGTTCGGCCGCGCCTTCTCCGGCAGATCGTGGATCGAGCCGACGATGGCAACCGCGGCAATGCAGGCATCCTGTGCGTTGAAGATAGGCGCCGCGACGGCGTTGAGTCCGAGTGCAACTTCCTCCGGCGAGGATGCAACGCCGAGGCGCGCCACCTCCTGAAGCTCGAGTTCGAGCTTGCGCGGCGACACGATGGTCTTTTCGGTGAAGCGCTGCAGCGGCCGCGCCAGCACGCGCTCGCGGAAAGGCTGCGGCGCATAGGCCAGCATCACCTTGCCCTGCGCCGAGGCGTGGAACGTCAGTTCGCTGCCCGAGCGCACGCCGATCTCGACCGGCGAGGAGCCGGCTAGCTTGTGCAGCACCAGCGCGCCGCGCGGCGTCATCTCTGACAGAACGATGGGCTGATCGAGCGCGTCACGTAGCTGCCGCATCGGGCCTTCGGCCACGAAGACGAGATCGTCATCCGGCGCGTGCCGCGCCAGCAGACGGCTTTTCGGCCCGATCATGTAACGCGACGTCGAGGAGTTCTGCGCCAGGTAGCCGCGATCGACCAATGTCTGCAGATGCCGGTGCACCGAACCCTTGGTCACGTTCAGGCGCTCGGCGATCTGCGTCACGCCGAGTTCGCCGTCGGCGAAGGCGACGGCCTCCAGAACATCGATGGCCAACTGGACGGAGCGGACGCCGCCGGATTCGATTTCGGTCATGCGGCGACGATTATCATGGTTTGCGACTGCAAAACAACGTTACGAACTGCCGAATCCCGCCACACGCATTGTGCGCTGCAAACCGGCACTTCCCGGATGCAACGCCGTTGCGTTTGACATCACGTCCCGTCCTCCAGTACGTTGCTCTGAAACAGCGTTCCGTGCTCGCGAACGACATCTGAAACGGCGCGCGGCACAGCAAGTTTCCGGTGAGGACATGTCCGAAAATCTCGATACCGAGCAGCGCATCGACGCCTTGCTCAAAGGCGCCATCGACCCGCACGTGCACACCGGCCCCTCGATTGCGCCGCGCGCCCTCGATCACGTCGACATGCTGGAGCAGGCCTCGAAGGTCGGCTACGCCGCCGTGGTGACCAAGGATCACGACTACAGCAGCGTGATGACGACGGCGCTGATCCGGAAGCACTTTCCCGATCTCAAGACCAGAATCTATCCGAGCATCGTGCTCAACAACGTCGTCGGCGGCCTCAACCCCTACGCCGTCGAGCACACGGCCGCGCTGGGTGGCAAGATCGTCTGGCTGCCGACCCTGGCCGCTGAGAATCATCTGCGCTGGCAGGCGCAGGCGCAGTGGACGCATCCGGCTTCGACCGATCGCATGCGCCCGGTGACGCCGGTCAAGGTGCTGGAGGACGACAAGAGAACCTTGCGCGACGACGCCAAGGAAATCCTCGATATCGTCGCCAAGAGCGACATGGTGCTGGCCAGTGGCCATCTTCATGTCAGCGAGACCTGGATCGTGTTCGAGGAAGCCAAGAAGCGCGGCGTCAAGCGCCTGGTCTTCACGCATCCGGAAGACATCGTCGACGCTTCGCTTAACGACGTGAAAGGCATTGCCTCGATGGGCGCCTTTGTCGAGCACTCGCTCTGCATGTTCCTCGACGGCTGCAAGTTCAAGAGCCGTGAAGCCGAGGATCTGCGCAATCAGATCACGGCCGGTGGCGTCGGCCAGACGATTCTTGCCTCCGATCTGGGCCAGGTCGGCACCTTCGATCCGATCGACGGCATGCGCCGCGGCATCAAGATGTGCATGGATCTCGGCTTCAGCGACGACGAAATTCGCCAGATGGTTTCGACCAACACGGCGCGCGCGCTGGGCATCGAGGCCGACGTCGAGGCGGCCCGCAAGGCATAAGAAGAAACGACAGCGGCACGGCCGCGGTCGAGAGACCTAGGAAGTCAGGGAGTTCGATAATGTATGACGCCACCGATCCGCGCGCCGCACTGGCCGCCAAGGCGCCCGCCGACAAGGGCCCCGTCACGGGGCCGTTCGGAGCCGCGGAATATGTACGCTTCTACGAGGAACCGCCGCAGGAAGACAACGCGACCGGCAAAACCTGGATCGCCCGCGGCCAGAACCTCGTCATGGTCTGCATCGAACCGAAAAAGGACTACGTCCTGTCGCGCGAGGCCCAGCCCGACGAGTATGCGGTTCTCATCCCCGACGCCTCGACGGTCGTCGAGTTCACGACCAAGGATGGCACCCAGCGCGTGACCGGCAACAACCTGGCTTTCCTGCCGCCGGGCAAGTCGTCGATGAAGGTGATCGAGCCGGGTCGCATCTACGCGATGTTCACGACGCGCTCGGAAGACCTCAACGCCAGGTGCAGCAACAAGGACCACTTCAAGTCCGCGAAGCCCTATGTCGCGCCGGTCGTGAATTGGCCGGAGCCCAAGGGCGGCTTCAAGCTGCGTGTCTACAGCCTCGACGTGCCGCCGGAGCCGGGCCGCTTCGGCCGCATCTGGCGCTGCACCACCATTATGGTGAACTTCCTCGATTATTTCGACGGTCCGCGCGACCCCAGCAGACTGTCGCCGCATCACCACGACGACTTCGAACAGTGCTCGCTCGCCATCTCGGGCGAGTTCATTCACCACCTCCGCTGGCCGTGGGTCGTCAACAAGAACAACTGGCTGCCGGACGACCATGAAGTCTGCGGCACGCCGTCGATCGCGATCATCCCGCCGCCGTCGATCCACACGACTGAAGCGTCCGGCAAGGGTCGCAACCAGCTCGTCGATATTTTCTGTCCGCCGCGCCTCGATTTCTCGCAGAAGCCCGGCTGGATCCTGAACGCCGACGACTATCCGATGCCTGGCCAGAACTGAGAAGCGAAGACAGAACAAGATGAGCAAAACTTCGACCTTCCGTCAGCGCATGCTGGCCGGCGACAAGCTGGTCGGCTCGTTCCTCAAGACGCCGACGAGCCACGGCACCGAGATTCTCGCCGGCGCCGGCTTCGACTTCGTCGTGATCGATCAGGAGCACGCGCCGTTCGACCGCACCACCACCGATATCGCGCTGATGGCCGCGCGCGGCCATGACATTCCCGCGCTGGTTCGCGTGCCGGGCCCCGAAGGTATCCTGTCGGTGCTGGATTGCGGGGCGACCGGCGTTCTCGTGCCGCACGTCAAGACGGCTGCCGAGGCCCGCGAATACGCCGCGCTGTTCCGCTATCGCAACGGCGCGCGCGGTTTCGCCACCAGCACGCGCGCCGGCGCCTATACCGGCGTGCCGATGTGGCAGCACATCGCCGAGCAGGACGCGCAGATGACTTTCGTGGCGCAGATCGAGGATCCGGTCGCGCTCGATGACGTCGAGGCGATCGCCGCCGTCGACGGCGTCGATTCGCTGTTCATCGGTCGCGGCGATCTGACCGCCGCTTTCGGCGACGAGTCCAAGGAGCCGCCAGCGGTGATCCGCGCGACCGAACGCATCGCCGCGGCGGCGCGCAAGGCCAACAAATCCGTCAGCGTCTTCGTCGGCAATGGCGCCGAGGCCGCGTGGCTTCGCTCGCTGGGCGCCAACGTCTTCGTGCTGTCGTCGGATCAGGGCTTCCTGCGTCAGGCGGCCGTGCAGGGTCTGCGCGACGTCCGGGAAAAGGTTTGATGAGCTGACGGCGGGGCATCCCGGCGTTCGTCTGAAGTCTGAAATTCTAACCATCAAAAGCAAGTTAGGGAGGAAGCAATGAAATCTCACACGAAGATCATGCTCGCCGCAGCGCTCGCGCTGACGGCGGCGCTGCCGGCCAAGGCCCAGGACACGATCAAGATCGGCTCCTCGCTCGGCCTGACCGGCTACGGCTCGCTGACCGACGCGCACTGGCGCGATGGTCTCGTCGCGGCGATCGAGGACATCAACAAGAAGGGCGGCGTGCTCGGCAAGAAGCTCGAGCTGGTCACCGAAGACAACAAGTCGCAGCCGCAGCAGGCTGTCGTCGTTTATCGCAAGATGATGTCCGAGGATAAAGTCGTGGCCTTCAACTCCGGCTGCATCTCGGCCGGCAACTTCGCCGCCGCCAGCTTCGTCACCAAGGCGAAGCTGCCGATGTTCCTGTGCTCGATCCTGCCGCGTCAGCCGGAAGAGGTGAAGTGGGCGTTCCAGTTCCTGCCGCCGCCGAAGTACGAAGTGGACACCCGCTACCAGTACCTCAAGGAAAAGACCCAGGTCCGCAAGATCGGCCTGCTCGCCGATCCGAGCCCCTATGTCACGCTGATGAAGGGCATCGCCGAGAAGACCGCCGCTGAGTTCGGTCTCGAAGTCGTCGCCAGCGAGACCTATCAGCAGGAAGACTCGGACTTCAGCGTCCAGATCGGTCGCATCAACGCCGCCGGCGCCGGCGCCGTCATCATGCTGGGTCAGGGCAACGCGGTTGTCACCGCCGCCAACAACATCCGCTCGCTCGGCCTCAAGAACATGCTGATGCTGGGTTCGATCCAGGAACTCGACATCCATCTCGCCGCCGGCAAGGTGCTGGGTGACCAGTACATGGCGCCGACGCCGATGATCCAGCTGGCGTCGGAAGACATCAGCGTTCTCACCGATCCGAAGGCCCGCGCGATCGCCGAGCCCTTCATCAAGGCGATGCGCGACAAGTATGGCCGCGGTGACAATGCCCAGGCCTCGCGCGCCTGGGATTCGATGATGATGATGGCCGAAGCCATGAAGCGGGCCGGCACCACCGAAGGCGAGAAGGTGCGCGACACGTTCGAGAAGCTCGGCCAGTATGTCGGCGCCGGCGCGACTTACAACTTCAGCACCGAGAACCACATCGGCATCACCGAGAACCCCTACGTCCTGATCTCGGTCAAGGACGACAAGCTGGTGCGGAAATAAGATGTCAGCCGACACGACCCATCTGATCGCGGTCAAGGATCTGGCGGCCAGCTACGGCCACATCGAGGCGCTTCGTCCGACGAGCCTCCATGTCGCCCCCGGCGAATTCGTCACGATCCTGGGCCCGAATGGCGCGGGCAAGACCACCTTGCTCCGCGCCATCACCCGGCTGATCCCCTCGAAGGGGCAGATCACGTTCAACGGCAAGGATGTTTCCGGCCTGAAGACGCATGACCTGGCCGAACTCGGCATCATCATGGTGATGGAGGGTCGTGGGCTGTTCGGCGAAATGAGCGTGCGGGAAAACCTGCAGCTCGGCGCCTACAAACTGTCGGGATCGCCGGCCGATATGAACCGGCGGCTCGACAAGGTCTTCACGCTCTTCCCGCGTTTGAAGGAGCGTATCGACCAGATGTCGTCGTCGATGTCGGGCGGCGAGCAGCAGATGCTCGCCGTCGGGCGCGCGCTGATGGCCGAACCGAAATTGCTCATTCTCGACGAGCCGTCGCTCGGCCTCGCGCCGCGCGTCGCCACCGAAATCCTGTCGACGCTCGGCGCTCTCAACAAAGAGGGCCTCGGCATCCTGCTCGTCGAACAGAAGGCGCCGCTGGCGCTCAAGCTCGCCCAGCGCGTCTACATCCTTTCCTCTGGCAGCGTTCGCGCCGAATTGCCGACGCACGAGATCAAGTCGCACCATGACCTCGCCCGTTATTATTTCAGCTAAGCCGCCCGCCGGCGCGGCCAAATTCGCCTCGCGGTTCGACCGGTTTCAGGTTGGGCTGCTGGTTGTCGCCGCGCTTTTGACCTGCGCCGCGCTCGCTTACGGCGGCTTCCTGCTGACCGTGATGCAGCTCGCGATGATCTACGCGATCTTCTGTATCGGCCTGAACTTCTTCATGGGCTATACGGGGCAGGCGTCGTTCGGTCAGAACGCCTTCGCCTGCGTCGGCGGCTATGGCAGCGCCATCCTGACGGTCCAATATGGCTGGGAGCCGTTGCCGGCGCTGCTCGCGTCGATGGCCGTCTCCGGCTTCTTCGCGCTGATCATCGGCTATCCGACCCTGCGGCTGCGCGGCCACTATCTGGCGATGGCGACGTTCTCGCTCGGCCTCATCACCTATGACATCTCGATCCAGTGGACGAGCGTGACCCAGGGCTACATGGGGTATGCCGGCATTCCGCCGATGGGCATCGGCAACTGGACGGTTGAAAGCGAACGCTGGAAGCTCGTGACGCTCGCCGTCCTTGTTGCCTTCGGCTTCTGGCTGTCGCTGCGGATGCGCGACTCGCGTTTCGGCCGCGGCCTGCGCGCCATCTCCGGTTCGGAGAACGGCGCCGCCGCGCTCGGTGTGCGTGTGCCGCGCTTCAAGCTGATCGCCTTCGTCATCGCGGCGCTCTACGCCTCGGCGGCCGGCTCGCTGTTTGCCTACACCATCGGCTTCATCAGTCCGGAAGTGTACGGCCCGGCGATGAGCATCATGACCTTCACGATGTTATTCGTCGGCGGCGTCGGCACCATCGTCGGTCCGATCATCGGCGCGGTTGTGACGTCGCTGTTGCAGGAAGTGGTCCGCGGTAGCGGGCACTACCAGGACGTCGCCTACGCCATCGTACTGCTGGTCACACTGATTTACGCTCCGAAGGGCATTTCGGCGCTCGGCGCCTTGTTCCGTCGCAAGAAAGAGGAGGCGTGAGCATGGCACTCCTCAAGGTTCAGGGCCTGACCAAGCGTTTCGGCGGTCTTGCCGCCAACAACGACATCAGCCTCGAAGTGCCGGAAGGCAGCCTGTTCGCGGTCATCGGCCCCAACGGCGCCGGCAAGACCACGTTCTTCAACATGATCTCCGGCTTCCTGTCGTCGACAGCCGGCAGCATCGAATTCGCCGGACGTGACGTCACCAAGGTGCCGCAGCACGAGATCGCTGCCATGGGTCTGGTGCGCACGTTCCAGCTCGTTCAGCTTTTCAAGGGCATGTCGGTCGCCGAGAACGTCGAAGTCGGTTGCCACCTGGCGACCAAAGGCGGGGTTCTCGCTTCGCTGCTGCGCCCGTCCTGGTTCCGCAAGCAGGAGCGTGAGGTGCGCGAGCGCGCTCATGAACTGCTCGAATTCGTCGGCCTCGATTATCACTCCGATCTCGATGCCGAACTGCTGCCCTATGGCCAGCAGCGTCTGCTCGAGGTCGCGCGGGCGCTGGCGTCGAAACCGAAGCTGCTGCTGCTTGACGAGCCCGCCGCCGGGCTCAACACGCAGGAGACCGAGGGCCTCGCCCACATCATTCAGAAGATCAACGCGCAGGGCACCACGGTGCTGCTGATCGAGCACGACGTGGCGCTGGTGACACGCATTGCTCACCGCATCGCGGTGCTCGATTTCGGCAAGAAGATCGCCGAGGGCACGCCGGACGAGATCAAGGCCCACCCGGAAGTCATTGCCGCCTATCTGGGCGTGGAAGAGGTTGAAAATGCCTAGCGTCGCCGAACTCTCTCAAAGCCTCGTCAATGGCGTTGGCATCGGCCTCATTTACGGCCTGATCGCCATCGGCTTTTCGGTCATCTACAACGCCAGCGGCATCGTCAATTTTGCGCAGGGCGTGTTCGTCATGCTCGGCGGCATGTTCGCGCATACTTTGCTGACGAGCTACGGCATCCCGATCTGGCTGTCGGCGATCATTTCCACCGTTCTGGTCGCCGCCGTCGGCGTGCTGGTGCAGATCTTCGTCATCAACCCGATGTGGCGCCGCAATGCGCCGCTGTTCGCCATCATTCTGGCGACCCTGGCGGTGCAGTTGCTGATCGAGCAGGTCATCATCCTCACGCTCGGCGACCGGCCGCGTACCTATCCCGAATTCACGGCGGGTGGTCCGCTCAAGATCGGCACCGTCGCCATTCCGTACCAGTTCTTCTGGGTGCTCGGGGTCGGCGCCTTGCTGGTGTTCGCGCTGACGCAATTCTTCAACCGCACCCGCATGGGCCGGGCGCTGCGCGCCTGCGCGCAGAACCGTGAGGCGGCGGCGCTGCTCGGCATTCCGGTCGAGCGCATGCTCATCGTCGCCTTTGCGCTGAGCGCCGGGCTCGGCGCCGTCGCCGGCATCCTCATCACCCCGACGCAATACACAGCCTATCTGATCGGCACCCCGTTCGGCATCAACGGTTTCATCGCGGCGATCATCGGCGGCTTCGGCAGCCCGGTCGCCGGTCTGGTGGGCGGCGTCCTGCTGGGCGTCATCCAGTCCGAGGCCATCGTGTTCTTCGGCGCCGGCTTCCGCAACATCATCTCCCTGACGGTGCTGCTGGTCGTGCTGATGTACTTCCCCAAGGGCCTGTTCGGCGGCCTTGAGAAGAAAGCGTAGAGTTTCAGCGAATGAATGTTCTTTTGGTCTATGCGCACCCGGAGCCGACCTCGTTCACGGCGGCGCTCAAGGATACCGCGCGCGACACGCTGACCGCCGCAGGTCATCACGTCGAAGTCTCGGATCTTTACGCCGAGAACTTCAATCCCGTCGCCGGCCGGCACGACTTCACCAGCGTGCACGATCCCAAGCGCTTCCACTATCAGAACGAGCAGGGGCACGCTCACGCCAATAGCGGCTTTGCGCCCGATCTTGTCCGCGAGCAGCAGCGCATTCTCAAGGCCGACATGATCGTCTGGCTGTTTCCGATCTGGTGGGGCGGCGTTCCGGCGATCCTCAAGGGCTGGTTCGATCGCGTCATGGCCTTCGGCTTCGCCTATGCCGACGGCAAGCGCTTCGACTCCGGTTTTTTCAAGCACAAGGTAGGCATGCTGTGCCTGACCACCGGCGGCACGGTGGAGCGCTTCTCGCCGGGCAATGTCTACGGCCCGGTCGAGCAGGTGCTCTATCCGACGCAGCATCTGATGGTCGAGTACATGGGCATGAAGACATATCCGCCTTTCGTCGCCTATGCTTCGCCGCGCATCGACGAGCCTGCGCGCAAGGCGTATCTGACGCAGTGGAGCGAGCAGCTCCTGCACATCGCGGCCGAGAACGCGGCCCGCGAGGCGGCGCGGGCCTAGGAACTGGAAGCAGCAGCTATGAGTGGACAGAAGAACACCTACGCGCTCGCCGGCACGAGCGTCATCGTCACCGGCGGCTCGCGCGGCATCGGCGCCGAGGTGGCGCGCCGTTTCGGCGCCGCCGGCGCCAAGGTCGCGGTGTTCTATCGCAGCGGCGCGGACGCGGCCGCCAAGGTCGTGAACGACATCAACGCGGCCGGTGGCCAGGGACTTGCCGTGTCGGCCGATATCGCCGACCCCGCCGCGGCCAAGGCCGCGGTCGATCAGGTGGCGGAGAAATTCGGCGGCATCGACGTCGTCGTCAACTGCGCCGGCATTGCCGAGTACCGGCCATTCGAGAAGACCGATGCGGCGCTGTTCCACGCGCATTTCAACACCAACGTGCTCGGCACAGTGGCGGTGATTCAGGCGGCGTTGCCGCATCTGCCGTCGCCCGGCGGGCGCATAGTCAATTTCTCATCGGCGCTGGCGACCCGGCCGATCCCGAATTCGGCGATCTACTCGGCGTCCAAGGGCGCGATCAACACCTTGTCCCACGCACTGGCTCGTGAATTCGGGCCGCGCGGCATCACCGTCAACACCATCGCCCCCGGTGTCATCGAGACCGAGATGACCACGAAGATTCTGGCGGAGCGCGGCGAGGGCATCAAGGCGATGACTCCGCTCGGCCGCATCGGCCAGCCCGACGATATCGCGGGCGTGGCGTTGTTTCTGGCGTCACCCGACGCCGGCTGGATCACCGGCCGCACCTTTATCGTCGACGGCGGCGTCAGCACCTTGTGATCTGAACTCGGACGCTAACGTCCGAGCAGCAGCGCCAGCAGCGGTTCGCCCGCAAGCAGTGCCAGCCCCAACGCCGCCAATGCGAGACGTGCGGCCGCGCCGATCGGTCTGGCGATGAAACCTTCCTGAGCGCAGACGAGCGCCACCACGCCCGCGGTCGCCGAGACGACGGAGAACGCAATGTTCGCCGCCGAGCCGATCATAAGGACGCCGGTGTTGTAGATGAAGATGTAGGGAATAATGAAGGCCACGATGGCGAGCCGGCAGCATTGCACGGCAATCGCCAGCGGGTTGGCATTGGCGATGGTGCTGGCGGCGAAGGCGGCCACTGCGACCGGCGGCGTGATCGCCGACATCGATGCGAAATAGACGATGAACAGGTGTGCCGGCAGCAGCGGAACATCCAGCGCAAGAAGCGCGGGCGCGGCGAGCACCGAAGCGAGCGCATAGACCGCCGGCGTCGGCATGCCCATGCCGAGCACGATAACGATTACGGTCGCAATGATCAGCGTCAGGAAGCCGCTGCCCTGGGCGAGGATAAACAGCGCCGTCGAAATCTTGCCGGTGAGATCGGTCATGGCCAGCGTGCCGACGACCAGTCCCGCCACCGCGCAGGCAACGCCGATGCCGGTCATGCGCCGGGTGGTGTCATCGAGCGCGCGGACCACGGCTTTGCCGGTGACGACCGGGTTGCGCAGGCGGAACGCGAGGATCGGCAGCAGCGAGGCGAGCGCCAGCGCCGCGGAGAAGGCCGGCCGGTCCACCGTCAGGACGTACCAGGTCAGAATGAAGATCGGCACGAAATAGTACCAATCCCGCCGCAGCACCTTGAGGATGTTCGTCGTGACGGTGGCGGTTGGCGCCAGATTTTCCTTTTTGGCGCGCAGATGCACGGCAAGGAAGACCGACAGATAATACAGCAGCGCCGGCACGGTCGCGGCGATGACGATCTCGCTGTAGGGAATGCCGGTGAAGTCGGACATCAGGAACGCCGCGGTGCCCATGACCGGCGGCAGCAGCGCACCGCCGGTCGACGCGGTCGCCTCCACGGCGCCGGCATAGACCCGCGACAGGCCGGTGCGGATCATCAGCGGAATCGTGAAGGAGCCGGTGGTGACGACATCGGCCGTCGGCGAGCCCGAGATCGAGCCATAAAGGCCCGAGGAGACCACGGCGACCTTGGCCGGACCGCCGGCTTGCTTGCCGACGAGGCTGTTGGCGAGGTCGAAGAAGAAATCGCCGCCGCCCGCGGCGTCGAGCACGGTGCCGAACGCGACGAAGGCGAACACCAGCAGTGCGGCGACGCTGAGCGCCGGACCGAACAGGCCGTTGGTTGTGAACACGATCTGGTAAAGCATGTCCTCGAGGCTGAGCTCGCGGTGCCAGAACGGTCCCGTTAAATGGTGGCCGAAGACGCCGTAAACGAGGAAAGCCAGCACCACGATCACCAGCGTCATGCCGATGACGCGCCGCGTCGCTTCGAGCACCAGCAGGATCAACGCAACACCGGCGATCTGATCGGCCGCGTTCAGCGTGTCGATCATCGGTAGCCGCATTTCGTAGATCGGCTGCATCAGCGTGAAATAGACGCAGATGGCGATGGAGACGATCGCGGCCGACCATGAAAACAGCGAGCGGCCGGTCGGGCGGTCGGGATTACCGGTGGTGGTCAGAAACGTGACGGCCAGGATCGCGCCGAGAAACCAGTTCAGCGCGTACTGGCTCTGCACATAGACGCCGAAGGCCAGCATGATGAAGAACGCCGAGGTCGCGACCGCGATCAGCGACACGAAGGCGTTTTCGACTTGTCCGAGCTGACGCGCGCGTCCGGGCGCCAAAGTTCGCACGACTGTCGCGAACACGATGGAGATCCTCTTGGCGTCGGCGGTTGGACTTGAAGGTGGGGGAGGCAGCGGCTGCGTTCAGCCGCCGCCGGTCCGCGGGTTCAGAGCAGCCCCGCGTCCTTGTAGGCCTTCGCCGCACCGGGCGCGAGCGGGATCGGCCCGACGTCGGTCAGCCCTTTCTTGCCCATGCGCGCGAAGGACGGGTAGGCCTTGGTGAGATAGTCGAAATGGGTGAGCAGGCTTTTGGTAATGGTCTCGGCGTCGGCGTCCGACATCTTGTCGGAGCCATAGAGCACGACGAAGCCGGTCACCGTCTTGATGTCTTCCGCTTCGAAGCCATAGGTCTTCGCCGGGATCGTGACGCTCTTGGTGCCGGCGTCGGCGTTGATCTTGGCGATGGCGGCATCCGGGATCGCCAGCATCTTCAGCGGCACGTCATTGGCGAGCCGGTTGAGCTGGGCCGACGGGAAGGCCAGCATGTTGAGAACGATATCGACCTGGCCGGCCTTGAGCATATCGAGGCCGTCATTATAGGCGACGTATTCGACGCGGCCGCCCCATGAAGCGAGGTCCTTCACTGAAATGCCGGCCGCCTCGAATACCTGTTCGCCGGCGATTTGCATCATGGTGCCGCGCTTGTTGAGCGCGATGCGCACCGGCTTCTTCTCCCTGGCGATCTGCTCGAGGCCCGTGAACGGCGCATCCTTGCGCGCCACGATCTGGATGGTTGCTTCCGGGTCGAGCAGGGCGATGGCGCGGAGGCTGGAAACCTTGGCCTTGAACGGCGCTTCGCCTTTGCTCGCCCGCAAGGCCATCTGGGCGTGGGCGATGCCGAGTTGCACCCGGCCATCGAACACGAGCTGGATGTTCGCGGCGTCGACTCCCGGTTCGTAGGTGAAGGAAGAGCCGGGCACCTGTTGCTGGATGGTCTGGCCGATCGCCGCGCCCATCGCGCTCCACGCGCCGCCGACCGAACCGCCGGCCAACGTGATCCTCAGCGGATCGGCCGAGGCGCCGGCCGCGCCGAACGCGACAACGGCGCTCAGGCCAAGGGCGGCGAGAATTGTTGTCTTCACGAAACGCTGCATCGAAATACTCCCGTCTGTGTTCTGGTCATGCGGTATGAAGGCGCTGAACGGTGGAGTAGCGAACTGGATGCCGCTCGCGCTTCGAACGAAAGCGCCGCGGTCACTCGACGGCTATTCATTTGCACACATATAATCAGTGCCCGATGGTGCCAGTGTCAATCGTTATGCGTGCTAATATTTGAAGTATGCCCTGCCCGCCATTTAGCCGTCCGCCGGCTCGATTGACATTGAAAAGCGCGGGGGTATTGTTTGTGTACAAACAAGTCGCCGGAGGTGTCCGCCTGTCCGGGCGGTTGGAGCGTGGAGAAGAGACAAATGCTTGATCGCTACATGACCGGCCGCCTGATCGACCTGTGGTTTGCCGAGGATGTCGGTTCCGGCGATCTGACGGCCCAGTCGATGATCGACGCCGATGCCACCGCCACATTCCGCATGAACGCGCGCGAGCCCTTGACCGTCGCCGGTCTCGAGGTCGGCGCCGCCGTCTTTCGCCACTACGATCCGACCGTGGAGGTGAAGCTCACCGCCAGGGACGGCGACAAGGCGGTGAAGGGCACCAGCCTTATGGTTGTGTCCGGCCCGGCGCGCAGCCTGCTCACATCCGAACGCACGGCGCTCAATATCGTGCAGCACATGTCGGGCATCGCCACCGAAACCGCGCGCTTCGTGGCGGCCATCGCCGGCACCGGGGCCCGCCTCATCGATACACGCAAGACCACGCCCGGCTTGCGCATGCTGGAGAAGCACGCCGTCGTTTGCGGCGGCGGCGCCAATCATCGTCTCGGCCTCGACGGCGGCGTCATGATCAAGGACAACCACATCGTCGTCGCCGGCAGCATCAAGGCGGCGGTGGCTAGAGCCCGCGCGGCGATCCCGTCTCTGGTCAAGATCGAGGTCGAATGCGACAGGCTCGACCAGGTCGGCGAATGCATCGACGCCGGCGCCGATGTCATCATGCTGGACAATATGTCGCTCGATGACATGCGCGCCGCGGTCAAGCTCGTGAACGGCCGCGTTCCGCTGGAAGCGTCCGGCGGCGTACGCTACGAGACGGTGCGCGGCATCGCCGAGACCGGCGTGGATTACATCTCCACGAGCCGCATCACCCAGGCGGCTCCCGCCGTCGATATCGGTCTGGACGAAGCATAACAGAGGCATGGCCGCGGGATCGCTCTTTCTGGTCGTGGGTCCGAGCGGCGTCGGCAAGGATACGCTGCTCGACGGCGCGCGCGCCCGGCTTTCGGGTGACCAGCGCTTTGTGTTCGCGCGGCGCGTCATCACCCGCGCCGCCGACGCGGGCGGCGAAGACCACGAAGCGGTAACGCCGGCCGAATTCGCACGACGCAGGGCCGCAGGCGACTTTCTGATGACCTGGTCGGCGCATGGCCTTGAATACGGTCTGCCCGCCGCGCTCTCGCACGCGCTCGCGCAAGGACGCACCGTGGTGGCCAATGGCTCGCGCGCGACCATCGCCGAACTCGCCGAGCGCGTGCCGAAGCTCGTCGTCGTGGAGATCAATGCCTCGCCGGAGGCGGTCGCGGCGCGGCTGCGCGCCCGCGGCCGCGAAGACGAAGCGCAGGTCGCCGAGCGCATGTCTCGCGCAGCGCCGCCGGTCCCTGACGGCATAACGCTTGTTCGCGTCCTCAATGACACCGACATCGCGACCGGAGTCGACACGCTCGTTTCCGTTCTGTCGGAGCCGCGCCCATGAAGCTTCGCGCGCTGCCGATCGACAGTTGGCGCGAGCACATGGCTTACTTGCCGGCGAACAGCACCGAAGTCGCGGCAGCGGATTTCCTCGGCCCGGGCCGCATCGAAATCTCGGGCGGTTCGCGCAGTATCCGCGCCTCGGTTCATGTCATGGACGATGCGCGTCTGCTCGATGCCCGCGAAATCGGCCTGTCGCGCAGCGCCTTCGAGGCGCTCGGGCTGCCGGAAGGCGCCGAGGTTCATATCGAGCGGACGCCGTCGCCGCAAAGCGCCGAGGCGCTACGCGCCAAGTTGCGGGGTGACGAACTGAGCGACGGTCAGATCGCCACCTTGATCCGCGATATGGTCGCGGGCCGCTATCCCGATCGTGAAATGGCGGCGTTTCTGGTCGCCGCCACGCGCGGGCTCACCGACCGCGAGGTGGTGGCGCTGGCGCGCGCAAGAGCCGAATTCACCGACCGGATCACCTGGGACGAGCCCATGGTGGTCGACAAGCACTCCATGGGCGGCATTCCCGGCAGCCGCATCACCATGATCGTGGTGCCTCTGGTGGCGGCGCATGGCCTCGCCATTCCGAAGACCTCGTCGCGGGCCATCACCTCCGCGGCCGGCACGGCCGACGCGATGGAAACGCTGGCGCGCGTCGATCTGACGGCGGCCGATGTGCGCCGCGTCGTCGCCGAGGCGCGCGGCTGCGTTGCCTGGAACGGCCGGCTCAACCATTCGGCCGTCGATGATGTGATGAATGCCATCACCCGGCCGCTGGGGCTCGACTCATCGCGCTGGTCGGTGGCGTCGATCCTGTCGAAGAAGCTGGCTGCCGGTTCGACCCATGTCATCATCGACCTGCCTTACGGGCCGCAGACCAAACTGAAGACGCACGGTGAGGCGGCCGAACTGGCCGGCCTGTTCGAGCGCATCGGGGAGGGGCTCGGCCTCGTCGTCGAGGCCCATGCCACCGACGGATCGAGGCCGGTCGGGCGCGGCGTCGGTGCCGCGCTCGAGGCGCGCGATGTGCTGGCGGTGCTCGACAACGAACCTGACGCGCCGGCCGATCTGCGCGAAAAGGCGTTGTTCTTCGCCGGTCGCATTCTGGCGTGGGATCGGCGACCTGGCGCACATGCAGGGGAGGCGCTGGCCCGCGAGCTGCTCGCCTCCGGTGCCGGCAACGACGCGCTCGAGCGTATCATCGACGCGCAGGGCCGCCGGCAGCCGCCGGTGCTGCCGGGGCCGTATACGCACATGGTGACTGCCGACCGATCCGGCACGATCACCGGCATCGACGGCTGGACCGTGGCCGGCCTGGCGCGCCTGGCCGGCGCACCGAGCAACCTCTCTTCCGGCCTCGATCTCATGCAGGGGGTGGGGGACACGGTGACAGCGGGCGAGCCGCTCTACGTCATCCACGCCGGCAGCGAGTCCGATCTGGCCATCGCAGCGAAAGCCGCTGCCGACGCGCACGGCTTTCTGATCGCGGGTTAGCCTTCCCGCAATTATTTCGGCGGCTTGGAGTCGAGCTTCTTGGCGATGCGGGCGAGATCCACCACCATGCGCTCGTGCGTGCCCTTGCCGATCTCCTCGATCTCGTCGCGCGCGGTGACGTCGAATTCAAACCGCCGGCCGTCGACTTTGGTCACCACGGCTTCAGCCGTCACGGTATGGCCGGCGGGCGTCGCGGCCAAGTGCCTGACATTGACCACGGTGCCGACCACGCTTTCACCCGGCTCGAGGTAGTCGCGCACGGCGTTGAGCGCGGCGTTCTCCATGATGGTCACCATCATCGGCGTGGCGAAAACAGGAGGCAAAACCGCGTCCTTGAACTGGCTGGCCAGATGGGCCGGCGTCACGCGCAGCGTATAGGTGCCTTTGGCTCCGACCGGGACCGGACGCATGGAATATACCTCGACCTGTTCTCGAAACGGCGCATTTCGTATCTACTTCTAGACCATGGACCGCATCTACGCCATTGGCGACATTCACGGCCGGCTCGACCTTCTCGACCGTGCCATCGAGGCGATCCGCCGCGATGTCGAGGACAGCGGCCCCGCCGCACTCACCGTGACACTCGGCGATTACATCGACCGCGGTCCGGATTCGTTCGGTGTGATCGATCGGCTTGCGGCCAACCCCTTTCCCACGCCTTATGTCGCGCTCAAGGGCAACCATGAGGCGATGCTCGAGCGCTTTCTCATCCAGCCGGGCATCGCCGAAGATTGGCGGCACTTCGGCTGTATCGAGATGCTGCATTCCTACGGGGTGCCAGTCGCTGACATGATTCGCGGCCGGCATTACGAAGCGGCGGCCCAAGCCCTCTCGAAAGCCCTGCCGGCGACGCATCGGGACTTCCTCGACAATCTGCCAACGTCGCACGCTGCCGGACGCTATTTTTTCTGTCATGCCGGCATCCGGCCCGGCGTGGCGCTCGCTCGGCAGAGAGATGACGACTTGATGTGGATCCGCGACGAGTTTCTATCGAGCGCGGAAGATTTCGGCGGCGTTGTTGTGCACGGCCATACCCCGGTGCCTGAGCCCGACGTGAAAGCCAACCGCATCAACATCGACACCGGCGCCTTTGCCACAGGGCTCCTCACCTGCATCGCGCTCGAACGCGACGGACATCGTTTCCTGAAATTGTGACAGGTCGCGGTCCAAGAAACCGGCTCAGCGTGAGGCGATCATCCGCTGCACCAGCGCGGGCAGGCGATCGGTCACGCTGTTGAACATCGCGCTACGGATGCCGAAAGCGTTGGCGGCTCCGACGTCGATATCCTTGTCGCCGATCATGAAGCTGCGCGCGCGGTCGATGGGCCAGTCGCGTGCGGCCTGCTCCAGCATCCCGGCGCCGGGCTTGCGGCAGTCGCAGCTTTTCGCATAGGCCGCGACGGTGCCGTCCGGGTGATGCGGGCAGTAGTAGAAGGCGTCGATGCGCGCGCCCCGGGCGGCAAGATGCACCCGCATATGATCGTGCAGCGCGCCGATCGCCGCCTCGTCGTAGAAGCCGCGCGCCACGCCGGACTGGTTGGTGACGACGATGACGAGATAGCCGGCGTCATTGAGCTGGCGGATGGCCTCCGGCACGCCGTCGATCCATTCGAGCTGGTCCACCCGGTGGACGTATTCCCGATCGACATTCAGCACGCCGTCGCGATCGAGGAAGGCGGCGGGCTTCGATGGTCCTGCTGCCGCTGGCGTCATTCAGGATCTCTCGTGGGCCGAACTGGGCACGAGATCGGGCGTCTTGGGCTGCCGCATGCCGCTCGCCACCCAGATAAGGCCGCCGAATGCGCCGATGGCGAAGAAGGTGATGCCGATCAGGACCGACACGACAAGGCCATCGCTCTGCGGCAGGCCGGCATAGGAGAAAGCAACGATCATGCTGCCTTCGCGCACGCCCCAGCCGGCGATGGACACCGGGACCGTGGCGATGAGGATGACCGGGGGGACCATGAACAGCAGCAGTTCGAAATTCGCGGAGGCCGATACCGACTGCACCATGCACCAGGCCGCCAGCACGGTCATGACATGGACGACGAACGACAAGGCAAGAATGATCGAGATCGCGCGCCACGATCCGCAGATGCGCCAGGCCGTGCGCGACACCTCCACGAGATGGCGTGTCGGCGCCCAGCGCATCAGCGCGTGCCAGCGGAAGCGGCCGAAGGCGAGGAACACGGCCGCGCCGGCGATGGCGCCGAAGCCGATCAGCACCAGTACGATACGAGCCACCGGGTCCTGCACCAGCGTCAGCGTCCAGGGCAGGCACAGAAACACGATCAGTGTCAGCGCGAAGATACCGGCGACCCGGTCGATCAGAACCGAATAGGTCGCTCCGGCCCAGCCGCTGCTGTCGCGCGCCAGCATGTAGATGCGCGCGGCGTCGCCGCCCACCGTGGACGGTAGCACCTGATTGAAGAACGTACCGATGAAGTTCACGCGCAGCATGGTGGTGTAGCGCGGCGCCAGTCCGCAGCCTTGCGCGATCATCCGCCAGCGCGCGGCGAGCAGGAAGACCTGCGCCGCCAGAACGAGAAGCGACAACGCGATCCAGCCCGCATGCAGCCGGCTCAGGCGATCGCCGAGCGCGGTCAGGTGCACCGACCGCAGCGACAGATAGAGCAGGAGGATCGAAATCGCCGCTTTGGCGAGCAGCATCAGCGAGCGCCGCATGGGTAGAATGACCTTGGGCGAGATGACCTTGTAGGCGCGACTTCTTGAGGTGGCATCCCGTGGCGGGATGGGCATCGCTTCGCACGCTCCTCCGGCTGGCGCAAGAGGCCGCTAAACCATTGTACGGTCGCATACTTTGCGCCAACGCCGGAGCTCGTTTGAGGTTCAATGGTCGCCATATGGCCGCCGGTTAGCCGGCGCGGCCCCTCAACTCCAGGGCCACATTCAAATGGACCCAGGACCGGCCGGCCGGTAGATCGAGATGATCCGGTCAGGTCAGAATTGCCTGTAAGGCGTTTTGAAGCCTTTTGAGTTCGGCAAGAACGAGTTCCTCTTCCGCCTCGGCACCGTTTATCGGTCGTCCAATCGAGATGCTCAGGCGGACCTCTCTGCCATCGTAATTCAAGACAACGCCCAACGACGAGGCGGCCGTGCCGCCGGAAATGGGGCTCTGGCGCACAAACCTGTAAGATGGTCCCGAACTGCGCATTTGCTCACCTCGACCTCCAGTCTATGCCTACGTTATGCACGTCGCGGTTGCAATCCACATTTTCGTCGGGCATCACTGTGGTGGTTTTGCCCAACCCCATTGCGACCCCTGCCGGGAGGGCCTATGCCCTTCCGGCCAAAGGCAATTTGCGCCTTCGGCCGACCGGGAAATTCGCTATATTGGTTCGGACCCCAGAGCACAGGTGACCTTTGAACTACGCGTCGAGCACACCCGAGGTTTCGGCCCGCCAGGGCCATACAGCGCCCGACATCACCGTCGTCGGCGGCGCCGGCCATGTCGGCATTCCGCTGGTGCTGGCCTTCGCCGAAGCCGGGCTGACCGTCAACGTCAATGACCTCAACGAGGCGACGCTGGCGACATTGCGCGCCGGCAAGCTGCCCTTCATCGAATACGGCGCGGCGCCGGTGCTGGCCAAGGCGCTGGCCGAGAACAAGCTCGTGTTCTCGTCGACCCCGAGCGCGATCCGCGGCACCGGCCCGGTGGTGGTCACCATCGGCACGCCCGTCGATGAGTTTCTCAACCCGGTCACCTCGGCCGTGCAGAAGTGCATCGACGACCTGCTGCCGCATCTCAACGACGACCAGCTCATCGTGCTGCGCTCGACCGTGTTCCCCGGCACCACCGACTGGCTGCACGATTATCTCAAGCGGCTCGGGCGCAAGAACCACATCGCCTTTTGTCCGGAGCGTGTCGTGCAGGGCTACGGCATCAAGGAACTGCGCGAGATGCCGCAGATCGTGTCCGGCACGACGCCGGAGGCGGAAGCCGAGGCGGTGGCGCTGTTCAATCGCATCGCGCCCGAAGTCGTGACGACCAAGCCGCTCGAGGCCGAACTCGCCAAGCTCTACGCCAATGCTTATCGCTACATCGAATTCGCCGCCACCAACCAGTTCTACATGATCGCCAAGTCGGCCGGCGCCGATTATACGGCGATCATGAAGGCGATGAAGCACAATTACCCGCGCGCCCGCACGCTGCCGGGCCCGGGCTTCGCCGCCGGTCCGTGCCTGTTCAAGGACACGATGCAGCTCGCCGCCTTCGCCCGCAACCAGTTCAACATCGGCCATGCGGCGATGCAGATCAATGAAGGGCTCGCCCTTCACATGATCGAGGATCTCAAGCGCCAGTTCGATCTGTCGGGCATGACCGTGGGCCTGCTCGGCATGGCCTTCAAGGCCGAGATCGACGATGTGCGCGCCTCGCTGAGCTACAAGATCAAGCGCACGCTGCTGACCAATGCGCGGGAGGTGCTCACCACCGATCCCTTCGTCACCACGGACCCGGCGCTGCTGCCGCTCGACGAGGTGGTGAAGCGGAGCGATCTGCTCATTCTCTGCACCCCGCACTCCGCCTACAAGGAGCACGACTTCTCCGGCAAGCCGGTGGTTGATATCTGGGGCTGTCTCACGAAGGCCAACGTGGTCTATTGAGCCGCGGCGCGGGGCGACCGGGTGACACTGAGAGTTCATAGGGCGACATGAGCGCACGGCTCGATATTGTCATTCCGGTCTACAACGAAGGCCCGAACATCCTTTCGACGCTCGGTTCGTTGCGGGACAATGTGCGCACGCCGTTCCGCGTGCTCATCTGCTACGACCGGCCCGACGACGACACGCTGACCGCGATCGACGCGCATCGCGACACGCTCGGCGGCATGGCCATCGAGTATGTCCGCAATCCCGGCCGCGGCGCCCATGGCGCGGTGATGGCCGGCTTCGCCGCGAGCACGGCGCCTTATGTGATCGTGCTGCCGGCGGACGACGACTTCAATGGCGGCATTCTCGACGCCATGGTGGCGAAGGCGGAAGCCGGCGCCGATCTGGTCTGCGCGAGCCGCTTCATTCCGGGCGGCAGCATGATCGGCTGCCCCTGGCTCAAGGCGACCCTGGTGCGCACCGCCGCCTTCACGCTGCATCATATCGCGGGGCTGCCGACGCGCGATCCGACCAGCGGTTTCCGGCTGTTCTCCCGCCGGGTGATCGACGCCATCGTTGTCGAGTCGGATAGCGGCTTCTGCTACTCCCTCGAGCTTTTGGTAAAGTGCCACCGTCTCGGCTGGCCGGTGGCCGAGGTGCCCGCGCAATGGATCGAGCGCACCAAGGGCGCCAGCCGCTTTCGCGTGCTGCACTGGATTCCGGCCTACTTGCGGTGGTACAGCTACGCCTTCGCCACGAGGTTCCTGGGCCGCCCGGCCAGCACCGTCACGCTCCGCCCGACCTGGAATCCCGCGCCATGACATCCCTGACGCCGCGCCAGTATCTCATCATGCTGCACGATGTCCTCGCGGCCATCGCGGCGATCCTCGTCACGTTCGCGATGCGCTTCGACGGCGCGATGTTCATGACGAAGGTGGCGGGGCTGAAGCTGTTCCTGCCCGCCTTCGCCGTGTTCGCCGCGGTCGTGTTCTTCCTGTTCAAGCTGCATACGAGCAAGTGGCGCTTCACGTCGGTGCCCGATCTGTTCAACATCGTGCGCGCCTCGACCATGCTCGCGGTGTCGCTGGTTGCGCTCGATTACGTGCTGCTGTCGCCGAATCTCTATGGCGAGTTCTTCTTCGGCAAAATCACGATCCTGCTGTACTGGGTCCTGCAGATGTTTTTTCTCGGCGGCGGGCGCATCGCCTATCGCTATCTGCACTATGCTCGCACCTTGCAGCGCGCCCGCGTGGCCGACGCCGCCCCGACACTGATCCTCGGCCGCACCGCCGATGCCGAAGTGCTGATCCGCGCCATCGAAGCCGGCGCGGTCAAGAAAATCTGGCCGGTCGGCATCCTGTCGCCGTCGTCGTCGGATCATCGTCAGTCGATCCGCTCGATCCCGGTGCTCGGCGATCTCAGCGACCTCGAACGCGTCGTCAGCGATCTCAAGCGCCGCGGCACCCAGGTGACGCGTGTCGTCCTTGCGCCCTCGGTCATGTCCCCTGAGGTCAAGCCGGAGTCGATCCTGATGCGCGCGCGCCGTCTGGACGTGACGGTCAGCCAGTTGCCGTCGCTCGACGAAGGTCCTGCGGTGCAGTTGCTGCCGGTGTCGGTGGAGGACCTGCTGCTGCGGCCGAGCGCCAAGATCGACTACCAGCGCTTGCGCGATTTCGTGAACGGCAAGGCCGTCGTCGTGACCGGCGGCGGCGGTTCGATCGGATCGGAAATCTGCGAGCGAGCGATTGCCTTCGGCACCGCGCGGCTGATGATCCTCGAGAACTCCGAGCCGGCGCTGCACGCCATTACCGAGCGCCTGAAGACGCAGATGGCGGACGCCGAGATCGTGGACCGGATCGCCGACATTCGCGACCGCGCGCGCATCGCTCGCCTGATCGCCGAGTTCAAGCCGGACATCGTCTTCCACGCCGCGGCGCTCAAGCATGTGCCGCTTCTCGAGCGCGATTGGGACGAGGGCGTGAAGACCAATGTGCTCGGCTCGGTCAATGTCGCCGATGCCGCGGCCGCTGCCGGCGCCTCCGCGATGGTCATGATCTCGACCGACAAGGCGATCGAGCCGGTGTCGATGCTCGGCGCGACCAAGCGCATGGCGGAAATGTATTGCGACGCGCTCGACGCCGATCTGAGGCGCCGCGCCCCGGCGGGCCGCAAGCCGATGCGGCTGATCTCGGTGCGCTTCGGCAACGTGCTGGCGTCCAACGGTTCGGTGGTGCCGAAGTTCAAGGCGCAGATCGAAGCCGGCGGCCCGGTCACCGTCACGCATCCGGACATGGTGCGTTACTTCATGACCATTCGCGAGGCCTGCGATCTCGTCATCACCGCCGCCACGCATGCACAGGGCGACGGAGAAAATCGCGCCTCGGTCTATGTGCTCAACATGGGGCAGCCGGTGAAGATCGTCGATCTTGCCGAGCGCATTATCCGTCTCTCCGGCCTCGAGCCGGGACGCGACATCCAGATCACCTTCACCGGCATCCGGCCGGGCGAACGCCTGCACGAGATCCTGTTCTCGCGGGAGGAGGAGATGGCCGAGATCGGCGTTCCCGGCATCGTCGCCGCCAAGCCGGTGCAGGCCTCGCTGGAGGAATTGCGCGCCTGGCTCGCGACGCTGGAGCAGGCGCTCGAGCGCAACGAGCGCGGCGTGATCTACGGTGTGCTGCGCGACGCGGTGCCGGAATTCCGCGGCGCGGCGGCCTGAACCCGCGCCTGCGTTGACGCGAACGGCCGTTCCGGGGGGCGCTGGCGATAGATTCGTCGCGGGAACCCGGGCAGGTCTCGCGCCGTTGTTACAGGGCATCAGCGGCCGCCGGTAACGCGGCCATGGAGGGTCCTGTGTCCGGAAAAGTGAAAAAACACGCCGAAGACGAACGTGAGCGCATCAAGAAGGAAGAAGACGCGGTCGTCGTCAATTCCGATGAGAGTTTCCCGGCGAGCGATCCGCCGTCGTTCAATCCCGGCGTGACCGGGCCGACCGACATCGAGCCGCTCGAGAAGGAAGCGGAAAAGAAGAAGAAACAGCGCGCCGCGACGATGTGAAACTCAGGCCTGCGCCGGCTTCCGGCGCAGGCTTTTTCGTGGGCGCGTCAGTTGATCTTGACCGGTTCGCGCAAGGTGCGCCGCGCGAATTTCCGCGCTTCGGTCGGCTTGCCGAAAAAGAAACCCTGGATCAGGTCGAAGCCGAGCTCGCGCGCCATAACGAAATCGGCGCGAGTCTCGACGCCTTCGGCGACGGTGCGGGCGCCGAGCTGATCGGCCAGATCGACGATGCTGCGGCAGGTGGTTTGCTTGAGGCGGTCGGAGGCCACGCCGTCAACGAAGGCCCGATCGACCTTGATCTCGACGAACGGGCATTCGCCGATCTCCATGAGGAGCGGCCATTCGGCGCCGACATCGTCGATCGACAGGCCGATGTTGAAGTAGCGCAGTTGCCGCGCCGCGTTTTTGGCGAGTTCGATATTGCCGGCCAAATCGCTGGCGTTGATCTCGACGATCAGTCCTTCGAAAGCGTGATGCTGCGGCAGGCGGAGGACGAGGGATTCGATCGCGAGCGGATCGTTGAAATAGGTGAGCGGCAGGTTGATGGCGAGCTCGATGTGGCCGTGGTCGGCGGCGAATTCGCTCCAGTCGGCGGCGGCCTGGGACATGACGAAAAAGGAGAGTTCGGCGAAATTGGGGTCGTGCGGGTCGGGCAGGAAGTTCGCCGGCGGCACGATGCCCCAGGTCGGATGCCGCATGCGAATCAGGCCCTCGGCGCCGGCGATGGTGAGCGAGCGCACATCGACCTTCGGCTGGTACCAGAGCTCCAGCCAGCCTGCGCGCAGAGCCTGCGCGGCGTCGAGCGTCGGCAGCGCGACAGGCTCTTGCGGCGCGAGGCAGGCCACCGCCTTGCGCAAGGTCGTGTCGCTGAACGGCGTCGGCAACAGCGGTAGCATCGCGAGGCCAAGCTGCGTGCCGAGTTCGAACAGCGCATCGACCATGGGGAGATCGGCCGACGCGAAGATCATCACCTGCCCGTCGAAGCCGGTCGCGGCCAGCGTCTCGAGCGCGCGGCCGGCGGCGATTCCGCCGGCCGACAGGCCGAGCATCACCAGATCCATCCTGCGCCCGGCGGTGAGATTGACCAGGCGGTCGCCGCCGCCGTCCTCGACAATGAAGCCCATGTCCTCGAGCGCCTCGCGAACGAAATCGCGGATATGCGGCTTGTCGTCGGCGATGAGGACGCTGGGTCTGACACGCCGTCGTCCGAACTCGTGGAGCGAAACGGCGCTGGGCGATAGCTGCTGGTTCATCATGGCTCGGCCTCGGAGTTTCGATTGAACCGAGCCTAACGCCGCGAGCGTGGTTATGTTACGGCGGCGGATTCGTGCACTGCTATCGACGGCGTTAAACTTAATCGCGGCAATGCAATTACAATCCGATTCAATTGCCGCCGTTACGTAATGACGCGCAGCGGCTTGCCGTCGAGGAAGGCGCGAATGTTCTCGACGATGTCGGGATAGAACTTGCGATAGGTCTGCTCGCTGACATAACCGAGGTGCGGCGTCAGCACGACATTGTCGAGCTTGCGATAGGGATGATCGACCGGCAGCGGCTCGACCTCGAACACGTCGAGGCCGGCGCCGGCGATGCGCTTCTCGTCGAGCGCCTTCAGGAGCGCCGCCTGATCGACGATCGGCGCGCGCGCGGTATTGATGAGATAGGCGGTCTTCTTCATGCGGGCGATGTCGTCGGCGTTGACGAGGCCGCGCGAGCGCTCGCCGAGCACCAGATGGATGGTGACGATGTCGGCCTGCGCGAACAGCTCCTCGCGCGTCGCGTATTGGACGCCGCCTTCCTTCGCCTTCTCGGGCGTCAGGTTCTGGCTCCAGGCGATGACGTTCATGCCGAAGGCCTTGCCGACGGCGGCGACGCGGCTGCCGAGCTTGCCGAGGCCGACGATGCCGAGCGTCAGGCCTTCGAGGTCGCGGCCGATGGTGACCTGCCACGGCTCGCCGGCCTTCATCCGCGCATTCTCGAACCCGATGTGGCGGGTGAGTTCCAGCATCAGCCCGAAGGCGACGCCGACCGTCGGGTTGCCGAAGGTGCCGGTGCCGCACACGGTGACGCCACGCTCGGCGGCGGCGGCCAAGTCGAACGAATTGTTCCGCGCGCCGGTGGTGATCAGAAGCTTCAGGTCCGGCAGCGCCTCGATGACCGCGCGCGGGAACGGCGTGCGCTCGCGCATGCCGGCCACGATGGCAAAGCCCTGGAGCTGCTCGATGGTCTCGGCCTGATCCTTGAACGGCTTCTCGAACACCGTGATCTCGACATCGCCGGCGATCGGCGACCAGTCGGCGAATTTGAGGGCCACGCCCTGATAGTCGTCGAGAACGGCGGCGCGGAGCATGGTCGGTTCCTTCCCAGGGCGCTTGTGTCGCGGGCCCGGATATAAATCGGGCGGCGTCACCTTAAGGGCGGAACCGGGAAAGGAAAGGGGAGTGGCGCGCGGATCAGTTCTGCGCCTGGCCGTGCTTCTTGGCGCAGGCCGGGCCGGGGCCGCGCATGTAGTGCCGCTCCGGCCGGTAGCCCTGGAACATGATGCGCCACAGATCGCGCCAGAAGCGGGCGGCCGAATGGCCGAGGCTGGCGAAGGGGCGGTGCACGAAGCCCGCCGCAGAACCGGAGGTGGCCGAGACCGCCCGACCCATGACGTGACGTCCTTGAAGGCGACGGGCATCGCCCGCCTGGTTCTGGCGGCCATCGCGGCGCGCCGTCTGTTTCGCTAGCGATGATGCGCGCCGCTTCTTAAAGACGCGTTCGCAATTGTCCTCATCGCGAAGATTTTCTTCGACAGCGTTTCCAGACCTTTACCGGCGCGGGGGCCGCGCGCCGGCCGCCGTCCCCGCGGGGCCGCTTGCCCTCCGGGGTTCCGCTCGCTACATCCAGCGCAGATTTCCCGACATTGGGGCGAAGCCGGCGTCTTTTTTCGCGCCGGTATCGGTTTGCGCGCCGCCAGCAGCGGCCGGATTTGAGGGGTTTTGAGAGGCCATGAACGGACGTCAGTTCATCTATCACATGCAGGGCCTGACCAAGGCGTATCCGGCCGGCAAGAAGGTGCTGGATAACGTCAACCTGTCCTTCTACCCGGACGCCAAGATCGGCGTGCTCGGCGTCAACGGCTCCGGTAAATCGACGCTGCTGCGGATCATGGCCGGCATCGACACCGAGTTTTCCGGCGACGGCTGGGTCGCCGAGGGCGCCCGCGTCGGCTACCTGGAGCAGGAGCCGCAGCTCGATCCGACCAAATCCGTCCGCGAGAACGTCATGGAAGGCGTTGCCGCCAAGAAGGCGATTCTCGACCGCTACAACGAACTCGCCGTGAACTACTCGGACGAGACGGCCGACGAGATGGCCAAGCTCCAGGACGAGATCGACGCCAAGAACCTCTGGGATCTCGACAGCCAGGTCGATCAGGCGATGGATGCGCTGCGCTGCCCGCCGGACGACGCCGACATCTCGAAACTCTCGGGCGGCGAGAAGCGCCGCGTCGCCTTGTGCAAGCTGCTGCTCGATGCGCCGGATCTCCTGCTGCTCGACGAGCCGACCAACCACCTCGACGCCGAGAGCGTGAACTGGCTCGAAGGCCATCTGCGCAATTATCCGGGCGCGATCCTGATCGTGACCCATGACCGCTACTTCCTCGACAACGTCACCGGCTGGATCCTCGAGCTCGATCACGGCCGCGGCATTCCCTATGAGGGCAACTACACCTCGTGGCTGTCGCAGAAGCAGAAGCGCATGGAGCAGGAGGGCCGCGAGGACGAGGCGCGCCGCCGCACGCTCGAGCGCGAAAGCCAGTGGGTGCAGTCCTCGCCCAAGGCGCGTCAGACCAAATCGAAGGCGCGTTACGAGCGCTACGAGGAACTGCTCAAGATCGCCAACGCCAAGACCAACACCGTGGCGCAGATCACCATTCCGGTGTCGGAGCGCCTCGGCCAGAACGTCGTCGATTTCGAGCACCTGTCGAAGGGCTTCGGCGATCGCCTGTTGATCGACGATCTCACCTTCAAGCTGCCCCCGGGCGGCATCGTCGGCGTCATCGGCCCGAACGGCGCCGGCAAGACCACGTTGTTCCGCATGATCACCGGCCAGGACAAGCCCGACTCGGGCACGATCAAGATCGGCGAGTCGGTGCATCTGGGTTATGTCGATCAGTCGCGCGACGCGCTCGATCCGAACAAGACCATCTGGCAGGAAATCTCCGACGGCCTCGACCAGATCATGGTCGGCAAGAAGGAAGTGCCGAGCCGGGCCTATGTCTCGCTGTTCAACTTCAAGGGCGCCGATCAGCAGAAGAAGGTCGGCACCTTGTCAGGCGGCGAACGCAATCGCGTGCATCTGGCCAAGATGCTGCGCACCGGCGCCAACCTGCTGCTGCTCGACGAACCGACCAACGATCTCGACGTCGATACGCTGCGCGCGCTCGAAGAGGCGCTGGAGGATTTCGCCGGCTGCGCCGTGATCATCAGCCATGACCGCTGGTTCCTCGACCGCATCGCGACGCACATCCTCGCCTTCGAGGGCGACAGCCATGTCGAGTGGTTCGAGGGCAACTTCCAGGATTACGAGAAGGACAAGATGCGCCGGCTCGGCACCGACAGCATCATCCCGCACCGGCTGAAGTACAAGAAGTTCACGCGATAGGGGCGGCCGTCATCCCGAGGTGCAGCCAGGCGCGTCGACGACGCGCTTGCGCTAGGCTTGAGGGATGACATGCAGCCTAGGGTGCGATGAGTATCACTTCCGGAAAGTAAGTTCGATACGACCGCGTATCGCGCGTGAGAATGACGAGCCCGCGGGCCTGTGCATGCGCCCCAATAAAGAATTCGGGTAATACGCTCGACCGCGAGCCGCCGGCTGCGCGATACTTTCGGTAAGCTTGACCCGCCGCAAACAGCGCCGCCACCGGCATGCGCTCGAATTCAATCCCGAAGTCGTCGAACACTTTTTGGACGGCGTTTTCGCTGCTCAGCCGGGCAGACAATTCGGCAAAGACGATCTCATTGCTGAACAGCGCGCCCTTGCGGCGGCGTTCGTCCAGATGGTCGATGGACCAGGTTTGCCATTCGGAGCCGGGCGCCAGGATGTCGGAAATGATATTGGTATCGATCAGCGTCATGCGCGCTTGCGCTTGAGACGCGGATTGAACCCGGGATCGAGATCGGGGTCGCCCCGCATCTCCTTCATGAACTCATCCGTCGTCAGATCGTCCTTGATCAGGCGCTGCTCGGCCAAGGCGTAAAGGCGCGCCTTGTAGTCGTCGTTCTTTCCCGCCTTTTCGATATAAACGCCGCCAGAAGCCGTCGCGCGCACCTCGACCTTGTCGCCGGGCTTGATGCCGGCGGCGTCGCGGACTTGTTTCGGTAAAGTGACTTGGCCTTTGACGGTCACGGTCGTGGACATGTCAGGCTCCGGTATTACTTGTGAAAAAAGTAATACTTCTTGGCGACTGTGTCAATAATGCCTGGTAAAGGCTCGTTTTCTCTCATTTCTTGCCCTTGCCGTAATCCTCATCGCTCACCTTCTCCATCCACGTCACGTTGCTGCCGCCGAGCGCCTCCTGAATGGCGATGTGGCTCATCGCGACCGTCGCCGTGGCGCCGTGCCAGTGCTTCTCGCCGGGCGGAAACCAGACGACGTCGCCGGGCCTGATCTCCTCGATCGGTCCGCCTTCTTTCTGCGCCCAGCCGAGACCCGAGGTGACGATCAAGGTCTGGCCCAGCGGATGCGTGTGCCAGGCGGTGCGGGCGCCGGGCTCGAAGGTGACCAGCACGGCGCGCACGCGCGCCGGCGCCTCGTTGAGCGGGTCCTGCCTCACGGCGCCGGTGAAATAATCGGGCGAGGGTTTGGCCGAGGGCCGCGAGCCGCTGCGCTTGATGTCCATGTCGAAATCTCCGGAAGAGTTTGGGTGCCACACGGTCCCATTGTTCGATGGCGAGGGAAAGGCCCGGCGCAGGCGGCGCCAGCCGGCGAATTTGTGACGGGACAGCGCGGCCTCTTGGCGCAGGTCCTTCCCGGCGGGCCATCTTGCCGCGGCCCGAATCGCCTATAAATCCTGCGCTCGCGACGCCCGGCAGCCCGCCCGGCGCGCCATCCGGTTTCCCCTGAAGGTATCCCAAGCCATGTCGATGTCGGCTGACGTTCCGACCCCGCCTCCCGAACTCGCCCGCCGGCTTCGTCCGCTGCCGGCGCTCATCTTCTCCTCGCGCTGGCTGCAACTGCCGCTCTATCTCGGCCTGATCGTCGCGCAGTGCGTCTATGTGTTCCTGTTCCTCAAGGAACTGGTGCACCTCATCGGCGGCGCCATGAAGTTCACCGAGCAGGAAATCATGCTCGTGGTGCTCGGCCTCATCGACGTGGTGATGATCTCGAACCTGCTGATCATGGTCATCGTCGGCGGCTACGAGACATTCGTCTCCCGCCTCGAGCTCGAGCGGCACCCGGACCAGCCGGAATGGCTGTCCCACGTCAACGCCAGCGTGCTGAAGATCAAGCTGGCGATGGCGATCATCGGCATTTCGTCGATCCACCTGCTGCGCACATTCATTTATGCGGGCCAGCTCGGCCAGTCGGGTTCGCAATACACCGAGACCGGCGTGATGTGGCAGGCGATCATCCACTTCCTGTTCGTCATCTCGGCCATCGGCATCGCCTATGTCGAGAAGCTCAGCCAGGACTCCTACGTCAAGCTGCACCACTGACGCGGTCTCTCCGCAAATAAGAGGCCGCCCGTTCAACGACGGGCGGCCTCTTTGTTCGGCGGAAGAGTTTACTTGCGGTGTTTACTTGCCCTGCAGCGGCGCCAGCGCGCCGGACCACTTGGCCAGTTCGTCCAGCATGGTCTTGACGCTGGCGTCGATCAGCTCATTGGACTTGAACGCGCCGTCTTCGATCTGCTTGCCGGCGAACGGGATCGGCACGCCTTCCGGCAGCGGCATCACCTTCATGGCGGTCAGCATCAGCTTCACCGCCTGCGCGGCCCGCAGGCCGCCCGATACGCCGCCATAGCTCACCAGTCCGGCCGCCTTGTAATTCCACTCCTTGAATACATAGGTCAGCGCGTTGATGAGCGAGGCCGACGGAAAGAAATTGTATTCCGGCATGACGAAGGCGTAGGCGTCGGCGGACTTCACGATCTCCGCCCACTTCTTGGTGTGGGCGTGCTCGTACTGCTGCATCGCCGGATGCCGCGGCTCGTCATAAACCGGCAGGTTGATCTCCGCGAGATCGACGAACGCCGGCTCGAAACGGCTGTCCTTCTTGACGGCGGATTCGAACCAGCGGGCGACGGGCAGGCCGATGCGGCCGGGGCGCGTGCTGCAGACGATGATGTTCAGCTTGATGGCCATGAATGAACCTTGTGACGGCGTTGAAACTGCGTGCCTCCTTAGACGCTGCTGCTCATCGCGTTCAAGGCACATGCGGTATACCGGCCGCTAAGCATGCGGGAGATCGCGCTTGTTTGGACGCGCCCGGCGCATCGCATTAAGCTTGGGTTTACCGGCCACTATCCGTTCTCTGATTCGTGGATGTTCGCCGAACGTTCGAGAGGATCGCCGATGCTGTGTCGCATGTCTCCGCGCAGTCTACATCTAGCGGCATTTTTTCTTTTGATCGCGCTGCTGAGCGCGAATCACGCGTTCGCCGATTCCGGCTTCGATCGTTTTCTCGAATCGATCTGGCCGCGCGCGCAGCAGGCCGGCGTCACGCGGCCGGTGTTCGACGCCGCCATCAAGGGATTGACGCCGGATTATTCGCTGCCCGATCTCGAGATTCCCGGTCAGCCGGAGAAGCCGCAGCCCGGCCAGCCGGAATTCGTGCAGACGCCGTCGCAGTATCTACGCGAATCGAGTTTCGACCGTCTCGCCAAACGCGGCCAGGAACTGGCCGTGCAGCACCGCGCTACGCTCCGGCGTATCGAGAAGGAGATCGGCGTGCCCGGCAATGTCGTGCTGGCGATCTGGGCGCGCGAGACCGATTACGGCTCCTACAAGCTGCCGCATGACGGCATCCGCGTGCTGGCGACGCAGGCTTATGTCGGCCGTCGCAAGGCGATGTATCAGGTTGAGTTCATTCAGGCGCTGAAGATGCTGCAGGACGGCGTGCCGCGTGCCTCGCTGCGCTCGTCATGGGGCGGCGCGCTCGGTCTCACCCAGTTCCTGCCGTCGGACTATTACCGTTACGCCGTCGATTTCGACGGCGACGGCCGGATCGATATTTTCAACTCGGTGCCGGATGCGCTCGCCTCGGCGGCGCGCCAGCTTGCCGGCCGCGGCTGGGAGCGCGGCGAGCGCTGGGCCTATGAGGTGCGCGCGCCGGAGAATGGCGACTGCTCGATCGGCACGCCGGAGACGAAGATGCCGATCGGCGAATGGGTCAAGCGCGGCTATCTGCTCACGCCGCCGCGCAAGCTGACCGAGCGGGAACTGGCGCTGCCGGCGTCACTGTTGCAGCCGGAAGGCATTTACGGCCCGTCGTTCCTGACGCCGAAGAACTACTTCGTCATCAAGGACTACAACTTTTCCGATCTTTATGTGCTGTTCGTCGGGCATCTGGCCGACCGTATCGCCGGCGCCAAGGCCTTCATGACGCCGTGGAGCAAGAGCGATCAGCTCAAGACCAGGGATGTCGAGGCAATGCAGCAGCGCCTGGCCGCGCTCGGGATCTACAAGGACAAGATCGACGGCAAGGCCGGCATGCTGACGCGCGCCGCGCTCGGCCAGTACCAGAAGGCCAATGGCCTGAAGGTCGATTGCTGGCCTACCGCCGCCGTGCTGGCGCATATGCGGCGGTAGGGCTCGGCGGGCTTCAGATCAGTCGCAGACTTCGACGCGGCGCGAGCGCCAGCCGTAGCCGTCCCAGAAGCGCTGCCGCTCGATGTGGCAGACCGGGCCTTCGACATAGGCCGGGCCGCCGTAATAGGCGCCGCGCGGCGCGTAATAGGCCGGCGGCTCCTCGTAGTAGCGCGGCTGGGCGCTGGCGGCGCCGGCGATGATGGCGCCCAAGGCGATGCCGCCGGCGACACCGGCGGCGACGCCGCAGCCGCGGCAGCGCGCGTCCGCCGTGGTCGGCAGCGCGGCGACCGACAGGACGGTCGCGGCAAGGGCGAGGACCTTGATATTCATGACAAATCCTTTCGGGCGTCAGCCCGGGTTGAAAGGGTCGGACGGAAGATTGCGCCGAACCCGTTACGCGAAGCTTAAAACAGGGGCAGGGGGCAGGCTGTGACCGGGGTCACAAAAGGCCCGGGCTTCCTCAGGAACCCGGGCCCTTCATGACGGAACGTCATATGTCTAGCTGCAGACCCGGACGCGGTGCAGGCGCCAGCCGTAGCCGTCCCAGACCCGCTCGCGTTGCCACCAGCAGCGCGGGCCGTAGTAGTAGACGGGCGCCGGGCCGTAATAGGCGCGCGGGCCGTAGTAGCCATAGCCGGGACCATAGCCGTAGCCGTAACCGCCGCTGGCGATGCCGCCGATGATGGCGCCAGCGGCGAGACCGCCGATGATGCCGGCGGCGACACGCCCGCCGCGCGCTTCGGCCTGCTGCGGCGCCGCGACGGCGGCGATGGTGAGAACAACAGCGGCGGCGAGCGCCGTCAGGGATTTACGGAAACCGGTCATAGCGCACCTCCTGGGTTCGCCGGGTTGCTGGCTCGCGCCAGCGTGCTGGAATGGGGACCTGTCGATTGAACGGGCCTGTTGCGGCTTTCCTGCGGCGCATCGTCGCAAAAAATAACGCGTTTCACAGCAACCATGTTCCGGCTTCCCGCGTGAACGCAAACTGAACGCTGCACGCTTGAAACATCTCGCGAATTTTCGGGGGCGCGTCCAATTGCGGAGAAATCGTGGCGAGGCGACGGCGCGATATCAACTCTTACGTTTGTTCTTGTTCTTTTTGGACTTGTTCTTTTTATGCCCGGCTTTGTGGCGCTGACGTTCGGCCTTGTCCTTTTTCTTTTCCTTCGCTCGGCTCTTTGCCAGTTCCTTGGCGCGCGCCTTCTCGCGGGCTTTAGCGAGTTCTCTCTTCCGCGCAGCCTTGGCCGGCTCGACGGCCTTCGCCGACCGCGCTTTGCGGGGGCGCGTTTTGCCTTTGCCGGCCTTGGCTGCGCCAGCGTTGCCCGCGCCAGCCTTGCCGGGTTTGACCGGCCGCTTCTTGAGTGCGCGGGCGACGGCATGGCGCAGAAACAATTTCTCCAGCGGATAGCTCAGGCGCCGGATGGCGGCCTTCAGCGGCAGCCAATCGACCGCGATGATGTCCGGCATCAGTTCGTGGCGGGATTCCGTGTCGGCTTCCATGCGCCAGAACAGCACCACTTTGGGCCGCCCCCCGGCACGGTAGGTGATGGCACCGAGATATTCATGGACCTCAACGCGGTGGCCGGTTTCCTCGACGACCTCGCGGCGCGCTGCGGCGATCGGCTTTTCGCCGCGCTTGAGCTTGCCGCGCGGCAGCACCCAGGCGTCATCCTTCGCGCGCTGGACCACGGCGATGAGCTTGCCGGCGTGCTTGCGCAAGACAATGCCGCCTGCCGCCTCTACGGTCTTCCCCGTCACGTTTTCGCTCCCGCCGGCCGCGCCTTCATTGGCGCGCCGGAAGCCGATTCGGTTTAGCAAAAAACAGGCCGCGCCATCAGCGAATAAATGCGCGGCGCAAGGAGCTGGGGGCAATTCCGCACAACTCACTGCGTGACAAGTGGCTGTCACAAAGCGAGCGACGGCTTTTCACGGCCGCCAGCGCATCCGGTTGACGGCGATGCCGGAGACCGGGTTCTTGTCCTCGCCGTCATAGACGAAGTCGTGTCTGCCGTAGAAACCGATGGCGCGGGCATTGTCCTTGTTGACGAGCAAGGTGAGGCCGCCGGGGGAGCGTCGCTTCGCTTCGTCGAGCAAGTCGCGGGCAACGCCGGAACCCCAGTGCTCCGGGGCAACCACGATCTGGTCGAGATACTGGGTGTTGGGATCGACGGTGACGAATCCGGCGAGGGCGCCGCCACTCTCCGCCACCACGATATCGCAGGCCGGCACCAGCTCATTGCGCCAGCGCTCGCGCCACCAGCCGACACGGGCATCGAAGTCGATGTGCGGGTAATGCTGCGACCAGGTACGCCGCCACAGCTCGATGGCGGCGGCTTCGTCGGCGGCGGTGTAAAGGCGAAGGGCCATCACGCTGCGCGCTTGAGCTGCGCCTGTAGTTGCCGCAACACGATGATGATGCCGGTGCGGTCGGTCCGGACAGCGCCGTAACGCAGCGCGCGCTCGCGCTCGACGGCCGTCAGGTCGTAATGCGGTTTCGTCGTCTTCGGCGGCCCCTGATAGGACGAACGGTGAAGCCCAAGCTCACGGGCGAAGCGGTGTAACTCGTCAATGTCGTCGGCGAGCAGGTGGCACCACTTGCGGCCCCAGCGGCTCCAGATCGGGTCGTCGACGTAGACGGACAAGGTTTACTCCGTGAACTTGGTTCTTTCCGTTCGTCCCCGCGAAAGCGCGGACCCAGTCTTTCTCTCAACCCTGTACCGCTGCACATTCACTGGATTCCCGCCTTCGCGGGAAGGAGCGGAGTTTGCGGTGACGGCCGCGCTCTACCGCTCCGTCAGCTTAAACTCGATGCGGCGGTTGCGGCGATAGGCTTCCTCGGTGTTGCCGGTATCGAGCGGCTGGAATTCGCCAAAGCCGGCGGCCAGCAGATGCTGAGGCTCGATGCCTTTGGTGGCGAGGTAGCGCACGACGGCGATCGCGCGTGCCGCCGAAAGGTCCCAGTTCGACTTGAACTGGCCGGCGCCGCTGATCGGGCGGATGTCGGTATGGCCATCGACGCGCAGCACCCACGGAATGTCGGCCGGAATCTTGGCGCCGATTTCAGCCATGGCCGCGGCGATCTTGTCGATCTCGGGCAGCGCTTCCGGCTTCAGATCGGCCTTGCCGACATCGAACAGCAGCTCGGACTGCAGCACGAAACGGTCGCCGACGATCCGGATATCCGGGCGGTTGCCGATGATCTGGCGCAGGCGGCCGAAGAAGTCGGAGCGGTAGCTCTTGAGCTCCTCGACGCGCTGGGCCAGCGCGAGGTTGAGCCGCTGGCCGAGATTGGCGATCTGGGACTGTGCTTCCTTGTCCTTCTTTTCCGAGGCGTCGAGCGCGCTCTCGAGCGCGGCGAGTTGGCGGCGGAAGGCGGCGATTTGCTGGTTGAGGATTTCGACCTGCGCCAGCGCGCGCGCCGACACCTTCTTTTCGCCCTCGAGCTGGTTCGCCAGATCGCTGGCCTTGCCTTGCGCATCGGCAAGGCCGGCTCCGGAGCCTTCGGCGATACCTTTGAACTTGTCGCGGTCGGCCTCGGCGGTGGCCAGCGATGCGCGCAGTTGCGCCATCTGCTGCTCGAGGTCGCCCTTGTTCGACGTTTCCATCGACAGGAGTTCGGTTAGCTGCGCGATCTGGGCATTGAGGCGCTGCAGCGCCGTGTCCTTGCCGGAGATTTCCTGCTGCAGCACGAATTGCACGACAACGAACACGGTGAGGATGAAGATGATGCTCAGGATCAGCGTCGACAGAGCGTCGACGAAGCCCGGCCAATAGTTCATTCCTTCGCCGCCGCGCCGGTATTTCGCAAGGGCCATTGTCAATTCCCTCGCTTAGCGTTCGGCGCGCTCGCGCACCATGACTTCGAGAAGCTTCTTGATTTCGCGCTGCTGCTCGGCCTGGCCGTCAACCCAGTCGCGGATCATCTGCTGCTCGGTGCGCATGTGATGAACAAGGCCCTGAATGGCCTCGGCGAGATTGGCCATTGCGACGGAAGCCTGCTTGCCGGAGCCGGTCTGCTCAACGGCGTCGCGCAGCTTCTCGATGGCGCCGCGCATTTCCATCGGCATCGCGGTCACCGCGCCCGACGGCTCGGCGGCCTGATCGTAGACGGTGGTGGACAGCCAATCTTCAAGCTCGGTGTAGAAACGGTTCTGCGCCTGGCTCGACTGCAGGTCGAGGAAGCCGAGCACCAGCGAACCGGCGAGGCCGAACAGCGAGGACGAGAACGAGATGCCCATGCCGGACAATGGCGCGGCAAGGCCGTCGCGCAAGGTGTCGAACGTCGCGGCGGCATCGCCGCCCGGCTTGAGGCTCTGGATGACATTGCCGACGGAGCCGACGGTTTCGATCAGACCCCAGAATGTGCCGAGCAGACCGAGGAAGACGAGCAGGCCCGTCATATACCGCAGGATGTCGCGCGCCTCGTCGAGACGGGTGGCGATCGAATCGAGGATCGAGCGCATCAGTTGCGGCGACATCGCCATGCGGCCGACGCGGCTGCCGAGAATGGCGGCCATCGGCGCCAGCAGCACCGGCGGGCGCTCGACCGCGAGGCCGGGATCGGCGAGGCGAAAATTGTTGACCCAGGCGATTTCCGGATAGAGCCGGACCACCTGGCGGATCGCCAGCACGATGCCGATCAGCAGCACCGCGATGATCACGCCGTTGAGGCCCGGATTGGCCATGAAGGCGATGTGGATCTGCTTGTAGAGCAGGAAGGCGATCAAGCCGCCCAGAATGATGAACACCGACATCCGGAACAGGAAGATGCGGGGCGAAGACAATTTGAGCGGATCGACGTCTTTTGCCATCAGGTTGCGAGGCCTTGCTTGCCAGAGCCGGCGAATCCGGCGCGTCAATATCGCCGATCAATATGGCACAGACCGGTGGCAAGGAAAAATGATCCGGCAGGGCCGCCGGAACTCATAAAAGCGCGGATTGGGCTGAAATTACGGTCGCTTCGCAGGCGGGCAAAATCACGCCGCCTTGAGCACCCGCACGATTTCCTTGCAGATGGTCTCGTTGCCGGCGGCAACGGCGCCTTTTTCCAGCATCTCGTCGGCGCCTTCGCAGTCCGAGACGAAGCCGCCGGCCTCGCGCACCAGAATAATGCCGGCCGCAACGTCCCAGGGGCTGAGGCTGCGTTCCCAGTATCCGTCGAACCGGCCGGCCGCGACCCAGGCCAAATCGAGCGCGGCGGCGCCGAGCCGGCGCAGGCCCGCGACCTCGCCGAGCATGGCGCCGGTCTCGCGCTTCACCACCGCGTGATCGCCGTGGCCGATATGGGCGAGGCCGCAGGCGAGCACAGCCTCGCGCAGCTGCTTGCGGCCACTGACGCGGATGCGGCGATCGTTGAGAAAGGCGCCTTTGCCCTTCTCGGCAATAAACAGTTCGTCGTTCGCCGGATTGTAGACGAGGCCGGCGACAATCGCGCCTTCGCGCTCAAGTGCGATCGAGATCGCGAACTGAGGGATGCCGTGCAGGAAATTGGTGGTGCCGTCGAGCGGATCGACGATCCAGCGATGCGTTTTGTCATCGCCCTCACGGATACCGCCTTCCTCGCCGAGAAAGCCGTAGCCCGGGCGCGCCTTGCTCAACTCGGCATAGAGCGTTTCTTCGGCACGGCGGTCGGCGGCCGAGACGAAATTGGCCGGCCCCTTGAGCGAGACCTGCAGGTTTTCGACCTCGCCGAAATCGCGCTTGAGCGAGCGGGCGGCCTTGCGCGCCGCGGCAATCATGACGTTCAACAAAGCGGAGTGGTGCATGGCGGTGGGTCTGCCCGGCTCGTTGCCGCTCGTCAAGCGGCGCGCCGAAGGGGGGTTAAGGCGCTTCGACCGTCGTGGACAGCCATCGCTTGGCGGCCTTGTCGGCCGCCTCGCGGACCTGCGGGGTTTGTTTGGACACGAAGACATCCAGTTCGGGATCGCCGGCGCCCGCTGCCTTGGCGATGGTGTGCCATTTGACGGCTTCAACAGGGTCGGCGGGCAGGCCGCGGCCTGCCATAAGAATACGGGCGAGGCGGTTTTGCGCGATCGGTGAGCCGCGGCGGGCGGCGCGCAGGAAGGTCTCGGCGGCGGCAGGTTCGCTCTTGTCGGTGCCTTCGCCGTTGAACTGCATGATGGCGAACTCAACCATGGCGTCGACATTGCCGGCGATCGAGGCCCGCGCCATCAGCAGCGCGGCCTGCTTGGCGTCTTTCGGGACGCCGCGGCCTTCCTTGTACATGGTGGCGAGCGCGTATTGCGCTTCCGAACTGCCGGCACTGGCGGCGACCTTGAACAGCTCGGCGGCGCGACCGAAATCCTGCGCGAATTGCTGGCCCTGCAAATAGAGCAGCCCGAGATTGTAGTTGGCCGCGGGATGACCAAGCCTGGCGGCCTCGCCGAGCAGGCGCGTCCCTTCGGATGGATTGTTCGATCCGGCGCGGCCTTCGAAGGCGAACATGGCGAGTGCAAAAAGCGCATCGCGGTTGCCCTGCGCCGCGGCGCTCTTGTACCACTGCGCGGCCTTGGCGTCGTCGCGCCCGACACCGTAACCATTGGCGTAGAGCTCCCCGAGCAGGGTCATCGCGGCCGGGTCATTCTGCTGCGCGCGCTTCGAGGCCTCATTGAAGGCGGTCATGAAGTAGCCACGCTGAAATGCGCCATAAGCGAGATCGGCGTTCGGATCGACCGCCGGCGCCTGGCCCTGCGGAGCGGGCGGCGGCAGCGGCGGCGAGGCGGGCAGCCTGCTCTGCGCCTGCGCCTGCGCGGCCAGAAGCGCGAACGAGAGGGCCAGCGCGACGCGAAAGCAACTCATGACGCTGTCTCGGGGAGGGCCAGGTGCGGCTTCAGCGCCGCGATTGCGCGGGCGGGATCGCGCCAGATCCAGTCGCCGGCCTCGTATCCGACCGCGATGAAATCGGCGCCGGCAGCGATCAGCGGTGCGATGTCCTCGGCGGCGCCGGCATAGGCGACGCATGGCATTTCGAACACTTCGGCCCACCACGACACGCGCTCGAGCACGGCGTCGAACGGCGGACGGTGCCCGCGCGCGTCCGGCTCGCCGAACATGACGTAGTCGCAGCCGGCCTCGGCCGCGGTCATGGCGTCGTGGCGGTTCGTGGCCGCTCCGACGCCCACGATCCAATCGGGTTTGAGCGCTTCCAGCGCATCGGAGACATCCGCCGCCGCTGCGTGGACACCGTCAGCGCCGGCGCGCGCGACCAATGCGGCGTGGCCGTCGAGCAGCAGGGCGGCGCCCGACGTCTGAGCCGTTGGGGCGAGCGCCTTGACGCGGTTGATCTGCGTGCGGTCGTCGCCGTCGGTCAGGCGCAGCAGCACGGCCGCGACATCGCCGGCACCCAGCGCTGCCTCAAGCCCCGGTGCGAAGGCGTCGGCGTCGCCGACCGGCGGCGTGACGAGATAGAGCCGCGGCTGCGGGCGTGGCTCGGGATTTTTCGGACGCTGGGCCATGGGGGCGGGATGCTAGCTCAATCGGGCGGAAAAGGGGCGTGCGAACGGGCCGTTCTGCGCGCGGCGGGTCTCCGGATATCAGCCTGATCGCGACCCGACAATGGTGTGGCCAATATGCCGGCCTGCGGCCGACGGACAACCTGTGGAAGGGAATATAGTCTTTTCGATGCGCGAGAGTGCGGCCTGAACAGCCATTCATCGGGGCCATGCCGGGAGACGGCTTGTTAACTGTTTCCCGTCGATATGCGGCATTCATTCGGTTGCCCGCAGGGTTCGTGGCGTAGCCGCGTTGAATGATCAGTGGCATTCGTCACTGAACATTCTTCGGGTACGAGCGTTGACGTCGTCCCGACATTTGAAGTGGAGGAGCTTCATGAAAGCCATTCTTATCGCTGGCGCACTGTTGATTTGCGGTTTTGCCGTCTCGACAGCTTCCGCGGCCCCGGCCGCGCCGATGAAGGGCGTCAGTCAGCAGCAGACGCACGTCATCGATGTGCAATATCGCCGCGATGACCGCCGTCATTATCGCCGCCACGCAGCGCCGCCGCCGCGTTATCGCGCCGGCCATCGCTACGGCTCGCCGCCGCCGCGTTATCGCGCCGGTCATCGCTACGGCTCGGCGCCGCGCGGCTGGCATCGCTACCAGGCGCGTCCGCGCGACTGGAATCGCCGCGGCTGCATCATGGTCGAGCCGGTGTGGTTCTGCCCGTAAGCAAACGGCGATAGAAATGACAGGCCCCGGCGCAAGCCGGGGCTTTTTTGTCTGCGCCTGCTTCGCCGCTACGTCGGCATCGGAATCGCGCCCGTGTTCTTGGGCACCTGATAGCCCTTCTGCACCGCCGGACGGCCGGCGACGGTCACATACCAGCGCTTGACGTCGGGAAAGTCGTTGAGATCGACGCCGTGCCATTCGAAGCGCGACACCCACGGCCAGATCGAGATATCGGCGATCGAATAATCGCCGGCAACATAGTCGCCCTTGGCGAGCTGGGTGTTGAGCACCTTGTAGAGCCGCTGCGTTTCTTTGAGATAGCGCTCCTCGGCGTAAGGCACCTTGCCGGGATTCTGCTTATGGAAATGATGCGCCTGGCCGACCATCGGCCCGAGGCCGCCCATCTGCCACATCAGCCATTCGATGACCTTGTAGCGGCCTTCGCCGGACTTCGGCATGAACTTGCCGGTCTTGTCGGCGAGACAGATCAGGATCGCGCCCGATTCCATCAGCGACATGCCATTGTCGCGATCGACGATCACCGGGATGCGGTTGTTCGGACCGATCTTGAGAAACTCCGGCTTGAACTGCTCATCCTTGCCGATATCGATCGCGTGGGCGGTGTAGGGCAGGCCGGTTTCCTCGAGCATGATGGAGGCCTTGCGGCCATTGGGTGTGGTCCAGGTGTAGAGATCGATCACGGCATTTCCTCAATTCATTCGTTGTTTGGAGCGGCGGTCACGGTAAGGCGTTGACGCCCTCCGTTCAATGGCGGCACCGCAGAGCTGCGGCATTTCCGCCCGATGCGCCGGAACAGGAAGGCGATGGACGCGTTAGGGCGAGCATGAAAGCCCACAGGAGGCGACCGATGACATTCAAACTGACTGCCATCGTTCTCGCGACCGCGCTCGGCGCCGTTGCCGCGTACGCCCAGACTACTGTCGTCACGACCGACCAGCCGGCCGCCGTTGTCGCGCCGGAGACATCGACCACCGTGACGACCAAGGAGCGCGCTCTCGGCGCGGACACCGCGGTGACCAAGACCGACTGCCCGTAAAGTTAGCGCGGCGCTTCCCGCGCTTGCGGGAAACGCCGACGCGTAGAAGAAAGGCCGCCCGGTGAGGGCGGCCTTTTTTGTGATCCGCACAAGTCGGCTGAAGCCGACTTGTGATGGGCCGCCTGCGGCGGCCATCTCAGGGTGACGGATTAAGATTACGCCGCCTTCTTCTCGAGGTCCGCTTTCCACTCACCCTTGGCGGCAAGGTAATTCATCTTCGCGCGGTGGATGAACGCGGCCTGCGCGGCGCCCACATTCGCGGCCTTGCCCGACCAGGCCTTCTGCGGCGCCGCCTGCAGGGCGCGGCCGTACGAGAAGGTCAGGTTCCAGGGCAGATTGCCGATCTTGTTCATGGCGTCGAGATGGGCGGTGGCTTCTTCGTCCGACTGGCCGCCGGAAAGGAAGGCGATGCCTGGCACCGCGCCGGGCACGCAGGCCTTGAGCAGCTTCACGGTCTTCTCGGCGACTTCCTGCACCGAAGCCTTCTTCGACGACTTCTTGCCGGGCACGACCATGTTCGGCTTGAGCACGATGCCTTCGAGCGCGACCTTCTGATAATAGAGCTGCTGGAAGGTTTCCTTGAGCATGAACTCGGTGACCATGTAGCACTGGTCGGCGTCGTGCTCGCCGTCCATCAGCACTTCCGGCTCGACGATCGGCACGATCTGATTGGCCTGGCATAGCGCCGCGTAGCGGGCCAGCGCATGCGCGTTGGTCGAGATCGCGGCGTAGCTCGGAATGCCGGCGCCAATATCGATTACCGCGCGCCATTTGGCGAAGCGCGCGCCGGCCTCGTAATACTTCGGCAGGCGATCGGGTAGCTTGTCGAGGCCCATGGTGATGAGTTCGCCCGGGCAGTTCGGCAGCGGCTTGGTGCCTTCATCGACCTTGATGCCGGGGATGGCGCCGGCCTGCTCGATCAGCTTCACGAGCGGCGTGCCGTCCTTCGCCTTCTGCCAGATGGTCTCGTCGTAGAGGATGACGCCCGAGATGTAGCTCTTCATGGCCTCGGCGGTGCGGAACATCAGCTCGCGATAATCGCGACGATTGTCTTCGGTGTTCTCGGTGGCGATCGCATCGAAACGCTTCTTGATGGTGCCGGTGGATTCGTCGGCGGCCAGGATGCCCTTGCCGTTGGCGGTCATGGCGATCGCGACTTTGTTCAGGTCAGCGAGATTCATCAGGTGTCTCCCCTCTCTCATTCGTCATTCCCGGACGGCCGCAGGCCGAGCCCGGAATCCAGATACAAACTGTGCCGCCGGATTCGGGATCGCCGCTGCGCGGCGTCCGGAATGACCATTGGCTATTTGGCGCGTAAAACCTCAACCCCCGGCAGGGCTTTGCCCTCGAGCCATTCGAGGAAGGCGCCGCCCGCGGCGGAAACGTAAGTGAAGCGGTCAGTGACGTTCGCGGCGTTGAGCGCCGCGACGGTATCGCCGCCGCCCGCGACGGTGACCAGCTTGCCGGCCTGGGTGAGTTCGGCGGCCGCTTCGGCAACGGAAACGGTGCCTTTGTCGAAGGGTTCCATCTCGAAGGCGCCGAACGGGCCGTTCCATACCAAAGTCTTGGCGCGGGCCAGTACCGAGACAACGTGCTCGACGCTCTTCGGCCCGATATCGAGCACCATGTCGGCATCGCCGACGTCGCCGACGCCGACCACGCGCGAGGGCGTATTAGCTTCTAATTTCTCCGCCACGACGACGTCGACCGGCAGCACGATATCGCGCTTGTCGGCCTTGGCCTGCGCCATGATCTTCTGTGCGGTCGGGACGAGGTCCGCCTCGACCAGCGATTTGCCTATGTTCTTGCCCTGGGCGAGCAGGAAGGTATTGGCCATGGCGCCGCCGATGATCAGGAAATCGACCTTGGCGAGCAGATTGCCGATGAGTTCGAGCTTGGTCGAAATTTTGGCGCCGCCGACGATGGCGGCCAGCGGGCGCTCCGGATGCTCGAGCGCGCGGGTCAGCGCCACCAGCTCTTCCTGCATGGCGCGGCCGGCATAGGCCGGCAGCTTGTGGCCAAGGCCCTCTGTCGAGGCGTGGGCGCGGTGCGCGGCGGAGAAGGCGTCGTTGACCCAAATGTCGCCGAGCTTCGCCAACTGCTCGACGAAGGCCGGATCGTTCTTTTCCTCGCCGGCGTGGAAGCGGGTGTTCTCGAGGCAGAGGATGGCGCCCGACTGCATGGCGGCGACGGCCTTTTCAGCAACCTCGCCGACGCAGTCGGATGCGAAGCCGACCTTGCGCTTGATGACGCGCGCCACTTCGGCGGCGACCGGCTTGAGCGATTGCTTGGGATCGACGCCCTTGGGGCGGCCGAAATGCGAGAGAAGGATGACCTTGGCACCCTTGTCGGCGAGTTCGGTGATGGTCGGGCCGATGCGCTCAATGCGCGTCGCGTCGGTGACGACGCCATTGTCGACCGGCACGTTGAGATCGACGCGCACCAGCACGCGTTTGCCTTTGACGTCGACGTGATCGAGGGTGTTGAAGTTGGACATGTTTGGAATACTTCGGTCCTCGTCCTGAGGAGCCGGCCACTTTCGTGGCCGGCGTCTCGAAGGACGAGCGGAATCGATTACAGCAGCTTGCCCATCGCGACAGCCGTGTCGGCCATGCGGTTGGAGAAGCCCCATTCGTTGTCGTACCAGGTCAGCACGCGGACGAAGTTGCCGTTCTGCACCTTGGTCTGGTCGAGCGCGATGGTCGACGAATGCGGATCGTGGTTGAAGTCGATCGACACGTTCGGGTAGCTCGTGGTGCCGAGAATGCCCTTGAGCGGGCCCGCCGCCGCCGCCTTGAACGCGGCGTTGATCTCTTCGACGCTGGCGGCCTTCTTCGCCACGAATTTGAAGTCGACGACCGAGACGTTCGGCGTCGGCACGCGGATCGAGACACCGTCGAGCTTGCCCTTGAGCTCAGGCAACACGAGACCGATCGCCTTGGCGGCGCCGGTCGAGGTCGGGATCATCGACAGCGCCGCGGCGCGCGCGCGGTAGAGATCCTTGTGCATGGTGTCAAGCGTCGGCTGGTCGCCGGTATAGGCGTGGATCGTGGTCATGAAGCCGGTCTCGATGCCGATGAGATCGTTCAGAACCTTGACGGCCGGCGCGAGACAGTTGGTCGTGCACGAAGCGTTGGAGACGACGAGGTGATCCTTGGTCAGCTTGTCGTGATTGACGCCGTAGACGACCGTGAGGTCGGCGCCATCGGCCGGGGCCGAGACCAGCACGCGCTTCGCGCCGGCGGTCAGGTGGGCCGAGGCCTTGTCCTTGGCGGTGAAGATACCGGTGCATTCCAGCGCGATGTCGACGCCGAGGTCCTTCCACGGTAGCTTGGACGGATCGCGCTCGGCGGTGATCTTGATCGCCTTGCCATCGATGCTGATGGCGTCGCCCTTGACGGTCACTTCCTTGGGGAAGCGACCATGCACCGAGTCATAGCGCAAGAGGTGGGCATTGGTTTCCACCGGCCCGAGGTCGTTGGCGGCGACCACCTCGATATCCTTGCGGCCGCTCTCGGCGATGGCGCGCAGGACGTTGCGGCCGATGCGGCCGAAACCGTTAATGGCAACACGGATAGTCATTTTTCAGTCGCTCCCGGTCAAAAACCCGTTCGTTCAAATCCGTCACGGCCGGTCTTATGGCGGCCATCCACGTCGAAATTCTGTCCAAAGACGCAGACGCCCGGGGAGGTATGCCCGGGCGCGACGAAATCATTTCAGTTTCTGCATCGCTGCGTCGGCCACGGCCTCTGCGGTAATGCCGAATTTCTTGTAGAGTTCCTTGTACGCCGCGCTGGCGCCGAACGTGCTCATGCCGATGAACGGGGCATCGACGCCGATGATCGGATCCCAGCCTTGGCGGATGCCGGCTTCTACGCCGACATTAACGACGGCATTGCCGGTTACGGCTTGGCGCACGGCTTCCGGCTGCGCGGCGAACAATTCAAAGCACGGCACCGAGACGACGCGCGCCGGGATGCCCTTGGCGGCCAGCAATTTGGCGGCGTCGATGGCGATGGCGACTTCCGAGCCCGAGGCGAAGATCGACACCTGCGCCTCGCCGGTGGCGGCGAGAATCTCATAGGCGCCGGCGGCGCAGCGATTGGCGCCGAGGAAATCCTTCGACACCTGCGGCGTGTTCTGACGCGTCAGCGCCAGCACGCTCGGGCCGTGCGCATGTTCGAGCGCCAGCTGCCAGCACTCGACCACTTCGACGGCGTCGGCCGGGCGGAAGAAGCGCAGGTTCGGAATGGCGCGCAGCGCCGCGAAGTGCTCGACCGGCTGATGCGTCGGGCCGTCTTCGCCCAGGCCGATCGAGTCATGGGTCATGACGTGAATGGCGCGCGTATGCATCAGCGCGGCGAGGCGGATGGCCGGGCGCGCGTAGTCCGAGAACACGAGGAACGTGCCGGAATAGGGGATGATGCCGCCGTGCAGCGTCATGCCGTTCATCGCCGCGGCCATGCCGTGCTCGCGGATGCCGTAGTGAATGAAGGTGCCGGCGTAGTTCGACGCATCGAGCGTCTTCATCGCCTTGGCGCGGGTGTTGTTCGAGCCGGTGAGATCGGCCGAGCCGCCGATCATTTCCGGCAACGCCGCGGTCAAAGTTTGCAGGGCGAATTCCGACGACGAGCGCGTCGCGATGTCCTTCGGCGTGGCGGCGAGTTCTTCCTTCACCGATTTCACGGCGGCCTCGAGCGCGGCCTTCGGCAGTTCGCCATTCATGCGGCGGGTGAACTCGGCACGCCTGGCGGAATCCAGAGCACCGAAGCGCTTCTGCCATTCGGCCTGCACCGGCATGCCGCGTTCGCCGGCCTTGCGCCATGCGCTCAGAATATCGGCGGGAACTTCAAACGGCGCGGCGGTCCAGCCGAGCGCTTCGCGCACGCCCTTGATTTCGTCGGCGCCGAGCGGCGAACCATGCGCCGACGACTTGCCGGCCTTGGTCGGCGCGCCGAATCCGATCGTGGTGCGGCACGCGATCATGACCGGCTTGTCGGACGATTGTGCCTTCGCCAGCGCGTCGGCGATCTGCTTGTGATCGTGGCCGTCGATGCGCCAGGACGCCCAGCCGGCGGCCTCGAAACGCTTCACCTGATCGACCGAGTCGGCGAGCGACAGCGGGCCGTCGATCGAAATGCCGTTGTCGTCGAACAGCACGATCAGCTTGTTGAGCTTGAGATGGCCGGCGAGCGCGATGGCTTCCTGCGAAATGCCTTCCATCAGGTCGCCATCGGAGGCGAGCACGTAGGTCTTGTGATCGACGATGTGGCTGCCATACACGGCCGCCATATGGCGTTCGGCGATCGCCATGCCCACGGCGGTGGCGATGCCCTGACCGAGCGGGCCGGTGGTGGTCTCGACGCCTTCGGTAATGAAGTTTTCCGGATGGCCCGGCGTTCTGGAATCGAGCTGGCGAAACTGCTTGATGTCCTCGATCGTCATCGACTTGTAGCCGGTGAGATAGAGCAGCGCGTAGACCAGCATCGAGCCGTGGCCGGCCGACAGCACGAAGCGGTCGCGGTCGGGCCATTTCGGGGCCGACGGATCGAACTTCAGGAACCGGGTGTACAGCACCGTGGCGATGTCCGCGGCGCCCATCGGCAGGCCCGGGTGGCCAATCTTGGCCTTTTCGACCGCGTCCATCGACAAGGCGCGGATGGCATTGGCCATTGGCGAAGAGTTGGCGGCCGAGTGAACGGGGTGCGCAGCGGCGGCGTTTGACGTGGGAGCTGACATTTTTCTCGAAAACCGGCCTGTTTTGCGGGTTCGCATAGCACGCACGGCCCTTGAGTCAATGTGACGGGCGGTACAGCCATGTTCCGTGCACAGGGGCGCCAATTCTCCGGGGCATATGTGGCCCGCGGCGTTGACGCGGGCTTCGCGCTGCCCGTAAGGTTCTGGTCCTAAGCATTTGCCCCGCAAGCATTTTCGGGCACGAGAACAATGGCCGCGCAGGCAGGATGGCGTGACGTCGCAAGTTATGGCGAAACAGGTGTACAGGCCCCGGCTCCTCACGGGCCGCGCACGGGCTATGCCATGACCGGCGAGGGAGGTCTCGACACCGCGGTGAAGCGGCTGGCGCTCGCCCTCGACGCGCTCGATGCCGCCGTCGAGCGCCGCCGCGAAGCTGACCGCAACGAGGATACCCTGGCCGCGCAGGTCCAGTTGCTGGGCGCCGACAGGGCCCGGCTCGCCGACAAGCTCGATGCGGAGGCGGCGCTCGCGCGCGAATTGCGCGACACCAGCCGCGAGATCGCCGAGCGACTCGACCGCGCCATTGCCGAAGTGCAGGCCGTGCTCGGGGAGGGTGAGTGATGGGTTCGGTCAACGCCACCATCGCCGGCCGCCAGTTCCGCCTTGCCTGCGAGGACGGTCAGGAGCCGCATCTGCAGGCGCTGGCCAAAGATATCGACCAGCGCATCATCGACCTGCGCAAGCGTTTCGGCGAAATCGGCGACACGCGGCTCACGGTGATGGCGGCGCTGATGGTGTCGGACGAAAACTCCGAGCTGGCGCGGAAGATTCGCCGGCTCGAGGAAGAAGTGGCTGCGCTGCAGGACGCCCGCGTGGTCGCCGCCGACCGCGCCAAGGCGGCGTCGGACGCTGTGGTCGGCGCCTTCAACTCAGCCGCCGAACGGCTCGAAGGCATCACCCGCAAGCTCAACCATTCCCTGCCGGCGGGTACCGGTGTGGGAATCGGCTAGGCCCGAAAACCGTATGTCGTGAGCGCGCGGGGCGGCTGTCGCGCCATTCCGATAAAACCGCATAAGTGATTTATTTACGGCTTGTTAGGTACAGAGTTCGGCTGTTGTATTATGCGCCGGTGCCTGAAGGTCGTCGTCATGGAATGTACGCGGATTCTGGTTCGCCCCGCGCGGCGCGAGGGCTGGGTGATCGACACCGCCGTCCGCGAAATGGGCCCGTACCACACCCGCGACATCGGCTTGCGTGTCGCCATCGCGGAAGCGCTGTCGATCCGCCGCGCCGGCCGTCCGGCCCGGGTCGTCCTGCAGGGCAACGACGGCACCATCATCGCCGAGCGGTGCCTGTGCGCGAGTTTCGGGCGGTAGAGATGGCTCGAGGGCCGCTGGCGCGGCGCGGGGCAAGTCACTACATTGATCAGGCGGGGCTGCGAGGTGCGTGGGGGACACATTCCCCGGGGCCTTACGATCCTCAAGGGAGCTGTCCCTGGCCAGGCCCGTGGGCTTGGTCACATGGCGCCCACCTACTTATGTAGGTTCCCGGGATCACACTCTCACGGCCATTGCGGCTCCGCACTTTTCCCTTGTCCCGGGCGTATCGCAGCGCGTAGCGATGCGATGCAGAACCGGGACCCATCCTGAGACTTGCCTGGGTCCCGGATCAGCGGCGCACCGCTACGCGCTGCACCGCGTCCGGGACACGAGCTCACGATGGATCAGGCGACAAATATAGCTCAACAAAAATCCACCCTCCGCGCCGCCGCTCTCGCCAGACGCGACGCCATGCCGGCAGCGGAGCGCCAGGCGGCGGCCGAGGCGTTGGCCGCGCGCGGTCTGCCAATCACGGTGGAGCCCGGCGCGATCGTCTCCGGTTTCATGCCGATGAAGACCGAGATCAATCCGCTGCCCTTGCTGCGCAAGCTGGCGGGCGCGGGCGCGAAACTGGCGCTGCCCTGCATCGACGGGCGGGGAAAACCGCTGATCATGCGGGCCTATCAGTTCGGCGACGCTTTCAAGTCCGGCCAGTGGGGCATCCGCGAGCCGATGCCGGACGCGCCCGAAGTGAAGCCCGACATTCTGCTTGTGCCGCTGGCCTGTTTCGACCGCAGCGGCCAGCGCATCGGCTATGGCGCGGGCTATTACGACCGGACCATTGCCGGTTTGCGCGCGCTCAAGAAAATCACCGCCATCGGCGTTGCTTTTGCCATTCAGGAAATACCGCAGGTTCCGGCGACCGAGCGCGACGAGCGGCTCGACTTCGTGCTAACGGAAAAAGAAATCATCGCGATTTGAAAGCTGACGGATGCGACTGTTATTTATTGGCGACGTTGTCGGGCGCGCGGGCCGCGCTATCGTTCAGAACAAACTGCCCGGCCTGGTGCGCGACTGGAAACTCGATCTCGTCGTGATCAATGGCGAGAATGCCGCCGGCGGCTTCGGCATTACCGAGACGATCTACCACGAGCTGGTCGATGCCGGCGCCGACGCCATTACGCTCGGCAATCACTCCTGGGATCAGCGCGAGGCGCTGGTATTCATCGAACGCGCGCCGCGCCTCGTCCGCCCGGTGAATTACCCCAAGGGCGCGCCGGGACGCGGCGCCGCTCTGGTTGAGGCCAAGAACGGCAAACGCGCGCTGGTCGTCAATGTCATGGGCCGCATCTTCATGGACCCGCTGGACGATCCCTTCGCCGCGGTGGAGCGCGAGATCGCCGCCTGTCCGCTGCGCGAAGCGGCCGACGCCATCGTTGTCGACATTCACTGCGAGGCCTCGAGCGAGAAGCAGGCCATGGGTTACTTCTGCGACGGCCGCGCCTCGCTGGTCGTCGGCACGCATACCCATGTGCCGACCGCGGATCAGCGCATCATGCCGGGCGGCACCGCCTTCATGACCGATGCCGGCATGACCGGCGACTATGACAGCGTCATCGGCATGGTGAAGGACGAGCCGCTGTCGCGCTTCCTGCGCAAGATACCGGGCGCCAAGTTCGAGGCTGCGGCCGGGCCGGCGACCTTGTGCGGCGTCGCGGTCGAACTCGACGACAAGACAGGGCTGGCGGTAAATGTGGCGGCCGTGCGCATCGGCGCCATGCTGGAGCAGGCCGCGCCGCAGTGGGGTTAACCTTTCGTTAACCACGTTGATGTCCTCTCGGACGTCATGGCGCTTCACGTCAACGCAAATCTCGCCCTCAGGCTCGTGCATGACGAGGCGAAGCGGCTCGATGCGCCGCAGCGCGATCCGCGCGCGCAGCTTGCCGCGCAGTTCATTCCGGCCGGCGCCCGTATTCTCGATCTCGGACACGGCGGCGGCGAGACCTTGCGCGATCTGGTGCCGTTCGGCTGCGCCTATGAGGCGGTCGATCATCTCGCGCACGGCAAGGGCTCGCTGATCCACGGCCTCACCGGGGCCGAATTCCCGACCAGGGCGGCGACCGAAAGCGACATCATCCTGATGCTCGGGCAGCTCGAGCGCGTGGCGGATCTCGACGGCCTGTTCACGCATCTGCGCTTCTGCAAGCAGGACGTGATCGTCAGCTATTGTCCGGCCGATCTTCCGGGCGGCGCGGCGCGCGCCGCGCGCGGCTTCGCCAATCATCTGGTCTATGCCGACCTGATCCGGTTGTTCGACCGCTATGGCTTCCGCATCGAATGCACGGCGCCGGTCAGCGATGTCGAAATGATGTTCCGCCTGACGCCGGGCGGCCGCGTCGCGCCGGTCGCGGCCTGTGACGTCGCGGTCGTGTCGGAAAGCGACGCCGCCAGTTTCGGCGACCGTCTCGGCGTGCAATTGGTCAACGGCCTGCTGCCGGGCGAGGCGCGCATTCATCACATGACCTTCGCCGCGCTGCGCGAGAGTCTCGCCGCGGCGCGCGAGAGCTACGATCTCGTCATCGTCGGCGTCGGCAACGCCATGTTCCAGCCGCTGATCGGCGACGACATCCTGCGCATCCTGGCGCGGGCGAAGTCGGCCATCGGCATCTTCGGCACCGCCTATCGCGAACTGATCCCGCGGCCGATGATCGAGCGCGTCATCGACCGCCTCGATGTCTGGTATGCCCCCTATGCCGACGATGTCATGCTTTACGGCCGCGGCCGCTCCAACGCCGTGCATCTGGGCGACTGGAGCATCGGCCAGTTTCCGCTGACGCAATCATCCCTCGACGAGCCGCTGCAGATCGGCGCCAATATCGGCGCTGAAATACCGCTCGACCGCACCATCGAGCTGATCCAGCGGCACCGAAAGGTCTATTCCGCGCGCCTGCATCCCTTGCTGTGCGCGCTGACCTCGGCCGAATACGTGGCCTATGCCGAGGAGGCGTCCGGCCATATGCCGGGCGTCGTCTCGGGCAAGTTCCGCTCGATGCTGGTCGATGTCTTCGGCCGCGGCTATCCGGAGCGCGCGTTCTTCATGGTCGATCGCGATGCGGTGGCCCGCTACAAGGCCCGCGTCCACGCCAATGTCGCCGGGATGCGGGCCCGGGTCGCGGCCATGCTGCGCAACGTGGCGGTGGCGGGCTAGCCGTCATTCCGGGACGGTGCGAAGCACCGGGCCCGGAATCCATACGCCGCGGCACCGGGGATATGGATTCCGGGCCCGCGCCTTCCAGGCGCGTCCCGGAATGACAGTGCCAGTTTATTTTCCCCGCCGCCCGGATTATATAGCCGGCACCCCTTCCACCTCAGAACGCGCGATCAAGAGCCATGGCTGGTCATTCCCAATTCAAGAACATCATGCACCGCAAGGGGAAGCAGGATAAAGTCCGCTCCAAGGTGTTCAGCAAGCTGGGGCGCGAAATCACGGTGGCGGCCAAGCTCGGCCTGCCGGACCCGGCCTTCAACCCGCGCCTGCGCCTCGCCATCATCGCGGCCCGCGCCGAGAACATGCCGAAGGACAATATCGAGCGCGCCATCAAGAAGGCATCCGGCTCGGAGCAGGATAATTACGAGGAGATCCGCTACGAGGGCTACGCGCCCGGCGGCGTCGCCGTCATCATCGAGGCGCTGACCGACAACACCAACCGCACCGCCAGCGACGTGCGCTCGGCCTTCACCAAGGCGGGCGGCAATCTCGGCACCACGGGCGCGGTGTCCTTCATGTTCGACCGCATCGGCGTCATCGAATACGACACCGACAAGGCCAGCGCCGACGCCATGCTCGAAGCCGCCATCGAGGCCGGCGCCGAGGACGTGATTTCGGACGAGAGCGGCCACCAGATCGTCACCACGCCGGAAACCCTCGCCGATGTGACCAAGGCGCTGGAAGCCAAATTCGGCGAGCCCCGCAAGTCGGGCATCACCTGGAAGCCGCAGAACACCGTCGCGGTCGACGACGAGGCCGGCGAGAAGATCCTCAAGCTGATCGAGGTGCTGGAAGAGAGCGACGACGTGCAGAACGTCTACGCCAATTTCGAACTGTCCGACGCGCTGATGCAGAAGATGAGCGCGTAAGCCGCGCCGCTCGCCTTTCCAAGCCGAATTTGCCTTGACGCTTTCGCGACGCTCGTCCAATGGAGAGACGCGCCGACGGCGCTCGCCCGATATCAATCTCAGAGATCCCGAAATCATGCCTCACGATGGCCCTAGTACCGGCGGCCTGCTTCCGGCGTTCGAGGCGTAATACGCGCATGGCGTGACGCACCTCGGCCGCTTCGGCGACGGCCGTCTTCCCAAAGGTGCGCGATGGATTCCGAAAACCTTCTTCACGAGGCCGACCTCTCGCCGTCCGAGCTCGCCAGGGCGATGCTCAACCGGCACGTCGGCGACAACGTCGAAACGCTGAACAATCTGGAGATCGAGCAGGCGGCCCCGGTTCTGGCGGCCCTGCCGGTCGAGCGCGCGGTCGAAATCCTCGATCAGCCGGAATTCTTCGCCGGCCCCGACATCATCGCCTCGCTGCCGGTCGCCCATGCGGCCACGCTGCTCAACGCCATGTCGGCCGACCGCGCCGCCGATATCGTGCGGCTGCTGCCGGACGAGTCCCGGCCGCTGGTCATGGCGGTGCTGGACGACGAGAGCCGCGGCGCCATCCAGCGCCTGCTGGTCTATCCGGAAGACACCGCCGGCAGCCTGATGACGACCGAGTTCGTCAGCGTGCCGTCGAGCTTCACGGTCGGGCAGACGCTGGAGCACATCCGCCACGTCGAGCGCACGCGCGAGACCATTTATGCCATCTACGTGCTGGACCCGCCGACCAGGCGGCTGGTGCAGATGGTCACCTTGCGCCGCCTCATCGCCGCGGATCCGGCGGCGCCGATCCTGTCGGCGGCGCGCGAAAGCCAGCCGATCACGGTGACGCCGCAGACCGACCGCGAGGAGGTCGGCCGCCTGTTCCGGAAATACGATCTGCTGGCGGTGCCGGTGGTCGATCACTTCGGCCATGTGCTCGGTATCGTCACCGTGGACGACGCCATCGACGCCATGCTGCAGGAGAGCAGCGAGGACGTGCAGAAGTTCGGCGGCATGGAGGCGATCGACAAGCCCTATCTGCAGATGGGCTTCGGCGCCATGATCAAGAAGCGGGCCGGCTGGCTCTGCGTTCTGTTCCTCAGCGAAATGCTGACCGCGAGCGCCATGCAGTCTTTCCAGCATGAACTGGAAAAGGCCCTCGTCCTGATGCTGTTCGTGCCGCTGATCATGAGCTCGGGCGGCAATTCCGGCTCGCAGGCGACCTCGCTGCTGATCCGCTCTCTGGCGCTTCAGGAATTGCGCCTGCGCGACTGGTGGCGCGTGGCCATTCGCGAATTGCCGACCGGCATCGTGCTCGGCTCGTTCCTCGGCATTATCGGCATGGCGCGCATCGCCATCTGGCAGTCGGCAGGTCTTTACGATTACGGCCCGCACTGGCAGCTCGTGGCGCTGACCGTGGGCGCGGCGTTGATCGGCATCGTCACCTTCGGCTCGATGGCGGGCTCGATGCTGCCCTTCATCCTCAAGCGCGCGGGGTTCGATCCGGCGAGCGCGTCGGCGCCGTTCGTGGCGACGCTCGTCGATGTCACCGGTCTCGTTATCTATTTCAGCGTGGCGCTGGTCATCTTGCGCGGCACGCTGCTTTAACTTGGCGCATGATCTGATCCGAAAACCGGTGACCACTTTTCAGGATCATGCGCGTCAGCGCAGACCGTCGAACAGCGGCAGGCTGACGAGGCCCGAGAAGGCAATGATGATGTAGGCGACACGCCGGTAGAGCGTGTCGCTGGTGCCACGGAACCAGCGCGCGCCGATCGTCATCGCCACGATGAACGGCACGCCGAGCACGAAGCCGAGCGCCAGCACCTCGGCGCCGAATACGCCCGCCACGGCATAGGCGCCGATCGCCAGCATGCCCATGATGGCGAACAGAACCATGATGTTCGCGCGCACCGTGGTGGCGCTGTTGGGCCCGCCGAGCCAGAACACCAGCAGCGCGGGCGCCGCGATCTGCACAGCGCCGGAGCCGAAGCCGGCGAAGGCGCCAACCCCGAGCGAGGCCGCGATGGTCGGCCGGCCGTGATAGCGCCAGCCGGTGATCAGGGCGACGAGGGCAATCAGCACCAGCGCGGCGATGAACCAGCGCAAGATCAGCGCGTCCACATAAAGCAGCGCAGCGACGCCGACCGGAAGCGCCAGCGCGGCGGCGACGGCGACCGGCAGCACTTCGCGGCGCGTCGCCTGCGGCCAGCACTGGATGGCGAAGGGCACGCTGCAGATGGTGTCGAACAGCAAAAGGGTCGGCGCCGCGATGCTGGGGCCGTAAACCGCCGAGATCAGCGGGATGTAAATGAGGGCGGAGCCGAACCCGGTGAATCCGCGCACCAGCCCGGCGATGACGGAAATAGCGAGTGCGAAAGGAAAACGCGGGTCGGCAACGACCGACGCGAAAATTTCTGGCATTTGAACGGCCCCGGCAGGATGGCCGTTCTACCAGCCGAGTCCGGACAGGGCTACCGGCTTCTGGCCCGTGGCCCCGGCGGGGGCTATCAACGGGGCATGGCAAGCCAACCGATTCGCCAACCGATTCGCATTCTCGGCATCGACCCCGGCCTCCGCCGCACCGGCTGGGGGCTGATCGAGAGCGTCGGCAATCGCCTGATCCATGTCGCCTGCGGATCGGTGGAAACCTCGGAGCGCGCCGATCTGGGTGCGCGGCTGGTGGCGCTGCATGACGGCCTGATGGCCGTGATCGAGCGCTACGCGCCGCAAGAGGCGGCCGTCGAGCAGACCTTCGTCAACGCCAACGGCGCCTCGACGCTCAAACTCGGCCAGGCGCGCGGCATCGCCATGCTGGTGCCTTCGCGGGCCGGACTGTCGGTCGCCGAATATGCGCCGAACCTGATCAAGAAGACGGTGGTCGGCGCCGGCCATGCCGAGAAAGCGCAGATCCGTTTGATGATCGGCGTGCTGCTGCCGAAGGCCGCGCCGCAAAGCGAGGACGCCGCCGACGCGCTCGCCATCGCCATCTGCCACGCGCATCATCGCGCGAGCATCGTCATGAAGATGAAGGTGGCGGCCAGATGAGGCGTGGCGCGAACAAGAGCGGCGCACTCGGCGCGCTCCCTCCCCCCTTGAGGGGGAGGGTTGGGGAGGGGGGTAAGCTGCGATCACGGAATGCGCCGCTTACCCCCCTCTCTGTCTCTCCCCCTCAAGGGGGGAGAGGACGCTGGAGCCGCGCGCGCCGGCGCGAAAGGCATTGGCTATGATCGGCAAGCTCAAGGGCATCATCGATTCCTATGGCGAGGATTACGTCATCCTCGACGTGAACGGCGTCGGCTATCAGGTGCATTGCGCCGCGCGCACGCTGACGGCGCTGCCGGCGCCGGGCGAGGCGGCGACGCTCGCCATTGAAACCTACGTGCGCGAGGACCAGATCAAGCTCTTCGGTTTTGCGACCGATGCCGAGCGCGAGTGGTTCCGCTTGTTGCAGACCGTGCAGGGCGTCGGCGCCAAGGTGGCGCTGTCGGTTCTCTCGACGCTGAAGGTCAACGAACTCGCCAATGCCATCGCCATGCGCGACAAGGCGTCGGTGGCGCGCACGCCGGGCGTCGGCAACAAGGTGGCCGAGCGCATCGTGTCCGAACTCAAGGACAAGGTGCCGGCTTTCGCCGATGTCGATTTCGGCGCGGCGCAGGTCGCCGGCGCGGTGGACGAGCGTCGTGCGTCGAAGCCGGTGCTCGATGCGGTCTCGGCTTTGGTCAATCTCGGCTACGGCCAGCCGCAGGCGGCGACGGCGATCGCTGCCGCGTCGCGCGCTTTGGGTGAGGGGGCGGATACGGCGGCGCTGATCCGGCAGGGGCTAAAAGAGTTAGCGAAGTGACTGAGCGCATGAAACTGACTGACAAAGACCAGGAACTTATCGACGCCGCCACCAAGGCGATCAAGTCGCGCTACCGCAATGACTGGCAGGAAGTCGGCGCGGCCTTGCGCACGCGCGACGGCCGCCTCGTCGTCGGCGTCAATCTCGACGCCTATGTCGGGCGCGGCGCGGTCTGCGCCGAGGCGGTGGCGATCGGCACTGCGCTCACCGACAAGGGCGACCAGGGCATCGAGACCATCGTCGCCGTGCGTCACCCCAAACCGGGCGAGGCGGGCGGCATCACCGTGGTGTCGCCGTGCGGCGCTTGCCGCGAACTGATTCACGACTACGACGCGAAGGCGCGTGTCATCGTGCCGGATGGAGCCAAGGGACCGACCGTCGTCACCATCGGCGAACTGCTGCCGAACAAATATCGCCGGGGGGTGATGTGACCACCCCGCCCAGACGCCTCGTGTCCGGCGACAAGCGCGACGACGATGTCGATGCGTCGCTGCGACCGCAGAAGCTGGCCGAATTCGTCGGACAGGAGAAGGCGCGCGCCAATCTCTCAGTGTTCATCGAGGCAGCGAAGGCGCGCGGCGAGGCGCTCGACCATGTGCTGTTTGTCGGCCCGCCCGGCCTCGGCAAGACGACCTTGGCGCAGATCGTGGCGCGCGAGATGGGCGTGAATTTTCGTTCCACCTCGGGCCCGGTGATCGCGAAGGCCGGCGATCTTGCCGCATTGCTCACCAATCTCGAGCCGCGCGACGTGCTGTTCATCGACGAAATCCATCGTCTCAATCCGCATGTCGAGGAAATCCTCTATCCGGCGATGGAGGATTTCCAGCTCGACCTCATCATCGGCGAGGGGCCGGCGGCGCGTTCGGTGAAGATCGATCTCGCGCCGTTCACGCTCGTGGGCGCGACGACCCGCGCCGGCCTCCTCACCAATCCGCTGCGCGACCGCTTCGGCATTCCGATCCGGCTCAACTTCTATACCGAAGCCGAGCTGGAACTCATCGTGGCGCGCGGCGCGCGCGTGCTCGGCCTGCCGATGACGCCGGAAGGCGCCAACGAGATCGCCAAGCGCTCGCGCGGCACGCCGCGCATCGCCGGGCGTCTCTTGCGCCGCGTGCGCGACTTCGCGCACGTGGACGGCGACAAGGCGGTGGATCGCGCCATCGCCGACAGGGCGCTGTCGGCGCTGGAGGTGGACGGCTCGGGTCTCGACGCGATGGACCGGCGCTACCTAAGGATGATCGCCGAGAATTATGCCGGCGGCCCGGTCGGCATCGAGACCATCGCCGCGGCTTTGTCGGAGCCGCGCGACGCGATCGAGGACATCATTGAGCCTTATCTCATTCAGAAAGGTTTCATCCAGCGCACGCCGCGCGGCCGATTGCTCACCGGTGCGGCGTTCAAGCATCTCGGCATGAACGAGCCCAAGCGCGACCCGTCGCAGTTCGGCCTGTTCGCGGGGGATGAGGATGAGTAGCGCCATGCACCCCATCGACGGCACCGTAACCGACGGCCTGCATCATCAGCAGATTCGCGTCTATTACGAGGACACCGATTTTTCCGGCGTCGTCTATCACGCCAGCTATCTGCGTTTCATGGAGCGCGGGCGCACCAATTATCTGCGTCTGTTAGGCGCCGATCACCGCGCGCTGTTCGAGGAGACCGAGAAGGAAGCGCCGGGCTTTGCCTTTGTCGTCCGCCAGATGAAAATCGATTTCAAGCGTCCGGCAAAGATGGACGACCTGCTCGATCTGTATACACGGCCCAAGGACGTGAAAGGCGCGTCGATCGTTCTTCATCAGCAGGTCAAGCGCGGCGACGAGCTGCTGGTCGAGGCCGATGTGCAGGTCGCCTTCGTCTCGGGCGGCCGCGCCAAGCCGATTCCCAAGCCGCTGCGCATCGCCATGAAGGCGGATCAGGACGCGCAGCCGCCGGCGTGATCGTTTGACAAGCGCCCGGATCGGACGACACTGAAGCGCCGGTTGTCGTTTCGGAGCTTGCACCGCATCGCCGTGCGTTTCCAGTACGAATGGCACGACGCCAGGGGACAGTGGCACCGTTCCTACGGCAACGAGCAATGGGAGTTCGACGCCGAAGGGTTGATGGCGCGCCGCGAGGCCAGCATCAACGACGATCGAGATCGCGGCGAGCGAGCGCCGTTTCCTGTGGCCGGCGCCGGGCCCGCGTCCGGCCGACGTGCCGGGGCTGTCGCAAGAACCTTTTTGAAGCGCCTTTCTGAGGCTGCCTGCGGCTGTCAGGAATCGGGCGGCGCGGCACGGGCCCGCGTGCTAGATTGGTATGATGAACGAACAAAGCTTCACCCTGTTCGACACGGCCATCGGCGTCTGCGCCGTCGCGTGGAGCGCGCGCGGGCTGATCGGCGTGCAGTTGCCGGAAGGCAATACAGACGCGACGCGCGCGCGGATGCGCAAGCGTTTCTCCGAAGCGGTCGAGCGAGCGCCCGACGGCCTCGCGCAGCAGGCCATCCACGGCATTGTCGCATTGCTCAACGGCGAGAGGCGCAACCTCTCTGACGTCGCTATCGACGACAGCGCGACGCCGGAATTCAACGCTCGTGTCTACAGGATCGTGCGGCAGATTCCGCCCGGCCAGACGCTGACCTATGGCGAAGTCGCCGAGCGCCTCGGCGACAAGACTCTGGCCCGCGCGGTCGGGCAGGCCATGGGGCAGAACCCGTGCCCGGTCGTCATGCCGTGCCACCGCGTCCTGGCGGCGAGCGACCGCAACGGTGCGAAAACCGGCGGCTTCTCCGCGCCCGGCGGCGTCGTGACGAAACTCAAGCTGCTCACCATCGAAGGCGCGCAGCCCGGCGGGCCGACCTTGTTCGACGCGCTGCCGCTGGCCGCCGCGCCGCGCGGGCACTGACGCGGGTTCCGCTCGCTTTCCCCGCCTGAGTCATGTAAAGGCTCTTTACATGAAGCTTTGCCCCGCCCAGGCCTCCGTCCCATGAGATGGACCAAGAACGACCGCGACAGTGCGTCCGGCGGCGAGGGCCCGCGCGGCTATCATCACGGCAATCTCAAGGAGGCGCTGGTCCGCGCCGCGCTCGAACTGATCGCCGAGAAGGGCCCGGCCGGCTTCACATTTGCCGATGCGGCGCGCTGGGCCGGCGTGTCGCCGGCGGCGCCCTATCGCCATTACAAAAGCCGCGAGGAATTGATCGCTGACGTGGCGCGCCGCGGCTTCGAATTGTTTGCGGCCGCGCTCGACAAGGCCTGGGACAACGGCAAGCCCGATCCGCTGACGGCGTTCAACCGGCTCGGCAATGCCTATCTGGATTTCGCCAAGGACAAGCCGGCTTATTACTCGGCCATGTTCGAAGCCGGTGTGCCGCAGGACAGCGATCCGCAACTGCGTGCTGCCGGTGAAAGCGCCTTTGCGGTTCTGCGCACGGCGGCCGAGCGCCTGGTGGCTTCGCTGCCGGCCAAGGAACGCCCGCCGGCCCTGATGGTCGCCTTGCACATCTGGGCGATGACGCACGGCATTGCGTCGCTGTTCGGGCGCGGCGATCGCGCCCGGCGCACCTTGCCGATGGCGCCGGACGAATTGCTCGAGGCCGAGGTGCTGGTTTATCTGCGCGGCCTCGGCCTGACGGCGTAGCAGCCGGCAGGCCGAGCGGCAGATGCCTCAAACGGCAAGGATCGCTTTGACCGCGTCGGCCAGAGGCGTGGTCGGCTTGCCGGTCAGTTTCGACAGGGTCTTGCTGTCGTCGAACAGCGCGCCCTGCGAAATCGGCACTTCCCAGCCGGCGATCACCTTGGCGAATGCTTCCGGCACACCGTGGCTGGCGAGGCCCTTGGCGTAATCCTCGACGCTGACGTTCGTGTAGGGAATCGTCTTGCCGGCCTGCCTCGAGATTTCGGCGGCCAATTCTGCCCGCGTGAAGGGCTTGTCGGCGGCCAGTTCATAAACCTTGCCGTCATGTCCCGGCGTTGTGAGAACCGCTGCCGCCGCGGCGGCGTAGTCGGCGCGCGGCGTCGCGGAAATCTTGCCATCGCCGGCCGCGCCATACAGTGCGCCGCCCGCCACCGCGCCCTGAATGCCGGCGGCGTAGTTCTCGGTGTACCAGCCATTGCGCAGGAACGTGTAGGCGAGGCCCGACGCCTTGATCGCCGCTTCGGTGGCGCGGTGTTCTGCGGCAAGGTCGATCGCGGACGCGTCGGCGTGCAGGATGCTGGTATAGACGATGCGCTTTACGCCGGCCTTCTTCGCCGCGGCGATGATCGCCTTATGCTGGGCTTCGCGCTGCCCGACTTCGCTTGACGAAATGAGCAGCAGAGTGCCGAGCCCCTTGAACGCGGCGTCGAGCGTGGCCGGTTTGGCGTAATCGGCTTCGCGGGCGGCGATGCCGAGATCGGCGGCTTTCGCCGGGGTGCGGACGAGGGCGACGATGTCGCCGGCTGCACCCTTGGCTTTGAGCTGTGCGACGACGAGGCGGCCAAGCTGGCCGGTGGCGCCGGTGATTCCGATGGTCATGGGAGGCTCCTGTGAACGGTGAAATCCGATAGGCCTCCAGATAAAGGGGTTGATTATTTTTAGTAAGTACCTACATTTTTGTAAGTTTAAAGAAAGCCTGCGACGAACCACTGGAGCCTAACCGCATGTCAAATATCGAGATTTCTCCGGAGAGCCGTGGCGTTCCGCTATCCGAACAGCTCGCTCGCGGCGATCTTCTGGCCGCCGCTTGTCCCTCTCGCGACGTGCTCAAGCACCTGACCAGCCGCTGGGGCGTGCTGGTTCTCATCGTGCTCGAGCGGCGCATGCACCGCTTCAGCGAGTTGCGCCGGGCGGTCGGCGGGGTGAGCGAGCGTATGCTGGCGCAGACGCTGCAGCACCTCGAACAGGACGGCATGGTGGCCCGCGTCGCCTATCAGGTCGTGCCGCCCCACGTCGAATACTCACTGACGCCGCTCGGCCGCGAAGCGGCGGAGAAGGTGAGGGTGCTCGCCGACTGGATCGAAACGAGCCTGCCGCGGATCGCCAGGCATTGGGAGAAGCGGAACGCGGCGGGGGCGGTCGAGGACATGCAAGCCACTCAGCCGCTTTAATACTGGCGGCTTACTCCGCCGCGGCCATGGACGTCTTCGGCGTCCCCATCGCTATGATGGCGTCTGCGCTGTCTTCGATAAATTCGAGATCTTGTTTCAGCGTTTCGAAATCGCGCGCGGTCGGAGTGGCTTCGCCGTCGGCCCGCATCGCAGTCAGATGATGACTGCCGGTAGCTCCGATGAAGAGCCGGCCGTCCGCTTCGAGTTCACGGATGATATCACGCGAATCTTCGGCCACCGCATGCCCTGCTTTGCTATCAAAGGTTGTGCATTACGATTGTACCCGCAAGGTCGGTTTATTGGTTCGAAGGTCCCCGGAAAATTCAGCGCCAAAGCGCCGCGCCCCCTCGCAACCGGGCCGGCAATCCCCACCTGCAAAAAAGCGATGTGAAGGGTGTTGACATCAGGGTCGCGCGCCCTTACTCATGTAAATGTTATTTACATTCACACGGAGACCGGAGGACGCCATGCCAATCACCGCGAAGCTCGACGAATACGGCAAGCCCGCCTGGATTGCCCTCACGGTGCTGGGCTTCATGGTCTGGTGGCCGGTCGGTCTTGCAACTTTGGCCTTCACAATCGGGAGCGGAAGAATGGGATGCGGTTATCGCGGCCATGATCGGTGGCAACACAAGATGGATCGTCTGCAGTCGAAGATGGACTGGATGCGCTCGAAGATGAGCGGCGGCCAGGGCTCCGGCTTCGGCGGCGGTTCGCCGTGGGGCGGCGCGCCTTCGAGCGGCAACGCGGCCTTCGACGAATACCGCAACGACACGCTGCGGCGTCTGGAGGAAGAGCAGCACGAATTCAAATCGTTCCTGGAGCGGCTGCGCTTCGCCAAGGACAAGACCGAGTTCGACGCCTTCATGGCCGAGCGGCGCAACCGCCCGGCGCCGGAAAGCCCGACGCAGAACTAGTCCCCCATTACTTCTGCGTGAGCTGAGCCGTCCGTCCTCTCCCCGAGGCGGGCGGCTTTTCTTTGCAGCGGCTGATTATTTTTTGCGCTGATTTTCGCCTGTGCGCGCAGGCGTTTGTGAACCCGCCGCTAACGAATCCTTTACCATAAAGGGCGCTGTGTGGGGGCATAAAGGCCAGCAAAAGCCCGCGTTTTAACGGGCGCTGCGCCCTCATTTGGCCAAGTTTGGCAGGGATTCCGCCTGTCGAGCCCATGCCAATGACACTGGAACAGCCCGCGGCGCCGCGCCTTGATGCAAGGCCGGCGCCACGCAAAGGACGTGCCTTATGAATCCTGCCGATGTGGCGCAGTCGCTGCCGACCATCGTCGCTTCCGACCTGTCGCTCTGGACCCTGTTCTGGCACGCCCACTGGGTCGTGAAGTTTGTCATGATCGGGCTGATGGCCTGCTCGGTCTGGGTCTGGGCGATCGCGATCGACAAGTGGGTGCTTTACACGCGCAATGCGCGCGCCATGCGCGGCTTCGAATCCCAGTTCTGGTCCGGGCAGTCGCTCGAAGATCTTTACCGCACGCACGCCGCCAAGCCGTCGAACTCGATGGCCGCCTTGTTCGTCGCGGCGATGCAGGAGTGGAAGCGCAGCTTTACCGGGCAGCAGCGTTCCTTCGCCGGACTGCAGATGCGCCTCGACAAGGTGATGCAGGTGACGATCGCGCGGGAGATCGAGCGGCTCGAGAAGCGGCTGCTGGTTCTCGCGACCGTCGGCTCAGCCGGGCCTTTCGTCGGTCTGTTCGGCACCGTCTGGGGCATCATGACGAGCTTCCAGTCGATCGCCGCGTCGAAGAATACCTCGCTCGCCGTGGTGGCGCCGGGCATCGCGGAAGCGCTGTTTGCGACAGCGGTCGGCCTCGTTGCCGCCATACCGGCGACGATTTTCTATAATAAGTTCGCCGCTGAAGTGAATAAACAGGCGCAGCAGCTCGAAGGCTTCGCCGACGAATTTTCCGCCATCCTCTCGCGCCAGATCGACGAGCGCGGGGCCGGCTGAACCGATTGCCGGAATGACGCCGCGGCGGGGGCCGCGATCCGAAATTGAGGGACGACGACCAGAATGGCAGCCAATGCGGGAACGCCGACGATCGGCAAGGGCCGTCGCCGCCGCCGGGCAGTAATGGCGGAGATCAACGTCACGCCCATGGTGGACGTGATGCTGGTGCTGCTGATCATCTTCATGGTGTCGGCGCCGCTCCTGACCGTCGGCGTGCCGATCGACCTGCCGCAATCGCAGGCCAAGAGCCTCGATCAGGACAAGGAGCCGCTCACCCTGTCGGTCAATACGCAGGGCAAGGTGTTTCTGCAGAACGAGGAAATCGAGCTCGCCAATCTCGTGCCGAAGCTCGAGGCCGTCTCCCAGGCGCGCGGCGGCAAGGAAGCGCGCGTCTATGTGCGCGGCGACAAGAATGCCAACTACGGATCGATGATGGCGGTGATGGGCCGTCTGTCGGCCGCCGGCTTCCACCGCGTCGCGCTGGTCACCGAATTCGAGCAGGGCAAATAACCTTCGATGCAGATGCGGACGGCATCGATAATCTCGACCGCCCTGCACGTCGCCGTGCTGGGATGGGCGACGTTTTCCTTTTCCAGCAAGGCGTTCGAAACGATTCCGCCGGAATCGCTGCCGGTCGATATCATCAGCGACAAGGATTTCTCCGAAATCACCAAGGGCGTGAAAGACACCAAGAAGGTCGAGGAAAAGCCCAAGCCGGTGGTCGAGAAGGTCGCCGAGCCGCCGCCCAAGCCGGTCGAGGAGCTCAAGCCGACGATCAACGAGAAGCGGGAAGTCGCGGTCAACAAGGAGGCGACTCCGGAGCCGCCCAAGCCGGAGCCGAAGCCGGTCGAGAAAAAGCCCGAGGCCAAGCCCGAGCCGCCCAAGCCGGACGAGATCGCCGACAAGCTGAAAGACGACAAGCCGAAGCCGGAAGCCAAGACCGAGCCGCAGCCGTTGCCGCCGAAGAAGCCGCCGCCGCCCAAGCCGCAGCCGACGCAGAAGTTCGATGCCGACAAGATCGCGGCGCTGCTCGACAAGCGCGATCCGACGCGTTCGGCCGCGACCGGCTCCGAGATCAACAAGAACGCCAGTCTCGGCGCCGCCAACGCCAACTCGGCGCGGCTGAGCCAATCGGAAATCGACGCCTTCCGTCGCCGCGTCACGTCGTGCTGGACGATCCCGGTGGGCGCCGAGGGCGCCGACAATCTCAAGGTGGTGTTCCGCGTTCAGTTCCGGCGCGACGGCACCGTCGAGCGCGGCCCCGACCCGGTCGAAGGCTCGGCCTCGCCTTACGGGCCAGCCTTCGCCGACAGCGGCCGACGCGCCATTCTGCAATGCCAGCCGTATACGATGCTCAGGCCCGAGCATTATGACAGCTGGAAAGATATCGAGATCGGCTTTACGCCGCGCGACATGTTCCAGTAGTTGTTGTTTCAAAATCCCGGCGTTCTGTAGCCGGCCCGGTACGGAAACGATTGAATGGCCCGATCCAGCGAATTTCCTCACGACAGCCTGCTCACCCGCCGCGGCGTGATGGCCGGTGCCGGCGCCGGCGCGCTTCTGGCGCTGACGCCGCGTCAGGCCGGCGCGGTGCTGCGCCTCGAAATCACCTCGGGTAATGTGCAGCCGATGCCGATCGCGCTGCCGGATTTCGTCGGCGGCACGCCGGGCGATACCGAAGTGTCGCGCAATGTCACCGGCATCATCTCGAACAACCTGCAGCGCTCCGGGCTGTTCGCGCCGATCAACCCGGCTGCCTTCACCGAGAAGATCGTCAACTCGGACGCCGTGCCGCGCTTTGCCGACTGGCGCGTCATCAACGCGCAGGCGCTGGTCACCGGCCGCATCACCAAGCAGGGCGACGGCCGCCTCAAGGCGGAATTCCGCCTGTGGGACGTGTTCGCCGGCCAGCAGCTCGACGGCAAGCAGTACTTCACCACGCCGGACAACTGGCGGCGCATCGCGCACATCATCTCGGATGCGATCTATGAACGTCTGACCGGCGAGAAGGGTTATTTCGACAGCCGCGTCGTCTTCGTCGACGAGACCGGGCCGAAGGATCGCCGCGTCAAGCGGCTCGCCATCATGGATCAGGACGGCGCCGGCGTGCGCTACCTCACGCGCGGCGACGATCTTGTGCTCACGCCGCGCTTCAATCCGACGACGCAAGAGATCACCTATATGTCCTACGGACAGGCCGATCCGCGCGTCTATCTGCTCAACATCGAAACCGGCCAGCGCGAGATCGTCGGCAATTTTCCCGGCATGACGTTCGCCCCGAGGTTCTCGCCCGACGGCCAGCGCGTCATCATGAGTCTGCAGCAGGGGCCGAACTCCAATCTGTTCGTCATGGATCTGCGCTCCAAGCAGACGACGCGGCTCACCGACACGCCGGCCATCGACACCGCGCCCTCCTATTCGCCGGATGGTCGCCAGATCTGCTTCGAGAGCGATCGCGGCGGCTCGCCGCAGATCTACGTGATGCCGGCAACCGGCGGCGCCGCCCAACGCATCTCGTTCGGCGAAGGCAGCCACTCGACGCCGGTGTGGTCGCCGCGCGGCGACTACATCGCCTTCACCGGCCAGGCGCGCGGCCAGTTCTCCATCGGCATCCTCAAGCCCGACGGCCAGGGCGAGCGCCTGCTCACCTCGGGCTTCCATAACGAGGGCCCGACCTTCGCGCCGAACGGCCGCGTGCTGATGTTCTTCCGCGACCCCGGGCAGGGGCCCTCGCTCTACACGATCGATATCACCGGCCGTAACGAGCAGCGGGTCCAAACGCCGGCTCTGGCGTCGGATCCGGCTTGGTCGCCGCTGTTGTCTTAAAGGCAGCGACGCCGCAATTGAGCCGGCGGACCGGCGAAAACCGGTCCGCGCCGTCACCCCGCCATATTCACCGGCTTTTAACCATGACCGGCGGTTTAAGCCATTCGGGTCATGTTTATGGGTCGCGGCAAGGTTCCATCAAGGTTGATGGAAGGTTCGCTTAACCACCCCACGGTTAGATGTGGGGCTTAAGCGCGGGCCTCGCTCCGGTTCTTTGCGATCGGACCTGACGCGCACCGCATCGGCGGGGGTACGGAGTTTGAAGATGATCGAGATCGGAAAGTTTGTTCGCGGCCTGCGTCTTGCGGCCGTGCTCGCTGCGGGCCTGGCCATCTCGGCCTGCGCCAACCAGAACACGGCCGGCGATGGCTCGGGCGGCGCGGGCGGTTCGGCATCGACGCCGGGCAGCCAGCAGGATTTCGTCGTCAATGTCGGCGACCGCGTGTTCTTCGAGACGGATCAGACCGAATTGAACGCCACCGGCCGCGAGACGCTCGAGAAGCAGGCGCAGTGGCTTACCCGCTACAGCCAGTACAGCTTCACCATCGAGGGCCATGCCGACGAACGCGGCACGCGCGAATACAATATCGCGCTCGGCGCCCGCCGCGCCCAGTCGGTGCGTGACTATCTGGTGTCGCGCGGCATCAATGCCGGCCGCATGCGGACCATCTCCTACGGCAAGGAGCGCCCGGTCGCGGTCTGTAACGACATCTCGTGCTGGTCGCAGAATCGCCGCGCCGTCACGGTGCTGAGCGGCGGCGGCGCCTGAACGCCGTCGCACCGCGCGTCAAATCAATAATCAATGCCCGGCACGGGGATCGCCCGTGCCGGGCATTCGCGTTTTAGCCGCCGCCATTCGGCCGGGTTTGTAACGGGCGGGTGACGCGAGTCGTCAACAGCGCTCATTTATTCCCGTTGTCACGATTGCCTGACCGGGCGATGATCCCCGCGCGGCCGGCGAGGCCCGGCTGCCTTACTAATTCGAGGGGGGCTCGGATGGCACATGGCTGGAAGCGCGGGCGCAAGCTTGCCGCGGCGATCACCTTTGTCGGCATCCTGCCGCTTGTTGCCGCCTGCGGCGAGAAGAACACCTACGTCGCGCCGCCGCCGCCGCAAGTGACCATCGCCGCGCCGGCGAAGAAGCCCGTCACCCGCTATCTGGAATCGACCGGCAATGTCGCCGCGGTGAATTCGGCCGATCTGGTCGCTCGCGTCGCCGGCTTCGTCGAGGCGATCAAGTATCAGGACGGCGAGGCGGTCAAGAAAGGCCAGGTGCTGTTCGTCATCGAGCAGAAGCCTTACGAATTGAAGGTGCAACAGGCCAAGGCAGCCGAAGACAACGCCAAGGCCAGTCTGGTGTCGGCTCAGGCCAACTATCAGCGCCAGGCCGATCTGGTGCCGAGCGGCTCGGCTTCCAAGGCGGCGCTCGACAATGCGCTGGCCGCGCGCGACAGCGCCCAGGCCAGCGTCGATCAGGCGATCGCTTCGACCCGGCTCGCCGAGAACGATCTTGCCTATACGCAGGTCGCCGCGCCGTTCGACGGCATCGTCACCGCGCGCAAGGTATCGATCGGCGCCTTCGTGTCCGGCAACGGCACGCCGCTCGCTTCCATCGTCTCCAGCGATCCGATCTACGTGAACTTCACCGTCGGCGAGCAGGAAACCATCCGCATCCGCGCCATGATTGCCGAACGCGGCCTCACGCCCGAGGAATTGCGCAAGGTGCCCGTCGAGGTGTCGCTGCAGACCGAGGCCGGCTATCCGCACAAGGGCACGCTGGATTACGCCGCGCCCTCCGTCGATCCATCGACCGGCACGCTCGCCGGCCGCGCCATTCTCGACAATCCGAAGCACGTTCTGCTGCCGGGCCTTTTCGTGCGCGTGCGCATCCCGCTCGGGCCGCCGAAGGATGAGCTGCTGGTGCCTGACACCGCGCTCGGCACCGATCAGAGCGGCCGCTATCTTCTCGTCGTCAACAAGGACAACGTGGTCGAGCAGCGCCGGGTCGAACTCGGCCCGCTCGACGGTACCATGCAGGTGATCGACAAAGGCATCGGCGACGGCGATCGCGTCATTGTCAACGGCATGCTGCGCGCCGTGCCGGGCCAGAAGGTCGATCCGCAGTCGGCATCCGCGCCGCCGAAGTCCTCGTAACGAGGGCCGGGCAATGATCTCGAAATTCTTTATCGAGCGTCCGGTTCTCGCCAACGTCATCGCCATTCTGATGGTGGTGATCGGCGCCGTCGCGCTGTTCCAGTTGCCGGTCGCGCAATATCCCGATGTCGTGCCGCCGACCGTGTCGGTGACGACGCGTTATCCCGGCGCCAGCGCCTCGACGGTGATCGAAACCGTGGCGCTGCCGATCGAGCAGCAGGTCAACGGCGTGGAAGGCATGATCTACATGCAGTCCTACGCCGCCTCGGACGGCTCCTACAATCTCACCGTCACGTTCAAGATCGGCACCGATCTGAACTTCGCGCAAATTCTGGTGCAAAACCGCGTCTCGACCGCGATGGCGCAACTGCCGCAGTCGGTGCAGGCGCAGGGCGTCGTGGTGCAGAAGAAATCCACTTCGATTCTGCAGATCGCGACGCTGACTTCGACCGATCCCAAGCATGACAGCCTGTTCCTGTCGAACTACGCCACCATCAGCCTCAAGGATGAACTGTCGCGTGTGCCCGGCGTCGGCGGCGTCACCGTGTTCGGCGCCGGCAACTACGCCATGCGCATCTGGCTCGATCCGAACAAGATGAAGGCGAGGGGGCTCAACGTCAGTGACGTGGTCGGCGCCCTGCAGTCGCAGAACAGCCAGGTCACCGCCGGCCAGATCGGCGCGCCGCCGGGGCCGGCGACGGTGCCGTTCCAGTATACGCTCAATGTCTTTGGCCGTCTGACCGACGTGTCGCAATTCGCCAACGTTATCGTCAAGACCGGCCCGACCGGCGAGATCACGCGCGTGCGCGACATCGGCACCGTCGAGCTTGGCGCGCAGACTTACGGCGTCATCTTCAAGGCGGACAACAAGGCTTCGGCCGGCCTCGGCATTTCGCTGACGCCGGGCGCTAACGCCCTCACCGTCGCCGCGGATGTGAAGAAGCGCCTCGCCGAGCTGTCGGGCAGCTTCCCGCAGGGCCTGCAGTACGACGTGCCGTTCGATGTCACGGTCTTCGTCAATGCCTCGATTCACGAGGTGTACAAGACGCTGATCGAGGCCGGCATCCTGGTGCTCATCGTCATCCTGATCTTCCTGCAGGACTGGCGCGCCATGCTGGTGCCGGCGACCACGGTGCCGGTCACCATCATCGGTGCCTTCGCGACCATGGCGGCGATGGGCTTCACGGTTAACTTCGCCACCTTGTTCGCCATCGTGCTGGCGATCGGCATCGTCGTGGATGACGCCATCATCGTCGTCGAAGGCGCGGCGCATAACATCGACCACGGCATGACCGGCCATGACGCCGCCATCGAGGCGATGCGGCTGCTGCTCGGGCCGATCATCGGCATCACTTTGGTGCTGCTGTCGGTATTCCTGCCGGCGGCGTTCCTGCCCGGCCTGACCGGGCAGATGTATATGCAATTTGCTCTGGTGATCGCCGCAACCGCGCTCATCTCCGCGATCAATGCCGTGACGCTGAAGCCGACGCAATGCGCGCTGTGGCTGCGGCCGACCGTGCCGCCGGAGAAGCGCAACTTCTTCTACCGCGGCTTCAACAAGGTCTATGACAAGGCCGAAGCCGCCTATGTGCGGCTGATGAAACGGCTTGTCGCGCATGCCGGCAAGGTGACGGTGTTCGCCCTCATCGCCATTGGCGTCACCATATACGGCTTCTCGCGCATCCCGACCGGTTTCATCCCGATCGAGGATCAGGGCTATATGCTCGCCACGGTGCAGTTGCCGGACGGCGCCTCGCTGCCGCGTACCCAGGCGGTTATGGAAAAGCTCGACGCCATCGCCCGCAAGAATCCCGGCGTCGACAAGGTCGTGACCATCGCCGGCATATCGGCGCTGGACAACTCGTCGGTGCTGTCGTCGGCCGGCGTGGCTTACATCATCCTCAAGGATTGGGGCGTGCGCGGCAAGGCGCTGAGCCTCCTGCCGATGTATCAATCGCTGTCGCGCGACGTCGCGGCCATCGAGGACGCGACGGTGCGCGTGCTGCCGCCGCCGCCGATCCAGGGCATCGGCAACGCCGCCGGCACCACGGCGCAGGTCGAGCTGCGCGACAACTCGACCGACTACGTCAAGCTGCAAAGCATCGTTGACAGTTTGACGGGTAACGCCACCTCGCAGTCGAACATCCAGGCGGTCATCTCGTCGTTCCGCGCCAACGTCCCGCAATATCTGGTCGATGTCGATCGCGTGAAAGCGCAGGCCGTCGGCGTGTCGGTCGATCAATTGTTCTCGGCGCTGGGCGGCTATCTCGGCTCGGCCTATGTCAACCAGTACACCCAGTTCGGCCGCACCTTCCAGGTCGTGGTGCAGGCGGACTCGCAGTTCCGCCTACGCACGCAGGATCTCGACAACATCTCGGTGCGCAACAACCAGGGCAGCATGATCCCGCTGTCGACGCTGATCGACATCAAGCCGGTCAGCGGGCCGTCGCTGGTGAGCCTGTACAATCTCTATCCGTCGGCGACGGTGATCACACTGCCGGCGCGCGGCCAGTCCACCGGCGCCACCATGGGTCTGATGGAGCAGATCGCCCAACAGTCGTTGCCGCCGAACACGGTGATAGAATGGACCGGGCTGTCCTATCAGGAGAAGCTCGTCGGCAATCAGATGTACTTCGTCTTCGCCATGGCGCTGCTGCTGGTCTATCTGGTGCTCGCCGGACAATATGAAAGCTGGTACCAGCCCGCGGCGGTCATCCTGGCCGTGCCGATTTCGCTGGTCGGCCCGGTGCTGACGCTGCTCTTCCTCGGCATCGAGAACAATCTCTACACCCAGATCGGTATCGTGCTGCTCATCGCGTTGTCGGCGAAGAACGCCATTCTTATCGTCGAGTTCGGCCGCGAATTGCGCGAGGGTGGCAAGGGCCTGCTGGAGTCGGCGGTCGAGGCGGCGCGGGCGCGGTTCCGTCCGATCCTGATGACGTCATTCGCCTTCATCCTCGGCGTCGTGCCGCTGGTGCTGGCGACCGGCGCCGGCGCCAATGCGCGGGCCTCGATCGGCATCACGGTATTCACCGGCATGCTGGCCTCCACCTGTCTGGCGGTGCTGTTCGTGCCATCGTTCTTCGTCATCATCCGTGGCTTCGAGGAGTGGATGACGGCCCGCGGCACGGAGACGCCGAAAGCGGTGCCGGCGGAGTAATCCCCTGCAAAGCGCCGCCGGCGGGCCACAATCTGGTCGCACTCGATTGGCTATGGTAGGGGATCGCCCCGCTTTCCCGTGAGGGGAGCCCGTGGGCCCGCGTTCAGGGGCCAGTGACCGGCCGATTTGGCCGACGAATGAGCCGATGGAAAACAATCCAAAAACTCCCCACGCCCCCCTGACGGCGGGCACCTTGTTTCGTTTCGCGCTGGCCGCCGTAGTCGTCGCAATTGTGGTGCTGACCGCGTTCTATTCCGCGCATGCGCAGGACCGGGGCGGCAATTTCCTCGACAATCTGTTCAGCCGCGGCGAGGGCGGGCAGCAACAGCAGCCGCAGCAGCGCCAGCCGCAGGGCATGCCGGGCGGCGATGGCGATCCCAACGATCTCTCGGTCCGGATCGACCGCCTGGAGAGCGCGCTGCGCCAGCTCACCGGCACCATTGAGCAGCTTCAGTACCGCAATCAGCAGCTCGAGCAGCAGGTGCGCTCCCTGCAGGGCGGCGGCGCGCCTGCCGGCCAGATGCAATCGCCGGCGGTGATCCCCAACAACCAGAACCCGCAGGTTCCGCCCGGCCAGTTGCCGAGCGTGCGGCCGGGTGTTCCCGGCGCCCTTCAGCCGTCGCAGCCCGCCCAGCAGCAGCCGGGCCGCCGTTCCGACCTGTTCGACCCGTCGCAGAACCCGCAGGCCCCCGGTGCGCCGCGCCCGCTCGGCTCCGCCGATTCCGCCGCGCCGGCGCCGATCGTCGCCGCCGAGCCGGGTGCCGATGCGCCGATCGGGGCGCCCAACGGCCGCGCCGCCGGCCAGCCGCTCGATCTCTCGACCCTGTCCGGCCATCCGGCGCCGCCGGCCTCGCCGGTGGTCGATGCCGGCCAGATCATGGGGCAGGCGCCGGGCCAGGTCGCCAGCACCAATCCTGCGGTCGGCGTGCCGGCCGCGCCGTCGTCCAATCCGCCGCGCGATGTCACCGGCCGGCTGGCAACCTTGCCGCCCACGGCCAAGCCGCAGGACGAGTACGACCTCGCTTACGGCTACATGCTGCACAAGGATTACGCGCTCGCCGAACAGGGCTTCCGCGATTTCCTGAAGAAGCACCCGAACGAGACCCAGGTGCCCGATGCCTATTACTGGCTCGGCGAAAGCCAGTATCAGCGCCAGCAGTTTCGCGACGCGGCGCAGAGCTTCCTGACGGTCTCGACCAAGCACGAGAAGTCGGCGCGCGCGCCGAATGCGCTGCTGCGCCTCGGCCAGTCGCTGGCCGCGCTCAAGCAGAAGGACGCGGCCTGCGCCACGCTCGGCGAGATCAACCGCAAATATCCGAAAGCTCCGGCCAACGTGAAGAAGGCCGCCCAGCAGGAAATCTCGCGCGTGAAGTGCTAGGCTCTCTCGATACCTTTTGAGGTTCGAGAGCGGTCATGCCGCGCGACAACGCCACGGCCATCTCACAGTCGGAAGCGAAGACTCTGTTCGCCGATCTCGGATCGGCGCAGGCGCTGGTGCTCGCCGTGTCGGGCGGTCCGGATTCGACGGCGCTGATGGTGCTGGCCGCGCGCTGGCGCAAGGCGCTCAAGCGCGGCCCCGAACTCGTTGCGATCACCGTGGATCACGGCCTGCGCGCCGAAGGCAAAGGCGAGGCGCAAGACGTCGCCAGACTCGCACGAGAACTCGGGCTTGCACATCGCATCCTGCGCTGGAAGGGCGACAAGCCGCAGAAGGGCATTCCGCAAGCGGCGCGCGCGGCGCGCTATCGCCTGCTGGCGCAGGCGGCGCGCAAAGCCGGTGCCTCGCACATTCTCACCGCGCACACGCTCGACGATCAGGCCGAGACGGTCGTGATGCGGCTTGCGCGCGGCAGCGGCATCACCGGGCTCGCCGCCATGCAGCGAATGTCAGCCGTGCCCGGCGACGACGACGTGCTGCTGACGCGCCCGTTTCTCGACATCGCAAAGATGCGGCTGATCGCCACGCTCAGAAAGTCGAACATCGCATTTGCCGACGATCCAACCAACCGCGACGCCGCCTTCACTCGCGCGCGGCTGCGCGGGTTGATGCCGCACCTGGCGAGCGAGGGGCTCGATGCCAACCGGCTGGCTCTTCTGGCGTCGCGCGCCGGCCGCGCCGATGCCGCCCTCGAGCAGGTCGTCGATGTCGTCTGGCACGGACTGGCCAAGGCCGGGCGGGGACCGTCTTTGACCTTTGAGGCCGGCGCGCTGGCGCGCACACCGCACGAGATCCTGTTGCGCCTCGTCGGCCGCGCTGTCGTTGCGACCGGCTCGGAGGGCCCTGTCGAACTCGGCAAGCTGGAAGCGCTCGCGGGAGCCCTCATCGGAGCGCTGCGAAGTGGTATCCGGTGGCGCAGAACCCTTGCGGGAGCCCTGATGACCCTGCAAAACGGCGTGCTCACCGTCGAAACCGCCCCGCCGCGGCGTTCCGGCTATGGCAGGGGCGGCCGAAATGCCTTAACCACGGCGGGCGGCAAGCGGGCCAAGCCCGCGAAATCGCGCTAGAATATGTGAGAATCGAGCCCTTTCCATGCGGGGACGGGGTGCCTACATTGGCAAAGACACGCGTGGGACCAACCCGTCCGTGTCTCGTAACAAGATCAGGCCGCGGCGCCCTTTGCGTGGCGCGCGGGTAGGAACGTCCGATGAACGCCAATCTGCGGAACTTCGCCCTCTGGGTGATTATCGTCCTTCTGCTGCTTGCCCTTTTCACGCTGTTTCAGAATCCGAGCCAGCGCACCAGCGCGCAGGACATCTCGTTCTCGCAGTTGCTCTCCGAGGTTGATCAGGGCCGCGTCCGCGACGTCGTGATCCAGGGTCCGGAAATCCGCGGCACCTTCGCCAACGGCACCGCGTTCCAGACCTACGCGCCGAACGATCCGGGCCTGGTGCAGAAGCTCTACAACAAGGGCGTCTCGATCACCGCGCGTCCGCTCACCGACAACGTGCCGTGGTTCGTGTCGCTGCTGGTGTCGTGGCTGCCCTTCATCGCGCTCATCGGCGTCTGGATCTTCCTGTCGCGGCAGATGCAGGGCGGCGCCGGCAAGGCGATGGGCTTCGGCAAATCGCGCGCCAAGCTGCTCACGGAAGCGCATGGCCGCGTGACCTTTGAAGACGTCGCCGGCGTCGATGAAGCCAAGTCCGATCTCACCGAGATCGTCGAATTCCTCCGCGACCCCGGCAAATTCCAGCGCCTCGGCGGCCGCATTCCGCGCGGCGTGCTGCTGGTCGGCCCTCCGGGCACCGGCAAGACCCTGATCGCGCGTGCGGTCGCGGGCGAAGCGAACGTGCCGTTCTTCACCATCTCGGGTTCGGACTTCGTCGAAATGTTCGTCGGCGTCGGCGCCAGCCGCGTCCGCGACATGTTCGAGCAGGCCAAGAAGAACGCGCCCTGCATCATCTTCATCGACGAAATCGACGCCGTCGGCCGCCATCGCGGCGCCGGCATGGGCGGCGGCAATGACGAGCGCGAGCAGACGCTGAACCAGTTGCTGGTCGAGATGGACGGCTTCGAGGCGAACGAGGGCATCATCCTCATCGCCGCGACCAACCGTCCGGACGTGCTCGATCCGGCGCTGCTGCGTCCCGGCCGCTTCGACCGTCAGGTCGTGGTGCCGAACCCGGATGTCGTCGGCCGTGAATCGATCCTCAAGGTGCACGTCAAGAAGGTGCCGCTGGCGCCCGACGTGAACCTCAAGACCATTGCCCGCGGCACGCCCGGCTTCTCCGGCGCCGATCTCGCCAACCTCGTCAACGAAGCCGCCCTGATGGCCGCGCGCCGCAACAAGCGCATGGTCATGCAGGCCGAATTCGAGGACGCCAAGGACAAGGTGATGATGGGCGCCGAGCGCAAGTCGCTCGTCATGACCGACGAAGAAAAGATGCTGACCGCCTATCACGAAGGCGGCCACGCCTTGGTCGCGCTCAACGTCAAGGCGACCGATCCGGTGCACAAGGCGACCATCATTCCGCGCGGCCGTGCGCTGGGCATGGTCATGCAACTGCCCGAGCGCGACAAGCTGTCGATGTCGCTCGAGCAGATGGAATCGCGCCTCGCCATCATCATGGCCGGCCGTGTCGCCGAGGATCTCATCTTCGGCCGCGACAAGGTCACGTCGGGCGCGGCGTCGGACATCGAGCAGGGCACCAAGCTCGCCCGCATGATGGTGACGCGCTGGGGCCTGTCGGACGAACTCGGGCCGGTCGCCTATGGCGACAATGGCGACGAGGTGTTCCTCGGTTATCAGGTCACGCGGCAGCAGAATGTCTCGGAAGAGACCAACCGCAAGATCGACGCCGAGGTGCGCAAGCTCGTCGAGACCGGCCAGGCCGAGGCGCGCCGCATCCTCACCGAGAAGCGCGACGATCTCGAGACGCTCGCCAAGGGCCTCCTGGAGTTCGAGACGCTGACCGGCGACGAGATCAAGGATCTGATCAACGGCATCCGCCCGGTGCGCGAGACCGTGATCGAGCCGGCGACGCCGCGCGGCTCCGCCGTGCCGCCGGCCGGCAAGCCGCGCCCGCGTCCGGACGCGCCCGGCGACGTGGCTCCGCAGCCGCAGGGCTGATCGCTCGCGTCGAACACGCTGCGACAATAACGCACACGCCCGCCGCAAGGCGGGCGTTTTGCATTTCGCCCCATCACGGCTGTGCAGCGTCACGCCACCTTCACTGAACCGATACCGCGCTGACAAGCGCGGCTGATGAGGATCGCCTCGCGACATACACAGGAGGCGACATTGAAATTTTCCCAGACTGCGCTGGCGAGCCTGCTCGTCACGACCGCCGCTATCACCGGTGCGATGGCCGATCAGGCTTTCACCGGCAAGCTCGCGGGCCATGCCATCGTTCCGGCCTTCACCTTCGTCGATCCGCCGGCCGATGCGCCGGCTGACATGAAGATCTCCGGCAAGTTCACCAACACCGACCGTAAGCGCATCGATGCCGTCGGCACGGTGATGGGTACCTCGTTCATTTCAGCCGCCGACGCGCCGCGCGAGACCAGCATCAAGCTGCCGTTCAAGGGCCAGCCGGTGCAGGGCTTCTCCGGCATCAAGACCGTCGGCGACGGCACCTACTGGGTGCTCCAGGACAACGGTTACGGCAGCAAGGCCAATTCGCCGGACGCCATGCTGATGCTGCATCTGCTCAAGCCCGACTTCGCCTCCGGCAAGGTCGAATTTCTGCGCACCGTGTTCCTGAACGACCAGGACAAGAAACTGCCGTTCCAGATCGCTCTTGAAGGCACCGACAAGCGTTACCTCACCGGCGCCGATCTCGACGTCGAGAGCTTCCAGATCGTCGGCGACCAGATCTGGATCGGCGACGAGTTCGGCCCCTATCTCATCCGCATCGACCAGAGCGGCAAGGTCAATGCCTTTTTCGAAACCATGATCGACGGCAAGGTGGCGCGCTCTCCGGATCACTATGCCGTTTCGACGCCGGCGGTGCCCGGCGGCGCTGTGCCGTTCAATGTGCGGCGCTCGCGCGGCTATGAAGGCATGGCGGCGTCCAAGGATGGCCGCTTCCTCTACCCGCTGCTCGAAGGCCCGCTGTGGAACGAGACCACCAAGTCGTTCGAAACCGACGAAGGCCGCGAATATCTGCGCATCCTTGAATTCGACGTGAAAGCCGAGAAGTGGACCGGCCGCTTCTGGAAGTACAAGCTCGAGGTCAACAACAACAATATCGGCGACTTCAACATGATCGACGCCACCACCGGGCTCGTCATCGAGCGCGACAATGGCGAGGGCGAGCAGCATCAGGCCTGCGCCGGCGCGGCCAAGCCCGACTGCTTCAATGTGCCGGCCAAGTTCAAGCGCGTCTACAAGATCGAAATGACCGACGCCAATGCCGGCGGCTTTGCCCGCAAGATCGGCCATATCGACCTCATGGCGATCAAGGATCCGAACAACAAGGCCAAGCAGGGCTCCAAGGAAGGCATCTTCACCTTCCCCTTCGTCACCATCGAGGACGTGGACGTGGTCGATGCCAGCCACATCGTCGTCGGCAACGACAACAATCTGCCGTACTCGTCCGGCCGGACGATCGGCAAGCAGGACGACAACGAACTGATCCTGATCGAAGCCGCCGACTTCCTGAAGGCAAAATAGGCTTCGCTGCCACCGGCATTGCATAAACCGGGCGCCCGCCGTATGGCGGGCGTCCGTCTTTGGGCTTTTCCTCGCGGGCAGGTTGCGATAGCGGTGGTTCTGCAATGAACCCGCCCGAAGCCGATTCCCCGGCCCATCCGAAGCCCGCGCCGTGCTGGACCTGGGCCGCTTTTCGCCAGGGTGCGCTCAGCGTGGTGCCGTTCTGTCCCGGCCTCGTCGCCTTCGCCATGGCTTACGGCACCCTGGCGGCGCGCAAGGGCCTGACGCTCGCCGAGACGGTGCTGATGAGCGCCACCGTGATGAGCGGCGTGGCGCAGATGGTCGTGCTCGACAGCTGGCCGCAGACGCTGACCGCCGGAGCGATCGCCGGCATCGTGGCGCTCACCGCGCTGATCAATGCCCGCTACATCATGATCGGCGCCACCTTGCGCCCGCTGCTCGGTTCGTCGCCGGGTTACAAGTCGTACCCAACCTTGTTCTTCCTGGTCGAGCCGGCCTGGCTGACGTCGCTACGTTATTACGACAAAGGCGGCCGCGATCCGGCCTTCATGCTCGGCGGCGGCGTCATGATGTATATCGTCTGGAGCACCATGTCGGTGCCGGGTTATCTGGCCGGCGCCGCCGTCGCCGACCCCCGCCAGTTCGGTATCGATCTGATGATGCCGGCTTTCTTCGTCGCCATGTTGGTGTCGCTGTGGCGCGGCCCGCGTAAGTCGTTCGGGATCATCGTTGGCGCCGGCGCCGCGCTGCTGACGGAGTTCGTTCTCGGCGGGCACTGGTATCTGATCGTCGGCGCGATCGCCGGTTCGCTCGCCGGGGTGTTCAACGATGATTGAGAAGGACGCCTTCGGCTTTCTCCTCGTCATCGCGTTGATGACGCTCGTCGTCTATGTCACGCGCATTGTCGGCTACTGGCTCATCGGACGTTTGGTCATCGGGCCGCGGCTGCGGCGGATTCTGGAAGCGCTCCCCGGCGCCGTGATCGCCGCGACCGTGGCGCCGACCTTGGTGCACGGCGGCATGCGCTCGCTGGTCGCGCTGGCGGCGACGGCGCTGGTGATGATCCTGATACGCAAGGATTTCCTCGCCGTGTTCACCGGCGCCGCCGTGGCGGCGGCGATGTTCGCCGTCTTCCCTTAGACGCGGCCCGCCGCCGGGCGCTAGACTGCCGCATGCCGCTCACGAACCGCGTCACCCCTTTTGCCGATCTGATTGCCGATGCCGCGCGCGGCACGATGATGGGCAACCGCGGCGGCCGCTTCCATGACGCATCGCGCCAGCTCGGCACGCGGCGCTGGGCGTCGAAGCAGTGGATCTGCTGCGTGCTCGATTTCAGGGGCCGGCAGCGCAAGGTCTGGGGTGACAGCTACACCGAGCTGTTTTTCCTCGATGAAGTAACGGCGCTCGCCGCCGGTCATCGGCCGTGCTTCGAATGCCGGCGGAAGGATGCGCGAGCATTCGCCTCGTTGTTTCCGCGTGTCCACACCGCACCCGGAATGGACGCCGCCCTCCATCGCGAGCGGCTCGACGGCCGCGCCAGGCGGACGGATCGTGCGGCCATCGACGCGTTGCCCGACGGCGCCATGATCGCGCGCGATGGCGAGGTTTACGCCCTGCGAGGTCAGCATCTCCTGCGCTGGACGCCTGCCGGCTACGACAAGGCCTTGCCGCGCGTGCGTTGCATCGACGCCGATCTGCTGACGCCGCCGTCCATTGTCGAGGTTCTCAGGCGCGGCTACGCGCCGCTATGGCACGCGACCGGCGCGCTTTAGCGGTGGCACCAGGCCGACCACCAGCATGCAGCCGGCGATAATCGTGACAGCACCGGCGATCTGCATCGCCGACAAGGGCTCGTGCAGAACCAGCGCGCCGAACAGTACGGCCACCACTGTCACCGCGAATTCGACGCTGATGGTTTTGGTCGCGCCGATGGTGCCGACCAGCCGGAAATACAGCACATAGGTCGCCGCGCTCATCACCGCCCCGAGGATGAAGAGATAGAGATAATCGAGCGGTTGGGGCGTGCCCGGCACCGGCACGAACGCCAGCAGCGGCAGGGTAATGATGCCGCCGGCGAGAAAGGCGCCCGTGGTGGTGTCCCAGGCGCTCACGCCCTTGAGTTTGGAACTGGCGTAGCAACTGCCATAGGCCGCGCACAGGCAGGCGAAAAGCGTGGTGGCGCAGCCGAGCGCGAAGGATGGCGTGAACGGCACCGCCGGAAAGCCGACAAGCACGATCATGCCTGAAAAGCCGAGCACCAGCCCGACATGATGCCGCCGCGTCAGGTGTTCGATGCCCCACAGCCGCGCGATCAGCATCGAGAACAGCGGAATGGTGGCGACCAGGATGGCCGACATCGCGGTGCCGATCAAAGGCATCGCAAAACACAGCCCGGCAAGCTGGCCGGCGACGGTGGTGGCTCCGACCACGGCGAAGTCGCGCCAGCCCGCGCCGAAGTTCATGCGCCGCCCGGTCGCCGCGGCGACCAGAAACAGCGTGGCCGCGGCGATGAAGCAGCGGAAGGTGACGACGCCGACCCAGCCGAAGGCTTCGACGCCGCGCAGCATGAACAGAAACGACAGGCCCCAGACGATCGCCAGGAAGACGTAGGAAGCGCTGTCCTTGAGGGTCATGGTCTTTCCGGCACCGCTGACGTGCGATGCTTAGCCCTTCATCGCCGCCTTGATGGCGGCAAGCCCGGCGCCGGATCGGGCGGCTTCGATGATCTTGGCTTCCTTGGCGTTGAGGCCGGGCAGGGCCGCCTGCATGGCGTCGATGATCTCGAGCGGCACCACGACGGCGCCGTGGCGGTCGGCGTGGATCAGGTCGCCGGAACGCACCGCCATGCCATGGATGTTCACCGGCACGCCGTAGTCGACGACATGCACGAAGGCGTGCGACGGCGACAGCGAGCCCGCCAGCATCTGGAATCCTTCGGGGATCATCGGAATGTCGCGCACCGAACCGTTGGTGATGGTGCCGAGACAGCCCAGCGCCTTGTGTACGTTGGACTGAACCTCGCCCCAGAACGCGCCATAGCCGACGATGTCGTCGAGGTCCTGGATCACGGCGATGCCGGGCTGCGGCTCGGCGGCGACGTAGTCGAGATAATCGAGGCGCTTGGCCATGTAGCCGGCTTCGCCGAGCGGCACGCGATCCTGCGCGCGCATGGTCACCGTCTTGGCGAAACCGACCATTGGCGGCAGGTCGGGGAAGGGGCAGTGCAGGTGGCGCACGGTATAGCCGAAGCCGCGGCGCTCCGGCGCGACGATCTCGATGAGATTGCACGCCGTCGGGGTGTCGATCGAAATGAGGAAGTCGCGCTGGGTTTTTGAAAGAGTGGAAGTCATTGCCGTTGCCGCCCTGGTCGGTTTCTTGTCCGGTTGTGTCGCGGCCGGGACGCTATCAGGGCGTCGGCGCCGGCGCCACCGGCGGCGTGCGCCCCGCCCAGAGGAAATAAACCGTGGCCGCCATGATCGCCTGCATCAACAGCAGCAGCGCGACGCAGGCGGGCCAGCCGCCCAGCGTCCACGCAACGCCGCCGAGCGCGGCGCCGAACGAGCCGCCAATATAGAAGCTCGTGACGTAAAGACCGACCGCCGAGGAGCGGCCGACTTTCGCGGTGACGGTAACAAAGCCGGTTGAGATGGTCTGGCAGATCAGGCCGGCCGAGGCGCAGATGGTGAGCCCGAGCAGCACCAGCCACAGCGGCGTCGCCAGCGTCATCAGCAGGCCGCACATCCACACGAGGATCACCGGGATCATGAAACGGCGTCGGCCGAAGCGGCTGACCCCACGGCCGGCGAATGGCGTCACGCTGGACGCGACCAGGTAGACGATGAAGATCGCGCCGAGCCAGCTTGGCGACAAATTGTACGGCGGCGCGGCGAGACGGAAATTGATGTAGGTGAAGGTCAGCAGAAAGCAGAACAGCACGCCGAAGCCGACCGCGTAGGTCGCCAGCAATTGTCCGTTGCGGAAATGCTGCAGCATCTGCCGGCCCGAGGCGATGAGGCCCTCCGAACGGACGAATTTCTTTTCGCGCGGCAACAGCATCATCATGGCGATGGCGCCGGCGAGTGTCAGCGCCCCGATCACCATCAGGCCATGACGCCAGCCAATCAGGTCGGCAAGAATGCCCGTGAAGAACCGGCCCGAGAAACCGCCGAGCGCGGCGCCCGATGTGTAGATGCCGGCTGCCGCGGTGACCTCGTGCGGCTCCCATTCGTCGCCGATATAGGCGATGGTCACGGCGAATACCGGCGGCAGCACCAGCCCCTGAATGAAACGCCACACCACCAGCGCGTGAAGGTCCGGCGCGAGCGCGCACATCACCGTCGGAATAACCAGCAGAAGCATCGCCGTGACGATGACGCGCTTGCGGCCGAGCACGTCCGCGACCGTGCCGGTGAACGGCGCGGTAAGCGCCACCGCCAGCGTGCTTGCCGTCATGATCTGTGAGATGCCGGCCGGACCGGTGCTGAAGTCGATGGTCAGCATCGGCAGGATCGACTGCATCGAATAGAGATTGATGAAGGCGAAAAAGCCGGCCAGTCCGACCGCGATCTGGCGAGCCGAAATTCGCGGCTTTCGGGCGGCGGTCATGGTCGGAACCCGGCGGCGAAGAGCGAAGATGACTTCAAGCTATGCATGGTTTCGACCGCAAAGGCCACGGCCGCGCCGGGTGGGGCCGGGGGCCGCTGAGCGCATGGCTTCAGGCCTTTATGGCCTGACGGGCATTCCTCAACGTCTCCTCCGGCGTTCCCGAGGCATCGACCTTGGTCCATGACAGCGCGCCGAGGTCATATGCTTCCTGCACCCGCGCGACCTTGGTATCGGCATCCGAGGCGTCACCGCGCCGCCGGCCGACGCGGGCGAGCCGCGTGTCGAGATCGGCCGTCAGGAACAGGCCCTGGAACGCCTCCGGCGCGGCCTGTTCGATGTCGGCGCGCTCGCCGGCCTTCGCGAACACGGCGTCGGCGATGACCGAATGCCCGGCGGCGATGACGCGGGCCGCTTTGGCGGCAAGGGTTGCGTAGACCCTCTTCGTCACCTCGGACGTATAGGCCTCCGCTGGCAGCGCCTCGGTCTCATTCCTGCCGAACAGATTCTTGCGGATGACGTCGCTGCGCAGCCAGACCGCGCCGGGCAGCGGTGGCACATGCGCGACGAGGCCGCGCGCCAGCACTGACTTGCCGGTGCCGGACAGGCCGCCGACGGCGATGAGACGCGGGGCGGGCGGCGCGATCAGCCGCTGCGCCAATGCGAGGTAATTGCGGGCCCGCTGCTCGAGCGCGGCGTCGCGGTTCGGCCGCGCTGCCGTGACCTTGGCGCGGATCGCCGCGCGCAGGCTCATCAGCAGCGGCAGCAATGCCAGCGCGTCGAGATCGCCATCGTCATTCGTCTCGGCGAGATAGCGGTTGAACACCGTGGTCGCCGCCGGCGCCAGGTCGCGTTCGATCAGGTCCATCAGCAGGAAGGCAAGGTCGTAGAAGCGGTCGATGATGGCGAGCTTGTCGTTGAATTCGATGGCGTCGAACAGCATGGGTGCGTCGTCGATCAGCACCAGATTGCCGAGATGCAGATCGCCATGGCAGCGGCGCACGCAGCCATTACGTTCGCGCGCCTCGAGCAGGGGCCGAAGCCGCTTGAGTGCGTCGCGGCTCGCCGTCGTCAGCGATTTGACCGCAGCCGCGTCGAACAGACTTGCGGGGCCGCCCAGCTCCGTATCGTTCTGCGCGATGATCTCGTTCAGCGTGGCGGCAAAGTTCACGCCGCTTTTTTCGGGCGCGATCGTGTGCGCCCTGGCCACCGCGCGGCCGAGCTCGTCGGCGAGTGTGTCGTCAATACCGCCACGGCCGGCGACATGATCCAGCGTCTGCGTCTCATCGAAGCGCGCCATATCGACGGCGTATTCGACCGGCGCGCCTTTGCCGTCGATCGCCAGCGTGCCATCCGCCTCGCGCGTGATGGCAACGACGCCGCGATAGACCTTCGGCGCATAGGGCTTGTTCACCTCGATCTCCGCCTCGCAGGCGGCCTTGCGCTTTTCCAGCGTCGAGAAATCGAGAAACAGGAACTTCACTGCGCGCTTCACCTTCAGCGCGCGATCGCCCGACAGAAATACGGCCGCCGCATGGGTGTCGATGCGCTTCACGCCGCGCTCGCGCGTGGCGAGGAAGTCGAAGACGGGCTGTTGGTTGTCGCTGTCCATGACGTTTTCTTGTAGCCCGGATGAGCGAAGCGAAATCCGGGATTTGTCAAAGTGGCCCCGGATTTCGCTTCGCTCATCCGGGCTACAGAAGCAGTCCAAACGAAAACGGCGCCCGCGAGGGCGCCGTTCCGGTCTGCGTCGATCTTTCTGCGCTCACGCCGCGGCCGCTTTGCCCGGCGCGGTCACCGCCGCGGTGTAATCTTCCATCAGCGTCTTGGTGATGCCGCCCGGATTGAAGTTCCACTGCGCGATCTCCGCGACCGCAGTCACTTCCGCGGCCGAGCCGGTGATGAAGCATTCCGAGAAGCTCGACAGCTCTTCCGGCATGATGCGACGCTCGACCACCTCGAAGTCGCGCTTCCTGGCGAGATCGATCACGGTCGAACGCGTGATGCCGGCGAGGAAGCAGTCGGCGATCGGCGTGTGGATCTTGCCGTCCTGCACGAAGAAGATGTTGGCGCCGGTGCATTCGGCGACGCGGCCCTGCCAGTCCAGCATCATGGCGTCGGCATAGCCTTTGCGCTCGGCCCGGTGCTTGGAGATGGTGCAGATCATGTAGAGGCCGGCGGCCTTGGCCAGCGAGGGCGCGGTCTTCGGATCGGGCCGGCGATAGTCGGCGAGATCGAGACGGATGCCCTTGAGGCGCTGCTCGGGGTCGAAGTAGCTCGGCCACTCCCACGACGCGATGGCGAGGTGGATGGTGTTCGACTGCGCCGACACGCCCATCATTTCAGAGCCGCGCCAGGCGATCGGGCGGACATAGGCGTCTTTCTTGCCGTTCTTGTCGACGACGAGTTGCTTGGCGGCGTCGATCTCGGCGACCGACCACGGAATCTCGAAGTCCAGAACCTGCGCCGAACGCTTGAGCCGTTCGGAATGCTCGGTCGACTTGAAGATACGGCCGCCGTAGGCGCGTTCGCCCTCGAACACCGCGCTGGCGTAATGCAGCGCATGCGTGAGTACGTGGACGCTGGCCTCGCCCCAGGGGACCAGCTTGCCGTCATACCAGATGACGCCGTCGAGCTTGTCGTAGGATTGGGCAGCCATGACTTCCTCCAGATCTCATTCGTGACGGACCTTGCGGGTCCCTGCGGCACCGGCCTGTTGGAGCGGCCTTGCGAACGCGCCTCGCGGCGGCCGCCGCTCCGGCGGATTTTCCGGGCTTATTCCAACACTTTGCGTCCTCCGGCAACAGCCGGTATGACTGTTTTCGGTCCGCCGGTGCGGAACTGAATGTCGCGCCGGCCAGGCCCAGAGGGGCCGTCAGGAACGATCGTTTCGTCCTGAATGGGCTTTTTGTAACATAAAACCAAAATATGTCAACATGGCTGACATAAATAGTAGTGCGAAGGATTCCGGCGGCAAGGCCGGCCCGGCTGACGTGGCGGGCGGCGATGCCGCCGCCCCCGGGTCGGGCAAGGCGCCGATCTGGGACATCATCGAGCTTCTGTTCTTTGCCTACCGCGATTTCGTCGGCGATCCGGACGAGGTGCTGGCCAAGTTCGCCTTCGGCCGCGCCCATCACCGCGTGCTGCATTTCGTCAATCGCCACCCGGGCATGAAGGTCGCCGACCTGCTCGACATCCTCAACATCACCAAGCAGTCGCTTGGCCGCGTCCTCAAGCAACTGGTCGATCAGGGTTACGTGCTGCAGAAGGAAGGCGACCACGACCGCCGCCAGCGTCTGCTTTATGTCACCGCCAAGGGCGAAGCGCTGTCGCTCAAGCTGGCGCAGCTGCAGACCGAGCGTATCGAGCGCGCCTTCGGCGAACTCGGTCCCGGCGCGCACGACGCCGCCCGCCGTTTTTTGACCGCGATGATCGACAACGATAACCGCGAGGAGGTGCTCCGCCTCATCTCGCGCGCCGAGCGTGTGAAACGGAGCTGACTTTTCTCTGTCATTCCGGGACGGCCCGAAGGGCCGGACCCGGAATCCAGAGGCTTCGTATAAGAGCTGGATTCCTGATTGCCGCTTCGCGGCGTCCGGAATGACGAGGTAGACAAGACCGATGATCACCAAGGTCGTTCACCTGCCTGACGATGCGCCGCATTTGCTGGTGGTCGATGACGATCGCCGCATTCGCGATCTGCTGTCGCGCTTTCTCGCCGGCGAAGGTTATCGCGTCACCACCGCCGACAATGCCGCCGATGCCCGCGCCAAGCTCACCGGGCTGTCTTTCGATCTCATTATTCTCGACGTGATGATGCCGGGCGAGACCGGCTTCGAATTCGCCAAGTCGCTGCGCGGCACGTCCGACGTGCCGATCCTGATGCTGACCGCGCGCGATGCCGCCGAAAGCCGCATCGAAGGTCTCAGCCTCGGCGCCGACGATTACCTGTCCAAGCCGTTCGAGCCGCGCGAATTGTCGCTGCGCATATCGAACATCCTCAAGCGCGCGCAGCCGCCGGCGCCGGCGCCGGTGGAATCGGTGCGCTTCGGACCGTTCGTCTATCACCTGGCGCGCGGCGAACTGCGCCGCGGCGACGAGGTGATCCGGCTGACCGATCGCGAGCGCGAGATGCTGCGCATTCTTTGCGCCTCGCCCGGCGAGACGGTGTCGCGCATGGCGCTCGCCGGCAACGGCGATCAGGTCTCCGAGCGCGCCGTCGATGTGCAGGTCAACCGCCTGCGCCGCAAGATCGAGAAGAACCCGGCCAATCCGCTGTTCGTGCAGACCGTGCGCGGCATTGGTTATCGTCTGGTGAGCGCCGCATGACGTCGCTCGACATCGGCGTCAATGTCCGCAACGCCGCCGCGCGGCTGCGCGCCGCATGGCTGTGGTACGACTCGATCCCGCCGATCCGCCGCATTCATGCCCAGCTTGAGAAGATTGCCGATGGCTGGCGGCGCCTCGCGCGCTGGCTCAACAGCGTCATGCCGAAGGGCCTGTTCGCCCGCGCGGTGCTGATCATCATTCTGCCGATGGTGATCCTGCAATCCGTGGTCGCTTTCGTGTTCATGGAGCGGCACTGGAACGTGGTGACGCAGCGCCTGTCCGCCGGCGTCGTCGCCGACATCGCGGCGCTCGCCGACATCTACAAGACCTATCCGCAGGACGCCGACCAGACCCAGTTGCGCCGCATCGCGCAGCAGCGCCTCGGACTGGTCGTCGATTTTCTGCCCATCGGCGAGATGCCGCCGCCGCGGCCCAAGCCGTTCTTTTCGCTGATCGACCAGGCGCTCTCGGAAGAGCTGCGCAAGCAGGTGGCCCGGCCGTTCTGGATCGACACCGTCGGTAAGTCGTCGCAGGTCGAGATCCGCGTCCAGCTCGACAACACCATCATGCGCGTGTTCGCGCGGCGCAACGCGGCCTATGCCTCGAACTCCGAAATCTTTCTGATCTGGATGGTCGGCACCTCGGTGGTGCTGCTTACCGTCGCCATCATCTTCCTGCGCAACCAGATCAAGCCGATCCTCAAGCTCGCCGACGCCGCTGAAAGCTTCGGCAAGGGTCGCGACGTGCCGAACTACCGGCCGCGCGGCGCGCGCGAGGTGCGGCGCGCCGCCAACGCCTTCATCGAGATGAAGGCGCGCGTCGAACGAACCATGGAGCAGCGCACCGCGATGCTGGCCGGCGTGTCGCACGACCTGCGCACCATCCTCACGCGCTTCAAGCTCGAGCTCGCCTTGCTCGACGAGTCGCCGGAAATCGACGCCATGAAGAAGGACGTCGACGAGATGGCGCGCATGCTCGAGGCCTATCTCGCCTTCGCGCGCGGCGATGCCGGCGAGGTCGCGGCGCCGACCGACATGGCCGGCTTCCTCGACGAACTGAAGGACGACGCCGAGCGCCACGGTCATCGCACCACGGTCGTTTTTCACGGCGCGCCGGTGGTCACGGTGCGGCCGGCGGCGTTCAGGCGCTGCCTCGGCAATCTGGTGTCGAACGCGGCGCGCTACGCCAACGCCATCGCCATCACCGGCCATCGCGATCACCGCTATCTCACCGTCACGGTGGATGACGATGGTCCGGGTATTCCGGCCGATCAGCGCGAGGAGGTGTTCAAGCCGTTCCTGCGGCTCGACGATGCCCGCAACCAGGACGAGGGCGGCACCGGGCTCGGCCTTGCCATCGCCCGCGACATCGCGCGCTCGCATGGCGGCGACATCACGCTCGCCGATTCACCGCTCGGCGGCCTGCGCGCCATCGTGAAGGTGCCGGTGTAGGCTTGTCCCGGGCGCATCGCAGCGCGGCTTCGCGGTGCGATGCAGAACCGGGACCTTCGCAAACTCGGAATGTGGAACGGTCCCGGGTCAGCAACGCACACTGCGTGCTGCATTGCGCGCGGGACAGGATCAAGCCGCGTTGGCTTCCGCCGCGCCTTCATCCAGCGGCCGGCGGCGCCGCGGTCTCGGCGCGCGCAACACGCAACGCGGCAGCGCGCAGAGACCGCGCATGAAGCCGTCCCAGCGCTCGGCCTTGGCGAGGCCCTTGTCGAGCTCGGCCATGGCTTTGTCATTGGCTTCTTCGTCGTCGGCCTCCAGCCAGGCTTTCACCGTGCTGGCGAACATGATGGCGGCGCCCTGCGCGCGCAACAGGCCGCGCGGTCCGGAGGCGGCAATGCCGGCGGCCTCGAGCATCCACACCTGCGAACGCACGGCGCGGGCATTGAGCGCCAGCGCCAGCGGTGGATTGCGACGGGCCGCGTGCATCATCGAGCGTGTCGCCTCGCGGTAGGGCGTCATCGCCTCGATGCGGCGCATCTCGACGTCGAACAGCCGCTCGCGCAACGGCTCATCCGCCATGTCGGCGGTGTCGGCCGACAGCACCTTGTTGTCGATGTCCTTGATGTGCGCGGCCCAGATCGCCAGCACCGAGCCGAACTCGGCGCGCAGCGCCGTGAGTCTCAGGCCGGCGCGGCCGGCGATTTCGGCGAGGCCGATTTCCTCGAACGGATGCTGCATCAGCAGCGCGACGAGTGCGTCCTTGGCCTTGTCGCGGTCGGAGGTGCCGCGCGGCGGCGGCGGCTCATAAGCCTTGCGTTCGGACGAGCGCCTGCGGTTTCGATAGACCATGGCCGTGCTCCCTCGCTGTGTGACAAGGGAATCTAGGGGCGCAAAGGCGACGGTTTAAGGGCGGAACCTGTCCCGGGTGCATTGCAGCACGTCAGTGATGCAATGCAGACCCGGGATCGTCGCGAATTCGATCATTGGAATGGCCCCGGCTCTGCGTCGCAACGTTTCACGTTGCGTCGCGTCCGGGGCAGGCCTTACCCCGCCAGTTCCTTCGACCTTTTCGCCGCGGCGGCGATGGCTTCACCGAGCAGCTTGTCGAAGCCGGCCGGGCCCATCAGCACGTTCAGCGCCGCGGCGGTGGTGCCGCCGGGCGAGGTGACGTTCTGCCGCAAGGTGGCGGCGCCGAGGCTCGACCGGTGCAGCAATTCGCCGGACCCGGCCACCGTCTCGCGCGCCAGCCGGTCGGCGAGCTCCGGCGGCAGCCCGGCGGCGGCGCCGGCCTTGGCCATGGCCTCGACCAGCAGGAACACATAGGCCGGCCCCGATCCGGACACCGCCGTCACCGCGTCGATCAGGCCTTCGTCGCCGACCCACTCGACCTTGCCGGTGGCGGCGAGCAGGTCGGTCGCCAGTCTGCGCTGCCTTGCCGTCACTTGTTTGTTCGCCACCGCGACGCTGACGCCGCGGCCGACGGCGGCCGGCGTGTTCGGCATGGCGCGCACGATGGCGGTGCCCGGCGGCAGGGCCTTCTCGAGAAAGGCAATGGTGCGGCCGGCCATGATCGACACGACCAGCGTGTTCTTGCCGACATAGAGGCCGAGCGGCGGCACTGCGTCCGGCGCCATTTGCGGTTTCACGGCGACGACGATCGCCTGCGCGTCGGCGTTGGCGCGCGGGCCGGCTTTCGGATTGACCTTCACGCCGCGTTTGGCGGTGGCCTTGATCTCCTTCGACGGCTTGGGATCGAGCGCGATCACCTTCTGCGCCTTGAGTCCGCGCGCCAGCCAGCCTTCGAGCATGGCCTGGCCCATCTTGCCGGCGCCGAGCAGCACAAGCGGACCGGCGAAACCGGCGAGGGGTTTGGTGGCGGGTTTCTGCTTCGTTTTTTTCATCGGGCGATCCTGACAAGTCCGTCATTCCGGGGCGCGAGCATAGCTCGCGAGCCCGGAATCCATAACCCCTGTGCTGCGGAGCATGGATTTCGGGCCCGCGCTTTCAGCGCGTCCCGGAATGACAGGGGGATTAAGCCTCGCCCGAGGTCTCGAACATCGCCGCTTCGAGCGCTTCCTTGGCCGATTTGCCGGCCCAGACCACGAACTGGAAGGCCGTGAAATAGCGCTCGCAGGTATCGAGCGCGGTGCCGAGCAGCTTCTCGCACTGCGCGCCCGCCGGCTCGATGCCGGCCGGCAACTGCAGAGCGTGGCGGAACATCACGAGACCTTCCTCGGCCCAGTTGTCGAAATGCCCGACCCAGAGCCGCTCGTTGATCTGCGCGATCAGCGCCCGCACTTCGGCGCGGCGGCGCTCCGGCACCTTGAGGTCGAAGGCGCAGGCCAGATGCAGCGCCTCGATGTCGAGCATCCACGTGTAGGAGAGCTGATACTCGGCCCAGCGGCCGGTCACCAGAATGGTAATTTCGTCTTCGCTGGCGCGCTCGAACGACCAGTCATGACCGGCGGCGAGTCGTTCGACCACGTCGAGCGGGTTGTGGCGGACTTCGTCGATGTAGTTCGAGAGGGACATGGCGTCTCCGCTTGCCAGTAGGCACTTCCAAATACGCACAGCACGGCACGCTTTCGGACCGGAGGGTCCGAACCGAGAATCGTTGATCGTGTTACGCGGGGAACCGGACTGCCTTGACGGCGAAACCGAATCACAGAGTCACTTGACTATAACCAACTCGATTCAGGCCGCTAGAGGCAGCGTGTGACCCTATGAGCCGTGATTTGCTCTGGCGGCGCAACGGCGGCTTCATCGACTCTCCACAACGAATGCTGCGTCGTGATGACTCTGCCGTGGATAAGTGCGGGCAAAAGTCCGGGATGAATCCGGCGCCGGAATTTGATTCCGTTTTGTTCTCGCCGCACCCGACCGATCAGCGCGGCGGCGGCAGTTTCTCGCCCATGGCCCGGCGCCACAGCCAGGGCAAGCCGTTCCCGGCGTCCAGCCGCTGCGAGTATCGCATGGGCGGCGTGAGGGCCGCGAAGGTCGGGCTCTGCCGCTGCGCGACTTCGAAGTTGAACGTGTAGTTCGGCTCCATTCCCATGCGCAGATCGGTGATGACGGCGCGGCCCTCGCGCTCGCTCATCTTGAAGAAGCCGCGGCTGAAGCGGGCGATCGTCGCCACCGCGGAATTGTCGCGCAGTTGCGCATGCAATTCCTCGCCGCGGGCGAAGCGGTCGAAGGCGATGCTGCGGTCGCGGTCGAGCAGCGACGTGTAGCCCTCGAGATAGCCGTCCGGCGTGATCGCCACGATGCGCCAGAGGATGGTGTTGAGCGGCGCCGACGTCACCAGCAATCGTTCGACCTGATGACCCTGCGCCCGCAGGTTCTCCCGCGCCACATCGGTCGCATGAGCTTGCGCCAGCGCGCTCCAGCCAAGATAGGCCGTGGAGAGGATGAGGCCGGCGGCGTTCCAGCGTCAGCCGCGGACATTGCGCAGACAGAGCGCAATGCCGATGCCGATCAGCAGCGGCAGCGTGTAGAGCGGATCGATGATGAACATGCTGCCGAGGCCGAACGGCGTGTCGGTGAAGGGCAGGCCGAGCTGCGTGCCGTACACCGTCGTCCAGTCGAGCAGGGCGTGGGTGACCAGCGCCAGCCAGATCGTCAGCCACCAGCCCTTGACGTTCGTCCACTCGCGCAGCAGCCCGGCGGTGCCCGCCGCGATCGGCAGCGACACCAGTGTCTGCCAGAACAACGCGTGGCTGTTGGCGCGGTGCAGCACCATGTTGCTGATCGGATCGCCATGATCGAAGAAGGAGTCGAGATCGGGCAGGGTGCCGGCGATCGCGCCGACCAGCGCCGCCTTCCACGGCCTGGTGCGCCGTCCCATGACGGCAACGCCGATGGCGGCTCCGAGCGCGGCTTGCGACAGCGAGTCCATGATGTGTGAATGACGGTCTGCGTGGGCGGGGCGTGGTTCGGCCCACTATAGACCGGCCGCGTGACGAAAGCGCGGCGAGGACAATCGGGAACCCGTATCCGGCGGGGCCTTTCCGCTATGGGTCGCGCCCGGTCGGGTGGCGGCCGATGCCGACGGCGGCGATCAATCCGCTCGAGGACGTGCCGGTCGCTTCGTCGGTGCAGTTGTTGCATTCGACCAGTTGCGCGCTTTCCACATCGTGAATTTCGTTGTGGCCGTGGCCCGCATCGGTGACCCAGCGGCCGGTCAGGTTCATCAGGCAGCCTTGCGTCACGGCTTCGCCACGCTCGTTGAAGTCGCTGAGTTCGTCGGCAATCCAGCCGACAACGCCACCGACCGTGTTGCCGACGACGCCGCCGACCACCGCGCCCGCGAGGATCACGGCGGCGACGATGAGCAGACACAGCGCGGCGCCGATGCCGAAGGTCAGCAGGCCAAGCGCCGCGCAGATCGCCGCGCCGATGACGGCGCCGGCCACCGCGCCGGCGACCGATCCGACCGCGGCGCCGACGGCGGCGTAGCTGCCGATATGCGAACTGATCTCGCAATGGAGAATCTGATGGGTCAGGCTCTCCTCGCCGAAGGTGATCTGCACCGGGCCGTTGTCCGGCGCCGGACGGGTGCGGATCACGAGTTCGTCGAGACCCGCCACGAGCGGGGCAAGCAATGCCAGCGGCTGGCCAAGATTGAAGGTCCAGTCATTGTCGTTGAACGGCGGCACGCCGGAGTTTTTGCCGGCGCAGAAGATGCAGCCCGCCATGGTGATCTGGCTCGGGTCCTGAACGTGCAGCCGGTCGAACCACAGCACGGCGAAGCCGACGAAAAAGCCGAGCACGGCGCCGGCGAGTGCGCCGACGGCGATGCCGGCGAGCGCGACCCACAGCGCCGGTCCCGCGAGCCCGGCGATGCCGGCCGCTTCGAGAAACGCCGCAAGACCTACCGTGACCGCGCCGCCCGCGACCCAGCCGAGCACGCGCTTCTCGCCAGCATAGTACATATCATTGTGGGGATAGGTGTCGCAGCCGGCCATTTCACTGTCCTCCCGTCGTGATCTTGACCGTCACGCCGCCGCTCGGCACGCCGCCTTGCCACACATTGACGTTGAAATAGCCCGGCGGGCCGGCGCCATCCGACGCATCGACGTGCAGGTTGACGTCGCGGTAAGCCTCGCCCGGCTGAAACACGAAGCTCGACGGTGCCACCGTGGCGCCCCAGTCTGCCGCCTTGCCGGTGAAGGCCGCGGCCGGATCGAAATCTTTGCCGGTCTTGTCGTTGAAGCGATACGAGTCGACGGTGAGGTTGACCAGATGGCAGTCGATCGGGTCGGGCCGCTTCGGTCTTGCCCGGCCGGCTTCGCTGCGGCGCTTGATCCAGGCGTAGATGGATTCACAGAACAGCCCGAGGATCGCGAAGGCGATATAGCCGCCGGCCAGCAGGGTAAGTGTCCTGGTGCCGGCCGGCAGACTATGGCTGACCTTGTGGTGGAGCAGCAGCGCGGCGACCGCGCCGATAACGGCCCAGCCGAGGAACACGCGATGCGGGCGCAGCACCGGGCCGCCGCCTTCGCGCACCGGCGGGCACTCGCGCGGATAGCGATTGAAGATGCGGATGCTGCGGTCCACCGGCGACTTCGCGGCGTAGACCTGCGTGTTGTTCCAGCCGCGATTGTTCGCCGGGTTGCCGTCATTGGGATGGCTGAGTTCGACTTCGATGCAGTAGTGCCCGGGAACGGCCGGCGTCTTCCACTTGACGGAGACGGCGGAGGTGCCTGGCCACACCGGAACGTCGGTCGCGGTGACTTTGATCGGATGCTTGATCTGTCCGCCGGCGCCGAACTCGATGTAGTGGATATCGACGGCGGTCCCGATCGCCGGCTTGTCGCGCGAGGCGTTGTGAACCGTGACGACGACGTCGTACTCGGTATCGACGGTCAGGTTGTACGTGTACTGCTCGACGCCGTTGAGAAAGATGGCGACGTCCGGGTTGTCCCAGGTCACCGGCTGGTTGAGCTGCATCAGCAGGAACTGATCGTAAATGCAGGGATCGGGCTTGCGCGCGATGTGGCCGGGAATGACGACGCACGGATCGCCGTGAGGCGTCTTCTCGCGCGTCAGAATGTGCCAGATGCGGCACAGGATGCAGCCGGGCCGCGCCGCCTTGTATGTCCCGGTTTCCGACGTTCCGCCACAGCACGCCATCTTGGCCCCCGTGCAGCGAAGAAATCCCGTGATGTCCCGGACCGGCGCGCGCGATTGGGATCGAGGCGCGGACAGATCCCGCCCGGAACGGTGCAGATACCGATCAGCGTCCCAGGAAGCGGCGCAACTGGCGGCGCGCGAGAACGGCCGCGATCACGATGACAAGGGCGGTCAGGATCAGGAGTTCGGTCGAACCGTCGCCGCCATCGGGAGAAATTCCGAACCAGCGTTCGATGAAGTCCATGGCGCACCTATGGAGGTTAGGTAACAGGATACGCAACCAAAGGTAGTATAGATGCGCGGGCGCATCCGATCAAGGGCCGCGGCGCCTGACGCGGCACCGGCCGATAGCCAGATCGGAAATCTGATGGAGAGCCCGGCCTTACTCTTTCGGCGGCAGGTCTTCGAACAGGCTGGACACCGACTCTTCGTGCGCGGTGCGCGCCACGGCCTCGCCGATCAGATGCGCGATCGGCAGCACGCGGATATTCGGCGCCGCCTTCACCGCATCGGTCTCCTGGATGGAGTCGGTGATCACCAGTTCCTTGAGCTTGGACTTCGACACCCGCGCCACCGCGCCGCCGGACAATACGCCGTGCGTGATGTAGGCGTAGACGTCCTTGGCGCCGTTGGCGAGCAACGCATCGGCGGCGTTCACCAGCGTACCGCCGGAGTCGACGATGTCGTCGACCAGAATACAGGTGTGGCCGGAGACTTCACCGATCACGTTCATGACCTCGGATTCGCCGGCGCGCTCGCGGCGCTTGTCGATGATGGCGAGCGGCGCGTTGATGCGCTTGGCAAGGCCGCGCGCGCGCACCACGCCGCCGACGTCGGGCGACACCACCATGACATTGGCGAGATCGAACTTGTCCTTGATGTCGCGCACCATCACCGGCGAGGCGTAGAGATTGTCGGTGGGAATATCGAAGAAGCCCTGGATCTGCCCGGCATGCAGGTCGAGCGTCATGACGCGGTCGGCGCCGGCATGCGTGATCAGGTTGGCGACCAGCTTGGCCGAGATCGGCGTGCGCGGTCCCGGTTTGCGGTCCTGCCGGGCATAGCCGAAATAGGGCACCACCGCCGTGATGCGGCGCGCCGAGGAGCGGCGCAGCGCATCCATGATGATCAGCAATTCCATCAGGTGGTCGTTGGCCGGCGCCGAGGTTGACTGGATGACGAAGCAGTCGGCGCCGCGCACGTTTTCCTGAATTTCGACGAACACCTCGCCGTCGGCGAAGCGGCGAACCACGGCTTTGGTCAGCGGCGTCTTGAGATAATCGCCGATCGCGGCGGCGAGGGCGGGATTGGAGTTACCGGCGACCAGCTTGATCGCACCGTTCTTACCCGACATCCCGTATCCTCGTTACATCGTCACGCCTGCCTGGCGCTCCACTTCGCGGCGCGCGGCCCTTCCGACGATGAGAGGGGTGCGACCAAATGCGCGTCAGGCGCGGTGGTCATAACAAGGCGGGGGGAGACGGGCAATACGGGTTAAGTCCCTTGTCCCGCGTCTTTTCCGGCCCGGATCGGCTCGATCCGCCGGCTTTTTCGGCAGGATCGCGGGCGGCTCAGCGGCTGGTGTCGGCGAGCGCCAGCGTGGCGGTCGGCCGCCGTTGCGGCAGCGGGGTTTCCTCGGCGCCGGCGGCGGGAACCGGATCGGCGCTGGCCTGCGGCATGCGGTAGATGCCGGCGGCCTCGGGCGAGGACGCATCGAAAGCCACCGCGGGCCCGGCCGGGGCGTTCGGCGACACTTCCGGCGAAATCAGGAAGGCCGAGAGCCTGTCCATGCTCGATTGCGCGATGCGCCTCAGCATCGCCTCGTCGGCGACCTGCCAGGCCTCGTCGGGCTTGCGGATGGTGGCCGTCCCCGTTTCCTCGCCGGTGATCTGCAGCACGCGCTGCTCGGCGCCGTCATAGACGTCCCAGGTCCAGCCGATGGTGGTCTGGCCGCGCCTCACGGTCGCCGTGAGCGCGCCGCGCACGCGGTAGGCGGACGTGCCCTCGCGCGACACCACGGCGAGCTGGCGCGATTGCGCCTCGTCGTTGAGCCTGTCCACCAGGGTCTGGAATTGCGGGCGCGGCAGGCCGTCGATGGTATCGAAGGCGACGGAGGCGCCGCGCGGCTGTTGCAGGGCGACATTCGCCGGACCGTCCTGCTTGCAGGCGGCGACGCCGCTGGCAATGCAGCCGATCAGAACCGCCCGCACGAGACAGCGAACCAGCATCGAACCCCCTGAACCGGCCAAGCCCCCTCGACCGGCGGCGAGTTTAGTCGGGGTTCCGGCGATGTCCAGCGTGGTTAATCATCCGTTAATGAGATGATTAACGTGCATCTGATCGTCATTTCGGGGCGCGAGCGATAGCGAGCGAACCCGGAATCCATAACCCCGGCGCTGCGGAGTATGGATTCCGGGCTCGCCGCTTTGCGGCGCCCCGGAATGACTGAGTAATTTGATGGCGGCCCGCCGCTAGTCGTGCAGGGCGATGGCGTTGATATGCCGGCCGTAATCCGGCTCGCTCTGATGCGTCGCGCGGCGGAAGCTGAAGAAGCGCTCCGGCTCGGCATAGGTGCACAGGCCGAGATCCTCGAAATTCGCGATGCCGGCCTGTCCGATCCGCGAGGCGATGTAGCCCGTGAGATCGAACATGTGATGGCCCTCGCGCTCGCTATCGGTGAAGAAGCGGGTGTTGTCCATATCGGCGGCGACAAAGCGCGCCACGAATTCCGGGCCGACTTCGTAATTGTCCTGACGGATGGTCGGGCCGAGCGCGACCGCGATGTTGTCGCGCGAGGCGCCGAGCCTCTCCATCGTGCCGATGGTCGCCTCGATGATGCCGGTAAAGGCGCCGCGCCAGCCGGCATGCGCCGCGCCGATGACGCGCGCTTCGCTGTCGGCGAACAGCAGCGGGCCGCAGTCGGCGGTCGAAACGCCGATCGCCAGATCCGGCACCTTCGTCACCAGCGCATCGGCGCGCGGGCGGTTGTCGGGGCTCCACGGCTCGTCGACGATGACGACGTCCGGCGAATGGATCTGATAGGGCGTGAGGAATCGTTCCGGCTTGACGCCGAGCGCGAGCGCCATGCGGGTGCGGTTTTCCGCGACGTGCTCCGGCGTATCGTTCGAGCCGACGCCGCCGTTGAGGCTGTCATAGACGCCCTGCGACACGCCGCCATTGCGGGTGAAGAAGGCGTGGCGGATGCCGGGCAGGGCGGCAATCGAAGCGGCTTGCAGCATCGGTGCGAATGTCCCCCGTGATCTGAATCAATGTGGCCCGCGAAGGCCCCCGCTCAGACGTCCGTTATCCGTTGGTGTCGAATGTGTCGCATTTACGGCCCGCGCGGAAGCGCAGCAATCACAGGAGCATAGGACAAGTCGATAAAACTCGCGACAAGGGCGACGCCGTCCGTGATCAGGGCTCAAAGGCCGGCGGCGGCGGCAGGCTTGGCGCGACATAGGCCGCGGCCTTGAACAGGTCGCCCATGCCGGTGCGGCCGATGCCGACGAGACGCGCCAGCGCGAGATCGACCTCGGCAGCCTGGGCGCGCGTCGCCTTGGCCTTCAGCGTCGCGGCCCGCGTCTCGATGCCAAGCGCGCGCAGCAGCCGCGATTGGGTGATCGGGCCGTAGCCTCTGGCACCCATCAGTTCGACGGCGCGGGTCAGCGGCTCGAAATCGACATGAGCGGTGAGATCGACCTCGCCGGGCTCGCGCAGCGGATCGGCGTAAGCGTGCTTACCGACGGCCTGCAGCGTGTCGCCGAAATCGGTTTGCGAATGGCCGTAGTCGATGACCAGCGCGGCGCTGCCGTCGACGACGCGGCGGCCGAGATCGATCGCGGCGTTGTCGGCGCGCCATTCGATGATGGAATCGACCGGTGCCTCGCGCGCCGCCTTCGGCACCAGGACGCCGATATGTTTCATCGGCTCGGGCGCGAGCACGAAGGCGAAGCGGCCGTCATCGGCGATGCCGACGCAGCGCTCGCGCCAGCCGTCCTCGGCACGCACCGCCTGCGACACCGGAATGGCGTCGAAGAATTCGTTGGCGATGATGATGGCCGGCCCGCCCGGAATGTCGCGGATCGAGTCGTACCAGTTCATCTCGATCTTGGTGGAGGCGAGCGTCTGCTGCTGCTGCTCGCGCAGCACCGGCGATATCTCCACGAGGTCCAGCGTCACGGCGGCGCGGAAGGGCGGCACCACCTGCGCCGCCCGCATCGCATCCTTCATCAACGTGCCGCGGCCGGGGCCGAGCTCGACGACGCGCACGCGCGCGGGCGAACCCATCTGCTTCCACACCGCCGACATCCAGATGCCGATCAGTTCGCCGAACATCTGGCTCACTTCCGGCGCGGTGATGAAATCGCCGCGCGCGCCGAGCGGGTCGCGCGTGACGTAATAACCGTACTGCGGATGCGCGAGGCACAGGCTCATATACTCCGCCACCGGCATCGGGCCGGCCGCTTCGATGCGCCGTCGGATTTCGGCTTCGAGAGGCGTCGGCGCGTGCGGGACGTCGTTCATGGACGATCAGGGCGTCTGGGGTCGGAGCGGGTGCTTGACGGCGTAGACGATGAAGCAGACCCCGGCGAGGAACAAGGGGATCGACAGCAGTTGTCCCATTGTCGCGCCGCCCCACAGGAAGCCGAGCTGCGCGTCCGGCTCGCGGAAGAATTCGCAGACGCTGCGCGCCACCGCGTAGAAACAGGCGAACGAGCCGATGATCAGGCCCGGTTTGCGCAGCGCGCCGAAGCGGATCATCACCGCGAGCAAGACGAACATGGCGAGGCCCTCGAGCCCGGCCTCGTAGATCTGGCTCGGATGCCGCGGCAGCGGCCCGCCATTGGGGAAGACCATCGACCAGGGCACATCCGTCGTGCGGCCCCACAATTCGCCGTTGATGAAATTGGCGATGCGGCCGAGGAAAATGCCGATCGGCGCCGCGGCGCAGGTCAGATCTCCCAGCGACATGATCAGAATGCCGCGGGCGCGGGCGAACAGCACCACCGCGACGACGCAGCCGGTAAAGCCGCCGTGGAACGACGCGCCGCCATTCCAGAGCGGCAAGACCTCGAGCGGAGGCCCGGCGAAATGCGGCAGGTTGTAGAACAGCACATAGCCGATGCGGCCGCCGAGGATGATGCCGAGCGTCACCCAGAGCACGAAGTCGTCGAAGTCGATCATCTTGAGTGGAGCCGGGCCGCCCCACAGCCGCTCGGTGCGGATCAGATGGCGCGAATACATCCAGCCGGCGACGATGCCGACGATATAGGCCAGCGCATACCAGCGGATGGCGAAGGGCCCGACATGGACCAGCACCGGGTCGATATAGGGAAACGGTATGACAAAAAACGGCATTCTGGCCTTCGCAAAGGTGAACGAGTCGCCCGGTAAAGCTCTTAGCACGGCGTGTTATGAAACTGGGACCTTGCAGGCTGATGACCCAAGCGCCATTGTGATCGGCAACAGGCCCCGGGGAAACCTTCCTCAGCGGAGACATTGACCATGGTTCAGACCAACAACCGGATTTTCGACGAGATGGCGCGGATGATGAACGATGCCGCCGGCGTGGCGCAGGGCGTGCGGCGCGAGGTCGATACCCTTTTCCGCACCCAGGCCGAGAAGATGCTGCGCGACCTCGACGTGGTCTCGCGCGAGGAATTCGAGGCGGTCAAGGAGATGGCCCGCCTCGCCCGCGAGGAGAACGACGCGCTCAAGGCCCGCCTCGACGCGCTGGAGGCCAAATCGGCCGCCAGGCCGAAGAAGACCTCGCCCGGCCCGGAGGAAGGCGTGGCCTGACCCTTCTCCGTCATTCCGGGGCGCTCGCACCATAAGCGCGTTTACGCGCGTCTTCGACGCGCTATGCAAGCGAACCCGGAATCCAGCCACCTCCCTCCGTCATTCCGGGGCGCACCGAAGGTGCGAACCCGGAATCCAGCGGTGCATGAGGGCTTGTCTGGATTCCGGGTCCCCGCCTGCGCGGGTCCCGGAATGACGATAGAAAAATAGTCCTTGACTGTTATTCCTACGATAGGATAGGGTTCGTGCGTCCTTCTCCAGCCGGGGGCGCTGTCATGAGGCGTCGTTTCAGTGGGGGCAGGATGCGGTGCCCGCGGGCCCGGGGATTACGCATCCCGGGCGCTCGGGCGGCGACGGGGCTCCGCCCGCCGGCAATAAGACCGGCTGCAAGGAGCTTGCTGATGGT
>JAFIGS010000027.1 GCA_017849615.1 Pseudolabrys sp. | reverse complement strand
GCGGCTTGGACCGCCGGGAGGGGAATTTGCGCCGCATCTCCGACGCCCCGTCCCGGCCACCGCTCCCCGCCCCAGCATCTGGAGACGCTGATCAGACACCCCTCGCGAACAGGGGCGGGATATTGGGAATATAGGGCTAGGCCGAAGGCAAAGTCAATAGTCCTAGGAATTATTATTTTGAGAGCATGGCCGGTCATTCCGGGGACGGTCCGCAGGACCGGGCCCCGAATCCGTACGCCGCAGCACAGGGGATATGGATTCCGGGCTCGCTCGCTGCGCTCGCGCCCCCGGAATGACGAGGAGTTCTCCGCCCTCATGGTGAGGAGCCCGGCGCAGCCGGGCGTCTCGAACCATGGGGCGGCCTCGTGGTTCGAGACGCGCTCCTTCGGAGCGCTCCTCAGGATGAAGCCGGTCGGGAAGGCGGCTCCTTCACACCCGCAAATACTCGCCCAGCCGCGCGAGGCGGAAAGGCGACAGGTCGACATGCCGGGCTTCGCCATAAGTGAGTTCGTCCGCCAGCGCTTCGCCCAGCGCCGCCGAATGCTTGAAGCCGTGGCCCGAGCAGGCGGAGGCGAACGTCACCCGTTCGCTGCGCGGGTCGTGATCGATAACAAAGCGCGAGCGATCGACGCGGGTATAGAGACAGGTCGCGGTGCGTACGCAGCGCGGGCCGAGATCGGGGAAGAACGGTTCGATATAGGTGCGGAAGGTACGGGCGGTCTCCGTCTCCGGGTCGACGCTGCGATCGACATGGTCCGGATCGGTGGACGGGCCGCTTTCCTCATGCGTGACCTTGAGGCCGTTGCCGGCATCGCCCTCGAGCGGGAAGCCGTAAATGCTGCTTTCGACCCCGCCGCGCCGGGGCAACTGCCAGATGAAGACCGGGCAGTTCTCCGGGCGAAAGCGCTCCGGGTTGCTCCTGATCTCAAACCAGTGCAGCACCTGCCGCGTCACCGTGAAGTGGCGCGCGATCTCGCCCGCGACGAAGCCGGGCAGCCAGGCGCCGGCGGCGATCAGCACGCGATCGGCGGTGTAGCGCTGGTTGTCGCCGGTCGCGACCGCGACGCCGCTGGCCGACGGCTCGATCGCCATCACCTGCGTGTCGAGCAGCAGCTGCGCGCCGGCCTGCGCCGCCAAGTCCAGCGTCGCGGCGACGCAACGCTCGACATAGAGATAGCCGGCCTCCTCATCGAGGATGGCCTTGTCGCCGGGCGCGACGGCGAACTGCGGATAGCGCGCGCGGATGGCGGCGGCATCGTCGAAGCTGCGCATCGGGATGTCGAAGCGTTTGGCGGCGTTTTCGACATTGGCGAAGAAGTCATCGACGTCGTGCATCACCACGGCGTCAGCGCCGGAAATGGTCAGGCAGCCATTGCGCACGAACAGGGTCTGACCGGTCAGCGCCTCGTATTCGCGCCACAGCGCGTGCGAGCGCAAAGCGAGGGCCGAGTATTCGACGCCTTCGCCGATGGCGGCGCGGGTGATGCGGGTGTCGCCATGCGACGAGCCGTTCTTGTGCGGCGGCGAGTAGCGGTCGATGCCGAGCACCCTGGCGCCGGCGCGGGCCAGATGAAGCGTCGCCGCGCCGCCGACGGCGCCGAGGCCGACCACGATCACGTCGTATTTCGTCATGTTGGACCGACCTATGTTCTGCCCGCCAGCGTCGGGCTAAATCTCGTCGCGCTTTTTCATTTTGTCGCGTTTCCGGACGGCGAACCGGTTCCCACGTCGCCTGGAAACGCTCCTAGGGCCGAACGATAGTCCAGCCTTTTTCCGACCGCTCGATCAGGGTGACGACGCCGGCCTTCACGCGGCTGGCGTTTTCCACCAGCGGCGGTTCCTTGCCTTCCTTCTTCGTCAGCGTGTCGAGCGTGTTCTCGCAGGCGTCGAACGACACGTTCGGCATGCCCTGCTTGAACGACTTGAGGCGAGTCGCGACCGGGGTGCGGTCGGCGAGCAGCATGTTCAGGCCGGCATTGAAGGCGACGATGCGGATTTCGACCTCTTCGCCCTTGTCCGAATAATAGCGCGAGACATTGGCCGCGACATTGAGCACGGCGTTCATCTTGGACTCGTCGCCATCGCTGATCTGCAGCGCGAGGCGGTGCGGCTTGTCGTCGGCCTGCGCGGCGGAGAATGCCAGCGGCAGCAGGAGGAGGGCGGTGAGGATGAGGCGCAACATGACTTGTTGGTTCCTGCAAGACAGCGACGCACGATACCCGTGTTCGGACATGCGGGCCACCCAAGAGCCCGTCATTCCGGGGCGCGGCCTCTTAAGGCCGTGAGCCCGGAATCCATATCCCCTGTGCTGCGGCGTATGGATTCCGGGCCCGCGCGTTTCACGCGCGTCCCGGAATGACAAAAAAACAAAAGGGCGCCCGAATGGACGCCCTTTCAATCGCTGTCGCGGCAGGCGATCGTCTTACTTGATCTTGCCTTCGCGATATTCGACGTGCTTCTTCGCGATCGGGTCGTACTTCTTCTTCACCAGCTTGTCGGTCTGGGTGCGCGAGTTCTTCTTGGTGACGTAGAAGTGCCCGGTGTCGGCGCTCGACACGAGCTTGATCTTGAGGCTGACGGCCTTGGCCATGATTTAAGTCCTTGAATCTCGGGATATCGTGAGCCGCAGAAGCATCAGGGCGGCTGCGTGGCGCGGAAACTAGCCAGACTCGGCCAAATGTCAAGAAAAGCGGTCCCGGGCGCCATTTGCGCCGTAATCTCCGGGTCTGGTAGCCGAAATCCTGCGTTTCCGGGGCCATCCATGCGTCCGAGCCTGCAAGAATCCGCGTTCCGGCCGGCGATCCTGGCTCTCGCCGCAGGCACGATCATGGCCGGGCTCGTGGCGGGCGCGCCGCCGGCGACCGCGGCCGAGCCAGACAACTGGATCGAGGTCAAATGCGCGCGCTACACCAAGGCTTGGGAGCAGGGCTTGGCGCGCATGGGAACCGAGGGCCTGAGCGCCGCCTTCCTCGCGCGCCATGCGGCGTTCATCGCGTCCGGCTGCACGGCGAAGGCCGATGTCTGCGCGCGCTCCGACCGCGAAATCGCGCTCGCCAATGCGATGATCGTCATGGCGATGAATGCCGGCATGGCCAGCACGTTCCCGCCGTTCTATTGCCGCGACTGAAGCGCGCCGCGCGCTACAGCAGCTCGCGGTAAAACCTGTCCGAACCCATGTAATAGAACGGCACCGGCAGGTCGTGCGCCATGCCAGCGGCGACGCGCGCCGCCAGTTCCTCCAGCACCACCGAGGTGATGGTGGGCATGTCGAAGCGGGCGGCTTCCTCGATCGGCGCCCAGACCAGTTCGACCAGCTCCGAATCCGGCCCGACCACGCCTTCGATGCGATGGGCGATGGTGGTGGCGTCCGCCGTGAAGAAGCGGGTGTCGAAGCGCTTGGGCCGCTTCGGCGGCGTGATGGCGCGGGCGATGAGGTGCAACTGACCGAGATCGGGGAACACCCGGGCCTTGGCGAACTCGCTCCAGATCTCGCCGGGCGTCTGCGGCGCCGTTTCGCCTTTGACGCCGAGCAGGATGCCGGTTTCCTCCGCCATCTCGCGCACGGCGGCGAGCGCCATGCCGCGGGCGAATTCCGGCGAGGGGGCGGCGACGCGCTCGAGCAGTTTGGCCTGCGTGCCGGGATGCAGTTCGCTCACCGCGGTCATGGCGCGGTCGTGCGCCTCGATGCGGCCGCCGGGAAACACCAGCTTGCCGGGCATGAATTTGAGCGAGTGATGGCGGCGGCCGAGCAGCACCTTCGCCTGCGGCCCCGCGCGGTCGATGAGCATGATGGTGGCGGCGTCGCGCGGCTCGGAATCGGGGAAGGATTGATCGCGCTCCATGTCGCTCATGCGCCTGAGGAGCCGGTCACCGTCATTGCTGGTCATGGTCGTTTCGCTTCCCGTTACTTCAGTTCTTACTTGCGTTCTTACTTGCGCTTGCCCTTGTTCTTGCGAACCTTGTGGCGGCTGCTCTTTTTGCCGAACTTGCGGCGGCGTTCCTCGCTGCGCTTCTTCTCTTCGTGGCCTTTGGCGACGTCGCTCTTGAATTTCGCGCCCTTGAACTTGGCGCTGCCGCGGCGCTCCATGCCGCGGCCGAAGCGGCGCGCGGGCGTGCCCTGGCTGCCATGCGACAGGATTTCGAAGCGCAGCGCGCCGGCCACGGGAGCCGCCTCTACCAGTTTGACGGTGATGTTGTCACCCAGCCTAAAGGTCTCGCCGCTGCGGCTGCCGACCAGCGCATGGCCGGCCTCGTCATAGGCGAAGAACTCGTCGCCGATGGTGCGCGCCGGCACGAAGCCGTCGGCGCCGGTCTCGTTGAGCTTCACGAACAAGCCGGCGCGGTGCACGCCGCCGACCTTGCCCTCGAAGGTGGCGCCGACGCGGTCGGCGAGGAAATGCGCGATCAGCCGGTCCTTGGTCTCGCGCTCGGCCAGCATGGCGCGGCGCTCGGTGGCCGAAATTTCCGCGGCGATTTCGGCGAGCTCGGGAAGGCCGAAACTGCCGGGCAGGCCGTCGTGGCCAAGATGCAAAGCGCGGATCAGCGCGCGATGCACGATCAGATCGGCATAGCGGCGGATCGGCGAGGTGAAGTGCGCATAGCGGCGCAGGTTAAGGCCGAAATGGCCGTAGTTCTCGGCGGAATATTCGGCCTGCGCCTGCGACCGCAGCACCACTTCGTTGACCAGCGTCTCGCGCTCGGTGTCCCTGACGCGATCGAGAATGAAGTTGAAATTCGAGGCGCGCAAAGCGCCGCCCTTTGCGATGTTGATGTCGAGGCTGGCGAGGAATTCGCGCAGCGCGTTGATCTTCTCCAGACTCGGCTCGTCATGGACGCGGTAGATGAGCGGCGTGCGCGCCTTCTCCAAGGCCTCGGCGGCGGCGACATTGGCGAGGATCATCATTTCCTCGATCAGCCGGTGCGCGTCGAGCCGTTCCGGCACGGTGACGCGGTCGACCATGCCGTCCTTCTTGAGGAGGATCTTGCGCTCGGGCAGATCGAGATCGAGGGGCCCTCGCTCCGCGCGGGCGCGCTTGAGCGCGTCATAGGCGGCGTAAAGCGGCTTGAGGATGGATTCCAGCAGCGGGCCGGTCGTATCGTCGGGGCGGCCGTCGATGGCGGCCTGCGCCTGCTCATAGGCGAGCTTGGCCGCCGAGCGCATCATGATGCGGTGAAACTTGTGCTCGCGTTTGCGCCCGTCCGCGCCGATGACCATCTGCACCGCGAGCGCGGCGCGGTCCTCATGGGGTTTCAGCGAGCACAGGTCGTTGGAGATGCGCTCCGGCAGCATCGGCACGACGCGGTCGGGGAAATAGACCGAATTGCCGCGCACCAGGGCTTCGCGATCGAGCGCCGAGCCGGGCGTCACGTAATGCGCGACATCGGCGATGGCGACGGTGACGATGAAGCCGCCGGGGTTGAACGGATCGGCGTCTTCCTCGGCGTGGACGGCGTCGTCGTGGTCCTTGGCGTCGGCGGGATCGATGGTGACCAGCGGCAGCTTGCGCCAATCCTCGCGGCCGCCCGACAAGGTAGCCGGCGTCGCGGCGTCGGCCGCGTTGATGGTCTCGCGTCGGAAAACATCGGGAATGGAGTGCGCATGAATGGCGATGAGGCTGACGGCCTTCTCGCTCTTCAGCGAGCCGAGCCGTTCGACGACGCGGCCGTTCGGCGGGCCGAAGCGCGACACGCGCTGCGCCTCGACGGCGACGAGGTCGCCATCCTGCGCGTCGCCGGTGGCGCCTTCCGCGATCTGCATTTCGCGGCCGAGCATCTTCTTGTCCACCGGCTCCAGCCGGCCGCCGCCTTTCGGGTTGGCGCGGAAGATGCCGAGCACGCGGTGTTTGGGCCGCTCGACGATCTTGATGATGCGGCCGCGATGGCGAATGCCGTCCTCGGGCTCGATCTCGTCGGTGTGCAGCAGCACCTTGTCACCGAGACCGGCGGCCTCGCCGGGGCGCGGGCGGCGCGCCGAGAGAATACGGATGCGCGGCGCGGGGCCGTGCTCGTCCTCGTCCCATTCGTCCGGCACGGCGATGAAGTCGCCATCGCGGTCGCGCGACACGAGGTCGGCGAGCACCGTCGAGGGCAGGGCGCCGGGGTGGTGCAGTTTCTTGCCCTTGTGGCCGCGGCGGGAGACCGCGCCGTCATCGGCGAGGTCGCGCAGCAGGCGCTTGAGGTCGGCGCGCAGCTCGTTCTTCAGATTGAAGGCGCGGGCGATTTCGCGGGTGCTGGCCTTGCCGGGATTGGCGGCAATGAAGGCGAGGATGTCGTCCCTGGGCGGCAGGGTATCGGGATTGTGTTTGGGTGTTTTCTTCAAAGCGGGTTCCGGCGCCGGAACGGCGCGACGGCTTTAATGTAATCGCGGCGCGCGGGCCGCGCCAGCGGCCGAAATTACTCGGCCGCTGTGATCTTGGCAGTCTTGCCCGCCGGCTTCTTCGGCTTCGCCGGAGCCTTGGCCTTGACCGCGGGCTTCTTGCGCGCGGCGGGGGCCTTCGCCTTGACCGCGGGCTTGTCGTCAGCCGGTTCGGCGGCCTTGCCCTTGGCGGCTTTCTTCGGCGCGGCCTTTTTGCCGCGCGGCGAGGAACCGAGCGCGGCGGCGCGCGCGTCGAGCAGCACGATGGCCTCGTCGAGCGTGAGCGTGTCCGGCGTCTTGTCGGCGGGCAAAGTGGCGTTGACGCCGTTGTTCGAGACGTAAGGCCCGAAGCGGCCGCTCTTGACCACGATCGGTCCGCCCTTGTCGGGATGTTCGCCAAGCGTCTTGCCCGGCGCGGGGCCGAAGCGGCGGCCCTTCTTCGGGTTGGCGATCTTCTCGGCGATCAGATGCATCGCGCGATTGAGGCCGATGGTGAGCACGTCGTCGCCTTCCTCGAGCGAGGCATAGGTCTTGTCGTGCTTCACATAGGGACCGAAGCGGCCGACGCCGGCGAGGATCGGCTGGCCATCCTCCGGCATGATGCCGACTTCGCGCGGCAGCGACAGCACCGCGAGCGCCTGCTCGAGCGTGACGTCGTCGGCGGAGATGCCCTTGGGCAGCGAAGCGCGCTTGGGCTTGACTGGCTCCGGCGCATCCGGGTCCTTCTTCTCACCCTTCTTGCGCTTGGGCGCCTTCACTTCGTCGCCGAGCTGCAAGTAGGTGCCGAAGCGGCCGCCACGGATCGTGACATCGAGACCGGTCTCGGGATCCTGACCGAGGACGCGGGTTGCCTGCGCGCTCGCGGCGCCGGGCGTCATCTGCCGGGTGTAGTTGCACTCGGGATAATTCGAGCAGCCGATGAAGGCGCCGAAGCGGCCGACCTTCAGCGACAACTGGCCGTTGCCGCATTGCGGACACTGGCGCACCGGCGCGCCGTCGGCGCGCGCAGGGAAGATGTGCGGCTCGAGCAGATCGTTGAGCGCGTCCAGCACCTGCGTGATGCGGACTTCTTTGATCTCGTTGACCGCGCCGATGAAATCGACCCAGAAATCCGACAGCACCTTCTTCCACGCGATCTCGTTGTTCGAGACCTTGTCGAGCTGCTCTTCGAGCGAAGCCGTGAAGTCGTACTCGACATATTTATGGAAGAAGCTTTCGAGGAAGCCGACGACGACGCGGCCCTTGTCCTCGGGAATGAGGCGCTTCTTGTCGATGCGCACATAACCGCGGTCCTGCAGCACCTGCAGAATCGAGGCGTAGGTGGACGGGCGGCCGATACCGAGTTCTTCCATGCGCTTGACCAGCGCGGCTTCCGAGAATCGCGGCGGCGGCTCGGTGAAATGCTGCGCGGCGTCGATGGCGAGCTTGGCCAGCGCTTCCTTCTCGCTCATCGCGGGCAGGCGCCTGGACTCATCGTCATCCGACGCGTCGTCCTGGCCTTCCTGATAGAGCGTGAGGAAGCCGTCGAACTTCACCACCTGGCCCGAGGCGCGCAACTCGGCGACACGCGCGCCGTTCCTGGCCACGATATCGACCGTGGTGCGCTCGAGCTCGGCGGATTCCATCTGCGAGGCGACGGCGCGGTTCCAGATCAGTTCGTAAAGACGGGCCTGATCCTTGTCGACGTAGCGCGCGACTTCCTGCGGCGTGCGCGAGGCGGAGGTCGGGCGCACGGCTTCGTGCGCTTCCTGCGCGTTCTTCGACTTGTTCTGGTAGGTGCGAGGCGAACCCGGCACATACTCCTTGCCGTAGTTCTTGCCGATCATCGAGCGGATGTCGGAGATCGCTTCCGGCGCCATGTCGATGCCGTCGGTACGCATATAGGTAATGAGACCGACGGTCTCGCCATCGATCTCGACGCCTTCGTAGAGACGCTGGGCCAGACGCATGGCGATGGCGGGCGCGAAGCCGAGCTTGCGCGAGGCTTCCTGCTGCATGGTCGAGGTGGTGAAGGGCGGCGGCGGATTGCGCCGCGCCGGCTTGGCCTCGACCGAGGTGACGGTGAAACTGGCGCCGTCGAGCATGGTCTTGAGGTCGGTCGCCTGGACGCCGGTGCCGATATCGAGGCGCTGCAGCTTCTGGCCGTTGGCGCCGACGAGGCGGGCGTCGAACTCGTCGCCGCGCGGCGTCTTCAGCTTGGCCACGATCGACCAGTATTCGCGGGCGATGAACTTCTCGATTTCCAGTTCGCGGTCGCAGACCAGGCGCAGCGCCACCGACTGCACGCGCCCGGCCGAGCGGGCGCCCGGCAGCTTGCGCCACAGCACGGGAGAAAGAGTGAAGCCGACGAGGTAGTCCAGCGCCCGGCGGGCGAGGTAGGCGTCGACCAGCGCGGTGTCGATCTCGCGCGGCTTCTTCATCGCCTCGGTCACCGACTGCTTGGTGATGGCGTTGAAGACGACGCGCTGGATGGCCTGGCCCTTGAGCGCCTTCTTCTCGTTCAGCGCTTCCAGCACGTGCCAGGAAATGGCTTCGCCCTCGCGATCAGGGTCGGTCGCCAGGATAAGAGTGTCAGCGCCTTTGACGGCGCGCGCGATGTCGTTGACCCGCTTCTGCGACTGCGGGTCGATCTCCCAGAGCATCTTGAAGTCGTGGTCCGGATCGACCGAGCCATCCTTGGCCGGCAGGTCGCGGATATGGCCGAACGAGGCCAGGACCTCATAGCCGGCGCCAAGATACTTGTTGATCGTCTTCGCCTTGGAAGGCGACTCGACAACGACAACTTTCATCGAAAATCCAACGGGTTAGGTGCCCGCAACGCGGCGGTTGGGGCTTGAATCGACGGCTTTCGTCGGCCGGAACATGGGGAAGCCGACCCTCCCTGTCAAATCGGGCCGGGCCGGCGCGGGCCCCGCCGGCGCGAAAAGGCCGCCAAATCAGGGCCCAACCGGGCGCAAATTTATGCGCCGGAATACAACTTATAGATGTATTTTACGGTAAGACTATTATTAGTAATATTTTTTCGGTCCTCTAATGTAATTTCGGCGTGCAACGACGCGCAACGAGCCGGTCGGACCCCGAATATGCCCGAAACAGGCGGAGAAAGCGGCAGCCAGAACGAGGTGGCCAGTTATGTCGCCGCGTTATCCCACGATCTGGCGACCATGGCCCGCCGCCATGGGCTCGACACCCTCAGCTACCTCCTCGAAATGGTCCGCCTCGAGGCCGAAAGCCTGTCCCGCGCGAATGGTGATGGTAACGGGCGGCGGGGGTAGGGACGCTGGATCGTCATTCCGGGGCGCACTGAAAGCGCGAGCCCGGAATCCAGCGCTGGATTCCGGATCGCCGCTATCGCGGCGTCCGGAATGACGAGGTGACGATCACCGAACCGGCACCCCCAGCTTCTCCAAGAGCGCCATGGTCGGATTGCCGTCCGGCACCATGCCGTTCTTCTTCTGCTCGGCGCGAATGTAGTCGCGGATGTCGAAGTCGATGCGGCCCTCGAAATCGGCAACCTTGTAGCCGAGCGCGGCGAGTTTCTTCTGCAAGGCGATGCGCAGATCGCGCGACAGCGGCCGGTCGTCCTTCGGCCAGGCGGTGCGGAAGGGACCGCCGCCATGCAGCCGGTCGGCGAGATGGCCGACCGCGATCGCGTAGGCATCGGAGTTATTGTAGTGCTTCAGAACGAGGAAGTTTTCGGTGGCGATGAAGGCCGGGCCGTTGATGCCGCTCGGAAAGAACAGGATGGCCGGGCTGCTCGTCTGATCGTCGCGCGGATACGGCTTGCCGTCGGCGCGGCGCACGCCGAGCTTCGTCCATTCGGAGAAGGTGGCGCGGCTCTTCATGGTGTCGAAGCCCTTGGGCACGACGACCTCGAAGCCCCAGGGCAGACCGCTGCGCCACTCCGCCTTGTGCAGATAATTGGCGGTGGAGGCGAGCACGTCCGGCACGTTGTTCCACAGATCGGGGCGGCCCTGACCGGAATAACTCACCGCGTAGCCGACCATGCTCGACGGCATGAACTGGCTCTGGCCCATGGCGCCGGCCCATGACGAGACCATCTGCTCGCGCGGATAATTGTTGGTCTGCATGATGCCCATCGCGACGATGAGCTCGTTGCGGAAATAGGGGTGGCGGTACTTCACATAAGCCAGCGTCGCCAGCGAGCGGAACACATCCCACTTGTCCCTGGCGGCGCCGTAGTCCGTCTCCATGCCCCACAGCGCCATGAGGATCCAGCGTTCGACGCCGTACTTCTTGTCCACGCCCTCGAGCGCGCGCGACCATTCTTTCGCTTTGGTGAGGCCGTTCTGGATGCGGCGCGGCGAGGCCAGCGCAGCGATGTAATCCCCGACCGGCTTGCCGTATTCCGGCTGGCGCCTGGTGGCGTTGATGACGCGCTGGTCCGGCGTAACGCCGCGCATGGCGGCATCGAAGGTGGCGCGGGTGATGCCCTTGGCGCGCGCGTCCGGCCACAGCGCGTTGACGAAGGCGGCGAAGCTGTCGTCCTTGCCCTGCGCCCGTGCATGCGACGGCGCGAGCGGCGCTGCCAAAAGAGCAAGGAGCCCGATCAGAAATGCGCGGCGGAGCATGGCGGCCCGTGGTTCGATTCGATCCGCGTGCAGCTTACACCAGCGACACGAGCCCGCCGCCGTGGCGCTCCAGCCGTCCTGCCAGTTCGAGCTCCAGCAGTACGACGCGGACGATGGCCGGAGTGGTATCGGAGAGCCGCACCAGGTCGTCGATGGTGATCGGCGAGGGGCCGAGCAGGGACACGACGCGGCTGCGCTCGTCATCGCCGGGTTCGCGATCCGGCGCGAAGAGGTCGTCCATGTCCGGTTCTTCCATTGGCGGCAGGCCGCGGCCGAGGATCGGCTCGATGGCGTTGATGACGTCGTCGGCTTCGGTGACCAAGGTCGCGCCCTGCTTGATGAGGCCGTTGGTGCCCTCGGCGCGAGGGTCGAGAGGGGAGCCGGGCACCGCGAACACCTCCCGGCCCTGTTCGCCGGCCATGCGCGCGGTGATCAGCGAGCCGGAGCGCTTGGCCGCCTCGACGATGACGACGCCCACCGACAGTCCGGAGATCAGGCGATTGCGGCGCGGGAAATCATGCGCGCGCGGCTCGTGGCCGAGCGGCATTTCCGACACCGCCGCGCCATGCACGATCAACTCCTCGACAAGCTTCTCGTGCTCGGCCGGATAGATGCGTGCGTGGCCGCCCGCGAGCACCGCGATGGTGCCGGTGTCTTTCGTGGCGCGATGCGCGGCGGCGTCGATGCCGCGGGCGAGGCCCGAGACGATGCCGTAGCCGGCTTGCCCAAGATCGCGTGCCAGGTTCGCCGCGAATTTCACGCCGACCGCGGAGGCGTTGCGCGAGCCGACAATGGCGATCAGCGGCCGCGACATCGATGCGATATCGCCGCGGACCGCGAGCAGCGGCGGCGCATCGTCGATGGTTTGCAGGCGCGGCGGATAGCCGGGTTCGCCGAGCGCGATGAGTTCGATGCCGCGCGCGCGGCAGGCGGCGAGTTCGGCTTCGGCATCTTCGACCGGGCAGATGGTGATACGCGATGCGCCGCCGCGGCGGGCGAGCTTCGGCAGCGCCGCCAGCGCGCCTTTTGCGCCCCCATAGGCATTGACGAGTTCGCGAAAGGTGCGCGGCCCGACATTGTCGCTGCGGATCAGCCGCAGCCAGTCGAGCCGCTGCTCGTCGGTGAGTTTGGTTCTGGTCGCCACGCCGCCCCCGCAGTGCCGGCAGGAGTGTTGCGCGTGATGCAGGAGGGTACAATCAGAAGTTCAGGGGCGGTTGCAGGAGCGGGCCACGCGCGGGCACTACTTCCCGATCTTGCCTTCCGTGCCATTCAGCAGCCGCTGAATATTCGTCCGGTGCATGATCCATAAGAGAATGCCGAGCAGGAAGAACAAGGCCGCGGCATCGGGGCGGCCGAAGCCCATCAGCGCGATCGGCGTCAGCGCCGAGGCGACCAGCGCCGACAGCGACGAGTAGCGGGTCAGATAGGCGGTCGCGAGCCACAAGCCGATGAAGACCAGCGCGCCGGGCCAGGCGAGTCCGATCAGCACGCCGATATAGGTGGCGACGCCCTTGCCGCCCTTGAACTTCAGCCACACCGGAAAAAGATGGCCGATAAAGGCGCCGAAGCCCGCGACCAGCGCGGCGTTGTCGCCGGCAAAATGCCGGGCGATCAGCACGGCGGCGGTGCCCTTGAGCGCATCGCCGAGCAACGTCGCGGCGGCCAGGCTCTTGCGTCCGGTGCGCAGCACATTGGTGGCGCCGATATTGCCGGAGCCGATGGAGCGCAGATCCTCGGTGCCGGCGAAACGCGTGATCAAAAGGCCGAAGGGTATCGAGCCGAGCAGGTAGCCGAACAGGAAGGCAAGGAGGAGGGTCATGCGGGGAACCTCTAATCGTCATTCCGGGGCGCGAACGAAGTGAGCGAGCCCGGAATCCATATCCACTGTGCTGCGGCGTATGGATTCCGGGCCCGGTGCTTCGCACCGTCCCGGAATGACGGCGTTATCTACAGCGATTCAAAAACGGTGCGGCCGTTGACGATGGTGCGCACGACGCGGCCGGTCATGCGCGCTTCGTCGAACGGCGTGTTCTTGCACTTCGACTTGAGTTCGTCCGGATTGACCACCCACGGCACGTCGGTGTCGATGACGATGACATCGGCCGGCGCGCCGGCGCGCAAGGTGCCGCCGGGCAGGCCGAGCAGTTCGGCCGGGCGGGTCGACATGGCGCGCAACAAGGTCGGCAGCGCCACGTCGCCGGAATGAACGAGACGCAGGGCGGCGGACAGCATGGTCTCGAGGCCGATGGCGCCGACGGCGGCTTCGGCGAAGGGCAGGCGCTTGGTCTCGACGTCCTGCGGATTGTGGTCGGACATCACGACGTCGATGAGACCGTCATTGAGCGCCTGCACCAGCGCCTTGCGGTCGTCCTCGGCCCGCAGCGGCGGCGACATCTTGAGGAAGGTGCGGTAGGGGCCGATGTCGTTTTCGTTGAGCGTGAGATGATTGATCGACGCCGAGGCGGAGACGGCGAGGCCTTCCTCCTTGGCGTCGGCCAACACGGCGAGCGACGAGGGAACGGTGACGGAGGCGGCGTGATAGCGGCCTTTGGTCAGCGCCACGAGCCGCATGTCGCGCTCGAGCATGATGGTCTCGGCCGCCGGCGGAATGCCGAACAGGCCGAGCCGGGCGGCGAACTCGCCTTCGTTCATCACGCCGTCGGCGACCAGATCGGGATCCTCGGTGTGGTGCACGATCAGCGCGTCGAAGTCGCGGGCGTAAGTGAGCGCGCGGCGCATCACCTGGGCGTTGGTCACGCTTCGCGCGCCATCGGTGAAGGCGACGGCGCCGGCGGCCTTGAGCAGGCCGATCGCGGTCATCTCATGGCCTTCGAGGCCCTTGGTCAGCGCCGCCATCGGCGCGACATGGACGATGGCGGTGTCGCGCGCGCGGCGCATGACGAAATCGACGGTGGCGGGATCGTCGATGACCGGCGAGGTGTCGGGCTGGCAGACGATGGTGGTGACGCCGCCGGCGGCAGCGGCCTGGCTCGCCGAGGCGAAGGTCTCGCGATAGCCGGCGCCGGGCTCGCCGATGAAGGCGCGCATATCGACGAGACCGGGCGCGACCACCTTGCCGCGGCAGTCGATCACCTCGGTGCCCTCGGGCACGCCGGCCGCGCCAATGCCCTTGCGCGCCTCGCGGATGGTGCCGTCGGCGATCAGGAGGTCGCCGAGAATGTCGAGATCGCGCGACGGATCGATGATCCGGGCGTTGGCGAGCAGGATGGGGCGGCGTTCTGAGAGCATCATTCACGCATCCTGTCATTCCGGACGCCGCGCAGCGGCGATCCGGAATCCAGCGGTTCGCGTCGGCCCGCGCCCGGATTCCGGGTTCGTGCCTTCGGCGCGCCCCGGAATGACGAAGTGAGCGCCTCACGCATTCGGCAGATTCCTCGACAGCGCTTCGAGCACCGCCATGCGAATGGCGACGCCCATTTCGACCTGTTCGCGGATCAGCGACTGCGCACCGTCGGCGACGATGGAGTCGATTTCGACGCCGCGGTTCATCGGGCCGGGGTGCATCACCAGCGCGTCTTTCTTGGCGTAAGCCAGTTTCTTGGTGTCGAGGCCCCAGAAGTTGAAGTACTCGGACACGGACGGAACGAACGAGCCGTTCATGCGCTCGCGCTGCAGGCGCAGCATCATGACGATGTCGGCGTCGGCGAGGCCCTCGCGCATGTCGTGCGCGACCTCGACGCCGAGACGCTCGATGCCCGGCGGCATCAGGGTCGAGGGTCCGACCACGCGTACGCGCGCGCCCATGGTGTTGAGGAGAATGATGTTGGAGCGCGCGACGCGCGAATGCAGGATGTCGCCGCAGATGACGACCAGCAGGCCTTCGATGCGGCCCTTGTTGCGGCGGATGGTGAGGGCGTCGAGCAACGCCTGCGTCGGGTGCTCGTGCGCGCCGTCGCCGGCATTGATGACCGAGCAGTCGAGCTTGCTGGCGAGCAGTTCGACGGCGCCGGAGGCGTGATGGCGCACCACCAGGATGTCGGGGTGCATGGCGTTGAGCGTCATCGCCGTGTCGATCAGGGTCTCGCCCTTGCGCATCGACGACGAGGAGGCCGACATGTTCATGACGTCGGCGCCGAGGCGCTTGCCGGCGAGCTCGAACGAAGCCTGCGTTCGCGTCGAGACCTCGAAGAACATGTTGACCTGCGTGCGCCCGCGCAGCGAGGCCTGCTTTTTCTCGATCTGGCGATTGAGGGCGACGAATTCCTCGCCGAGGTCGAGGAGGCCGGTGATGTCGGCCGCGGAAAGGCCTTCGATCCCCAGCAAATGACGGCGGCTGAGGACGAATGAGGATTTCGGCGAAATGGTCATTAAAGCCAGTTCTATAGGCGCGCCGTTCCGGCCCGGCAAGGGCGGTTCCCGGCGATCCACAAGTCCCGCTCACGGTGTCGTTAACCGGGGGTTCCGGAACCGCCCCTTGGGTTCGGAATTGACCCCCGGAACGCCCGATGAACGGGAACAGGAGGCATCCAATGAAAGCTTTTGCGAAATTTGCTGCGGCGGCTGCGGTGACCGCTGCGGTGGCCCTCGCGGCAGCGTCCCCGAGTGAAGCGCGTAACGGCCGCAATACGGCGGCGGCGATCGGTTTCGGCGCCGGCGCCCTGATCGGCGCCGCCGCGGTGTCCGCAGCCAACAGCAACAACTACTATTATGGCTCCGGTTACGCCTACGAACCGGGCTATGCCTACGCGCCCGCTCCGGATTATGGCTACGAGACCGATTACTACGCCTACGAGCCGGCTCCGACCTACCGCATGGCGCCGCGTTACCACCGCTATGGCGGGGTGAGCACCGACAATGCCCGCTGCGGCGGCAGCCCGGCAACGCCCGGCTACACGCCCTGCGCCAACCAGTAGGGCGGTCGCCTTGACTGCGGAGGCGGGCCCCATCGGGGCCTGCCTTTTTTCGTCAACCTGGGATCACGTGCCGCAGCCGGTCGAGCGCGCCTTGCAGAATAAACATGGCGGCGTGCTGGTCGATGACCTCGGCGCGGCGCTCGCGCCGCATATCGGCTTCGATGAGGCCGCGCTCGACGGCGGCGGTCGACAGCCGCTCGTCCCAGAACGCGATCGGCAATTCGGTCAGCCTTGAGAAATTGCGAGCGAAGGCGCGCGTCGATTGCGCGCGCGGGCCTTCAGAGCCATCCATGTTGATCGGCAGACCGAGGACGAAGCCGGTGACGCCACGCTCGGCGGCCAGCGCGAGCAAACGCTGCGCGTCGGCAGTGAACTGCTTGCGCGCAATCGTTTCGACGCCGGTCGCGAGCCGGCGGTCGGGATCGCTGGCCGCGACGCCGATGGTCTTGGTGCCGAGATCCAGCCCGAGCAGGGCGCCGCGCGCGCCGAACAGCGCCGCGAGCTCGACAAGCGGGCCGATGACTGCCGTCACGCGCGGGCCGGCGGCTCGTCGAATGACCGCAGCAGACGCGTCAGCGCCGCCTTGTCGGTCCTCGCCAGCGCCTCGAGCGCGGTCTGCGCCTGTCCGTAGGCGCTCGACGCGCGGCGCTCCTTGATGGCTTCGATCTTCACCATGGCGTCCTTGAGCTTTTGCAACGACCCGTCGGCTGCGCTGTCCTTCATCGAATCGGGCGCGGCCTTTGCGAGCGCCAGCACGATATCATTGAGCCAGCCGATCTGCCGCCCGTAGCTGGCGACGTCCTCGCTGACCTCGCGCTCGATCTCCGCATTGCCGGCGTAATTGAAGGTGTAGGTCGGCGAGAAGGCGCGGCCTTCGAACGATTGCAGATTCCCGGCGGCGCCGGGAAACATGATGTTGAGCGGGAAGGGCATGAAGCTGTTCATGGCTTACACTCCTGTCAGAGCTGCAAGTCCCGGCGAAGGCGCGAGTTTATCACGCCGCCGCGTCCGTGAAAGGCGCATGGAGCGGGTTGCCGCCGCGCCATAGCTGCGCATAATGGAGCGGCACAAGGAATAATCGGGGGCGGCGCCGTGCGATACAGAATTATCGGAACGACGGCGGTGTCCGTGTGCGCGATCGCCGCGATGTCGCTGGCGCTGCCGGCAGCCGCTTTCGCGCAGACCTTCGAGAAGGCGCCGTCGTTCAATGCGGCCCAGATCGGCGGCATCGTACCGAGCGGCGAGAATTACACCGTGCGCTCGCCGGTGCGGAGCGACGGTCTGCTGCGCGTCTACAGCCTCGAGACGCCCTACGGCGAGACGGTGGCGCCCGGCGACCAGATGGCGCATATGCGCATCAACGAATTGCGGGCGCTGGCGCAGCTCGAGAAGGTGTCGAGCTCGAACACCTTCGTCACGGCGCTCGCCAATGCCGGGCTCAATCCGCTCAAATACACCGGGCGGCTGATCACCAGCCCGGTGGAAACCATCCAGGGCACGTTCTCGGGCATCGGCGCCATGTTCAGCCGCTTCGGCGCCGGCCTGAACAATGCGGGCAAGAGTCAGGACGGCGCGCTGGCCAGCCTGATTGGCGTCACCTCCGAGCGCCGCACGCTGGCGGCGACCTATGGCGTCGATCCCTACACCGACTTCCCGCCGCTCGATGCCAAGCTGAAACAGTTGTCGGAAGCGGCGGCGCTTGGCGGCCTCGCCGTCACCGGCGCGTTGATCGCGGTACCGGGCGCGGCCGGCATCGTCGTCTCCAATCTGTCGACGGCGAACAAGCTCAACAACGTGTCGATCGAGGACCTAGCGCGACAATACACGGCGGCGCAGATACTCGACCTCAACCGCAAGAAGCTGATCGAGATGGAGGTGTCGCCGCAGCTCACCGAGAGCCTGCTCGCCAACCGCAACTATACGCCGATCGACATGGCGGCGATGGTCGCGGCCATCGACAGCATGAAGACGGTGCAGGGACGGGCGGTGTTCTTCGACGCGGCCGCCGCCGCCGACGAGCGCTCCAACGCCTATTTCATGCGCCGGCAGGCCGAACTGCTCGCCGCCGAGTACAAGCGCCGCCCGGCCTACCAGCATATCGTCACGCTCGGCGGCCTGCCGTTCCTGGTGGCCAAGGACGGCGCCTTCGTCACCGTGGCGCCGCTCGATGCGCTGTCCTGGACGGCGGACACCGCGGCTCGGCTCGAGGCCTTCACCAAGTCGCGCAACGAACTGGTCGCCAAGTCGCGGGGCGAAATCCGCATCACCGGCAAAGCGAGTGCGCTGGCCAAGAAACAGCTCAAGGCGCTGGGCTGGACTGTGGTCGAGAACCAGCGGGGCTAAGGACGCAGAGCCGGCGCGGAACGGCGGTTGCCGCCAATTCCGCCCCTCTGCTATACGCCGGTACGCCGCTTCGGCGCCGCCGAAGCCTTACCGCCGCCAAAAAGCGTAAAGATTTCAATGTCCGTCGATGCCGACACCGTCCGCCGTATCGCTCGTCTGGCCCGCATCGCGGTCAAGGACGATGAGATCGAGCACCTCAAGGGCGAACTCAACGCCATGCTGGCCTTCGTCGAGCAACTTGGCGAGGTCAATGTCGATGGCGTCGAGCCGATGACCTCGGTGACGCCGATGGCGATGCGGCAGCGGGCCGATGCCGTTACCGACGGCGACGATCCCGAGGCCATGCTGGCGAACGCACCGAACAGTGCAGACGGCTTCTACATGGTGCCGAAGGTGATCGAGTAGATGTGCCAGGCGTGCGAGTTGGCGGACATGGAAGCGCGCTGGGAGATGATCAATGTCATCGCCGCCGGCAAGCTGCCTGACGGACACACGGCCGACGACCTGCGCGCCATGGGCCTGCCGCTGCCCGGCGAGGTCTACCGCGATCCGCAGCCCGACGGCAGCTATCTCATCCGCCAGCGCTCGCCCGCCGAGATCGAGGCGCTGAAGAACAAATTCGAGTGCGACAGCCCGCAATGACCGAACTGACGACATTGACCCTTGCCGAAGCGCGCGATCGCCTGCGCAAGAAGGAGCTCAGTTCCGCCGAGCTGACCGCTGCCCACATTGAAGCGGTGGAGAAGGCGCGCCCGCTCAATGCCTTTGTGCTCGAGACGCCGGAGATTGCTACGCAGATGGCGAAAGCCTCCGACGCACGCATCGCTAAAGGCGAGGGCGGACCGCTCGAGGGCATTCCGCTCGCGATCAAGGATCTGTTCTGCACCAAGGGTGTGCGCACCACGGCGTGCTCGCACATCCTCGACAACTTCGTGCCGACCTATGAATCGACAGTGACGTCGCAGCTCTGGCGCGACGGCGCGGTGATGCTCGGCAAGACCAACAATGACGAGTTCGCCATGGGCTCGTCGAACGAGACCTCGTATTTCGGCGCGGTGCAGTCGCCGTGGCGGCGCGAAGGCTCGAACACGCCGCTGGTGCCGGGCGGCTCTTCCGGCGGTTCGGCGGCGGCGGTTGCCGCGCAGCTTTGTCTCGGCGCCACCGCGACCGACACCGGCGGCTCGATCCGCCAGCCGGCGGCCTTCACCGGCACCGTCGGCATCAAGCCGACCTATGGCCGCTGCTCGCGCTGGGGTATCGTCGCCTTCGCCTCGTCGCTCGATCAGGCCGGGCCGATGGCCAAGACCGTGCGCGACGCCGCCATCATGCTGCGCTCGATGGCCGGTCCCGACGCCAAGGACACCACCTGCGCCGACATTGCGGTGCCGGATTACGAGGCGGCGGTCGGCAAATCGGTCAAGGGTTTGCGCATCGGCATTCCGAAGGAATACCGGATGGACGGCATGCCGCCGGAGATCGAGAAGATCTGGCAACAGGGCTGCGACTGGCTCAAGAGCGCCGGCGCCGAACTCGTGGACGTGTCGCTGCCGCACACCAAATATGCGCTGCCGGCCTATTACATCGTCGCGCCGGCGGAGGCCTCCTCGAACCTCGCCCGCTACGACGGCGTGCGCTACGGCCTGCGCGTTCCGGGCCGCGACATCTCCGACATGTATGAGCAGACCCGCGCCGAAGGCTTCGGCGACGAGGTGCGCCGCCGCGTCATGATCGGCACCTATGTGCTGTCAGCCGGCTATTACGACGCCTATTACCTGCGCGCGCAGAAGGTCCGCACGCTGATCAAGCGCGACTTCGAGCAATGTTTCGACGCCGGCGTGCACGCCATGCTGACTCCGGCGACACCTACGGCTTCGTTCGGCGTCGGCGAGAAGGGCGGCGCCGATCCGGTCGAGATGTATCTCAACGACATCTTCACGGTGACGGTGAACATGGCGGGCCTGCCGGGCATTGCGGTGCCGGCCGGCTCCGACGCGCAAGGGCTGCCGCTCGGCCTGCAGCTCATCGGCCGTCCCTTCGACGAGGAGACGCTGTTCTCGCTCAGTGAGGTGATCGAACAGGCCGCCGGTCGTTTTGTCGCACAGCGCTGGTGGTGAACGGCGCAAGCCATGCGTCTTCGCCATGGTTAGTGCCGTAACCATGCCCGCAGCGCACGCCGGTTAACCGATACGCACAATTTGGTCCCGCGAACTGGACGAACCGCTTCCACGCGCGGTGGTACGGCGATAAGCCCCGCCCGCAACGACGAGCGGTGGCGGGGGCTTCAAATGACGACTGACGAAACGCGCGCTGCGCTGAACAGTATCACCGACGCCTTCAAGCGCGGCGACCACGAACGCCTGGTGTCGCTCTACGACGACGACATCGACTGGGTGCTCTATGCGCCGCTGCTGGTGTTTCCGTTCGCCGGGCAACGGCGCGGCAAGACCGAGGTGCTGGCGAGCCTGCTCGGGGTCTATCAGCAGTTCACGATCACCAAGTACGACGTGCCGTTGATCCTGGCCGACGGCGACCGCGCCTCGAGCATTTCCGAGATCGCGGCGACGATGCGTTCGACCGGCCGGACCGTCGCCCTGCGGCTGGCGAGCTTCAGCCAGTTCAGGGACGGCAAGATGATCCATTACCGCGGCTTCATCGACAGTTTCGACGCCGCCGAGCAGGTGCTCGGTTTCCACATCGACGTCTGACGGCGGCCGGCCCGGCCATCTTGCCCGCCGCCGCGGCGGCGGCTACGGGTAGGGCCATGAACGCGCAGCAAAAGCCCTCCAGGCTCATCAAAGGCGAAACCGGCGACTGGGAAGTGGTCATCGGCATGGAAGTCCATGCCCAGGTGACCTCGAAGTCGAAGCTGTTTTCCGGCGCCTCGACCGAATTCGGCGGCGCCCCGAACAGCCATGTGTCGCTGGTCGATGCCGCCATGCCGGGCATGCTGCCGGTGATCAACGAGGAATGCGTCCGCCAGGCGGTGCGCACGGGGCTGGGGCTCAAGGCCAAGATCAATCTGCGCTCGGTGTTCGACCGCAAGAACTACTTCTATCCCGACCTGCCGCAGGGCTACCAGATCAGCCAGTACAAGCAGCCGGTGGTCGGCGAGGGCGAGGTCGTGGTCGATCTCGACAATGGCGAGACGGTGACCGTCGGCATCGAGCGCCTGCATCTGGAACAGGATGCCGGCAAGAGCGTGCACGACCGCCATCCGTCGATGTCGGCGGTCGATCTCAACCGCTCCGGCGTCGCGCTGATGGAGATCGTCTCCAAGCCCGACATCCGCTCGTCCGAACACGCGATGGCCTACGTCACCAAGCTCCGCTCGATCCTGCGCTACCTCGGCACCTGCGACGGCGACATGGAGAAGGGCAGCCTGCGCGCCGACGTCAACGTGTCGGTGCGGCGTCCCGGCGAAGCGCTGGGCACGCGCTGCGAAATCAAGAACATGAACTCGATCCGCTTCATCGGCCAGGCGATCGAATACGAGGCCCGCCGGCAGATCGAGATCATCGAGGACGGCGGCGCCATCGACCAGGAGACGCGGCTGTTCGACCCGGCCAGGGGGGAGACGCGTTCGATGCGCTCCAAGGAAGAGGCGCATGACTACCGCTATTTCCCGGATCCGGACCTGCTGCCGCTCGAACTGAGCCCGTCCATGGTGGCGGACCTCAAGGCGGCGCTCCCCGAACTGCCGGACGAGAAGAAAGCGCGTTTCGTCGGCGATCTCGGCCTGTCGGCCTATGACGCGGGGCATCTGGTCGCCGAGCGCGAGACCGCCGATTATTTCGAGACGGTGGCGAAGGGCCGCGACGCCAAGCTCGCGGCCAACTGGGTGATCAATGAGTTGTCCGGACGGCTGAACAAGGAAGGCCTCGCCATTGCCTCGTCGCCGGTGTCGGCGGCGCAGCTCGGCGGCGTCATCGAACTGATCGGCGACAAAACCATCTCCGGCAAGATCGCCAAGGATCTGTTCGAGATCCTCTGGACCGAAGGCGGCGACCCGCGCGAACTCGTCAAGAGCCGCGGCATGGCGCAGGTCACCGACCTTGGCGCCATCGGTGGTATTATCGACGACCTCATCGCCAAAAATACGGACAAGGTGGAGCAGGCGAAAGCCAATCCGAAGGCGATGATGTGGTTCGTCGGCCAGGCGATGAAGGCGTCCGGCGGCAAGGCGAGCCCGCAGGCGGTTAACGACCTGCTAAAATCCAAGCTCGGTCTGTAACGCGCGGCGTAACGCGCCGTTACCTGAACGCGCGATGCCGCGTCCGCGTTGCAGTCCGGCGGCGCGCATTTCGCGCCGCACGAAACATCCGCGCGCGCCTCTTCGACACCGCACAAGACCTGCGATCGATCGCACTACGCACACGTCGCCGCCGAATCACCGACACCCGATTCGCTCGTTTTTGATCGATTCCGGGTTGTCGACGACATTGCGCGACGATTTCCTCGCAATTTTTTTTCACAGGTCGCCGACGCCTGCGGTATGGCCGAACAGGCTTGCGGCAGCCCCCGCAGCAGACCGAGGAAGGCTCGCAGCGGATAGATTCGGCCTGCATTGGCGACGTTCGAAAAATGCCGATTTCATCGCTATTTTTTGAATTCGTGCATTGCGCCCGGCGATGAATTGCAAGGCAAGCGATGTCGGCGGCGTTGCGTTGCGTCTTTGCTGTGCGAATACGCTCGAAGGCAACGTCGTCGCGGCGCTTACGCACACAAAGCCGACGAGTCACTGTTTTTTTTCTTGCGCTGGTGTAAACCAACTGTGGTGCAGGTCGATCCCCGACCGCACTTATGCGACACCCGCCATTCTAAATGGCTAGGAGGGCAGCAAATGGCTAAACGTAAGAAGAAAGCAGTGAAGACGGCGAAGAAGGCCAAGAAGAAGAAGAAGAAGCTCTAGGTCTAGCGCCTCTTCTCGATCCTCGGCGCACGCGCCGCGGATCGCGTCATAGGGGGCCGGTGTGCATCAGGTACGATAGCGCAAGCAGTCGTTTGTCTGTGCACCCGGTTCCGGTGACATCAGAGGGCGTCGGGGAGACTGAATGTCTCACCGACGCCCTCCGCGTTTCCGGGGTTCGCCCGAACTCACGATTGGATCGAGGCCGGCGCCCTGCGTCCTGAGACGCGGAAGTCGCCCGATCAGGTTGCCGTTCCCTTGAGCCGCTTGTTGCATGCGCTCCAGAACTGCGGCCACTTCATTCCCTTCTCGACCTTGCCGGCGGCCTTGGCTTCCTTCCATTCGGCGGCGCACTTCTTCTGCCGCTCGCGCGCGGCGATCTGACCCGGCGTCGGCGCGCGCTTGGGCTTCGATGTCGCGGCGGTGCTCGATCCCGGCGCCGGCGTCGATGATTGCGCCGACGCGGGCAGTGGAGCGGCGACAACGGCGGCGAGCAGCGCGGCGAATGCGATACGCAGACTTTTGGTCGCGATTGATGTCGTCCTGTCGGTCATCTTCTCTGAGTTGAACATGGGTCCTCCTGCTTTGGTCAGGCCCGCCCGCATGCAGCGCCCACGCGCTTGTCATTGCGCCGAGTTTCAACCTGAGGAAGCATATTATCTAACGATAGTTGTAGTCGTCCAGAGCGGCAGCGGGTGATTGTGGCAGCGGCGGGGGCCAGAGATAGCGCGGCAGTTGCGGTCCCATATCCGGAGCCCGAGAGTGCGCGGGGCAAATTGATTCCGGGGGACCGTTTCGATGGCGCGTCGCACGATCAAGCGCGGGGGCAAGGTCAAGGCGGCTGCGGTCAAGGCGGCGCCCGCCAAAGGGAGCGCTCCGGCAAAGGCCGGCAAGGGCCCCAAGCCGATCGAACTCTATTACTGGCCCACGCCGAACGGGCAGAAGATCGCGATCATGCTCGAGGAGTGCCGGCTGCCCTATCTGGTCAAGCCGGTGAACATCGCCAAGGGTGAGCAATTCGATCCCGGCTTTCTGAAGATTTCGTCGAACAATCGCATCCCGGCACTGGTCGATCCGTCCGGGCCGGGCGGACGGCCGCTTTCGATCTTCGAGTCCGGCGCCATCCTCCAGTATCTCGCCCGCAAGACCGGCAAGTTCTATCCCAAGGATGAGCGGGGCCAGGTCGAGACCGATCAATGGCTGTTCTGGCAGGTCGGCGGCGTCGGCCCAATGGCCGGGCAGGTGCACCACTTCAAGGCTTATGCGCGCGAGCACATTCCATACGCGATCGCACGCTTCGTCGATGAGTTGAACCGGCTCTACGGCGTGATGAACAGGCGGCTCGCCGACCGCGATTACATCGCCGGCCGTTATTCGATCGCCGACATGGCGCTGGTTGGCTGGGTCAATGGCTGGCAGAAGCAGGGCCAGGATATCGAGCAGTTTCCTCATCTCAAGCGCTGGCTGGCGCGGGTGACGGCCCGCCCGGCGGTCGAACGCGCGCTGGCGCTGGGTCGGTCATGGCGGCAGGGGCTCGATATGAAGGACCCGAAGGTGCAGGCCGTGCTGTTCGGCCAGCGGGCGCGCTGACGGGGCAGGGCAACGAACCCAAAAGAAAAAGCCGGCTGCAGCGCAGCCGGCTTTCGTATGTCGCGAATGCGCGTCCGATCAGTCGGCGCGCTTCCAGGTCTGGCTCTTGCACAGAACGCCGAGCACGCAGCCCTGCACCTGCATGGCGTTCTCGCTGACCAGCGTGACATGAGCGTCATAGGTCTTGCCGTCATCGGCGTTATAAATCTTGCCCGACCACTTGTTATCGCCGCTCGGCGCCATGCCGCTGACGACCTGCACGCCGATGAGCGGACGCGCGCGCCTGTCCGGATCGGCGTTGCGCTTGTCGGTCTTCGGTTTGCCAGTCTGCTTGTCGATCGGCTCGTTGAGCCAGACCACCTTGCCGCAAAGCCTGTTGCCGCCGCATTCGGACACGCGGACTTTGGTGCCGCCGTCGGCGGACAGCCAGGTACCCGCCACCGGGGCCGCCTGGGCGCCGGCCACGAGGGACGAACCCAAGAGCACGGCCGCCGCGACAGCGGCCGCTTTCATGCTTGAAAACTGCATTGAGAACCTTCGAATTTGTGTCTCGTCGTCAGGCCGCGTGGGCTTCCAAAGCCCGGCGCAAGCCTCTCCGTCATATAACCGTCATGTTGGGAATTGGTTACCGCCCCGGCAATCAATTCAGTTAGCGGTGTGTAACAGGAGCGGGTGGTCACTCAGAAAAGCCCTGAAAACAAAGGTTTTTGTGACGGTTCCGCACAATTCCGCCCCGAAAATTTCACGATTGATTCAGCCAATCGCTTAAAGTGCCATTCAAATTTTCTCCCGAAGATCGCCGCAACACAGGAACGTCAAACGCGGCATCCGGAATACCGGGGTCGCAGCGTAACGGGAGCAGAACATGATCAATCTTGCGGTGATCGCCGAGAGCCGGGAGCCTTCCGATGCGGAGGCCTGTTTCGAATTCGGCATGGCGTGCTCGTCGGGCGCCGGCGTGCCGGTCGATCTGATCGAGGCGCACAAGTGGCTCAACATCGCGGCGATGCGCGGGCATCGTGAAGCCGCGCAGGTGCGCCGCGAGATCGCCGAGCAGATGAGTGACAGCGATATCGGCCGCGCCCAGCGCGCCGCGCGCGACTGGCTCAAGCGTCACCAGCCGGCGCCGGTCGAGCCCGTTCGTATCGCCGCCTAAGCCTTGATTTCGGCGGCGAGGGCGTCGCGCAGGCTCGCGACGACGCTGGCCCAGTCGCCGATTGCGGGCTGACGGAACAGACGTGCCTGCGGATACCAAGGGCTGTGCTCGCCGGTCAGGGTCCAGCGCCAGTCCGGCGTGAAGGGCAGCAGCACCCAGGTCGGCCGGCCCATGGCGGCCGCAAGATGCGCGACCGACGTATCGACCGCGATCACCAGATCCACTAGCGCCATGACAGCGGCGGTGTCCGCCATGTCGGCGAATTGTCCGCCCAGATGCGTCACGTTGGCGTGACGCGCCAGGATTTCCGCGTCGTTGGCGCGCAGCTCTTGCTGGACGCTGACGAACGAGACGCCGTCCTGCGCCAATAGCGGCTCGAGTGCCGCGAGCGCCACGGACCGATTGGCATCGTTGACGTGACGGGCGTGACCGGCCCAGGTCAGCGCCACGCGCTTGCCGGGGAGCGCCTCTATCACCGGCCGCCACTTGTCGATGCGCGCGGCGTCGGCGGTGACATAAGGGATCGGGGCGGGGACGTCGGCCGCCGTCGTCTTCAGCGCCAGCGGCAAACTACCGAGCGGGCACTGCAAATCGTAAGCGGGCAAAGGCTGGCCGCGGCCGTGACACGAAGCGATGCCGGGCAGGTTGCCCAGCAGTGCTTTCAGCTCAGGCTGAACCTCGAGAATGACGCGGGCGCCGGATTTCGCCAGCATCGGCGCGTAGCGTGCGAACTGGATGGTGTCGCCGAGACCTTGTTCGGCGTGAAGCAGGATGGTTTTGCGCGCGGGCGGGATATCGCCGAGCCAGAGCGGGCGCCGGTAGTCGCGGCGCCGGTCGGTGACGCCGCTGCGCTTCCAGCGCCATTCGTACTCGGCAAAGCCCTGCTCGAGTTTTCCGAGCGCCAGCAGCGTCAGCGACAGATTGAAGTGGGCGTCGGCGTAATCCTTGTCGAGCGCGATGGCCTTGCCGAAACTGGCGGCTGCATCATCGTGCCGGTTGAGCATCTCCAGCGCGCGGCCCCGGTTATTCCAGGCGAGGCGATGGTCGGGCATGGCGCTGACGACGCGATCGAAATCGGCGAGGGCTTCGACGGGCTTGCCGAGCTGCAGCAGCGTGTTGCCGCGATTGTAGAGCGTGGTCGCGTTGAAGGGCGCGATGGCAATGGCCGCGTTGAAATCGTCCAGCGCTTCGGCGTGGCGGCCGAGTTCGGCGCGCGCGACGCCGCGATTGAGCAACGCCGCGCCGTTGCGCGGTTGACTGGCGAGGACCGCATCGAGATTGCCGAGCGCGTCCTGCGGCCGCCTCATGCTCAGCAGGGCCGAGGCGCGGTTGAGCAGCGTCTGCGGGTCGGACGGGTTGAGCGCGAGCGCCTTATCGAGACAATCGAGCGCGTCGGCATCGCGCTTGAGCGCGTGCAGCACATTGGCGAGATTGAACAGCGCGTCGGGGACGCGCGGATTGATTTTGACCGCGCTGGAGAGGAGGCGCAGCGCTTCGCCCATCTGGCCCGACTGGGCCTTCAGCGCGCCGAGCAGATTGAGGGCGTCGAAATTATCAGGCGCGGCCTTGAGCGCGCGCGCGTAGAGCTTTTCCGCCTCGCGCAGCCGGCCTTCGCCATGCAGGCGCAGCGCCTGCTGAAGCGTCTGCCCGAGATCGAAACCGGCTGGTCGCAACGCCTTGTCCGCCTTGGAATGTCAGCGCGGCTGGACGCGGCGCTTGGGCTGCGCACGGGGCGGCGGGCCGACATAGGCCGGGTTCTCCAGGCAAAGGCCGCCGACTCCGCTGATCGTGGCGCGGCACTGGGCGAGGGTGGAGAAACCGCAATTCGTCGCGCCGACCGTGGCCTGGCTGTACACGGCGCACCACGGATATTCGACGCCGGCTTGCGCGAGGCCGATGGCCTGCGGGCTCACGGTGAAGCCGACCGCAAGGATTCCAAGCACGGCGGCCGATGGCAGCGGCCAGGCAGCATTCGACGATTTGTGTCGCATAGACCAATTCTCCTTGCGGGCGGCGAAGGCACCCTGGCGCCGTCACCGTAAACTCAACGCGCCGGCCGCCGAACCGGCAATGGCATGTATCAATATATCCGCCGTGACGATATCGGCGAGCCCGCCGCAGACGCGAATTGACGGGCCATGCCCGGTTCTGTACGCCAGTGCCCGTCGGAGCTGTGGCCGAGTGGCTGAAGGCGGCGGTTTGCTAAACCGTTATACGCTTGTAAAGGCGTATCGAGGGTTCGAATCCCTCCGGCTCCGCCAAACACCGCCGGTTGCCCTCTATAGCGCGATACTGCCGCCGATCACCGCATCCCACCGGATGAGATAGTAAGCCGCCGATTCTACGCTATACCCCGACGCGGATGAGCGCTGAGGGTGACGTCCAGAGGGCTTCAG
>JAFIGS010000001.1 GCA_017849615.1 Pseudolabrys sp. | reverse complement strand
TCCGAGCAACGCTAGCCCCCTTCGTATTACCGCGGCTGCTGGCACGAAGTTAGCCGGGGCTTATTCTACGGGTACCGTCATTATCTTCCCCGTTAAAAGGACTTTACAACCCTAGGGCCTTCATCATCCACGCGGCATGGCTGGATCAGGCTTGCGCCCATTGTCCAATATTCCCCACTGCTGCCTCCCGTAGTAGTCTGGGCCGTGTCTCAGTCCCAGTGAGGCTGGTCATCCTCTCAGACCAGCTACGGATCGTCGCCTTGGTGAGCCATTACCTCACCAACTAGCTAATCCGACGCGGGCCGCTCCAATGGCAATAAATCTTTCCCCCGAAGGGCTTATCCGGTATTAGCTCAAGTTTCCCTGAGTTATTCCGAACCAAAGGGCACGTTCCCACGTGTTACTCTCCCGTCTGCCGCTCCGTATTGCTACGGCGCTCGACTTGCATGTGTTAGGCCTGCCGCCAGCGTTCGCTCTGAGCCAGGATCAAACTCTCAAGTTGGATGAGATTTTTGAAACTGACTGGTCGAGCTTTGCTTGCGCAAAGTTCTCACGTTTTGACGAGGTCCACCCACTGATCAATTGCTTGACCAGCGATGTACCTTTGAAAACGTAGACCGTCAGAAGTCTCTTCCGACCGTAGCCGTGCTGAATTGCTTCAACCCGAACTGCGGTCCGCAAGGACCCCGCCGTCCACGTTTCTCTTTCTTCAGATTCACTTGTCAAACAGCCCGGGATCCTGAGATCCCATCCAACCGGTGGCCCGGATGGCAGAAAAGCGCCGAAAACCCTTAGTGCCGCCGATGACTGTCGGAAGCATTTTCACTGACCCAGTGAGGATTTCGGAGGCGCGCCGTCAGGCCGTAAAGTGCGGTGCGGCGCGCCGATGGGTGGGTATATAGGTTAGGGCGCTCCCCCGTGTCAACCGCAAAAACTACGTTCTTGTGACAGCTCGCGGATAACCCCGTTTCGGCCGAAATTGGCCTCGAACGGGCGGAAAAATGGGGACGTACCCTAAGTTTCACTCCATTCCTGGCAAACGCCGCACTCAAGCCATATTCGCGGGCCCTGTTGGACACAGAAAATATTTGGCGATTTCCAAGGGCACCGGAGAGGGCAACGGGACGCATCGCCGAACTTCCAACAGTGCGGTGTTAGGTGGCGGCTGCGGTCGTTGACGGGCCCAACGGCGGCAGGCATCGTGCCGGCGAATTCGGCGCTGATCCGGGCCGTTGCTTCCGACACCAACAGGTCTTCCCAGACAGGGTCGGCCGGCACGAGCAGAGACTCTTACGGCAATGGCGATTGCCGTAAGAGTGGCGCGAGAGGGCTAGAGGACTTGGACGAGAGCAGGTCACGCAGCGCGAACCGATCGAAACCGCACGACGCGATCGAACTCGGTCATGAGCCGCCGCTGTCGGTCGACGGCGGCGATTCCGCGTTCGTCGACCGCCGTCGCGTGTCCGTCCAGTGGTTCGCCGGCACGATTCTGACCGCGTTATGCGGCGCTGCTCTCATGGGCGGCGCCGTTTTCACATCGCTCGACGGCGAAGCCAATTTCGCCACCCTCCCCGAGCGCGTTGAAGTCGCGCTGCGGGGCGCACTTACTCCCGCTGCCGAACGCCTTGGCGCTCGCAAGGGCGACCGCCTGCCGACCGCGGAAGAACCGTCCTTCGCCAGGCAGGTCATTCGGGTCTCGACGACCAATCGGGTCGGCAATCACGAAGTCGTGCGGGTGCGGCCCTTTGTTCGTGTCGCCGGGAATCTGGCGCTATCGACGAGCAATCTGTCGGCTGACATTCCGCCGTTCAACCCGCAGGCCATGCTGGCCGAGAGCACCCCGGGTGGCGGAGCCATCCCCGAGGACGCACCTGCGGCCGAGCCCGACGCCGAAGTATCCTTCGTGATGCGCGACCTCGAACCGATGATGCCGCGCCTGAAGATCGCTTTGCAGACGCCCGCCGACGAGGTGACGGCGCGAGTCAAGGAAGCCGCCGAGTGGAGCGACAAATCGGCTACTCACCTGGCCGGCTCCAATAACATCACCGGCATCAAACTCGCCTACGCCGGCCCCGCGGCGCCAGATCCCTATGCCGGCTTTGAAGCCCGTATCGTTCCTGAAAACATTACGCTGCTGCCAAAGACCACCAATCAAACAACCGGCGGCAATGCGTTCAACGAGAAAGTCGTGCTTGCCAAGAAAGGCGACACCGTCAGCGCCGTTCTCAAGGAGATGGGCACCGCCGCCGCCGACATTGGCGCTATCACGGCGACGCTCGGTGCCAAGGGCCGCGATGCGCTGCGTGACGGCCAGAAGCTTCGCGTCCTGATGTCGCCGGTGCCGGGATCGCCGGCCCAGCGTCCGGTTCGTGTCATCGTTGCCAGCGATACCGGCGCGGTGGAAGCCGTGGCCGCGCTGTCGGACATGGGCAAGTTCGTCGCCGTCGACGTGCGCAATGTCGATAGCGAGGTCGCGCAAAACACGGACCAGAACGACGAGGAGAACGACGACGGCTCCGGCGTTCGGCTTTATCAGAGCGTTTATGAGACCGCGTTGCGCAACCAGATTCCGCGACCGCTGATCGACGAACTCATCAAGATCTACTCCTACGATGTCGACTTCCAGCGCAAAGTACAGCCGGGTGACTCGTTCGAAGTGCTCTACGCCGGCGAGGATGAAACGCCGGGGGCCGAGAGCCGCAACGACGTTCTGTTCGCCGCGCTGACCGTCGGCGGCGAAGTAAAGAAGTTTTATCGCTTCCAGTCGCCGGACGACGGCCTCGTCGATTACTATGACGAGGCCGGCAAAAGCGCGAAGAAGTTCCTGGTACGCAAGCCGTTGGTTGCCGGCATCATGCGATCGGGCTTCGGCATTCGCCGCCATCCGATTCTCGGCTACACCAAGATGCACACCGGCGTCGACTGGGCCGCGCCGACCGGTACACCGATCTACGCCGCGGGCAACGGCGTGGTCGAGAAGGAAGGTTGGGAATCCGGCTACGGCAAGTTCATCCTGATCAAGCACAACAACGGCTACGAGACCGCCTATGGCCACATGAGCGCGTTTGCTCGTGGCATGGAGGCGGGCAAGCGTATCCGTCAGGGTCAGGTTATCGGATTCGTCGGCTCGACCGGCCTCTCGACGGGCGCCCATGTGCACTACGAAATTCGCGTTAACGGCCGCTTCGTCGATCCCATGCGCATCAAGCTGCCTCGCGGCCGCGAACTGGCCGGATCGATGATGATGGCGTTCGAGCAGGAGCGCGAGCGCCTCGACGCCATCATGGCGCGCAAGCCGGCGCGCTTGGCGACAAACGCTCGCTAGACAGCGAGACCGCTGATTCCGGGCGCCCGACCGTCGATCTCGCAATCGACGAATCATCTCGTTCATGCTTTGTACAGGCATGAACATCGCGACGCCGATCATTGCCGCGACCACCGGTTATCTCGACAAGCTCAACGCCGAACAGCGCCGCGCGGTCGAGCATGGCATCTCAGCGGATGCGCCGCTCTCCGACTCGGCGCCGCTCCTGATCATCGCAGGCGCCGGTTCCGGCAAAACCGGCACACTGGCGCATCGCGTCGCGCATCTCATTGTCAGCGGCGCCGATCCGCGCCGCATCCTGCTGCTGACCTTCTCGCGCCGCGCCGCCGCCGAGATGCAGCGCCGCGTCGAACGCATCACCGCTCAGGTATTCGGCGCCAATGGCGGCGGCATGGCCGGCGCGATGTCCTGGTCGGGCACCTTTCACGCCATCGGCGCGCGGCTGCTGCGCGAGCATGCGCGCGACATCGGCCTCGATCCGGCCTTCACGATCCACGATCGCGAGGACTCCGCCGACCTGATGAACCTGGTGCGGCATGAGCTCGGCATGTCCAACATGCACAAGCGCTTCCCGATGAAAGGCACGTGCCTGTCGATCTATTCGCGCGCCGTGAACGCCACCGCCCCGCTGGACGAGACGCTCGGCAACTTCTTTCCGTGGTGCGCTGAGTGGGAAGGCGAACTTCGCACCTTGTTCGCCGCCTATGTCGAGGCCAAGCAGAGGCAGAACGTGCTCGATTACGACGACCTGCTGCTCTACTGGTCGCAGGTGATGCTGGAAAGCGCGCTCGCGGCCGAGATTGCCTCGCGCTTCGATCATGTCATGGTCGATGAATATCAGGACACCAATCGGCTGCAGGCATCGATCCTGCTCGCATTGAAGCCGGATGGCCGCGGCATGACTGTGGTCGGCGACGACGCCCAGTCGATCTATTCCTTCCGCGCCGCCACGGTGCGCAACATTCTCGACTTTCCCGGCCACTTCTCGCCGCGCGCGACGGTGGTGACGCTGGAGCGCAATTACCGCTCGACCCAAGCCATTCTTGCCGCCGCCAATGCCGTGATCGAACTCGCCAGCGAACGCTTCACCAAGAACCTCTGGTCGGACCGCGCATCCGCCGACAAGCCGGCCGTGGTCAATGTCGCCGACGACGTGGCGCAGGCGGGCTACATCGTCGCCAGCATCCTGAAGAACCGCGAGGCCGGCATCGCGCTCAAACAGCAGGCGGTACTGTTCCGCACCTCGAGCCACAGCGCCGGCCTTGAGGTCGAACTGACGCGCAAGAACATCCCGTTCGTGAAGTTCGGCGGCCTCAAGTTCCTCGAAGCCTCGCATATCAAGGATGTGCTTGCGGTGCTGCGCTTCGTGCAGAACCCGCGCGACCGTGTCGCCGGCTTCCGCGCCGCCCAGCTCTTGCCCGGCATCGGACCCGGCACCGCCGGCAAATTACTCGACAAAATGGCGGCGAGCGGCGATCCGATGCGCGCGCTGTCCGAATTCAAGCCGCCGGCGGCGACTCGTGAATGCTGGCAGGAATTTGACGATACGCTCGGCATGCTGTCGCGCAATGCCGTCAGCTGGCCGGACGACATCGGCGCCATCGTGCGCTGGTACACGCCACATATGGAACGGATCCACGAGGACGCCGCAGCGCGCGAAGCCGATCTGCAGCAACTGGCACAGATCGCCACCAGCTATCCGAGCCGCGAACGCTTCCTCACCGAGCTGACGCTCGATCCACCGGACGCCACCAGCGACCAGTCCGGCACGCCGTTGCTCGACGAGGACTATCTCATCCTCTCGACCATCCATTCGGCCAAGGGCCAGGAATGGAATTCGGTTTATCTTTTGAACACCGTCGATGGCTGCCTGCCGTCGGATTTATCGACCGGCTCGACGACCGAGATCGAGGAAGAGCGCCGCCTGCTCTATGTGGCAATGACACGCGCACGCGATCAGTTGCACCTGATGGTGCCGCAGCGCTTCTTCACCCACGGCCAGCATTCAAGCGGCGACCGCCACGTCTATGCCCAGCGCACCCGCTTCATTCCCAATGCAATGCTGAAGCACTTCGATAACCGCTCCTGGCCGCCGCCTCGTGCGGCAGCAGCAGGCGCGCAGCCGCAGCGCGCGCCGGTCGATCTCGGTGCCAAGATGCGGGGGATGTGGAAGTAGAACACCGTCATTCCGGGGCGCGGCCGCAAGGCCGCGAGCCCGGAATCCATATTCACACACGTGGGTTATGGGTTCCGGGCTCGCCGCAAGAGCGACGCCCCGGAACGACAGAGTCTTACGCCGCCGCGGCCAATCGCCCGTTGAACGACAGGCCGAGCGGACTGCCCGAGACGACGACCGTTTCGCCATCCTTGACCGTGCCGGACAAAATCATCTCGGCGAGCGGATCCTGCACCGACTTCTGGATCACGCGCTTCAAAGGGCGCGCGCCGTACGCCGGATCCCAGCCCTTGTTCGCCAACCATTCGCGGGCCGACGGCTCCAGCGTGATGACGATCTTGCGATCGTCGAGCAGCTTCTGCAGCCGCTTCATCTGGATATCGACGATCGACGTCATCTCCGACTTCTGCAGACGGTGGAACAGGATGATTTCGTCAACGCGGTTGAGGAACTCCGGCCGGAACGCCGAGCGCACCACACCCATCACCTGATCGCGCACCGCATCGGTGTCCTCGCCTTCCGGCTGGTTCACCAGATAGTCCGCGCCTAGGTTCGACGTCATGACGATCAAGGTATTGCGGAAATCGACGGTGTGGCCCTGACCATCGGTCAGGCGGCCATCGTCGAGCACCTGCAACAGGACGTTGAACACATCCGGATGCGCCTTCTCGATCTCGTCGAATAGCACGACCTGATAAGGCCGGCGCCGCACCGCTTCAGTGAGCGCGCCACCTTCGTCATAACCAACATATCCCGGAGGCGCGCCGATGAGACGCGACACCGCGTGCTTCTCCATGTACTCGGACATGTCGATGCGCAGCAGCGCGTTCTCGTCGTCGAACAGATACTCAGCGAGCGCCTTGGTCAGCTCGGTCTTGCCGACCCCGGTGGGGCCAAGGAACATGAACGAACCGATCGGCCGGTTCGGGTCCTGCAAGCCGGCGCGGGCGCGGCGCACCGCGGTCGACACGGCGGCAACGGCTTCCCGTTGGCCGATGACGCGCTTGCCGATCGCCTCTTCCATGCGCAGCAGCTTGTCCTTCTCGCCCTCGAGCATCTTGTCGACCGGCACGCCGGTCCAGCGCGACACGACGCCGGCGACGTGATCGGCCGTCACGGTCTCTTCGACCATGGCGCCCTGGTTGCCGCGCGCCTCGACGTCCTTCAGCTTCTTTTCAAGCTCGGGGATACGGCCATAGGCCAGTTCGCCCGCCTTCTGATACTCGCCCTTGCGCTGGGCAATGGCGAGTTCGTTGCGGGCGTCGTCAAGCTGCTTCTTCAATTCAGTCGCGGAGCCGAGCTTTTCCTTTTCCGCCTTCCAGCGGCTGGTGAGATCCGCCGACTGCTTCTCGAGCGAGGCCAGCTCGACCTCGAGATTCTTCAATCGGTCCTGAGAGCCCGGATCGGTCTCCTTCTTCAGAGCCTCCTGCTCGATCTTGCGCCGCACGATTTCGCGGTCAATCGAATCGAGTTCTTCAGGCTTGGAATCGACCTGCATTTTCAACCGTGCGCCGGCCTCGTCGACGAGGTCGATGGCCTTGTCGGGCAGGAAGCGATCGGTGATGTAGCGATTCGACAAAGTTGCCGCGGCGACAATCGCGCTGTCCGCAATGCGCACGCCGTGGTGCTGCTCGTACTTGTCCTTGAGGCCGCGCAGGATCGAGATCGTATCCTCGACCGTCGGCTCGGAGACGAACACCGGCTGGAAGCGCCGCGCCAAGGCAGCGTCCTTCTCGACGTGCTTCTTGTATTCGTCGAGCGTGGTCGCGCCGATGCAGTGCAATTCGCCGCGGGCCAGCGCCGGCTTCAACAGGTTGGAGGCATCCATCGCACCGGCGGCCGTGCCGGCGCCGATCAGCGTGTGCACCTCGTCGATAAACAGGATGATACCGCCCTCCGCCGCGGTGACCTCGTTGAGCACGGCCTTCAGGCGCTCTTCAAACTCGCCGCGATATTTCGCGCCGGCGATGAGCGCCCCCATGTCGAGCGACAGGAGCTTCTTGTCGTCAAGACTCTCCGGTACGTCGCCATTGACGATGCGCTGGGCGAGCCCCTCGACGATGGCGGTCTTGCCGACGCCGGGCTCACCGATCAGGACGGGGTTGTTCTTGGTGCGCCGCGACAGCACCTGGATGGTGCGGCGGATTTCCTCGTCGCGGCCGATGACCGGATCGATCTTGCCCTCGCGGGCCGCCTGAGTCAGGTCTCGAGCATATTTCTTCAGCGCGTCATAGGCGTTTTCCGCGGACGCCGAGTCGGCGGTGCGGCCCTTGCGCAGGGCTTCGATGGCGGCATTGAGATTCTGTGGCGTCACGCCGGCGCGCGACAAGGCCTTGCCGGCCTCGCTGTCCTTCTCGACAGCCAGCGCCAGCAGCAGGCGCTCGACGGTGACGAAGCTGTCGCCGGCCTTCTCGCCCGCCTTTTCGGCGGCGTCGAAGACCCGCGCCAGAGCGGGGTCGAGATAGACCTGGCCAGCACCAGCACCGGACACTTTTGGGCGCTTGGCCAGCCCCGCCTCGGTCTGCTGCAGGGCCTGGCGCGAATTGCCTCCTGAACGGTCGATCAGGCCCGCCGCCAACCCTTCGGGGTCGTCGAGCAGGACCTTCAAAAGATGTTCGGGGGCGAATTGCTGGTGGCCCTCGCGCAGGGCCAGAGACTGGGCGGATTGCACGAACCCGCGGGCACGGTCGGTATATTTCTCGTAGTTCATCGTCTAACTCCCTCGGCCCTTGAAGGCGCCGGCTCTTTGACGAGCATGACCTGATCCGAAAACCGGTATCCACTTTCGGGGTCATGCTTCTTCAGGCCCCTGACGGCGGCCTGTTGAACCATATGTGGGTGCCATTTTGCCGGTTTGAAGAGCCCCGCGGCTTGATATAGGTCAGACTTAACCCTTTCCGGCGACACCGGTTTTCTCGGAAGAATTCCATGAGCGATCAGGCCGTTATAAACGCCATCTACCGCTATCCCGTTAAAGGCCTGTCGCCGCAGAAATTGCCGCAAGTCCACCTGACCCCGGGCCTGACCCTGCCCGGCGACCGGCTCTTCGCCATCGAGAACGGCCCGACCGGTTTCGACCCCGCCGCGCCGTCCTACTTCCCCAAGACGCGCTTCTTGATGCTGATGCGCAACGAGCGGCTTGCCAGCCTGCGCACGCGTTACGACGACGCGACCCACACCCTCACCATCCAGCACGAGGGCCGCGAGGCGGTCCGCGCCGACCTACGGACCAAGGACGGCCGGCTGGCCGTCGAGGCCTTTTTCCGCAGGTTCATGCCGGCGGAACTCAACGGCCCACCCAAGGTGCAGTCCGGCGAAGGCGCGCCGGGCGGCCCCCACAGTTTCTCCGACGTCGCCAAGAAGGTGGTCTCGATCATCAACCTCGCCTCGGTCGCCGCCATCGAAAGCGCGATCGGGCAGCCGATCGACCCGCTGCGCTTCCGCGGCAACCTTCATGTCACCGGCTGGCCGGCCTGGCGCGAATTCGACCTGCTCAACCAGGAAATCGCCATCGGGCCCAAGGCACGGCTCAAGGTGGTCAAGCGCATCGTCCGCTGCGCCGCGACCAATGTCGATCCGGTCGCCGCCGCGCGCGACCTCAATATCCCGAAAGCGCTGATGCAGAACTTCAATCACATGGATTGCGGCGTCTACGCCGAGGTGATGGAGGGCGGCGACATCGCCGAGGGCGACGCGTTGAAAGTCAACGCGCTGCTTTGACCTGTCATTCCGGGGCGCGGCCGGAAGGCCGCGAGCCCGGAATCCATATCCCCGGTGCTGCGGCGTATGGATTCCGGATCGCCGCTGTCGCGGCGTCCGGAATGACTGAAGCAATTTCAGCGCGCAACCATGAGGCCGTTCGAGGCCACACGGCCCGGCGCGCGTTGTTCGACACGCAATTCACGCGGCTGCGTCGGCGCAGGGCGCTGCATCACCGGCATGCGCGAGACCTGGGGCACGGGTTGCGGACGCGCCGTCTCCGGCTGCGGCACCGGACGCGGCTTGCCCGCCGGCGCGCGTTCCTTGAGGCCGAGGAACTCGGCGAGCGCCGGATCGAGGTGGACATCGCGGCGCGCCTGCGACGGCGGCACCGGACGCGGCTGCGGACCCGTGCCCTGCGGGCGGCCCTTGGCGTTGTATTCCGACTCGATCACGGCGAGCAGTTCGGCGATGGGAGAATCCAGTTCCTTGTCGTCAGCCTTCGGCGCAGCGCTGCGCGCGGCGAACTGCGTCGGCGCGCGCTCGTCGGTCGGCATGACGTAGGCGATGACGCGCGAACGCGGATAGATCGCCTCGCCGACCTTGCGGCCGTGATTGCCGGAAATGATGATCGGGTTGCCGCTCGGGTCCATACCGGAGACGACGCCGACATGGCCGCCATTCTTGCCGCGCGTGAGCACGGCGATGGCGCCGATACGCGGCTCGTGAATGCGCCGGCCATACTGCGCAAAGGAGCGCGCGGCGTCCGAATTCGTGCCGCTGTATCCCACCTTGGCCAGAACCATGTTCATGAAGGTCGCGCACCACAAGCGGTCACGCGCGGTCGGATTGGTGCCCATATACTTGCGCGCCTCGCGCACCAGCGCCGGCCAGCCGGTGAGCGGCGCCTTGGGCGGCGCGGAGATCGCCGTGCTGCGCAGACGATTGGCATTGGCTTCGCGCTGCGCGCGATGGGCGAGCGCCTTGTTCTTGGTTTGCTTGGCCTGCTGCTGCGCGGCCTTCGGCTTGCCCTGAGGCTGGCTGAGAGCCGGTTCGCAGAATGCAACGAGCGCGACGCTGCCGAGCGCGAGCACCATCCGCAGGTTACGCATGACGTCATTCCCCGAAATGTTCTTGGCGCGGCATGCCGCGCTGACTCGTGCCTCGGGAATAGCACGAACAATTTTCAGCAAATGATCCGTTTGAATTAACGGTGAAACGACATGGTGAAGCGGGATGGTGAACGCGCGCGGTTTAACCATGCGTGTGACCCTGTCGTCCTCCGCGAAGGCGGAGGACCCAGCACGTTCCGGTCGTCAAAAAAGCTGGATCGTCCGCCTTCGCGGACGATGACAACGGACTGTTCAGCCCTTCCGGCTGAGCAGAAACACGCCCTGCTGCCCGAACAAGTTCCAGAACCACCACGGCGCGTTGAGGCGAAGCGGCGAGCCCCAGGCATTCAGCGCCACCGCCTTGTCGATCGAAATGCCGACGGTCTGGCAGAGCTGCACGAAGTCCTTGATCGTGCAGTGATGAATGTTCGGCGTGTCGTACCAGCTATAGGGCAGGATGTCGGTGCGCGGCATATGCCCCTCGAACAGCAACTGCATGCGAACCGACCAGTGCCCAAAATTCGGAAACGAGACGATGGCGTTGCGGCCGATGCGCAGCATGTGTTCGAGCACGACGCGCGGCTGTCGCGTCGCCTGCAGCGTCTGCGACAGAATGACGTAATCGAAGGCATCGTCCGGATAGTCGGCAAGATCGGTGTCGGCGTCGCCCTGGATCACGGCAAGACCCTTGGCGACGCATTCGTTGACGCCCTCGCGCGACAATTCGATGCCGCGGCCGTCGACGTTGCGGATATCGGCGAGGATCTGCAGCAGCTCGCCGTCGCCGCAGCCGACGTCCAGCACCTTGGCGTTGCGCTCCACCATTTCGCTGACCAGCATGAGATCGACGCGCGCGACGGCGCCGTTGCCATTCTGCCGGGTGAATTTTCTGTCGCTCATGACGTGTGCCGATCTTTTTCCGATCTTGCCGGATTATTTCTTCGCCGAAATCCAGGGCAGCCCGCGCGCCTTGCCGGCGCCGTCGAGGAAGCCGCGCACGATGCCGAACATTTCCGGCTCGTCGAGCAGGAAGGCGTCGTGACCCTTATCGGTGACGATCTCGGCGAAGGATACGCGCGCCTTCGCCGCGTTCAGCGCGTGCACGGTGGCCCGCGATTCCGGCGTCGGGAACAGCCAGTCGCTGGTGAAGGAGATCACGCAGAAGCGCGTCGGCGTGTCCCTGAAAGCATGGGCGAGCACGCCGCCATTGTCGGCGGCGAGATCGAAGTAATCCATCGCGCGCGTCAGATAGAGATAGGAGTTGGCGTCGAAGCGCTCGACGAAGGAAATGCCCTGATGGCGCAGATAGCTTTCGACCTGGAAGTCGGCGTCGAATGAAAACGTTGCCCGCTCACGATTCTGGAAATTGCGGCCGAACTTGCGATGCAGCGCCGCGTCCGAGAGGTAAGTGATGTGCGCGCCCATCCGCGCGACCGCGAGGCCGCGGCGCGGATTGGCGCCTTCGAGGTGATAGCGCCCACCCTTCCATTCCGGGTCGGCCATGATCGCCTGGCGGCCGACTTCGTGGAACGCGATGTTCTGCGCCGAGTGCCGCGTCGCGGTGGCGATCGGCAATGCGGCGAAGACGCGCTGCGGATAACTCGCCGCCCATTGCAGCACCTGCATGCCGCCCATCGAGCCGCCGACCACGGCGAACAGGGTCTCGATACCGAGATGGTCGAGCAGCATGGCCTGCGCGCGCACCATGTCGCGAATGGTGATGACGGGAAAATCGAGGCCCCAGGGCTTGCCGGTCGCCGGATTGGTCGAGGCTGGTCCGGTGGTGCCCATGCAGCCGCCGAGCACGTTGGTGCAGATGATGAAGTAGCGCTCGGTGTCGATCGGCTTGCCGGGGCCGATCAAGGTCTCCCACCAGCCATTCTTGCCGGTCACCGGGTGGACATTGTTAACGTGCTGGTCGCCGGTCAGCGCGTGGCAGATCAGTACCGCATTGGAGCGGTCCGCGTTCAGCGTGCCATAAGTCGTGTAAGCGATTTGAAACGGCGACAGATCGACGCCCGCATCGAGCTTGAGCGGCTTGTCGGCGCCGAAGCGGGCGACGATGGAGTCACGCGGATTGTCGGCATCGCGGACGATCTGATCGCGCGCCAGATTCGCCTCGTCAGGCTTGACGTTCATTCTTGAACACGGCCGCCGCGGGGGCAGCCTCCCGGACACATCAGGCCATAAAAAACCCGGCCTGAACGAAGGTTCGGCCGGGACCCTTGATGTTCCCCGGCCTGTTTAGCGAGTTGTTTAACGTGGCTGCAAGCCGGCCGGCTCAAATGACCACGAAGTGCCTTTTACCTATTCCCCGACCCCCGCCGCGTCAAGCCGGGACCGCCACCGCAAGGCCGGGTGGGCGGCCGCCTTCGTCCCAACAAGTTCATGTTTTCTTTGCCTTTCTGGCCCGTCTTTCCTATCAATGCCGCCCATGAGCACACCGCCCAAACCCATCGACCTGGCCGCGCTCCGGCAGGAGATCGACCGCATCGACGAGACCATGCACCAGCTCCTGATGGAGCGGGGCGACATCATCGACCGGCTGATCGAGGTCAAGAAGAGTCAGGAGAGCGGCTCGGCTTTCCGCCCGATGCGCGAGGCGCAGATGATGCGCCGCCTGGCCGAGCGCCACAAAGGCATCCTGCCGCTCGATACCGTCGAGAGCATCTGGCGCGTCATCATCGCGACTTTCACCTACGTGCAGCAGAACTTCGCCGCCCATGCCGACTTCTCGGCCGGCGACGCGCAGATGCGTGACTCCGCGCGCTTTCATTTTGGCTTCACCGTGCCGCTGGTCCCGCATATGGGCGCGGCCGGCGTCGTCGCCGCGGTGTCGGAATCGCGCGGCGATCTCGGTCTGGTGCCGGTGATTTCGTCGGTCAGCGCCGGTGCGTGGTGGACCGCGCTCGAATTCGACGCGGCGCCGAAGATCATCGCCCGCCTGCCCTTCGTCGAGCGCCATGACCACCCGGCGGCGTTGCCGGTGTTCGTTATTTCCCGCGTCGCCGACGATGCTCGCGCCACCGAGGTCGAGGTCTGGAGCGTCCGCGTGTCCGGCTGGAGCGCCAAGGCGGCGCAGACCCTGACCACGCTGGCCGAATTCCTGGCGGTGCCGGACCGCGCCTTCGACGGCGCGGCGCTGCTCGTCACCCTGCCGAGCGGCGGCAGCACCATCCATGAGGTCGCCCAGCACCTCGGCAAGGCCGGCGCCACCGTCCGTTCGATGGCTCTCGTCGGCAGCCACGCAACCCGCTATACGGTTGCCGCCGACAAGGCCTGACAATACCCACGGCGTCATTGCCCGCGAAAGCGGGCAACCCAGCTCTTAAGGCACTTGCTGGATGCCCCGCCTTCGCGGGGCATGACGAAAATTGAGGCTGACCATGACTGCAAACCGTCCCGTTCCGCGTCCCGGCGTGCTCGACATCGCGCCTTATGTCCCCGGCAAGAGCAGCGCGCCCGGCGTGGACAAGATCTACAAGCTGTCGTCGAACGAGAGCCCGCTCGGCCCCTCGCCGAAAGCGCTCGCCGCCTATCAGGCCGCGGGCAGCAAACTGGAGGATTATCCGGACGGCTCGGTGACCGAACTGCGCAACGCCATCGGCCGCGTTTACGGGCTCGATCCGGCACGCCTCGTCTGCGGCGCCGGCTCCGACGACCTTCTGAACATGCTGGCGCAGGCTTACCTGACCGACGGCGATGAAGTCGTGTACTCGCAATACGGCTTCCTGATGTATCCGATCTATTCGCTCAGCCGCGGCGCCAAGCCGATCGCGGTGCCGGAGAAGGATTTCACCGCGGATATCGATGCCATGATCGCGGCCGTGACGCCGCGTACACGCATCGTCTTCCTCGCCAACCCGAACAACCCGACCGGCACCTATGTGCCGTTCGATGAGGTCAAGCGCCTGCACAAGGCGCTGCCGGGCAACGTCATCCTCGTGCTCGACGCCGCCTATGCCGAATACGTGCAGCGCAACGACTACGAGGCCGGCATCGAACTGGTGGCGACGTCCGAAAACGTCGTGATGTGCCGCACCTTCTCGAAGATCCACGGCCTTGCCGCGGTGCGCCTCGGCTGGCTCTATGGCCCCGAGAACATCGTCGATGTGCTCAACCGCGTGCGCAGCCCGTTCAACGTCAACTCGGCCGCGATCAAGGCCGGCGTCGCCGCGATCGAAGACGCCGCGCATCTCGAGAAGTCCGTCGCGCACAACAACCAGTGGCTCGGCTGGGTCAGCGAAGAAATCGCCAAGCTCGGCCTGAAGGTGACGCCGAGCGTCGGCAATTTCGTGTTGATCCATTTCCCGGAGAACAAAGGCAAGACCGCGGCCGACGCCGACGCGTTCCTGACCAGGCGCGGCATCATTCTGCGCCGCGTCGCCGGCTACGGCCTGCCGAACTGCCTGCGCATGACCATCGGCACCGAGGAAGCCAACAAGCTCGTTGTCGCCGCGCTCAAGGAGTTCACGGGGAAGACGGCGTGAACAAACCGGCGCCTCTCTACAATCGCCTCGCCCTCATCGGTGTCGGCCTGATCGGCTCGTCGATTGCGCGCGCCGCCAGGGCGCAGGGCGCGGTCGGCTCGATCGTCGCCACCGCCCGCTCCGAGGCGACACGCAAGCGTGTCGCCGAACTCGGCCTCGTCGATCAGGTGGTCGAGACGGCGGCGGCCGCGGTCGAGGGCGCCGACCTCGTCATCGTCTGTATTCCCGTCGGCGCCTGCGGCGCGGTGGCGAAGGAGATCGCGCCACATCTCGCGCCCGGCGCGACCGTGTCCGACGTCGGCTCGGTGAAGGGCTCGATCGTGCGCGACATGGGCCCGCATATTCCGAAAGGCGTGCATTTCGTGCCGGCGCATCCGGTCGCAGGCACCGAGTATTCGGGCCCCGATGCCGGCTTCGCCGAGCTCTTCGTCAACCGCTGGTGCATCCTGACGCCGCCGCCGGGGCAGGATCAGGCCGCGGTCGACAAACTCGCGGCGTTCTGGAAGCTGCTCGGCGCCAATGTCGAAACCATGGCGCCGGACCACCACGACCTCGTGCTCGCGGTGACCAGCCATCTGCCGCATCTCATCGCCTACACGATCGTCGGCACGGCCGACGAACTCGAGACCGTGACGCGCTCGGAAGTGCTGAAATTCTCGGCCGGCGGCTTCCGCGACTTCACGCGTATCGCGGCGTCCGATCCGACGATGTGGCGCGACATCTTCGTCACCAACAAGGACGCGGTGCTGGAGATGCTCGGCCGCTTCAACGAGGATATCGCCCTGCTCACCAAGGCGATCCGCAACGGCGACGGCGACACCTTGTTCGAGCACTTCACGCGCACGCGCGCGATCCGCAAGGGCATCGTGCAGATCGGCCAGGATTCGCCGGCGCCGGATTTCGGCCGCAGCCATCAGAACCTGCCGCCGGAGCCGCTGCCCAAGCCCTACGCAGCGGACGAATAATCAGAACAGCGGCGGCGTCTCGCCGATCGGGATCGGGCCGAGATAGACGCGGCCGGCGTCGACGCGCAGCGGCAGCGCCACCGCCGGGCGGCCTTCGAGCGTGGTCTGCTGGCCGAGCATGTTGATGCCGGTCGACAGATTGGCGCCGAGCTGCTGCTTGGCCGCCTGGCCGAGCCCCGGCGAGAAGCGGTCGAGCGCATTGGCCAGCTTGTCCATGGTCGGCGCGGCCTGCACCAGATTCTGCGCGTCGATGGATTTCAGGAACGGCTCGAGGCCGGCCACCGTCAGCTTCAGCTCGCCCTGCAGGCGGCCGGTCGCGGCGACGGTCAGCGTGCCGGAGCCGACCGCCAGGGTCTCGCCCTTGACCAGCCGCGCGTCGGTGATGTCGATCTTGCCGCCATTGGCGGCGATTTCCTGGAAGCGCTCGGACCACGGCTTCGGCGTGAAGTCGTTGAGCCCGCGCAAGGTCATGGCGACCACGGCATCGACCGGCTGGACCGAGAAGGCGCGAACGCCCGGCGCGAAGGCGCCCCGCGTGCTCAGCGCCACCTCGACCACCGGCTTGCTGGTGACCATGCCCTCGGCCAGACGGCCGTGCAGCTCGAGATGTTCGGCGCGCAGCACCGGACGCGCAGTGCCGGCGTCGAGCACGTCGAAGGCGGGCCGTTCGAATGACAGCGACAGCCGCTCCGGCCGGGTGGGCGTGCCGCGCAAGCTGGACTGAAAGAGCTGCCAGTTGGCGGTCAACTCGGCCGGACCGCCGGGGGCGGATAACGTTAGCGGCCCCTGATACTCGCCGATCAGCAGCGTGGGGTCGTAGACCTGGGAGACCAGGGTCACGCCCTTGGTCTTCGCCTCGAAGGGGATGCGGCTGCTTTTCACCTGCGCGAGCGCGTCGCTGCACCTGAACTCGAAGCGGAACGGGAAGCCGCCGAAATCCTCGGCGCCGCAGGCGAAAGTGCGGCCGGCCTTGGCCTCGCGGGCGCGCCAGCCGTCGAGCGTCGCCTGCGCCTTGCCCGCCGCCACGTACCAGAACACGGACCAGCCGCCGATCAGCAGGGCGACCAGAACGATCATCACGACATAGCGCCGCGACGACGAACGGCGGGGGGGCGAGTCGAGGGTCATGGCAGGATCGAAAAACCTGTAAATTGCGGCGGTTTAACGCCTCGCGCGTGAGCCACCGCAGCGGCCGTTGTGCGCAGGATCGGACGCGAACGCAAGGGGCGAACGCGCCGCACCGCCTAAAGTTTCGGGCAGGACGCCCCCATTGCGCCCGGACCGGCAGACTGCTACGCGCCCGCCCCGGTTCGAACCACTTGCGGTACACCCTCGCAGATGACGGCGCCCTCCCCCGACAGCGGCGATCTCTGGGTCTTCGCCTACGGCTCGCTGATGTGGCGGCCCGGCTTCGACGCGCTGGAGCGGCGCAAGGCGCGCCTCGTCGGCGCCCACCGCGCACTCTGCGTCTATTCTTTCGTTCATCGCGGCACACCAGAGAAGCCGGGCCTTGTGCTCGGGCTCGATCGCGGCGGCAACTGCCGCGGCATCGCCTACCGCGTGGCCGCCGACAAGCGCGAGCAGACCGTCGCCTATCTGCGCGAGCGCGAGCAGGTCACCATGGTCTATCTCGAAGCCTGGCGGCAGGTCTGGCTCGACGACGATCCGCGCCAGAACGTGCGCGCGCTGTGCTACATCGTCGATCGCGGCCATGAGCAATATGCCGGCAATCTCACCACCGCCGAGCAACTGCATTATTGCCGCCAGGGCCATGGCCGCTCAGGCGCCAACCGCGACTACGTCATCGCCACCGTCGAAGAGCTGGAGACCATGGGCGTGCGCGACCGCGGCCTTCACCTCCTCGCGCAGCAGCTCAAGGGCGGCTGATTACGGGATCTGCCCCTAGCTCCCGCCGGCCTTCCTCGATCAGCCGCGCGGTCGCAGTTTCGATGCGGTCCTGCAAGGTGGCGAAGAACGTATCCTGATCGAGTCCGGGCGGAATGACATCGCAGATCTCGACGATCACCGTGCCCGGATAGCGCAAAAAGGTGCGGCGCGGCCAAAACAGGCCGGAATTCAGCGCGATGGGGAGGCACGGCACATTGGCGCCGGCATAAAGATGCGCGATGCCAAACTTGTAGCGTGGCTCGGCGCCGGCGGCGCGCCGGGTGCCTTCCGGAAAAATAATGAGCTGCCGGTTCTGCATGATCTCGTGGCGGGCCCGGGCCGTCATGGCGCGCAGGGCCGCGGCGCCGCCGCCGCGGTTCACCGGCACGCTGCGGGCCTTGATGGTGAACCAGCCGAAAATCGGGATCCACTGCAGTTCGCGCTTGAGGATGTAGAGCGGGTTCTCGAACAGCGACAGGATGACGAAGGTTTCCCAGGCGGACTGATGCTTGGAGGCGACCAGCAACGGACCTTTCGGAATCTTCTCGAGGCCGCGGAAGTCAACCTTGATGCCAACGATGACGCGCAGCAGCCACAAATTGATCTTGCCCCAGATCTTGGCGATCCCGACGATGCCCCAGTACGGCATAAAAAAGGTCGGCAGCGCGATGATCATCAGGATCAGCGTGTTCAGGTAGAACGCGACGTTGAACAGTACCGAGCGGATGATTAGCACGGGCCGGGTGTCCTTAGGAGTTGGGATCGGGGTCGAGGCCCATACGCGCCAGCGCGAACAGATACTTCAGATACTCGGCGACGAGAAAGCGCGCGGTGCTGACGCTTTCCCACCACGGCTCGGTGCGCACCTTCTCCGAAATGACCGGATAGGGGATCAGCGTCACGTCCGGCAGTTGATGGGCGATCTCGGCCAAGGCGCGCGGCATGTGCCAGTTCGACGTCACGATGATCAGTGACGTGAAATTGTGCTCGCGCGTCCAGCGCTTGGTCTCCAGCGCGTTGCCGAAAGTGTTCAGCGCCGAGCGGTCGAGGTCGATGCAGCAGTCGAAATACTTCAAATAGAGCGGCGTCAATCGCGCAATCTCGGTCGCCGAGGTGGCGCGGTGGACGCCGGTGATGAGCAGGCGCTTGCCGCGCCCGGACGCCAGGAGTTCGATGGCGTCCGGGATGCGGGCGGCAGCGCCGGTCAGCGCGACGATGCCTTCGGCCTTGCGGTCGAGCGTGACCTCGCCATCCGCGATCTTGGCGGCAAACCAGAAGAAGCCACCGGTCAGCGCGATCGCGCCGACGATCGCGACAGTGACGGTCAGGAAGCCGATCCAGCGGACGAAGCCAGCTAACATAGCGTCTCGAAATCCATTCAGGCCGGGGACGGCATAGCACTATGGCGGGCCGCAATCCACGCGCAAAAACCGGCGCAGATACATTCGAAATCTAGTCGATCGCCTCGAGGGTGCTGTTGACGGTGTGCCGCGATGTCAGCGCGGTCACGACGGCGCTGAGCGCGATCTGGGCGAGCACCGCGAGATACCCGAAAAGTCCGAGTGAAAACGAGCCGAACAAGGCCGCGCTCTGATCGCCGCCGGCGGTACCGGTGGTGAAGTAGCCGATCAGCGCGGCGAGGGCGAACAGTACCACCGCGGCGCCGCCGCCGATCAGGCCGCCCTGCAGGCCCATCACCAGGAAGTGGCGCTGGAAATTGCCGGCGATGAAGTTGTTCTTGGCGCCGACCAGATGCAGCACCTCGATGACGTTGCGGTTGGTCGCCATCGCGCCGCGCGTCGCGAATGTCACCGACAGGACGGTGGCCGCCAGCATCAGAACGAGGATGACGATGCCGCCGCCGACGACCGTACCGGCCATCGCCCGCATGCGCTCGATCCAGCCGCGATGATCGTCGAGCGTCGCGCCGGGGGCCTGCTCGGCGAGCTGACTTCTGAGCCGCGCCATGTCGACGCTCTCGCCAGATGCGAGCCGCACCACGATCAGCCGCGGCACCGGCAGATCGCCGAGGCTCATACCGCTGCCGAGCCACGGCTCGAGCAACCTGGACGACTCTTCTTTCGAGAACACGCGCACATTGGCAATGCCGGGAAAGGATTGCGCAACCGACGCCGCCTTGGCCACCGTCGCATCGGTATCGCGCCCGGGCGCCGGCACCACCTGGATGGTGACTTCGCGCGCGACGTCGGCCTGCCATTCGCCGGCCGCCTGGCCGACCAGGATCACGGCGCCAGTCGTCAGCGACGCCAGGAACGTCATGATGGCCACGACCGCGATCAGCGCGCGGCCGGCGATCGAATTGCGCGGCACCAGCGGCGTCTCGTAGCGCGGCCGCATCGGCACCGCGAAACGCGGCGGCGCGGTCGTCCCGGCATCGATGTTGTCAGCGACGGCCATGGGGCATCAATCGTAGATGTGCAGCCGGCCGTCGTGCAGCACGAGACGGCGGGCGTCGTATTGATCCATCAGGGCGATGTCGTGCGTCGCGATCACGACCGACGTGCCCGACTTGTTGAGCTCGATGAAGAGCCGCAGCAGGCGCTGCGCCAGCGGCGGATCGACATTGCCGGTCGGCTCGTCGGCGAGCAGCAGTTGCGGCCGCGCGATCACGGCGCGGGCGATGGCGGCGCGCTGCTTCTCGCCGCCGGACAGGACCGGCGGCAGCGCCCACATGCGATCGCCGAGATCGACCCAGTTCAGGAGCTCCATCACCTCGTCGCGGTAGCTTTCCTCGGGGCGGCCCATCACGCGCAGCGGCAGCGCGACATTCTCGTAGGTCGTCATGTGGTCGAGCAGCCGGAAATCCTGGAACACGATGCCGATGCGCCGGCGCAAGGTCGCCACCGCGTCCTTGGACAGTGTCGCAACATCGTGGCCGAACTGCGTGATGAGGCCGCGGGTCGGCCGCAGCGACAGGAACAGGAGTTTCAACAGCGAGGTCTTGCCGGCCCCTGAGGGGCCGGTCAGGAACTGGAAGGAATGCGGCTCAATGCGGAAGGTAAGGTCGCGCAGAACCTCGGGGCCGAGCCCATAGCGCAATCCCACATTTTCGAATCGGACCACACCGGCCTCCGCTTCTGATTCTTCTGCCGCCGCCGGCGGCGTTTCAGCCCGGCCCGATAGGTCCTGTGACCGGCCTGCCAGCCCCCGAGGGCCGGTCGCGTCCCGATAACTCCACGTTTTACAGGAGAATCAGCGCGCCGCCATAGGCCAGGGCCCGGGCTTTTAGGGGCCCAGGCCCTGCCCCGCGGTATCGCATGGTTTCCGGTCCATTAACGGTCGGCTGGTAGGGTCGGAACTGCACGAAAAGCCGCAGAAACGTATGTTGATCGTCTGTCCGACCTGCGCAACGTCTTACATGATCGACCCGGCCTCGGTGGGCCCGACCGGGCGCGCGGTGCGCTGCGCGCGTTGCAAGGCGACCTGGTTCGCCAGCCCGAGCAAGCCGGCCGGTCCGCCGAGCGTGTCGGCTTTCGTGGACAGTGTCATCGCCGAGGCCGAAGCCGAGGCCAAAGGCCCCGCCAGCCCGCCACCGCCGGCCTTCGACGAAGCACCGGCCCCGCCCGCTCATCTGCCGCGCGCCGAGTCGCCCTTCACCGCGGAGCCGCCTTCGTTCGACGCGGAAGCACCGCCGCCGGACATCGCGCATGCGGAGCCTGCCTTCGAGCCTGGCACCGCCCTGCCCGACACGATCACCATCGGCGACGCGCCGCCACTGGCGCCGCACGATCACGATGCCTACACCGACGGCGGCAACGCCTTCCTCAGCGGCCCGGAGCCGCACGACGCCGAGGACGGCGCCAGCTTCACCGCGCGCCGCGCGCGGCTCAAGTCCAGGCTCAAGAAAGACAGCCGCAAGTCGCGCTGGGTCGTCATCGTGCTGGCGCTGTTCGCGCTCAACATCGCCATCATCGGGGGCCGCAGCGAGATCGTGCGCCACCTGCCGCAGACGGCGTCGCTGTTCGCGGCGATCGGCCTGCCGGTCAATCTGCGCAACCTTGAATTCGAAGGCATCGCCATCTCGAAAGAGACGAGCGACGGCGTCTCGATGCTGATCGTCGAGGGCCGCATCGTCAACACGTCGCGCAAGGCGGTCGATGTCCCGCGCCTGCGCTTTGCCGCGCGCACCGCGACCGGCCAGGAAGTCTATACCTGGACCATGCAACCGCCGCGCTCGCTGCTCGGCCCCGGCGAAAGCGCCGCCTTCACCAGCCGGCTGGCGGCGCCGCCGGCCAACGCCGCCGATATCCTGGTGCGCTTCTTCACGGCGCAGGATGCCGCCGGCGGGAAGTAATTTCGTCCGTCATCGTCCGCGAAAGCGGACGATGACCGCCTTCGGCAACTAGAAATCCTTGAGCAGGCGCTCGATGTAATCGAGCTCGAGCTGCGGGCGGAAGCCCTCGCCGAAACGCTTGCGCAACTCCTCGAGAATGCGGCGGGCGCGCTGGGTATCGATTTCGCCCGGCACCTTCACCGTGGTGTCGTCGCCGTAGTCGCGGCCGCGCAGCGGACGGCCGAGCGGATCGGTGTTCTGCTCGGCGCGCTGACGGCCGCGGCCGGGCTGGCCGTTGGGACCGGGACCTGCCTGGCCCTGTCCTTCCTGCATTTGCTGCGCCAGACCTTGCGCGCCCTTGCGCATCGCTTCCAGCGCGCGGCCCTGGCTGTCGACGGCGCCGTCCGCGTCGCCCTCGCCGAGATTGCCCTCGGCCTCGCCCATCGCCTCGCCGGCATCGCCGAGCTGCTGACCGGGGCCATCCTGATCGCCCTGCTCCTGGCCTTCACCCTTCTGGCCCGGCTGCTGGCCCATGCCGCGCTGCTTCAATTGCTCCAGCAGCTTGTTGAGACGATCCTTGAGCGCCTGCTGGTCCTGGCGCAGATCGCCCATCTGGCGGTCGCCCTGCTGACCTTGCTGGCCGCGTTGACCGCGCTGCGGACGACGCTGGTTCTGGCCTTCCTTGAAGGTCTTGTCGCGGAGCTGCTGCTGCTTGCGGATCATGTCGCTCAGTTCGTCGAGCGCGGAATTCATATCCTGATCGCCCTGGTCCTGATCGGCGCCGGGACGGGCCATCTGCAGATTTTCCATCATCTGCTGCAACTGATCGAGCAACTGCTTGGCGGCGTCGCGATTGCCCTGCCGCGCCATCTGCTCCATGCGATCGAGCATGCTCTTGAGATCGCGCTGGCTCAGCATCTGCGTGTTGCGGTCGAGCGGGCGCTGCTGCGCCTGCGGATTCTTGCGCATCTCCTCGGCCAGCGCCTGCAGGAACTTGTCCATCGCGGCGCGCAGATTATCCATCAGCTTCTTGAGTTCTTCGTCGCTGGCGCCGCGCTCGAGCGCCTCGCGCAGCGCGTCCTGCGCCTGGCGCAACTGCTGCTCGGCCTGGCTGACATTGCCGTCCTCGATCTGCAGCGCCATCTGCCACAGCCGGCCGACGACATCGCGCAACTGGTCATCCGACTTGGCGTTTCGCAGATCGAAATAGATCGAGCGCAGGCCGAGATAGACGCCGGCCTCCGGCGTGAACCGTTCCGGCGCGATCGCCAGCGCATCGAGCGCGGCCAGTACCAGCGGCCGGTCGTTGGCGTCGAGCGCAAGGATGCGGCGCTGCTCGACGAGCGCGCGCGCCAGCGGCTTGACGAAAACGCGCTGCGGCAATGTGACATCGCGCGGCTGGCTTTCGCCGATATTGCCCGCTTCGTCGCGCACGGTGAGCGTCAGCGTCACGGCGCTGCCGGCCCATGGATTTTCGGTGAGGTCCTGCGTCGTCTGCGCGGTGCCGGCGCGCGTGCGCGCCTGCGGCAGTGTCAGCGGAAACTGCGGTGCATCGAACAGCGCCCGGCGCTTCGTTTGCGGGTTGTCGCCTTCCGCGGCCTTGTCTTCCTTGAGCGCGAAGATCGCCTTGCCTTCGACGATGCCGTAATCGTCTTCCATCTTGTAATCGAGCCGGAGCGCGCCGCGCGCCTGCCGCTCCGGATCCTTGGTCAATTCCACGGTCGGCGCGCGATCGGGAATGGCGGTGAAGCTCCACACCGGATCGGTCGAAGAAGCGCCGTGCAAGGTCACCTTGCCGTCGGTCTTGATGACGAAGCGGCGCTCCTCGGTGCCGGCGGGCAGCGCCGTCTTCAGATCGAGCGGCACGTCCTCGATACCGCCGGCGCGCTCGATGTCGAACGACACCTTGCCGGTCGAGCGAACGACGAGCTGGCTACCGGCCGGCACCGAAATCGGCGCGGCGGCGAGATCGACCGGCGCGGTTTCGCCCGGCCGCACACCGGGCAACATCACCGGCGGACGGCCCGTGTAGTTCGGCGGCGTCACCCAGGCGTCGATGCGGAAATTGGCCGGCGCGACCGCGCCCTTCCAGTCGAAGGCGGCGGTGACGCGCTTGACGCGCTCGCTGCCGGCGGAGACGAAGGTCGCGGCGACCAGCAGCAGCACCAGCGCGCGCAGCGCCATCGGATCGCGCAGCGATAATTTCGGCTGCGGCCAGCCGGCCTTCAGCGACTTGGCCGACAGCAGCGCGCGTTCGAGATGGGCCTGCCACAAAGCCTGGGCGACCGGATCGTCGCGGTTGGCGGACATCTGGTCCGCGATCGAGGTGGCCGGGCGATGCACGGCGCCGCTGCCGGCATCGAGACGGCGCAGGCCCTCGCGCTCGCTCGGCGTGCGCAGCCGCAGCAGCGGCACCGCGGCGACGAGGAACAGCAGCGCGAAGACGACAAGGCCGATGATGCGTCCGAGCGGCGGCAGCGCCAGCCACAGGCCGGCCCAGGACAATGCGAGGAACAGGCCGAGCGCGGTCGCCAGCAGCGCCAGCGCCGGCCACACCCGCTCCCACAGCAGGCTGCCCCGCGCGCGCTTGACGGCGCGCGCCAGCATCAGCCGCGCCGGGTGCGACGCGTCGTGACCCTTTGCAGAGTCCCTCGCGTTCGAAGAGTCCTGTTCGTCCAAAGGCGCTCCGTGTCGCTACCGGGGCCAAAGAATCTCGTCAGCGACGAGGCTAACACGTTCCCGGAGCCTATCAGCAAGCAAGGCCCGCGCCAGGTAACAAGAATGTCAGGCGCTTCACGCGGCCGGAGCCGGCAAATCGGCGGTCAGAGCCAGCCCGGAACGCGATCGAGCGCGATTATTTGGTCAACTTCAAGGCGGGGACGAACCACGGCCCAATCGGCGCCCTTGACCAGCACTTCGGGCACCAGAGCCCGCGTATTGTAGGTTCCCGCCTGCACCGCGCCGTAGGCGCCGGCGGTCATCACCGCCATGAGGTCGCCGCTGCGCGGCTCGGCCATTTCGCGGTCGAGGCCGAGGAAGTCGCCGCTCTCGCAGACCGGACCGACAATATCGGCGCGGATGCGCCTGGCCGAGGCCCCCGGCGCGGTGACCGGGCGGATAGCGTGATAGGCCTCATACAAGGTCGGGCGGATGAGATCGTTCATCGCCGCGTCGACGATGACGAAGTGCTTGGCCTCGCCGTGCTTCACGAACAGCACGCTGGTGACGAGGATACCGGCATTGCCGACCAGCAGGCGGCCCGGCTCGAAAATCAAACGGCAGCCGAGATTCTTGACCGCGCGCTTGACCACGTCGGCATAGGCGTCGGGCAGCGGCGGCGGCTCGTTGTCGTCGCGATAGGGAATGCCCAACCCGCCGCCGAAATCGACATGCGAGATGGTGTGGCCGTCGGCGCGCAGCTCGCGCACGAACTCGGCCATCAGCGCGAAGGCATTGCTGAACGGATCGAGGTCGGTGATCTGGCTGCCGATATGCATGTCGACGCCGGACACCTCGATGCCCTTGAGCTTCGACGCATGCGTATAGACATCGCGCGCGCGGCTGATCGGAATGCCGAACTTGTTCTCGGACTTTCCAGTCGCGATCTTGTGGTGCGTCTTGGCGTCGACGTCGGGATTGACGCGCACCGAGACATGCGCGGTGCGGCCCTTGGACGCCGCGACCTGCGACAAGAGATCGAGCTCGGGCTCGGACTCGACATTGATACAGAAGATGCCTTCGTCGATCGCCAGCGCCAGCTCGTCCGCGGTCTTGCCGACGCCGGAGAACATGATCTTGTCGGCCGGAATACCGGCGGCGCGGGCGCGCTTCAATTCGCCGCCGGAGACGACATCGGCGCCGGCGCCGAGCTTGGCCAGCGTCCTGATGACGGCCTGGTTGGAATTGGCCTTCATCGCGTAACAGATCAGCGCGTCGGTATCGGCGAAGGCGGCCGCGAACACCTTGTAGTGACGCTCGAGCGTCGCCGTCGAATAGCAATAGAACGGCGTGCCGACTTCGGCGGCCAGCGTCACGAGGTTGACGTCCTCGGCGTGGAGGACGCCGTCGCGGTAATCGAAATGGTTCATGGCTGACGGGCGCGCGGCAACTAGTTCAACAGGACGTCGAGCGGAATGCTTTTCTTCGGCCCTTTCGGCGTCTCGAGCATGTTGCCGCCGCCCTGGCTTGAGCCGCCCATCGGCGACACAGTCATCGGGTTGAGCGTCGATTGCTTCGGCTGCTCCGCGGGCACATCGGCGGCCGAGGCGCTCGGCGGCGGATCGAGCGGGCCCTTGCGGCCGCAGGCGGCAAGCCCCAGCGACGCGACCAGCGCGCCGACGAGGGCAAGGCGAAGATAGGCACGCTCGGACTTAAGGCTCAAAGGCAAAGCTTTCAAAGACATTCACTCCTCGACACGGCGCGACCATAGCAAATCGGCAAAACAAGGCCAATCTGGGCCGCCTCTTCCTCAGGCGCGTTCTTTGGCCAGCTTCTTCAGCCACTTCTTGGCCTGGGCCTTCACATTTTTCGGTGCGGTGCCGCCGTAGCTGACGCGGCTCTTCACCGAACGATCCACCGACAGCACGCTGAACACGTCGTCCGTGATCTTCGGTTCGACGGCCTTCATCTCCTCGAGCGACAGGCGGTGCAGCGGCACGCCCTTGGCCGAGGCGGCGGCGACAATCTTGCCGGTGATGTGATGCGCCTCGCGGAACGGTATGTTGAAGCTGCGCACCAGCCAGTCGGCAAGATCGGTGGCGGTGGCGTATCCGTCGCCGGCGGCCTTCTTCATCTTCGCGGCGTCGGGCACGAGATCGTTGACCATGCCGGTCATGGCCGCGATGGCGAGGGAAAGCGCGGACAGAGCGTCCATCACGCCTTCCTTGTCCTCCTGCATGTCCTTGGCATAAGCGAGCGGCAGGCCCTTCATGACAATGAGCAGGCCGTTGAGCGCGCCAATGATGCGGCCGGTCTTGGCGCGCACCAGTTCGGCGGCGTCCGGATTCCGCTTTTGCGGCATGATCGACGAGCCGGTCGTGAATTTATCCGACAGCTTGACGAGGCCGGTGAGCGGCGAGGTCCAGATGATGATCTCTTCGGCGAAACGCGACAGATGCATCGCCGTGATCGAGGCGGCGGCGAGCGTCTCCAGCGCGAAGTCGCGATCCGACACGGCATCGAGCGAGTTCGCGGTCGGCCGGTCGAAACCGAGCGAGGCCGCGGTCATGTCGCGGTCGAGATCGAACGAGGTGCCCGCGAGCGCGCCGGAGCCGAGCGGCGATTCATTGAGACGCTTGCGCGCATCGGCAAAGCGGCCGCGGTCGCGGCCCGCCATCTCGACGTAAGCCAGCAGATGATGGCCGAAGGTGACCGGCTGAGCGGTCTGCAGATGCGTGAAGCCGGGCATCACGGTCGCGGCGTGCTCGAGCGCCCGCTCGGCGAGCGCGATCTGATACAGGGTCAGCGCCGCATCGAGCGTGTCGATGGTGTCGCGGACCCAGAGCTTGAAATCGGTCGCGACCTGATCGTTGCGCGAGCGCGCGGTGTGCAGGCGGCCGGCCGGCGCGCCGATCATGTCGGTGAGCCGGCTCTCGACGTTCATGTGGATGTCTTCGAGCGCGCGCTTGAAGGCGAATTTGCCGCCCTCGATTTCTGACAGGATCGTGTCTAGACCGTGAGCGATCTTTTGCGCATCGTCCGCCGCAATGATGCCTTGCTTGGCCAGCATGTCCGCATGGGCCTTGGAGGCGGCAATGTCCTGGCGGTAGAGATGTCGGTCGAAGTCGATGGAGGCGTTGATTTCCTCCATGATGGCGTCGGGACCCGTGGTAAAACGCCCGCCCCACATTTTGTTGCTCATTGTGCCGCTCTAAACTGTGTCGCTCTAAACTCTGCGCTGTGACGTCATAACCAACCTGCCGAATGCGAAGCCGATCATGACAGAAGCCGCCCGCACCCTCGCCAAGAAACGCGTCGCCCTGGTTCTGGCGGGAGGCATTGCCGGCGTGGCCGTCGGGCTGGGCGGGATATACGGGATCAGCACCCTGATAGGCAACAAAGCCCCGTCCGCGGCCACCGGCGCCAATGCGGCCTGCCAGGCCACGGTCGATCTGGCCCGCCAGATGACGCCGCTGGCGCGCGGCGAGGTCGCAGCCGTGAGCATGGCCAAGACGCCGCTCAAGGTGCCGGCTTTCGCGTTCAAGGACGCCTCCGGTGCGACAAAAACCATCGACGACTTCCGCGGCAAGACCGTGCTGCTGAACCTGTGGGCGACCTGGTGCACGCCCTGCCGCGAGGAAATGCCGACGCTCGAGGCGCTGGAGAAGAAGAAGGGCGGCGGCGATTTCCAGGTGGTGGCGGTCAATATCGACACCCGCGATCCGGAGAAGCCGAAAGCCTGGCTCAAGGAAGTCGGCATCGACGGCCTCGCTTACTACGCCGATCCGGAAGCCCGCGCGTTTCAGGAATTGAAGGCCGCAGGCCGCGCCTTCGGCATGCCGACCACCATGCTGATCGACAGCAAGGGCTGCGAAATCGGCACTTTGGCCGGGCCCGCCCACTGGGCCAGCGACGATGCGATCAGGATGATCGACGCCGCCATCGCCGGCGCCAAGGAAGGCGCCAAGCAAGGCGGCTGAGCGCGGCTCAGGCCGACATATTCAGCACGCTGCCGGGGAGCGACGGGGTCGAATTCGCCGTCTTTTGTGTCGCCTGCAAGGTCGCCTGGGCATCGGCGAGCTGCTTGTCCCGCGACATCATCACGGTCTGCAACTGTGCCTTGATGCGGTTCATCGCCCGCTGCGCGGCGATATTGGCGAGGCCTGTAATCTGGTTCGTGGCCGCGCCGGCCAGCGCCGAACCGACGGCATTGATCGACGACTGCGCCGAACCGAGGTAGCGCGCCATGCTGGCCCGCTGCGCCTGGATGTTCTGATACGCCGACGCCTGCGTATTCCAGCCCAACTGCACACCGAACTTGACCATGCCGCCTCCTTTGCGAGCGAAGGCAAGCCTAGACCGTAGCGGTAAACGGGAATTTTCACGGCGACACAACCTACCGCGCCCTCTTGACGCACCCGCTCACGCACCTATACTTAACCACATGGTTCAGTATTTACCCGCCGCGCTCGACCGCACCTTCGCCGCCCTCGCCGACCCCACCCGGCGCGCGCTGCTGGCGCGGCTGAGCGAAAGCGAGGCGGTCAGCGTCAGCGATCTGGCCAAGCCCTTCGCCATGTCGCTGCCGGCGATCATGAAGCACCTCGACGTGCTCAGGGACGCCGGCCTCGTCGCGCGGGAGAAGAACGGCCGCGTCGTGTCGTGCCGCCTCAATGCCGGGCCGATGCAGGAAGCCAATGCGTGGCTCAACCGCTACCAGCGGTTCTGGACCGAGCGCCTCGATCAACTCGAAGCCTTATTGGAGAACGATGCATGGACACCGCCGTCGCCCCCAGATCAGCTAGCGCGCCAAGCCTCACCATCAAGCGCCGCTTCAGCGTCGCCCCGGCGAAAGTCTTCGCCGCATGGACCGACCCGCAAAAAATGATTCGCTGGATGGGTCCGGCGAACGTGACCCGTTGCGAGGCCAGCGCCGACTTACGCGAAGGCGGGCGCTACGACATCCGGATGATCGCCGACGGCGAGGAGCACAATGTCGGCGGCGTCTATCGCACCATCGTGCGTGACGAGAAACTCGTCTTCACCTGGGCCTGGCATTCGACGCCCGAGCGCGAGTCGCTCGTCACCGTAACCATCAAGCCGGACGGCGACGGTTCGCTGATGACGCTGCTGCACGAGCAGTTCTTCGACGAAGCCGCGCGCGACCGCCACAACCAGGGCTGGACCGGCACGCTGCTCAAGCTGGAAACCTTCCTGCACACCGACGGCATGGCGCCGCCGCATGGCAAGTTCGTGTGGAACGAACTCAACACACATGACGTCGAAGGCGCCAAGCGCTTCCTCGGCACGACGCTCGGCTGGACCTTTGAAGCCAGCCCGATGCCGGACTTCACCTACTGGATCATCAAGAAGGGCGACGAGCGCATCGGCGGCATCTTCGATCTGAACGCCGACCCGCAGTGCAAGGGCGCGCCGGAGCACTGGCTCACCTACATCGCCGTCGATGACGTCGATGCGCGGCTCAAGGCCGCCCTGGCAGCGGGCGCCGGGGAAGGCCGGCCGCCGAAGGACATTCCCGGCGTCGGCCGCATGGCCGTGCTGCAGCAGCCGGGCGGCGCGGTGGTCGCCTGGCTGACGCCAAAGCCGATGTGAACGAGGAGACGGACATGAAGCTTTACGGATTTGCTCCATCGCCGCGCACCTGGGTGGTGCGCGCCGTGGCCGCGCAGCTTGGCATTCCGCTCGCGCTCGACATCGTCGATCTGACCAAGGGCGCACAGCGCGCGCCGGACTACCTGGCGATCAACCCGACCGGGCGCACGCCGACGCTCGTCGACGGCGACTTCGCGCTGTGGGAGACGACGGCGATCATCCAGTATCTCGCCGGGCGCAAGCCGAACGCCTTGTGGCCCGACGACCTGCGCATCCGCGCCGACATCATGCGCTGGCAAAGCTGGACGCTGTCACATTGGGAGAAGGATTCCTGCGTGCCGCTGGTGTTCGAACGCCTCGTCAAGCAGGTCGTCGGTCTCGGCCCGCCGGACGAGGCGGCGGTGGCGCGCGCGCTCGATAACTTCGCGCGCGACGCCAGGGTGCTGAACGCGCATCTGGGCAGACAGCGTTACATCGTCGGCGATGCGCTCACGCTCGCCGACTTCTCGGTCGCCGGACCTTTGGTCTATTTCGAGCCCGCCGGCATGCCGCTAGCCGATTATCCGAAGCTGGCCGACTGGTTCGGCCGCGTCACGGCGCTGCCGTGCTGGAAAGACGCCGCGCCGCAACGAGCGTCCGCCGCGGCGTGAGGAGAAACCTACCGCCGGCGCTCACAGAAAACCGGGGTTGCGCGGCAGGTAGCGGTCCCACGCACCGAACGCGCGATTTGACACCAGCACCATGGGGAGCGCGATCCGCATGCGGTGCTCGGCGGCAATGCGAAGCGAAGCCTCGCACGAGCCGGGCAGGAACGCAGACAACTGGGCCCATGCGCCATCGGCCGCAATTCTGAGCGCACCCTCAAAAGCCGGGCCCATGAGCCGGCTGTCGATTACAGCCAGAGGACCGACATGCCCGGTCTGCGCGACATAGGCATAGCCGACGCATGTACCGCCGTCGCTGAGCAGAAACCCGCGCATCGCCGGATCGTTGAGCAGACACCTGTGGTGATTTTCGCGGGCGACGCCCAAGGCGCTTTTATCGAAGCTGGCCATGACGACCACGTCCGTCGGGCCAGCTTGCCTGAATTCGAGTTGTTTGCCGGAAACGGATTTCGTCAGCGTCTTGCGCTCAACGGTGAACATGGAGAGCGGCAGGCGCGGAAACATGCCGTGCCGGATGTAAAGACCTTGCGAGACCGTATTGAAGGTGAACGTAACGAGCGCGCGCATCGTCGCACCCGCCTGATCGGCGTGCCGAAGCGTCCGCCGCAGCAGTTCGCGTCCAATGCCGCTCCCCTGCAGGCGTGGTGCGATGAATAACTCCGCCAGGAACCAGAGATCGCCGCAAGCCCAGCTAAACGCGTAACCGACAATGTCGCCGTCGTCCTCGGCGACGAAAAAACCGCCGGGATCGTCGTTGAACATGAACTCCTGAAAAGTCGGAGGACGAACCGAGGCCAGTTCGCCGAATCCGTGCCGCACGGTGAGATCGTTGATGCTGGCGACGACCAGCGCCTGCAGCCGGTGCAGTTCATCGGCGCGCGCGGGCCTGAACATGACCGGCACAGAAGCCCCCAGAGCTAACCCGCGCGATACTACGGCGCGGATCGCGAAGCAGCGACTGAAAAACTCAGCGCGTCGGGACCGGCTTGTCGCCGCGGTAGTCGTAGAAACCGCGCTGCGTCTTGCGGCCGAGCCAGCCGGCTTCGACATACTTCACCAGCAGCGGGCACGGACGATACTTGGAGTCGGCGAGGCCCTCGTGCAGGACCTGCATCACCGACAGGCAGGTGTCGAGGCCGATGAAGTCGGCCAATTCGAGCGGGCCCATCGGATGATGCGCGCCGAGGCGCATGGCGGTGTCGATCGCCTCGACGTTGCCGACGCCTTCGTACAGCGTGTAGATCGCCTCGTTGATCATCGGCAGCAGGATGCGGTTGACGATGAAGGCCGGGAAGTCTTCCGACACCGCGATGGTCTTGTGCAGCTTGGAGACGAAGGTCTTGCTGGCCTCGAAGGTGCCGTCATCCGTGGCGATGCCGCGGATCAGCTCGACGAGCTCCATCAGCGGCACCGGATTCATGAAATGGATGCCGATGAAGCGCTCCGGCCGATCGGTCGAGGACGCCAGCCGCGTGATCGAAATCGATGACGTGTTGGAGGCGACGATGGCCTCGGGCTTCAGCGCCGGACACAGGTCGGCGAAAATCTTGCGCTTGGCCTCTTCCTTCTCGATCGCCGATTCGATGACGAGGTCGCAGGCGCCGAGATCCTCGAACGTCTCGGCGGCGCCGATGCGGCCGAGCGCGGCCTTTCGCTCGTCTTCCGAAATGGTCTTCTTCGAGACCTGACGGGCCATGTTGCCGTTGATCGTGGCCATGCCGGCCTTGATGCGATCGGGCGAGATATCGTTGAGCTTCACGTCGAAGCCGGCGAGCGCGCAGACATGGGCGATGCCGTTGCCCATCTGACCCGCACCAATTACCCCGACAGTCTTGATAGTGACGCCCATTGCTGATCCGATTTCTTGTTGTGCCCGGCGGGGCAACCCCATCCAGTCCCGTATTTACGCCGAACCGGGGCGCGGCGCCACCGGAACAAGACGCCACAGCCCCAAGGGGACCATAGCCGTCATGACCCGGCGCTGAACACGCATTCCGAAAACGGCGGCGGCCGTCTCATCAACGGCCGGATTTGCCCAGTTCCTCGGCCAATTCCGGCAACGCCGTGTAGAGGTCGGCGACCAGGCCGTAATCGGCGACCTGGAAGATCGGCGCCTCTTCGTCCTTGTTGATGGCGACGATGACCTTGGAGTCCTTCATGCCGGCCAGATGCTGGATCGCGCCCGAGATACCGACGGCGATGTACAGTTCCGGCGCCACGACCTTGCCGGTCTGGCCCACCTGCCAATCGTTGGGAGCATAGCCGGCATCGACGGCGGCGCGCGAGGCGCCCATCGCCGCACCGAGCTTGTCAGCAACCGGCTCGATATACTTGGTGAAGTTCTCGCGGTTCTGCATCGCGCGGCCGCCGGAGATGATGACCTTGGCCGAGGTCAGTTCCGGACGATCCGACTTCGACAACTCTTCGCCGACGAAAGACGACACCGCCGGATCGGCCGCGGCCGCGGCGCTCTCGACCGAAGCCGAGCCGCCCTCGCCCGCCGCCTGGAAGGTCGAGGTGCGCACGGTGATGACCTTCTTGGCGTCCAGCGACTTCACCGTCTGGATGGCGTTGCCGGCATAGATCGGGCGCTCGAAGGTGTCGGGCGCGATCACCTTGGTGATTTCCGAGATCTGCATGACGTCGAGCAACGCGGCGACGCGCGGCATCACGTTCTTGCCCGAGGTCGTGGCCGGCGCCACGAAGGCGTCGTACGAACCGGCGAGCGACACGATCAGCGCCGCGAGCGGCTCGGCGAGCGCATGCTCGTAGGCCGGCGCATCGGCGAGCAGCACCTTGGCCACGCCGTCGAGCTTGGCCGCGGCGTCGGCCGCGGCCTTGGCGTCCTTGCCGGCGACGAGAACGTGGACGTCGCCGCCCAGCGCCTTGGCTGCGGTGAGCGCCTTGTGGGTAGCGTCCTTGAGCGACTTGTTGTCGTGCTCGGCGAGAAGAAGCGTGGCCATGATCAGATAACTCCCGCCTCGTTCTTGAGCTTGGAGACGAGTTCAGCGACAGAGCCGACCTTGACGCCGGCCTTGCGGCCCGACGGCTCGGCGGTCTTGATGATTTCGAGGCGCGGCTTCACATCGACGCCGTAATCCGCCGCGGTCTTTTCCTCGATCGGCTTCTTCTTCGCCTTCATGATGTTCGGCAGCGAAGCGTAGCGCGGCTCATTGAGACGCAGATCGGTGGTGACGATGGCCGGGCCCTTGAGCTTCACGGTCTGCAGGCCGCCGTCGACTTCGCGCGTCACGGAGACGCTGTCGCCGTCGATGGCGAGCTTGGAGGCGAAAGTGCCCTGCGACCAGCCGAGCAAGGCGGCGAGCATCTGGCCGGTCTGGTTGGAGTCGTCGTCGATCGCCTGCTTGCCCATGATCACAAGACCGGGCTGCTCGGCTTCGACGATGCTCTTGAGGATTTTCGCGACTGCGAGCGGCTCGACCACACCGTCGGCCTTCACCAGGATGCCGCGATCGGCGCCCATGGCAAGACCGGTGCGGATGGTCTCCGAGGCCTGCTGCGGCCCGATCGACACCACCACGATTTCGGCGGCCTTGCCGGCTTCCTTGAGGCGAATGGCTTCCTCGACAGCGATCTCGTCGAAGGGGTTCATCGACATCTTGATGTTGGCAAGCTCGACGCCGGAGCCGTCCGCCTTGACGCGGATTTTCACGTTGTAGTCGACAACCCGCTTAACGGGCACGAGAATTTTCATTGTGTCTTTCCCGGTCGGAGCCATCTGGTGGAATGCGGCCGCTAGCTAATGGCCGCAGTATTGGCCTGTCAACGTCTCAGCGGTTATGGCTGGCCGAGGCGCAATTATCGATCCGCCCTAACGGTTCTTGCCGGGGGCCCACAGCACGTCGCTGGCGCCCTTGTCGTTGGCGTAGCGGCCGGCCACGAACAGATAATCGGAGAGCCGGTTGACGTATTTCAGCGAAGGTTCCGAGACGCCGTCCTGATCGGTGTCGCGCAGCTCGACCATGATGCGCTCGGCGCGCCGGCACACGGTGCGCGCAAGGTGCAGGTAAGCCGACGCCGCGCTGCCGCCGGGAAGGATGAAGGATTTGAGCGGCGCCAGATCGGCATTGAGCCGGTCGATTTCGTGCTCGAGCCATTCCACCTGCGCATCGGTCACCGTCAGCCGCGCCCCGCCCGGCCCTTTCTCGGCAAGGCAAAGATCCGCTTCGACATCGAACAGGTCGTTCTGGATGTGGCCAAGACCGGCATCGAGCGCCGGATCGGCGGCGGTGTGCAGGCGCACCAGCCCGATGACGGAATTGACCTCGTCCAGCGTGCCATAAGCCTCGACGCGCAGATCGTATTTCTTGCGCCGGTCGCCGGAGCCGAGCGCGGTCGTGCCGTCGTCGCCGGTGCGGGTGTAGATGCGGTTCAGGACGACCATTCGAGCCCTCTCATCGGATCGTGGACGACAGGGCGGCGCTTCAGCCGCGCATCACCCAGATTGTCGCCATGATGACAACGATGGCGACGAATTGCAGCAGGACGCGCAGCCGCATCAGCTTCTGAGAGCGGTTCGGCGAGCCGCCCCTCATCATGTTGATGAGGCCGAGCACCAGCACGACCCCGACGGCGATGATCGCGGCGGGAACGGCGAAATGGGAGAGGAAATCCGACATGGTGCGGCCTCTTACCACCCCGCCCCGGTGGGGGCCAGAGCGGTTCCGACTGCACCGCACAGACCCTCGCCAAAAGGTTGTATTCGTGGTAATTCCGATTGTGGCGTGTGTTACGTGCGTGGGGGACAATGACGCCTGCTCTCGGGATACGGGCGCCCAGCCGGGCGCAGGCGGCGCCTGACAGGCTCGCCGGCGACGAGGAAAGCCGCCTGCGCGCCCTGGCGGCGGATATCGGCATTGCCTTTCTGCCGCTCGACGCCACGCCGCGCGCCGACTGCCCGCACGACGACAGGTCCTTTGTCGCCGCGGCGGCCACGGGCCTGCTGCCGCTGCGCGGCGATGACGGCGCGCCGGTTCTCGTTATCGCACCCCGCGGACCGGCGATTGGGAGGCTGATCGAATTTGCCCGACGCGATCCGGCAGCGGCCGCGCGGGTTCGCATCACCACGACCGATCGCTTCAACCGCTTCCTGCTGCGCGCCGGGCCGGCCTTGGTCGAGGCCGCAACCGGCGACCTCGCCGCGCGCCGGCCGATGCAGTCGGCCCGCTGGGGCCTGCGCCGCCGCTGCGGCTTCGTGCTGGCCGCCGCCATCGTGCCTGTCGCGGCGGCGATGGTTGCCGCGCCGGCGGCCGCGACAATGGCGACAGGTGTCCTGTTGTCGTCCGTATTCGGGGCGTGGCTGGCGCTGCGCCTCGCCGGCGCCATCATCGGCGGGCGGGCGCCGCCGCCCCCACGCCCCCTGCCGGACAGCGCCCTGCCGGTTTACACGATCATCGCCGCGCTCTACCGCGAAGCTGCGTCGGTCGCCGGGCTGCTGGCGGCGATCGGGCGGCTGGATTACCCGCCGGAAAAACTCGACGTCGTCGTCGCGGTGGAAGCCGACGACGGCGATACCCGGGCCGCGCTCGACACCGCCAAGCCGAAATTTCCGATCACCGTCCTGCCGGTGCCGCCGCAAGGGCCCCGCACCAAGCCCAAGGCGCTCAATGTCGCGCTGCCCTTTGCCCGCGGCACCTACACCGTGATCTATGACGCCGAAGACCGGCCCGATCCGGGTCAGTTGCGCGTGGCGCTGCAGGCCTTTCTGGCCGGGCCGGCAAACCTGGCCTGCGTGCAGGCGCGACTATGCGTCGACAATACCGAAGACGGCTGGCTCTCCGGCTATTTCACCGCCGAATATGCCGGGCAGTTCGACGTGTTCATGCCGGGCCTGGCGACGATGGGATTGCCGCTGCCGCTCGGCGGCTCATCCAACCACTTCCACACCAAGACCCTGCGCGAGGCCGGAGCCTGGGATCCTTTCAACGTCACCGAAGACGCCGATCTCGGCATGCGGCTGGCGCGGCTCGGCTATCGCACCGGCATGATCGACTCCACCACGTACGAGGAGGCACCGGCGCGGCTCAAGCCGTGGCTGCGCCAGCGCTCGCGCTGGTTCAAAGGCTGGATGCAGACCTGGCTGGTGCATACGCGCAAGCCGGCGACGCTGCTGCGGCAGCTCGGGCCGGCGGGCTTTGCCGGCTTTCATCTCGTCGTCGGCGGCAATGTGCTGGCGGCGCTGATGCATCCGCTGTTCGCGGCGGCGCTCATCGCATCGACGCTCTTCGGGGCATCGGGCGTGGATCACCTCGCCATCACGCTTTACGCGGCCACGGCGGCACTCGGTTATCTGACGTCGGTCGCGATCGGATGGGTCGGGTTGTCGCGCCGCGGCCTGCGCGCGTCGGCCTGGGTGCTGGCGCTGACGCCGCTGCACTGGCTGCTGCTGTCGCTCGCGGCCTGGCGCGCGCTGTATCAGTTATTCGCTGCGCCGTTCGCCTGGGAAAAGACCGAGCATGGTCTCGCGCGCGCCTCGCATCGCGCCGCGCGCGTGGCGCAGGCGCTGGCCGGTCTCGACCGCGATCTTGGCGCGGCCAAGAGAGACGGCCGCCTGCCGACGATCAATGGGGCTACAGGAACTTCCGCAGATCGTCGGCCGCCTCTTGCGGCGAGCGCTTGAGGTTGAACGGCGCGACGAAGCGGCCCTGCTTGTCCATGAGATAGACGATGGCGGTGTGATCCATCGTGTAGTCGTCGCCCTTGGTCGGGATCTTCTTCGAATAGACCCGGTAGGCCTTTTCCGCCGCCTCGATCGACGCGCGGTCACCGGTCGCGGCGGTAAGCCGCGGATCGAAGCTCGACAGATAGTCCTTCATGATCGCCGGCGTATCGCGCTCGGGATCGACCGAGATGAACAAGGCGTTGGCCCGATCGGCATCCTTGCCGAGCGCGCGGAACATCTCCGACACTTCGAACAATGTCGTCGGGCAGACGTCAGGGCAATGCGTGAAGCCGAAGAACACCAGCAGCGGCTTGCCCTTGAAATTCTCGTCGGTAATCGGCTGGCCGTTCTGATCGATCAGCTTGAACGGGCCGCCGACCGCCGACGCGGTCGCGACGGCATTGTTGCCGAAATTGCCGGTCGCGTACCACAGCGCGCCGAGAAAGACGCACAAGCCCGTGAGAAAAGCAGCCAGCACGAGCAGCAGGTGAGTGGAGCGGGACGTCGTCATCGGCGATGAAATTTCCGTGAAAGAGAGGATCGGGCCTGCTCTAGAAGCATGCCGCGAAACCGGCACGCACCATCTCGAAGAAAACGGCGCTACCGAAATAAACCCACAGGCCAATGGTGGCGGCGAGCAGGACGCCGCCGGCCAGTGCGAGCACCAGCGCGGACCACGGAATCGTCGAGCTTGTCGCAGTCACCGGCATATCGGCCCCTATCGGAACACCGCTCGAAACCAAATCCTCATTTGGCACTCGAAATGGCCGTCCGCGGTACCAAATTACATATTGCGGATCGCCGCTCCCCGCAATGAGGCGGGCGGACGCGCCTCGTATTAACCATGTTGCGTTCGCGGGGCGCAAAAATGGCGGGTTTTTGGCAGTTCCGTTGACTCAAAAGGTTAAAGCCGCAATGAATGCCCTTCGGCATCATTAAGTAATTCTCTCCCTATGGAGCTGTCTATGCGTACCGCCATGGCCCTTCTCGTCGCCGCTACCTTGTCCGCCACGGGCACGGCGGCCTGGGCCCAGAACGCCCCGGCGCCGGCCGCCACGGCGGCGAAATGCGACAACCCGAATGCGCTGGGCGTCACCCGTGTCGTCGAGATCGACACCACGGGCGCGCCGGGTTTCGGTTTCGAGCACTTCAAGGCTTATGACTTCCTGCGCGACAAGGAAGTCGTGCTGACCTTCGACGACGGTCCGTGGCCGGGCCACACGCCGGCGGTGCTGAAGGCGCTGGCCGACCAGTGCACGAAGGCGCTGTTCTTCGCCATCGGCAAGCACGCCGGCTGGCATCCGGAAATTCTCAAGCGCGTTGCCGCCGAAGGTCACACCATCGGCTCGCACACCTGGTCGCACAAGGACCTGTCGCGCATGACTCAGGAAGAAGCCGTCGCCGAGTTCGAAAAGGGCCTCGCCGCGGTCAGCATCGCGCTGGGCAACAAGCCGGTGCCGCCGTTCTTCCGCTTCCCGGCTCTGCGTCATCCGCCGGAAATGATGAAGTACCTCGCCGATCGCAACGTCAGCATGTTCTCGACCGACCTCGACTCCTTCGACTTCCGCACGCGCAAGCCGGAGCAGGTCATCGCCAATGTGATGAAGAAGCTCGAGAAGACCGGCAAGGGCATCATCCTGATGCACGACTTCCAGCCGGCGACCGCCGCGGCGACTCCCGAACTGCTCAAGCGTCTCAAGGACGGCGGCTACAAGGTCGTGCAGATCACCGGCAAGACCCCGACCGAGCCGAAGAAGGAATATGTCGACATGGTCATGAAGGAAATCGGCGGCGGCATGGAGAACGCCCTGCCGATGTCGAGCGTGATCAAGACCATCAAGGAAAACTGATCCCGCCTCGCGCGCGGATCGGCTTCGATCGGAACCGGCCGCGCTCGGCAAAGGCGCGGCCGGTTCCTTTTTTGGCACAGATTGGCCGCGACCACGCCGCGCCCGCGCCTCTGGATAGCCCCGCGCAGGCCGCTTGCCTTTAACCGCCGATTGGGCGCAGACTCCGTTCAGGCCCGCAGATCGAATCGTCCCCGCGAGGCCTCCTCCGAACAACAGGGGCTACCCGATGGAAGCAGAAGTCCGGAAACCGCTCCGGGCCACCAAAGACGTGACGCGGCCAGCCACGATCAACATGCCGAAGAAGGACAAGGCGCCCGAGCCAGAAGTGACGCGCGCAGGTCAGGCGCGGCCGGCCATGGCTCGCTATCGGCTCCAGGTTGACCGTCAGACCAAGGCGACTTTCGCGGCGCTCGAAGATGCGCAGCGCGCCGGCCAGGCGATCAAGAAGTCGTTTCCGGTGGTCCAGGTGTCGATCTACGACGCCGAGCAAAGCACCCAGGCCAGCCTCGACTGATTTCGGGCGGCCGGGACGCGGTCATGCCGCGGAACGCAAGGCCGCCGCTTGACGTTGATGCGCGGCAGACGCCGCGCGCCGGCCCAGACAACGCGATTGGCGAAGCGTGAGGCAGTGCCTATCTGCACCGCATGACGGATCGCGCCCGGCGTTTCGTCGCTGTCCCGCCAGCACGAGGCCTCGTCATGCCCGACATCGTGACTGTCACCATCAATCCCGCCGTCGATATCTTTGTCGACGTCGAGCGCGTCGAACCGACGCGGAAGATGCGCTGCACGTCGCCCAAGCGCGATCCGGGCGGCGGCGGCATCAATGTCGCGCGCGTCGCCTGCCGACTGGGCGGCGACGTGACGGCGATCTATCCGGCCGGCGGCGCCATCGGCAAGCTGCTGCAGAAGCTGCTGGACCGCGAGGGCATCCCCAGCATCGCGACGCCGTCGCATGTCGAAACGCGCGAGAATTTCACGGCCTACGAAACCACGAGCGGCGACCAGTTTCGCTTCGTGCTGCCGGGCTCGTCGCTGCACCGCGCCGAATGGGAGGCCTGCCTTCACCGTCTGACGTCGCTCGAGCGCAAGCCGTCCTTCGTCGTCGCCAGCGGCAGCATTCCGCCCGGCGTGCCCGACGATTTCTTTGCCCGCGTCTTTCGTGAGGCGCGCAAGCTCGGCGCCCGCTCCGTGGTCGATACGTCCGGCGACGCGCTGAAGGCGTCGATCGCCGACGGCGTGGACATCATCAAGCCGAACCTCAACGAGTTGAGCGAATTCACCGGCCACAAGCTCGACAGCGATGCGGCCTGCGTCGCGGCCTGCCGTGCGCTGATCGACGACGGCCGCGTGAAGATGGTCGCGCTGACCCTCGGCGGCGACGGCGCCATGCTGGTGACGAAAGAGCGCGCCCTCAAATCGAAGCCGCTGCAGATCGAAGTGGTCAGCGCGGTCGGCGCCGGCGACAGCTTTCTCGGCGGCCTTGTCTGGGCATTGGCGCAAGGGCAATCGGAGGGCGAGGCGTTCCGTGTGGCTGTCGCCGCCGGCACCGCCGCGGTAATGAGCCCCGGCACCGAACTGTGCCGCGCCGGCGACGTGGAGCGGCTATTGCCGAAGGTGGAGATTGCGGAGATTGGGGGCGCCGCGCGTTAAGGCGCACGGACCTGTCATGCCGCGCGAAAGCGGGGCATCCAGCACTTTCTCAAAGGGTGTGATTACTGGATCGCCCGCTTTCGCGGGCGATAACGACCCACCCCGCCCTACTTCGTCTCCAGCGCGAAGACGCCGTTCCAGTCCGCCGGGGGCGCTTCCTTCTGAAAGCCGGCGATGCGCAAGGTGTAAATATCGACCAGCCGGTCGAGGCCGAACGGGCCGGCGGCCTCGCGGCAGCGCAGAATCGTCTTTTCGGCGGCATCGAAATCCTGCTGGCGGTAGGCCGCCAGCATCTCGCCGAACACCGCCCGCGCTTGCAGATAGGCTTCGCTGCGCGCCACGTCGGCGGCGCCGAGCACGGTATAGACCGTTTCCGGCTCGGTCTTGCCCTTCACCGTGATCATGTCGAGCTCCAGCGTAGCGAAATTATCGCCGATCGCTTTCGCCGTGCTGCTGCCGATGATGATGCCGACGCCGTAATTCTTGGACTGGCCCTCGAGGCGCGAGGCGAGATTGACGCAATCGCCGAGCACCGAATAGTTGAAGCGCAGGTCCGAGCCCATATTACCCACAACGCAGCGGCCGGTGTTGATGCCGATACCGATCTTGATCGGAATGAAGCGCTGGCCGCTCGCGGCGGCGCTCTTCTCCCGCTGTTCGTTCAGGACCTCGACACGGCGCAGCATCTCCAGCGCGGCGGCGCAGGCATGGACCTCGTGGTCCTTGTCGGTGAGCGGCGCGTTCCAGAACGCCATGATGGCGTCGCCGATATATTTGTCGATGGTGCCGTGATTATCGATGATGGCGTTGGTCAGCGGCGTGAGAAAATTGTTCATCAGGGTGGTAAGGCCCTGCGGATCGTCCTTGTACAACTCGGAAATGGTGGTGAAGCCGCGCACATCCGAGAACATGATGGACATGTTGCGGTCCTCGCCGCCGAGCGTCAGCGTCTCGTGCGACTGCGCCAGTTCGGACACCAGCTCCGGCGACAGATACTGCCCGAATGCGGTGCGGATGCGGTGACGCTGCAACTGTTCGCGAAAGTAGTTGGTGAAAATCAGCGTCAGGTAGATCAGAAACGTGGCGAGCAGCGGAAAGGTGGCATCGAGCATCATGCGCTGCTGCGCGAACAGGTACCACGAGCCGCCCAGGATCGCGGCCGAGACCAGCGCGCCGAGACCGACCATGGTCGCCGCGCCGAGGATCGGGCCGAGCGCGATGATGGCGAGCCCGAACAGCACGGCGGTCACCAGTTCGGCGCCAATGGCGTAGCCGGGCCGCGCCAGCGCCGATTTCGACAGGATGCTTTCAAGCACCTGGGCATGGACCTCGACGCCGGACATCGCCGGATCGATCGGCGTCGCCTTGATGTCGCGCAGCCCCACCGAGGAGGTGCCGACCAGCACCAGTTTGCGGGCGATGCGCTCGGGCGGCACGCGGCCGTCGAGCACGTCCTTTGCCGATACATAGCGATTGGCGTCATAAGGCGCGAAATGAAGCCAGAGCTGGCCCTGCCCGTCGGTCGGGATGTCCAGCGCGGGAATGGCCACGCTGCGCACGCCGGCGGCGTCGCTGTTGACGCGGAACGCAGTCGCGCGCGTCACCACGCGCAGCATGTCCAGCGTCATCGCCGGCATCAGCGTGTCCTGCGCGATCATCAGCATCGGCACGCGGCGCACGATGCCGTCGGGCTCGGGCTGCATGGTCAGCATGCCGCGGCCCGCGGCCGCCTGCTCCAGCACCGGCAGATTGCCGATGAGGCCGGGATAGTTCAGCAGCACGCGGCGCGGATCGGGGCCGATCATAGCGAAGCCGACCGGCGGCGGCTTGGCCGCGCCGTCCGGCAGATGATGCCCCGACTCGCCGAGCACGACTCGCGAAGCGCGCATGGCCTCGGCGAACACCGCGTCGTTGTCGGGCAGCTTGCGCAATTCCTCGCGCGTCGCCGGGTCGAGATTGCGGAAGCTGCCGGCGGCGATGCCCGGCGACATGCGGTCCGGCTCGGCGAAGATGATGTCGTAGGCGATCACCGCCGCGCCGAGGCGCGTCAGCTTCGTGTTGAGATCGGCCAGCAGGGTCCGCGGCCACGGCCATTGCCCATGGGCCTTGAGGCTGGCTTCGTCGATATCGACGATGACCGCCGGCCGCAGCGCCGCCTCGCGCGGCTTGATGCGCTGGTAGAGATCGAAAGTGCGGCTGCGCAGGGCCTCGAGCGGCGCCGGGTCGGCGATGCGCAGCATCACGAGCGCGCCGAGCAGGACAAAGCTGACCGCGCGGCCGACGCCGAACCAGCGACCGAAGCGGCGGATGATCCTCATGCTCACTTCTCGCGGAAAGCGCGCATGAACTGATCGTAAAGCGGCTTCATCAGATAGGAAATGACGGTGCGCTCGCCGGTCTGCACGAAAGCCTCGACCGGCATGCCCGGCAGCAGCTTCAATTCGCCGAGCTTCTTCAGTTCCTCGGGCGGCAGGCCGATACGGATGGTGTAATAGCTCGCGCCCGTGCGCTGGTCGGTCGAGGTATCGGCCGACACGCGCGTCACCTCGCCGTCGATTTCGGGCGTCGTGCGCGTGTTGAAGGCCGAGAAGCGCAGCACCGCGTGCTGGCCGACCTTGACCTGGGCGATGTCCTGCGGCTGCACCTTGGCCTCGACCTGCAGCCGGTCATTATCCGGCACGATGTACATGATCGGGTCGGACGCCGTGATGACGCCGCCGATCGTATGCACCGCCCGCTGGAACACGAAGCCCGCCTGCGGCGCGCGAATGTCGATGCGGCGGAGCTGGTCCTCGGCGGTGATCTTGCGCTCGACGAACTCGCCGATCTTGCCGTCGGTTTCGCGCAGTTCCTTGGCGACCTCACTCGACAGGTTCTGGTCGATCTGGATTATCTGCAAGCGGATCTCGGCGATCTTGCCGCGCGACTGCGCCGCCACCGCCAGCAGTTGCGCGCGCTCGCCGCCGAGCCGCGCCATTTCGCGCTCGAGTTGGGTGAGGCGCGAGAGCTGCACGAGGTTCTTGTTGTAGAGATCGCGAACGCCGGCCAGTTCGCGGCCGATCAGATCGATCTCCTGCGCCTTGGCGGCCTGCTGCGCCTCAATGCCGCCGATCTCCTGCTCGAGCTGCGCGACGCGCTGGCCGAGCTGCGCCTTCTGGCCGGTGCGCTCGGTGCGGCGCAATTCGAACAGTTTCTGCTCGCTCGCCAGCGTGGCGGCGATATCGGGATCCTTGCCGCGCGCGACCAGATCCGGCGCGAAGGCGATGGCGTCGGCGCCGTCGCGCTCGGCTTCGAGCCGGGCCTTGCGCGCCAGTTGCTGATCGAGACCCTTGGAGACGATGGCGAGGTTGGCCCGCATCACCGTTTCGTCGAGCCGCACCAGGACGTCGCCGGCCTTGACGTGGTCGCCGTCGCGCACGCGCAACTCGCCGACGATGCCGCCGGTGGGGTGCTGCACCTTTTGCACATTCTGATCGACCACGACCGAGCCTTGCGCGATCAGCGCGCCCGACAGCTTCACCGTCGCCGCCCAGCCGCCGACGCCGCCGCCGAGCAGGATGACGATCATCAGGCCGACGACGAGGTGGCGCCGGATCGAGGCGCGCGCCGCGGAATCCGTCACGGGCTGCGTGTTCATGCGCTGGCCCCGCCTTCCGAGCGAGCCGTAAGCGGCGTTGCTGCCGTTACTCCCGGCGGGCGTTGCAGCACCTTCGCCAGCACTTCGTCCTTCGGGCCGAGCGCCTGCACGCGGCCCTGATTGAGCACGAGAATCTGATCGACGCCGGCGATCGCGCTCGGCCTATGCGCGATGACGATGACGATGCCCTTGCGCTCGCGAACGCCGAGGATGGCGCGCGTGAGCGCGCTGTCGCCCTCGGAGTCGAGATGCGAGTTCGGCTCGTCGAGCACCACCAGAAACGGATCGCGATAGACCGCGCGGGCCAGCGCCACACGCTGCGCCTGCCCCGCCGACAGCGCGTCGCCGTGCTCGCCGACCGGTGTCTCGTAGCCCTGCGGCAGCGCGACGATCATGTCGTGGACGCCGACGGCTTTGGCGGCAGCAATGACGGCTTCGGCGTCCGGCTTGTCCTCGAAGCGCGCGATGTTCTCCGCCACGGTGCCGGCGAGCAGTTCGACGTCCTGCGGCAGGTAGCCGATATGCGGCCCCAGTTGCTCCGGCGACCACTGGTCGACCGCGGCGCCGTCGAGGCGAACCTTGCCGCGCGCCGACGGCCAGACGCCGACCAGCACCCGCGCCAGCGACGACTTGCCCGAGCCGCTCGGGCCGATGATGCCGAGCCCCTGCCCGGCCTCCAGCTTGAAGGCGACCTCCTGCACCAGCACCTTGCCGGTGCCGGGCGCGGTGGCGGCAATGCCGTCCACGGCCAGCCGGTGCGACGGCGCTGGCAGCGCCATCGGCGGCGGCTGCGCCGGCATCGCCTCGAGCAAATTGTTCAGCCGCTTCCAGCTCTGCCGCGCGGCAACGAAACCTTTCCAACTGGCGATGGCGAGATCGACCGGCGCCAGCGCCCGCGCGCTCAGGATCGAGCCGGCGATGATGATGCCCGCCGTCGCCTGCTGGTTGATGACCAGCCAGGCGCCGACCGCGAGCACCCCGGACTGCAGCAGCATGCGCAGCACCTTCGAGGCCGAGCCGAGACCGCTGCCGATGTCGCTGGTGTGCTGCTGGTTCGCCAGATAGTCGCGGTTCGCCCTGGCCCAGCGCGAGGCGAGGCGCGGCAGCATGCCCATGGCGATCAGCACCTCGGCATTGCGCCGGCTCGCCTCGGCGATGTTGCTGCGCGCGGCGGCGGCTTCCATCGTCGCCTTCGACGGCGCCTGCGTCAGCATCTCGGTGGCCACGGTCAGCGCGATGAGGATGAGCGCGCCTACGAGCGCGGTGAGGCCGATCAGCGGATGGAAGATGAAGCAGATGACGAGATAGAGCGGAATCCACGGCAGGTCGAACAGCGCCACCGGACCGAGCCCGGACAAATAAGAGCGCACGGCGTCGAGGTCCCGCAGAGGCTGGTTGCCGTCGCCGCGCGTGCCGATGCGCAACGGCACGCGCACGAGGGTGTCATAAACGCGGCCGCTCAGGGATTCGTCGAGCGCGGCGCCGACGCGGGCGAGAATGCGGGCGCGGATCGCATCGAGCACGCCGAGCGCCGCGAACAGCACCACGACGAGGACGAGGAGGCCGACCAAAGTCGGCACGCTGCGGCTCGGCAGCACGCGGTCATAGACCTCGAGCATGAACAGCGCGCCGGTGAGCATGAGGATGTTGCTCATGCCCGAGATCAGCCCGGTGCCGATGAATGCGCCGCGGCAAGCCGCGAGCGCAGCCGAGAGTTCGGAACGGGGTTTGGGTGACCGGTGTCCGGCTTGCATCAGCCGATATTATACTAACGGGTGGAAGATGAAATCGGCAGCCGTCAGGTGCGTTGGGTCGACGTGGGCGAGAGTCAGCGTGTCGCCATTGCCAAAATCGATCTTTGTGCTGTGGTCGCCACCCGTGCCGATATCGTGGATCGTCACCGCAGCCGTGAAGGCGTTGAAGTCGGCGAATGCGAAGCCGCTGAGGTCGATGACATCGCCTTGCCCGGCATGACCGGAAAAGTCGGCGACCGTCGCCGCACCATAGCTTGGTTTGAAGGCGAAGGTGTCCGCCCCCGCAAGCCCGAACATGAGATCGCCACCACCGAGACCGTCGATGACATTGTTGCCGGCCGTACCCACCAGCGCGTTGGCGCCCGTGGTCGCCACATTGGCGGTCGTGATGTAGCTCACGTGAAGGCTGGCCCCAGCCGCCAGCGTGCCGCCGTCGTAGACGAGCGTGATGCCGCGGTCTCCGATTGCGCCGTTCGGATCGGCAGGGTTGGAATACACGCTGCTGTCATACGGATCGGAATGGACGAGGCCTGGAGGCGCTGAAGCACGCCAGCCGCTCCCGTCCGCCACCAGAACAACCGACACGTGGGAATACGGGCCGACGGCGGATACCGCCGCAACGGGAGCGCCGTTTGTCGGATTTTGCAGCACGTCATTCGAGGTTGAAAAGCTGCCGTACCCGGCAACGTCCTGGTCGGGATCGATATTGCGCAAGAAACGCAGATCGCTTAACGCCGAGCCACTGCCATTGTAAACGACGATATCGGTGGTGAAGTAGTTGGCGTTCGTGCCGAGCCCAATCGTCTGGGTCAGAGTCACACCATGACCGGCAGATAACGTCGTCGAGAAATAATTGACGTTGTCCTGCGAATAAGCATGGGCCGACACCGGCGTCATCGTCGCGTCATCCATCATCGGCGATTGATGAACGACGTAGGACTGGCTGTCGAAGGTGAAGCCGAGGACAATGCGGTCTTCCGGGGTCCCCGGCGTCGTCACATTTCCACCGCCGGCGAATTCGAACCCGTTGGTCGCACCATACTGCGAAATCTTGACCGAGGTGCCTTCGCTCGACGCCAACGTTTGATAGACGGGATTGCCGGTTAAATCGATGCCGATATGGACGGCTGTCGTGGCGGACAGCCCATCGGAATCCGTCGCCGAAACCACGAGATCGCGGCTGCCGAGTGAATAGTAGCCGGCCGGGCCGGTCGTGACGACGTGGCCATGGCTGTCGACCGAAAACAGACCATCGTCGTTGCCGGACACGATTGCGTACACCAACGTAGCGCTATCGACGTCGGTCGCGTTGACGGTGCCTACCGTTGCACCGGCACACAGATTCCCCGTAATCGAGAAATTATAAGTCCCGGAATCGAAGACCGGCGCATCGTTGACCGGCGTGACATCGAGCGCCACCGTTGTCGTGGTCGGCGCGGAATTGCCGTCGGTCTTGGTGATGCTCAGGGCCGCGGGGCCGAAATAGTCCTGCGACGGCGTGTAAGTGAGGCCGTTGAGCGCGGCGGCGATCGCCGCCGGCGAGCCGCTGAAGGTCATGCTGGCGAGGCCGGTGCCGCCCGCGCTGAACGTCAGGCCGGCAAGGCTGCCGAGCGCCAGCACGCCATGGGTCACCGACAGGGTGACCGTGAGCGTCGAACTGTCATTGTCGATGACGGAAATCGCTTTGGCGCCGCTGAAGACAAGCGGGGTGTCTTCCGCGGTGGTCACCGACAGCGGCGCGAAGGTGACCGGGGGCAGGTTGACGGGAAGCGGCACGCTGACGTTGACCGGCGGCGCGCCATGATCGTGCAGAACCTGCTCGATGACCGCATGGGTCGCCGGCGGCGTCGGGCCGTTGCCGCCCGTGGCATCGTCCGTGAACAAAGTGATCTTGAGCTTGTCGTCGGACGGAATGGTCGTGTGCGGTCCGCCCGATTGGGGGTTGGGACCCTGCTGCTGCTGTTGCGGCTGGAAGAACTGCTGAAGAAGCTGGTCGCCGACCGCCTTGATGTTGACGATCTGCTGCAGCGCCTGCAGCTCGACGGCCAGTTGCGCCGGCGATTTCTGGATCTCCTCGGCGATGATCTGCAGCGGCCCGACCGGACGAATGACGATCAGCGGGCCGTCCTGCACCACATTGGCGATGATCTGGCCCTGCTGATTGATGATGACCGCGCCGGTCGCGCTCTGCGACACGTAGAACTGCACGGTGCCGTCGCTCGCCGTGGTGACGCCGCCGACCGTGCCACGGATGCCCATCGTCGCGACCGGCGTGCCGATGCTCATGTTGCCGCTGTGCGCGACCTCGCCGGAAATGAAGGTCAGCGAGCCCTGCACCAGATCGAGCAGTTGCGAGTTGCCGGTGCCGTTCGGCGCGTAGATGAATTCGCTGACGACGATGCGCGTGTTCGCGGTCAGGTTCAGCGTCGAGCCGTCGTTGAAGGTGACGGCCATGGTGCCGCGCGCGGTCTGCAGCACATCGGCGCGCAGCACGGGATCGCCGGGGCCTACCGCAACAGGCACGCCGTTGCGCAGGATGGTGGAGTCCGGACTGGCGGTGACGACGCGGCCGACGGCATCGCTGGCGGCAGGCACCGGCGCCGCAGCCTGCGCGTATTGATGCGGCGCGACCGACCTGGTCAGCGCCTCGACGAGATCGGGCGAGATGCGGGCGCCGTCGCCGGACAAAAGCGCGACACGTTCGCCGCTGCCGAAATAGTCCCGCACGATGGCGCGGTCGCCGTCGCGGCCGTCAATATGCAGATCGTTGCCGCTGCGGGTGAAGTCCGAATTGAACAGCAGATGCGCGTCGGCAATCGTGGCGGATGCGCCCTGCGGACCGTGCGCCACCGTGACAAGCGCCGGCGCCTTCTGTTCGCCGAATTCGGCAAACGAGAAGCCTCGCGCGTCGAACACGTCGGTTTCGCGTAACATGCCCCTGACCGCCCCGCCGGCCACCAATAGATTGGAATACCATCCTTCTCGCGTACGTCCCTCGCAGGAGGACGCCCGCAGGCCGGCCCGTTAGGAAGTTGTTTATAGTATATCCGCCGTGAAATCGCGTGAAAAATCCCCGAAATCGCCGAAATATCATTAATTGGCGAGGCAAACGGCGCGATCCTGACCAAATGGGAACCGCGCGCGCAGGCGCCGAAACCCGCAACTTATGAGGATCCTGGTCGCCGGCGCCGATGCGGCCGCCTGCGGCGCCATTTTCCACGGGCCGTCGCGCCGACGTGCATGCAGGCGGCCGTCTGTCAAGGATGGGGGTCACATCGCGGCGGGCCGTCGCGCGGCACAGTCGCCATCGTCACCTCGCGGCTCCTGAGTGTTCCGCCTAGGATGCGGGGCCAACGATTCGAAGAAACGACGGAAGGGCGGCGAACTCCATGCGCGTGCGGTTCTGGGGCGTGAGGGGCAGCATCGCCTGCCCGGGCGCCGACACCATTCGCTACGGCGGCAATACACCCTGCATCGAGGTGCACTGCGGCGACCATCTCCTGATCTTCGACGCCGGCACCGGCCTTCGGCCGCTCGGCAATGCTTTGGTGAAGGACGCCGCGCGCCGCCAGGCCGACATCTTCCTCACCCACTGCCATCTCGACCATGTCACCGGCCTGCCGTTCTTCGCGCCGTTCTTCGTCGATGGCTACAAGGTGGGCATCTGGGCGGGCAACCTGCTGCCCGACGGCAGCGTCGAGCAGGTGATGCGCAAGATCATGAGTTCGCCGCTGTTTCCGGTCGAAGTCGAGATTTTCATGGCCGGGATCGCCTATCATGATTTCGTCTCCGGCGACGTGCTCCGGCCGCATCCCGGCATCACGTTGCACACCGCGCCGCTCGATCATCCCGACGGCGCCAGCGGCTATCGCCTGGAATACAACGGCAAGGTGTTCGCGCTGATCAGCGACACGTCCGGCTTTCCCGGCAAGCGCGATCGCGAACTGGTGGCGCTGGCGCGCAATGCGGACCTCATCGTTTACGATGCGACCTTCACCGAGGACGAAATCAGGACGCGCGAGACCTGGGGCCACTCGACCTGGAATCGCGGCGTCAAGCTTGCGAACGAGGCCGGCGCCAAGACGCTCTGTCTGTTTCACCACGATCCCTCGCATGACGACGATTTCATGGATGCGCTCGCCGCCGATGCCGCCGACGCCCGCCCCGGCACGCTGACCGCGCGTGAGGGGCAGATCATCGATCTTTGAAGCCGGCCGCGGCGCGCGCGTTTGCCGTTTCTTCACGATGAATCTTTCGTTGCCGTTGTTTAAAAATTGAGACAATTCCGTGCGCCCGTATTGACGCTGCGCCTCAAAGTATTCGCGCCGGAACTTTGTATTTAACCGGGCTGCAGAGCCTCACCTTTTATCGCTGGTCCCGGGAGCGGACCGACACCGGCCAACAACAACCGGCGCGGCGCTCCGACAGGGGCGTTCGATGGTTGTCCGGTCGCAGTGGCGGGCCTGGCTTTTTCTGGTCGCCGTGCTTGGCGTGATTGTGTTCTGCGCGTGTCATCAAAAGGCGCGCGCGGAGTCCGTCGCGCTTCCTTTGCAGACGGCGCTGGCGCCGTTGGACATCCCGGCCGAGACGCCCGCCACGGTTGCCGCGCCTTTCGGCCTGACGCGCCCGGCGCTTCCCGAGCCGTCGGCGCAGGCCATGGCCGTAAAATGGCAGAGCCTGCAGGCCCTCATCACTGTCGAGGCGCGCGCCATTACGATGTGCCGGCGGATGCCGGAGGTCTGCCCGTCTTCGACCGCGCGTTTTCTGTCGATCGTCGATTCCGTGCGCGGCGAGACCGGACGCACCCGCGCCGCGCTGATCAACCGCGCCGTCAATCTGGCCATCCGCTTTACGCGCGACAGCGCGCAGTTCGGCCTTGCCGATGTCTGGCAGTCGCCCCTGATGACCTTCGCGTCGGGCCGCGGCGATTGCGAGGATTACGCCATCGCCAAGTATGCGGCCCTGCGCGAGGCCGGCATGAGCGCCGCCGACCTCAGGCTCGTCATCGTCCATGATGCCCGCATCGGCGAAGACCACGCCGTCGCCGCGGCGCGCATCGACGGCGAATGGCTCATTCTCGACAATCGCAGCATGATGCTGGTCACGGATGCGCAGGCGCCGCTGAGGGCTCTGATCGCCCTGGGCGAGGATGCACCGAGGCCGGCGCCGGTGCGCGACGCGGGGCTGGATGGACGGTTCGTGGCTGCCGCGAACTTCAGCTAAGCGTCCTAGCGCCGCCAGGGGTCCCGAAGCGACTCGTAGCGCGGGCCAGGGTCCGCCATGCGATAGGGTCGCTGCGGATCCCGCACATAGCGGCAATCGCAATCCGACTTCCACCGGCGTGTGACGACGCCCGGCTCGGAATCGTAGACCACGATCATGTCGGAGCCGCAGTTGCAGTCGCCGAAACCGGCGTCGGCGGCGAGATCGGCCGCCGAGGCAACGCCGACGGAGCCCATGAGAGCGGCAACAATGATGGCGACGCGCGCATACATGCCGCGATGGTAGCGGCGGACGGCAAACGAGAGGTTAAGCCGGGCTGGAGCGGGCGAAGGGAATCGAACCCTCGTATGCAGCTTGGGAAGCTGCCGTTCTACCATTGAACTACGCCCGCGTCGGGCGGGACCATAGCCAAAGCCGGGGTGGCGCGGCAAGGGCGCCGACCGATGCGCGGGGCTAGCGGCCGCGCTTTCCAAGCGGCGAAACGGTGATGACCAGCGCCAGCGACGGGCCCGAGGACTGCGTCTCGTGCCAACAGCCGCGCGGTACATATAGCGCCGAGCCCGGCTTGAGCGTCACTACCGGACTCGGGCCCTTGAAATCCGCGCTCCACCCCTTGCGCAGGTGCGCCGGCGTGCGCACCAGCGCGTGAAGGCCGGCGGGCGGATCGCTGTTCTGCTGCAACCGCCATCGGCGGCTTCCGAAGAGCTGGAGAATGAAGACGTCGGTGCGATCGCAGTGGCGCGGCAGCAGCGCGTTGCGGTTCTGCAGCGTCGCGCTGATGCGGGCGCCGCTCGGCCGCGAGCCGAGCGCATCGCACAGCGATCTGCGCAGGCGCTGTACCTCCTCGAACCGCTCGTCGAATTTCCGGAAAAAATAGATGCCGCCCGGCGTGTCGATCCGCGCCCGTTCGCGGCGGCCGAGCCCGCGCATGCCGAGCACGCCGCGATCGTCGTAGATGATGGCGCCGAGATCGCGACCATAGGGCAGCGCCAGTTTCGCCAGCGCGCGCATATCGGGAACCAGCGCCTCGCCAAGCAGACCCAGAAAGCGGCGGCGCGGACCGTGGCGGCAGACATGCCGCCGGCCGCCGAACCGCCGCAGGAACGCGTCGCGTTTCACACCGAACAGCGTGCGGAGGATATCGCCGCCATCAACGAACGACGATGCGGACCCGCCGCCGGATGCGCGCATAAGCCTGCCGCGCCTGCTTTTCATTCTTGGCCTCCAGCCAGATGCTCGCGACGAAGCCCTCTTCGAGGTCGCCGCCGACGCGATTGCCCACCTCCTGCATGACCCGGACGACCGCGGTGTCGTCCCAGTCGTTCACCGCCTCGAGCCCCTCGAGCCGGGTGATCGTGCCGCTGCGCGGCGTGAACAGGAACACCATCGCGTGGCGCGGCGCCTTGCGCCGGCGCACCGGCGGGGGGCGCTCGCCGAGGATGAGCGACAGCCGCGCGGCATCGGCATCGACATTGGTGAAAGTGGCAATGCTGTCGGCAACGCAGCCGGCACCGACGCGCGGGTTGATTTCGAGAATACGCGGTCCCTCGCCATCGACCCAGCGCAGCTCGACGTGGCACAAAGTGTTACGCAGCCCGAGCGCGCGGATCGCGGCGGCGGCGTGGCTGCGCAGCGCCTTCACCTCGCGCGGCGTGAAGCGCAGCGGCGGCGCGACCAGCAGATGCTCCAGCACCGAACCGGTGATCTCCTCGACGTCGAGCTTGTCATGGACGACCAGAGGCGTGACGTTGTCGCCGACGACAATGCATTCAACGCTGGCCTCGCGACCCGGAAGATAGCGTTCGACCAGCATCATTCGGGCCGGATCGAACGTGAAGACCGCGCCACAGGGCGCCGCGATGCTGTGCGGGGCCATCCGAAGTTGCGCGTAGTGAGCGCGCGGCAATTCGCGCCTGGCCTTGTGCCAGAACCTGCGCAGTTCGGCATCGTTGCGGCATTTGAAGATCAGGCTCGAACCGACGCCCGTGAGCGGCTTGAGGACGACGGGATAGCCGATGCCGCGCGCGACGCTCAGCGCCGAGGCTTCATCGAAGGCGAGGCCGAACGGCACGTCCGGCACTCCGGCGGCGCCGATGCAATAGCGCGCGAAGAATTTGTTGGTGGCCGCCGCCAGCGCCGAAGGCGGCGAATGCGAAAGGCCCCGCTCGGCCGCCAGCGTGGCGACATGGCCATGGAGGAATCCGTCGCGGCGAAACGGCCCGAACAGCGAATAGAAGCCGCGAATGCTGTGGCTGCGCTCTATCGCGGCCACCAGACGGCGCAGATTGTCGAGGCTGAAATCGCGCGTCCTGATCACGCGCCAAACGAATTGGCGCCGGCCGCGCATCTCGCCTGGCGGACAGATCACCGCCGTCGCAATGCCGCGCGCGGCGGCCGCTTCGGCAATCGACTCCGAAAGCCCAGCGCCAAGCGCGTCGATATAGACGATCAGCGGCGGCCGTTTGCTCATGGGCTTCTGGAATGTGACCTGATACGGCGCCGCTAAACCGCGGCCTGCGCCACGTCCGGCGCGAACCGCCGGATCGATCGCGTCGCGATCGGCATTCTCGGCACTCAAGAGCCCGGCAGAACGATCGAGCTTGGAGGTCGGTAAGCAGGACCGCTCTGCCGGAGCGAATGCGTCACCTTGTCAGGAGCAGCGACGTCAGAAACTAGAGCTTCTTTTTCTTCTTTTTGGCTTTGCTCTTCTTCTTCCGCTTCACGCCTTTCTTCAGCTTTCTCGTCTGTGCTTCAACCATGTGTTCCTCTCTCGAATCATCAGGTTTACCGCAACCTCATCATGCAACTAAAAAGATATATTTCAAGCAATAGCTACTTTCCGATGTGGATACATTCGTGGACGACGGCGCCTGCGCGGAGCTGGGCTCACGCCACGGCATCATCGTTACCGTCCAGGTAATGGGAGACGATACGGCCGTCCGGCCCCCGCTCATGCAGCGGTGGCAAGCGGTCCCGTCCCGAGAAGGCAAGGAAATCCGCAGCCTGGTATGGCGAGACCGCGCGGATGTAGCGCCGCCCGTCGATCGTTCGGTAATCAAACGATGTGCCGGGGCCGACGCGATGCTTCCCGACCGGAGTCACGTAGACATAGGTTGGCGCATATACGCCGGAGCGCGCCGCCAGCGCCGCGAGTATGTCAGCGCCCTTCTGCACCGACGTACGGAAATGATAAGTGCCGAGAACGTCCATGCAGTGGAACAGATAGTACGGCACGATCGCCAGCATCACGAAGCGGTTGAGCAGTTCGCCCAGCGTGCCGGCATCGTCATTGATGCCCTTGAGCAGCACCACCTGACCGCGAATGGAAATGCCCGCACGCATGATGCGCTGCAGGGCGGCGACCACTTCCGGCGTCAGTTCGTCAGGATGATTGAGCGACACGCCGACGGAAACGCTGCGGCCGCGCCAGCGGTCGGTTACGCTGACGCCGTTGTAGCGCGCCAGAAGCGAGCACAGCGCATCGGTCACCTGCGCCGGATCGAACAGGATATGCCGTGTGCCAATGCGGATCTTGGTGACGTGCTCGATGCGTGAAACGCCGTCGAGTATTCCCTCCAGCATGGCCGGCCGGGCCAGCGGATCTCCGCCTGTAATCAACACGGTATCGAGGCGGCGATCGGCAGCGATGAAGGCGAGCGCCCGCTGGATATCGTTTTCCGTCATGACGCGGCCGTCGCCGGCGAGGGTGCGCGTCTTCTTGAAGCAATACCGGCAATAGGCGGCGCAATCGAAATACGGGGTCAGCACCGCCCGGTCGGCATAGACGCGCTCCAGGCCATATATGCCGTTGTTTTCCTTGCCCTCCTCGAAGGGCGCGGCGCGGCCGAAGGTAAGGCCCTCCAGATAATCGGGAACGAATTGCTTGCGGACGGCTTCGGAGGACTTGATCAGCGAACTCAGATAGGGCGTGACACCGCCGCGGAATTGATGCGTCACCTGACGCCGCAGCGATATCTGCTCGGCCGGCGTCAGAGGCCTGTTCTGCAGCTCTTCAGGGGTCGGCGGAAGGTCCGGGTCGAGACGGTACATCGCTTCTGACATGGGGAAACCCCTCGTTCAAAGCCGAGACGTCGATTGCACCTCACTGATTCCACCAAATGAAAATACACGATCACGCCATCCGCAACCATGGGTTGGGTAAAAAGGAAGGGGAGAAGTCGCGGATGATGTCGACCGATGAGGCCAGATCGGCAGGCCGAACGCCCCCAACGCAGCCGGGAAAGCCTCGGACTGTCCCATCGTGTTAAACGGTCGTTGTCAGCGCCGGGGCAGTTAGCCCTGCCGGCGGCCCGAGATCATGCCCCAGATCGTCAGCACGATGATCGCCCCGACCACGGCGCCGATGAAGCCGGCCGCCTGTCCCGGCTGATACCAGCCGATCTGCTGGCCGAGCCAGGTGGCGACAAAGGCGCCGACGATGCCGAGCACGGTCGTGAGGATGAAGCCGGACGGCTCGTTCGGGCCGGGCGAGATGAACTTGGCCACGACGCCGGCGATGAAGCCGATGATGATCGTCCAGATGATGCTCATGGATGCCCCCTGCGGTTGGTCACGCCTCTAACGCGGCAGGCGGAACTTTGTTTCCGCGATCGGGGGCTCCCGTCGCCGGGATTCGGCTCCTGCCGGCCCGGCCCAGCGGCATCATCATGCCGCTCCGACACCCTCGCGATGAGCCCATAATCCCGGGTCGTCTCTGTCGATCATAGCAAGGGAGAGTGTCGTGACTGTTCACGTCGACCTCAGCCGCCTCATCCCGGCCGCTGCGCAAAGTCTGGTTGAAGCTCATGTCGCCAAACCTCAGGCCGAGGATTTGCTCTTCAAGGTGAGCAAGCCTGTATTCAGGTCGTGCCTGCGGCGTCGCCCGAAGAACGCCGTCAAGGTTTCGGCCGAAGAGTTGCAGGAGTTGAACGCGTTCCTCGGCAAGTCGCGCAAGGCCGGCGACTATGCCGTATGGAAAAAAGTCGCCTGTTCGAACTGCGGAAAAGTGCTGACCTTTTTCGATCTGTTTCAGTCGGGCCGCTCGAAGCACGGCGACGACTACGTCCGCAAATATCTGGGCGGCAGCGAGCAGCACATCCACGTCCTGAAGCGCGGCGGCAAGATGGATATCACCTGCAGCCGTTGCTCGGCCACGAATGTCGAACTGCTCGGTTACGACGGTCCCGAATATTGATGCGCAGGTCGGTAGCCCGGTCCGGGCCCATCTCTTCAAGGCTGATATCGGTCACGCGCCCCGCGCCGGGTGCGCGATGCCGTTCGGCCGTTCGTCATCGTCCGTAATCTCGCGCACCACCCGGCACGGATTGCCGGCCGCGAAGACGCCGTCCGGAATGTCGCGGGTGACAACGCTGCCGGCGCCGATCACGGCGCGATCGCCGATGCGCACGCCGGGCAGGATGATGGCGCCGCCGCCGACCCAGACATCGGCACCGATCTCGATCGGCTTGGCGAACTCTTTCTTGCGGCGCTGTTCGGCATTCATCGGATGCATCGCCGTGAGAATCTGCACCGACGGGCCGAACAGGGTGAAGCTGCCGATCCGCACCGGGCACACATCGAGCACAACGCAGTTGAAGTTGAAGAACACGCGCTCGCCGAGTTCGATGTTGCTGCCGTAGTCGCAATAGAACGGTGGCTGCATCCACACGGAATCGCCGCCGGCGCCGAACAGCTCCTGAAGGATGCGCCGGCGCGTATCCTGATCGGCCTCCGCCGTGGCATTCAGCAACTGGCACAGATTGCGCGCGCGAATACGGGCGGCGACGAGTTCGTCGTCCATCGGGTCGTAGAGCTCGCCCGCCACCATTTTCCGGCGTTCGCTCATGCGCAAATCTCCTGCTAACCGGAACCAAGCCGGGGCAAAGAGCCGGGTTCCTCGCGGGCGCAGCGCAGGCCTAGACCTTGAAATGCTTGGACAGCTTCAGGCTCTGCGCCTGATAATTCGAGCCAATGCCTTGGCCATACAAAGTTTTCGGCATGCCGAGCATCGTCTCGTAGACGAGGCGGCCGACGATCTGGCCGTGCTCGAGAATGAACGGCACCTCACGTGAGCGCACTTCGAGCACCGCGCGCGAGCCTTTGCCGCCAGCGCCGGCATAGCCGAAACCGGGATCGAAGAAGCCCGCATAATGGACGCGGAATTCGCCGACCAACGGATCGAAAGGCACCATCTCGGCGGCGAAGCCGGGCGGCACCTGCACCGCTTCCTTGGAAGCAAGGATGTAGAACTCGTCCGGATCGAGGATGAGGCGCTGATCGGGCCGCGCATCGATCGGCTCCCAGAAATCGGCGACGTTGTAGCCGGCGCGGCGCTCGACATCGACCACCGCGGTGTGGCGCTTGGCGCGGTAGCCGACGATGCCTGCCCTGCCCTCGCCGGCAATCGTGCCGGACAGATCCACGCTCACGGCGATGCCGTCCGACAGATCGGCGTCGTCGCTATCTACCAGACGCTGTTCCTTGTGCAGCGCCTTCAGCGCCTCGGCATCGAGCTGCGCGCGGCCGTGGCGGAAGCGTATCTGCGACAGGCGCGAACCTTCACGCACCAGCACCGGAAAAGTGCGCGGCGAAATCTCGGCATAAAGCGGGCCGGTGTAACCGGCCTCGATGCGGTCGAAACCGCGCATCTCGTCGGCGATGACTCGCGTGAAAACGTCGAGACGGCCGGTCGAGCTTTTCGGATTGGCGGCGGCAGAAACGTCGGGCGGCAGCGCCAGACTTTCGAGCAGCGGCACGATATAGACGCAGCCCGTCTCCAGCACGGCGCCGTCCTTGAGCGGAAACTGGTGCAGCGTCAGCTCGTCGATACGTTGCGACACCTTGGCGGTGCCCGGCAGGAACGAGGCGCGCACGCGGTAAGCCATCGCGCCGAGGCGCAGATCGAGGCTCGCCGGCTGGATCTGGTCGGACGCGAAATCCTTCTCGCGCCGGATCGCGCCGTCGGCGGCGAGCTGCTCGATCATCGTGTCGGGCAGAATGCCCTTGTCGTTCTTGGCGAAGGCGAGTGTCACCGAAATCCTCGTCCTGAGGAGGCCGCGATAGCGGCCGTCTCGAAGGACGAGGCCGACCGCCGCCCATCCTTCGAGACGCGCCTTCGGCGCTCCTCAGGATGAGGCTGAGGGTCGATCTAACCCAACCGGCCGCTTGACGGGAAGCCGCGGAGCCCGCTAAAAGCCCCTTATCCCGTGGTCATTTGAGCCGGCCGGCTTGCAGCCACGTTAAATAACTCGCTAAAAGGCCGCGAACATGATGCCCCGGGATCTCCGCAATCCTTGAGGACAAAATGGGCCCGGCCGAGGACTTTCCTCCGGCCGGTTTTTTATTGGCCATACGCCCGTCGCGTCCGGCCGAAGGAGCCCACAATGTCGGCGTCGAACGATCCCAAGAACTACCGCCCCGAAACCCGGCTGGTGCACGCCGGCACGCTGCGCTCGCAGTACAACGAGATGTCGGAGGCAATCTACCTGACGCAGGGCTACCGCTACGAGAGCGCCGAGGACTGCGAGGCGCGCTTCTCCGGCAAGATCCCGGGCTACGTCTATTCCCGCTACTCGAACCCCACCATGGACATGTTCGAGAAGCGCATGGCCGCGCTGGAAGGCGCCGAGGCCGCACGCGCCACCGTCACCGGCATGGCCGCGGTGACCAACGCGCTGATGGGGCTGGTCAAGGCCGGCGATCACATCGTCGCCGCCAAGGCCTTGTTCGGCTCATGTCGCTGGGTCATCGAGGACTGGCTGTCGCGCTTCGGCGTCACTTTCACATTGGTCGATGGCGTCGATCTGGACGCCTGGCGCAAGGCGGTGCGCAAGGAGACCAAGGTTCTGTTCCTGGAAACGCCGACCAATCCGACGCTCGAGGTCTATGACATTGCCGCGATCGCCGAGATCGCGCATGGCGCCGGCGCCAGGCTGGTCGTCGATAACGTGTTCGCGACGCCGCTGTACCAGAGCCCGCTGCAGCTCGGCGCGGATGTCGTCGTTTATTCCGCGACCAAGCACATTGACGGCCAGGGTCGCGTGCTCGGCGGCGTCATTCTCGCCAGCGAGAAAATCATCGCCGACCACTATCACAACCTGCTGCGCCAGACCGGCCCGACCCTGCCGCCGTTCAATGCCTGGGTGCTGCTCAAGGGCCTCGAAACGCTCAGCGTGCGTGTCGAGCGCCAGACCAAGACCGCGGCGTTCGTCGCCGACAAGCTCGCCGGCCACGACAAGCTGACGCGGCTGATCTATCCCGGTCGCGCCGACCATCCGCAGGCCGATATCGTGAAGAAGCAGATGAAGGCCGGATCGACGCTGATCGCCTTCGAGATCAAGGGCGGCAAGGAAGGCGCGTTCCGCTTCCTCAACGCGCTCAATCTGATCCTGATCACCAACAACCTCGGCGACGCCAAGAGTCTGATCACGCATCCGACGACGACGACGCATCAGCGCCTGACGCCGGATCAGCGCGCCGAACTCGGCATCGGCGACGGCCTCGTGCGGCTGTCATGCGGGCTCGAACACCCGGACGACATCGCCGAGGACCTGCTGGCCGCGCTGGAAAAGGTCTGACGCGACGCCCGCCCTACGGGGCGAGCACCGCAGGCGCCGCGGTCTTCGTCGCCACGGCCTTGGCCGCCACGATCGGACGCTGCACCGCCTCGGCAATGCCGACGCCGAGGCTGTGCGCCATGCACGAATAACCCCAGTCGTTCATATGCAGGCCGTCCGCGATGACGAAGGCGTCGAATGGAATGCCTTCGACTTCGCTCCAGTGCTTCATCACCTCGAAGCGACGGAACAGCCCGACATTCTCCGCCTTGGAAACCTCGGCGATGAAGTCAACCATTTGCGGCGCGAGCGGCTTGGCGATGACCTTCGGCGCATATTGCGGATCGATCAGCACCGCGTCGGCGCCAGCGTTGCGGATCTTCTCGAGACCGGAGCGGATCGACGCGCCGCGGTCGCCCATCTGATGATCGCGGATCAGCGAATTGGTGCCAAGCTGCCAGAGCACGAGATCAGGCTTGTTGGCGATGACCGCTTCGTCGAAACGGCGCAGCATCTCCGGCACCTCTTCGCCGTTGACGCCCTGGTTGATCACGTTGAAGCGCGCTTTCGGGAATTGCTGCTGCAATTCGACGGCGAGGCGGCTGGGATAACTCGTGGCCGGCGATGTCGCGCCGGCGCCGGCGGTGGATGACGAGCCGATGGCGACGACGGTCACAAGCTTGCCGGCGTCGATCTTGCTCGCGACATGCGAGAGCGATCCGCCGAGACGGATGAGATCCTGCTGCGTTCGGCAAGGCGGCTTGGTTGTTTCGGCTTGGGCCGGAGTAACAAACAGCAAGAGCGCGGCGGCAAGCGATGTCATCGCCCGGCCGGCGAAATCGAGGTAGGTCACGATTTGGGTCCCAGCGGCAGTTTATTTGCCCTTTTCGATGACGGCCGGGTCCGGCTTCGCGGCGTCGACGATGAGATCGGCCAGAAGGCGCCCGAGGCAGTCATGTACAAGACCAGCCATATCAAGTTTTTTGGTCGTCGAATAGAGGTCAAACGTGCCCTGCTCGTACCAGGCTTTCATCAGATTGAACCGGTCGAAAACCGGAACTTCCTGGCGAACCGCCACCCACCGCATGTTTTCGACATAGGTTCCCAGGGCTAAAACCAGCTCGGTGCGAGGGCTGTACTGCGGGTTTATAAAAATGACGTCCGCCTTGGCCGCGCGCGCCAGCCTGACGCCTTTGTCGAGAGCCTGGCTGAACTGGTCGGGGTCTACGGCCTGGATCGCATCGACGGTCGCCGTCTGCCACAGGACCAGATCGGGGTCCGAGGCTGCCAGGGCCGGTGGCAGGGTTTTAACCATGTCGGCCGCAGTCCGCCTCTGGGCGACGTCCACGGCCACCGTCACCGCCACCTCCGGCAGCAGCTTGGCGAGCGCCACCTGCAGCCGCGCAGGATAGGCATTCTGCGCCGCGCCGCCGAGTTGAGACGAACCGGTGCCGACGACGAGAATCGATAGCTTTTTATTGCCGATCGCCTGTTTGACGAATTTCAGCGGGAACGCCATGTCGCCGGGAATGCCGTCGACGCGGCAGCTCAGCGGCGGACCCGCCCAGGCCGCGCCCATCGCGCCGGGGCCCACAATAAGCCATAGCGCGGCAAGGCATGCCGAAGCCGACACGGCTTTCACAGCGGTTTGCCGTCCTTTCATCACTCGCCCCCCGCGAAACCCGGCTTCGTTACCGGCGGTCGCGGCCCCTGTCTTTCGATGCGTTTATACCACGAAATCAGCCAAGCGGCGCCGGCCATAATGAGAATGCCCGCAGCGCTGACCAGGAACTGGACCGGGATCCGGTTGGAGACCTCGGTGAAGATAAAGTGCCCGGCGAAGGACAGGAATACGCCGAGACAGAAGATGCCGAGCGAATGCTGGCCGCACAGAATAGCTGGCCTGAAGAAAGGCGACTTCAGAGCCGGCCAGTCGCGCGGCACCAGCCGCACCGTAATGACGGCCAGTGACAGGAAATGCAGGACGCGAAGGATATCCATTCCGGCCTTGTCGATCGGATAGATGTTGTCGCTGATGATGTCCGGCACGTAGGCGCCGAGCGGCGGGAAATACCACGTCAGGACGATGGCGAAGGCGAACAGCAAATAGAGCACGGCAAGCGCCAGCGTGATCGGCGAACTGATCACGCGCGACAACCGGGCCGCGCCGCCCAGCGCACACCAGCCGCCGAACACGAACAGGAACTGCCAGGCGAAGGGATTGAACACCCAATCGCCCTGCGGCCAGGCCGGCAGGTTCCAGTTGAAAATGTAGGCCAATGCATAGATCGCGCCGGACGCCAGAAGCGCGAGGCCCGGCGAGCGCAGCAGCAGCCACAAGAACGGCGGGAAAAACACCAGCAGGACAATGTAGAGCGGCAGAACGTCCATGTTTACCGGCTTGAATTTCAGGAGCAGCGCCTGAATGATTGTGACGTCCGGATTTTGCAGGAAGTTCAGCACGCCCATTTCTTCAGTGAAGAGCGGGTTCTCGAACGAGTGCGAGATGTAGGAAATCTCGGCCAGATAGATGGCGAACAGGAAAACGTGCGCGATATAGATCTGCCAGGCACGCTTGAGCACGCGCGCACCTGCAACGATGAAACCGTTGATCTGCATCGCCCGCCCGTAGACGAAGGCCACGGTGTAACCGGAGATGAAGACGAAAATTTCGGTCGCGTCGGAAAAGCCGTAATTGCGGATCGTGACCCAGCTCACGGCATTGGCGGGGATGTGGTCCAGAAAGATGAGCCACAGGGCGAGCCCGCGGAACAGGTCGAGGCGCAGGTCTCGTTCGCTCGAGGTCGGGGCCATAGACCGCTTTTCTTTCGTCCATTGCTTCGGCCATAATCGCCGCGAGTCGCGCGAACGGCCATAACAATCGTCGTATCGAATTAAGGCATATAGATGTACCGCGCCGTAACCCGCAAGATCGAGGTGACCGTCACGCCCCGCTTCCTTCCCGACCGGTCCTCGCCCGCAAGCGGCTATTTTTTCTGGGCCTACACGATCGACATCGTCAACGGCAGCGACGAGACCGTGCAGCTCAAGACCCGGCACTGGAGAATAACCGACGCCCACGGCCGGCTGCAGGAAGTGAAAGGCCCCGGCGTCGTGGGCGAAGAGCCGGTGCTCAAGCCCGGTGAATCCTATGAATATACCAGTGGCGTGCCGCTGCCGACGCCTTCGGGTTTCATGGAAGGCTCCTACGGCATGATCACCGATGACGGCCGGCCCTTCGACATCGACATCCCCGCATTCTCGCTCGACGCGCCGCACAGCGGCAAGCGCATTCTCAACTAGTTCGGCAACGCCTCGATCGGCAAGCAACCCGCGAAGCGGCCAAGCGCCGCGTGCGGCACAATGGCCAGCACCGCGCCGCCCGAGGCAAAGTGCTGCAGACCTTCGACATCGGCTTCCGGCAGGGATACGCAACCGGCCGTGCCGGGCGCGCCAGGTTTGCGCACATGAATGAAGATGCAGGAGCCGGCCTTGGCCGCGCGGTCGGTCGGATAATCGACCACCAGGCCGCGGCGATATTCGGGAATGCGCCACATGTTCTCGCCGCTGACTTTCCAGCCGACCTTCGCGCGCGAGGTGATGGTGTTGTAGGCCGGCGAAGACGGATCGTCGACGCAGGTCATGCCGTCATCGATACGCATGTAGCCGCGCAGCCGCGACGGGGCGAAACCGAAGCTGCGGCCGAGCGGATAGATGCCGGCCGGCACGCGCTTGTCGCCATCGACCTTCACCGGCTCGCCGGCAACGGCGTAGTTGCGAAACGCGTTGGACCACGCCGTGCCGTTACGGCCGATGGTCGCCGTGATCGGGCCGCCATCGGCACGCCAGGACGCGCCGGCTGCCGAACGCGTATAGCGCCGCATCGTTGCGGATGTGCTTATCAGAGTGACGGGCGTGACGAGCACGAGCTTGCGTGCATTCGCGAGCGGCGCCGGGCAGGTTTGCGCGAGCGTCGGCGAGGATACGAAGAGCGCTGCCATCAATAGCCCGCTCGTCCCCGCGAAAGCGGGGACCCAGTTATTTCGCTTTCTGGACCCCCGCCTTCGCGGGGGTGAGCGGAGTTCTGTGGATGGAAAAAACATCGGCCCAACTCTCTGACCGAGAGTCGGGCCGTTTTATCGCATCCACCGCAAGGTTAATGCGCGCGCAGAGTTAATTGCCCGATCAGTTGGCTTTGGCGCCGACGTCTTCCGGCTGGAACACATAGGTCGAGCTGCAGAACTCGCAGGTCACCGAAATCCGGCCGTCCTCGACCATGTGGTCGCGGTCGTCCTGCGAGAAGCTCTTGAGCATGGCCTCGACGGCGTCGCGCGAGCACGAGCACTTCGCCTTGACCTCCTGCGCATTGAACACGCGCACGCCGGGCTCGTTGAACAGCCGGTAGGCCAAACGCTCGCTCGACAGGTCCGGATCGATCAGCTCGATGTCCTCGACGGTCTCGAGCAACGCGCGGCCCTGCACCCAGGCCTCATCCTCGATCACCGGCGCGACCTCGAGCCCTTCCGGGGCGTCGCCCGGGTGCAAATCCGTTTGGGCGCGCGTCTGCGACTTAGGCAGGAATTGCAGCATGACGCCGCCGGCGCGCCAGCGATGGCTGCCGGCGCCGGTGCCCGGCTTGATCTCTTCGGCCACCGCGAGACGCACGCGCGTCGGAATCTGCTCCGAACGCAGGAAGTATTCATGCGCGGCGTCCTCGAGCGAGGCGCCATCGAGCGCGACGAGGCCCTGATAGCGCTGCGTGTTCTCGCCCTGATCGATGGTCATGGCGAGATGGCCCTTGCCGAGCAGATTGCCGGAGGTGGCTTCGCCCGCCGCGACCAACGCCTCGACACCGGGGGCGCCGTAGCGGGCGCAGGCGCGGACGTGGCCGGGGGTGGTGTAGTCCACGACCAGCAGGCCGACGGGACCGTCGGTCTGGGCTTGCAGGATGAAGCGGCCCTGCATTTTCAGCGCCGAGCCGAGCATCACCGTCAGCACGATGGCTTCGCCCAGCAACTTGGCGACCGGCAGCGGATAGGCGTGTTTCGACAGGATTTCGTCGACCATCGGTCCGAGCCGCACGAGGCGGCCGCGCAGATCGAGGCTCGCGACCTCGAACGGCGTCACCGCGTCGTCGATCGACACGGCGGACGGGGCACGCTCGGGGAGGGAAATGTCGGGGGAATTGGCCATGAGATCTAAACTGGTTTCAGTCATGCGGGGTTATGTAGGGCGCGACGCAGGAAACGCGAGTCCCTTGGATCTCGTCATTCCGGGGCGCGCTGAACGCGCGAACCCGGAATCCAGAGACATTCTCTGGCGACCTTCGTCTGGATTCCGGGTTCGCTCGCTGCGCGAGCGCCCCGGAATGACGGATAGTTAAGCGTTCTCGGCGTGCAGGCACCAGGCGAGCAAGCCCTTCTGCGCGTGCAGGCGGTTCTCGGCCTCGTCGAACACCACCGACTGCGGCCCATCCATCACCTCGTCGGTGACTTCCTCGCCGCGATGCGCCGGCAGGCAGTGCATGAACAGCGCGTCCGGCCTGGCCTTGGCCATCAGGGCGGCGTTGACCTGGTAGCGCTTGAGCACGTTGTGGCGATGCTTGGCCTCGCGGTCGCCCATCGACACCCAAGTATCGGTGAACACGCAGTCCGCGTCCTTGACCGCCGCCTCCGGGTCGTCGCCGATCTTTATTTTCGCGCCGGACGCCTTGACCCAGTCCACCAGCCACTTCTTCGGCTTGAGCTCCGGCGGACAGGCCACGCGCAATTCGAAATCGAAGCGTTCGGCCGCATGCATCAGCGAGGCGCAGACATTGTTGGCGTCGCCGGTCCAGGCGATGGTGCGGCCCGTGATCGGCCCGCGATGTTCCTCGAAGGTCATGACGTCGGCCAGCACCTGGCAGGGATGCGAGCGCCGCGTCAGACCGTTGATCACCGGCACGGTGGCGTTGGCCGCGATTTCGGCGACCTCTTCATGGCTCAGCGTGCGGATCATGATGGCGTCGACGAAGCGCGACAGGACGCGCGCCGTGTCGGCCAGCGTCTCGCCGCGGCCAAGCTGCATTTCCTGCGAGGTGAGCATGATCGCCTCGCCGCCAAGCTGGCGCATGCCGACATCGAACGATACGCGGGTGCGGGTCGAAGGCTTGTCGAAGATCATCGCCAGGGTCTTGCCTTCGAGCGGCCGCGGCCCCTGCCCGCGCTTCTGCGCCGCCTTCATGGCGCGGCTGTGCGTGATCATCTCCTTCAGCGTCGGCTTCGGGATATCGGTCAGATCGAGAAAGTGCCTCACCTGATTGTTGGCCTCGCTCATGCGGCGGCTCCCGGCTTTCCATCCTGCCGCGGATGCGCCTTCGCCAGCTTCGCGCAGGCACGCTCGATGCGGTTCACGGCTTCGCCGATTTCGTCGTCGCTGATGATGAGCGGCGGCAGGAGACGGACAACATTGTCGCCGGCGGCGACCGTGATCATCTCCTCGTTGCGCAGCTCATCGACCATCTCGCCGACCGGCGGCACCATGCGCAGACCGACCAGCAGGCCCTCTCCGCGCACTTCGGCGAGCACCGACGAATAGCGGTCCTTGATCTCGGCGAGCCGCTGTTTCAGCAGCAGGCCCTTGCGCTTCACCTCATCGAGGAACGCCTTGTCGGCGACGATGTCGAGCACGGCATTGCCGGCCGCCATGGCGAGTTGGTTGCCGCCGAAGGTCGAGCCGTGGGAGCCGGCGGTCATGCCCTTGGCCGCTTCCGCGGTAGCCAGACACGCGCCGATCGGGAAGCCGCCGCCCAGCGCCTTGGCGAGACCCATGATGTCGGGGGTGACGCCGGTGTGCTGATAGGCGAACAGGTCGCCGGTGCGGCCGACGCCGGTCTGCACTTCGTCGAAGATCAGCAGCAAGCCGTTGTCGTCGCACAACTTCCGAAGCGCGCGCAGGAAGTCATGCGGAACGACGCGCACGCCGCCCTCGCCCATCAGCGGCTCGGTGATGATGGCGGCGGTTTCCGGCGTGATCGCCTTCTTGACCGCCTCGATGTCGCCGAACGGCAGCTGGTCGAAGCCCTGCATGTTGGGGCCGAAGCCTTCGAGATACTTCTTGTTACCGGTGGCGGCGAGCGCCGCCAGCGTGCGGCCGTGGAAGGCGCCCTCGAAGGTGATGATGCGGTTCCGCTCCGGCTTGCCGGAAGCGTACTGGTAGCGCCGCGCCATCTTGATGCAGCACTCCATCGCCTCGGTGCCGGAGTTCTGGAAGAACACGAAATCGGCGAAGCTGTGCTGGCACAGCCGCTCGGCGAGCTTCTCGCCTTCCGGGATGCGGTAGAGGTTCGAGGTGTGCCACAGCTTGCCGGCCTGCTCGGTCAGCTTGGCCACCATGTGCGGGTGCGAATGGCCGAGCGCGTTGACGGCGACGCCGGAGGTAAAATCCAGATAGCGTTTGCCATTGGTCGCCTCCAGCCAGACACCATCGCCCCGCTCGAAAGCGAGGTCGACACGGGCATAGGTCGGCAACAGATGCGAGCTCACGGCCAGTCTCTTTCCAATAACAGTCGAAACGCCAATCGGGCGCCAGTTTCAGAAACGCCGACACGCCCCGGCGGTAAAAACCGAGGGCGTTCGACAATTCATCGCCGATTTAACTCGTCCCGGCCTCCGGGTGCGAAGAACCCGGCCCCTGGACTGAGCGCTTTCCCGGCTGGCTGCGCCCGAAACGAAATGTGCCGCCTCGCCGGGCGGCACTTTGAATATTTTAGGCCACCCCGGCCTCAAGTCAAACGAAACGCCGCCCCCGATTCGCGACTCAAAATGACCGCAGTTGCGGATTCTAAAGGAAAACCTGTGGGAGGCGCACTTTGGCGGGAGGCAAAAGCTTGCGGCCGAGTCAACCCATAGTGTAGTTTTTTGATCAGGCGATACGACATATCGTGCGTGCCGCCAGCTAATTCTGGTCCATCCCTGAAGCGTAAACGTTCAGGCGCGGTAAAGCCGTGCCGGGCGACGGGGATGGATTCTGTCCAAAGGCCTGGATTGCCGAGGGAAATGCCGCATGAGCTGGACCGATGAGCGGGTCGAACATCTGAAGAAACTGTGGTCCGACGGCCTGTCGGCCAGTCAGATCGCGGCCGAACTGGGCGGCATCACCCGCAACGCCGTGATCGGCAAGGTTCACCGCCTGGGCCTGTCCGGCCGGGCCAAGAGCCCGTCGTCGAGCGCGCCGCGCCCGCGCAAGGCCCGCTCCTCCGGCCACATGATCCGGGTGCAGCGGCCGCAGGTGCGGGGCAATACCGCGCTCGCCTATGACTACGAAGTCGAGCCGGAACCGGAGCTTCTCGAGATCCCGATCGAGCAGCGCAAGACCTTGCTGCAGCTCAACGAGCGCACCTGCCGCTGGCCGGTCGGCGACCCGTCGGGCCCGGACTTCTTCTTCTGCGGCGGTGAAGCGGCCGACGACCAGCCCTATTGCGGCTCGCACTGCCGCATGGCGTTCCAGCCGGCCAATGATCGGCGCCGTCACAAGCCGGCGTTCCGCGGCTGAGGAAGCAATATCGCTGAACCGATGGAAGCCGGGGCCACGCTCCGGCTTTTTTGCGCTTATTCCTCCCGGTCATATGAGCGTTTACGCCCGTCTTCGACGGGCTATGGGGGAGGGACAAGAAGCGCGCATGCGGTATCGCCGCGCGTCTCGTTTATTTTCAATTGTCAAACAGCGGTCGTGATTGATCGCCCCTGCTCTTTAAAGGCCCGGGGCGGCCTGCCTTCCTCCCCGCCTTCGCGGGGACAAGTCTTCCTCCCTCGGACATGCCGAGGGAATGGAGCGCCGCGAGGCGCCCAACAGATGCACCTTGCGGTGCCGGCCCCTCCTTGCGATCGGAGAAAG
>JAFIGS010000026.1 GCA_017849615.1 Pseudolabrys sp. | reverse complement strand
TTCCCCTCCCGGCGGTCCAAACCGCGCCAGGTTTCCAGCACGCCAGCCGCGTGCCGGGGCCCTGATGGCCGGTAGGCCCGTCAGCCCATGTCAGATGGGCGCGGCCGAGTGCCTGGCCTCCACGGTGGAGAGTTGTCGCGCCGGTCAACGGGACGATGACGAACGGCGACCACCGGGAAACGGCGCGGAGCAAACCTCACAAACACCGCGCGCGGAACGCCAAAGGCTCGGCATTTCCGTGGTGACTAACTCGTGTGAATTCTAACTCACGCTCACACGAGGCTGCGGGGCTGTTCGGGCCCCGGCGTTCCGCGCGCCCTCGTTCTTCAAGGGGTGCTGGAAATGCGACTTGGAACTGCGGCCTGCCCGGGGCCGACCAAACAATGCGGGCGATGACGCATGTCCGTCATTCCGGGACGCCCGAAGGGCGGACCCGGAATCCATACGCCGCAGCACAGGGGATATGGATTCCGGGCTCGCGGGCTTAAGCCCGCGCCCCGGAATGACGAGACTAGCGAGTCTTCGCGTTGCTCGACCCACCTTGCAAACTGAGTTCGACGGTTGCTTCCCTCACCCCTTCCCATACACCGCGCGCAGCGCGTCCTTGGCCTGCTCGAGCTTCTGCTTGCGGCTCTTCGACAGGCCCTTGCCCGCGCGGTTGATGTAGAAGGTCAGCATCGACATCGCCGAGCGATAGGGATCGGCCTTGCGCCGCTTGCTGCGATCGGCGGAGCGCTTCAGCGACAATGCGATCTGGCGCGGCGTCGCCTTCGTGAACACGCCCTCCTCGAGCGTCAGCGCATCGCTCCGGTTGGTGACGCGCTGCGACCAGCGTTTTGTGGTCTTGCGCCGCGGATGCGAAACCTTGCGGATTTTCTTCGACATGGTTCGGCTCCTGTTCCAAAGGCGCAACGCCCGCGCCGCCGGGCCCGTTCCGCGGCTTTGCAGGCCACGCCCGCAGGATTATGGTACGGCCGTCTGCGAGCCTTGGGAACATTGCGCATGAACATCGAAACCGCCCGCGATATCGACAAGACGGTCCTGCTGGTCGAGCGCGACGGCCCCATCGCGATCCTCACATTGAACCGGCCGCAGGCGCGCAATTCGCTGTCGGAAGCGCTGCTGATCGCGCTGTCGGAAGCCTGGACGGCGATTGCCGCCGACGCTTCGGTCCGCGCCGTGGTGCTGACCGCGAGCGGTCCCGCCTTCTGCGCCGGCCACGATCTCAAGGAACTCACCGCCCGCCGCGCCGACGCCGATGGCGGCCGTGCCTACTTTCATCAGATCATGACCGTCTGCAGCGGTATGATGCAGCAGATCGTTCATCTGCCGAAACCGGTGATCGCCGCCGTGCAGGGCGTCGCCACCGCCGCCGGCTGCCAGCTTGTGGCAAGCTGCGATCTCGCCGTCGCCTCCGATGCCGCGAGGTTCGCCACGCCCGGCGTCGATATCGGCCTGTTCTGCTCGACGCCGATGGTGGCGCTGTCTCGCAATGTGCCGCGCAAGCACGCCATGGAAATGCTGCTCACCGGCGACATGGTGCCGGCGCAGCGCGCCGCGCAGATCGGCCTCGTCAATCGCGTCGTCCCTGCCGGCACCGAGCGGGCCGAGGCGATCGCGCTCGCCAAACAAATCGCGGCGAAGTCGGCCTATACGCTGAAGGTCGGCAAGGAGGCTTTCTACGCCCAGGCCGAGATGACCCTGTCGGCGGCTTATTCATATGCTTCCGAAGTGATGACCGAGAACATGATGGCCCGCGACGCCGAGGAAGGCATCTGCGCCTTCATCGACAAGCGCCCACCGGCCTGGGAAGACAAGTAGCCCTCGACGACAAGCACCTTCAAATCGAAGAACCTGCCGGAGAACCAGCCGATGATCCGCTTTGCCCTCGCCGCCGCGATTGCCGTTGCTGCCGTCTCGTTCGTTGCCGCGCAGGAATTTTCCGCCGAACAGCGCGCCGCCTGCAAGGGCGACTACGATCAGTTCTGCAAGGGCACCATGCCGGGCGGCGGCCGCGTGCTCGCCTGTCTGTCGAAGAATAACGACAAGCTGTCGGCGGCCTGCAAGAAGGTCGTGGCGGAGGCGAAAAGATAATCGCCGCTCACGGTGGCTTGATCCGCGCCGCCCTTTGCGTTGCCGCCAGTCGCGCCTAACTATGTCATCCTTGCGCAACCGGGGGCGGCCAGTCATGAGCAACGCGTCCATTGTTTTCACCCCTGCGGCGCAACAGGCGCAGGCCGAACGCGGTTCGGCGCGGGCCTACGCGCAGCGTATCGAAGAAGGGTTTCCGGATCGGGTGACGCCGGAGCTTGCCGCCTTCCTCGCCGAGCAGGACACCGCATTTCTCGGCACCGCGACCAGGGACGGCGCGCCTTACATCCAGCACCGCGGCGGACCCAAGGGCTTCATCAAAGTCGTTGACGACAAGACGCTCGGCTTCGCCGATTACCGCGGCAACCGGCAATACATCACGCTCGCCAATCTCTCCGAGAACGACCGCGCCTGTCTGTTCCTGCTCGATCCGGCGCGGCGCCAGCGCATCAAGATCTGGGGCCATGCCCGCGTCGTCGAGAACGACGCCACCTTGGTGGAGAAGCTGTTCAATGCGGATTACAAGGCCAGACCCGAGCGCGCCATCCTGTTCACCATCGACGCCTGGGACGTGAACTGCTCCCAGCACATCGTCACCCGCTTCACCGAGGCCGAAATCGCCGAAGCCATGGGCGGCGTCACCCGCAAGATCGCCGAGCTGGAGGCCGAAAACGCGCGGCTCAGGGCGCTATTGGCGGAGCGCCAGGAAAACAGGTAAGGCTTTCGTCATTCCGGGGCGGTCCGCAGGACCGAACCCGGAATCCAGAGACAGCCTCGTTATGTGGCTGGATTCCGGACCGGCGCTTTCGCGCCGTCCGGAATGACCGGTGAGTGACATGAACCACGACTCCTACCCCGACAGCTACATCCGCGGCATTCTCAATACGGTGAAAACCGTCGCCATGGTCGGCTTCTCGCCGAACACGGCGCGGCCGAGCTATTTCGTGTTCAAGTATCTCAATGAGCGCGGCTTCAAGGTGATCCCGATCAATCCGGGTCATGCCGGCAAGGAGTTTCTCGGCCAGACCTGTTACGCCTCGCTGTCCGAGGTGCCGGAGCCGATCGACATGGTCGATATTTTCCGCGCGCCGCAATTCGTCGTGCCGGTGGTCGAGGAAGCGCTCAAGCTGACGCCGAAGCCGCGCGTCATCTGGATGCAGCTCACCATCCGCAATGACGAGGCCGCCGCCATGGCCGAAGCCGAAGGGCTCAAGGTGGTGATGAACCGCTGCCCCAAGATCGAATACGGCCGGCTGTCGTCCGAGATTTCCTGGATGGGCATCAACTCGCGCACCTTGTCGAACAGGCGCGCGCAGAATCTCGGCGGCGGCTTCCAGCGCATGGGGCTCGGCGACGGAAGAAAGCCGGGCGAATAACGCGCCGGGCACGGCAATTCATGCTCCGGTGCGGGGAGACGGCGAAACCGCCCTTCCCTTGACCCGGTTCCGCCATCGGCTAAACCTTGCGCCAGACAAGGCCCAGGGTCCTACAAGACCTTCGCCTGCCAGCAGAGGAAACCATCATGGCCGACGCCGAACGCACCCCCGGATTTGACACGCTGGCCATTCACGCCGGCGCCAAGCCCGACCCGACCACCGGCGCGCGCGCGACGCCGATCTACCAGACCGCGTCCTATGTGTTCGACGACGTCGATCACGCCGCCTCGCTGTTCGGCCTGCAGGCTTTCGGCAATATCTATACCCGCATCGGCAACCCAACCTGCGCCGTGCTCGAGGAGCGCGTCGCCGCGCTCGAAGGCGGCACCGCCGCCCTCGCCGTCGCCTCCGGCCATGCCGCGCAGGTCATCGTCATGCAGACGCTGCTGATGCCGGGCGACGAGTTCATCGCCTCCAAGAAGCTCTATGGTGGCTCGATCAACCAGTTCAACCACGCCTTCAAGAGCTTCGGCTGGAACGTGGTGTGGGCCGATCCGGACGATATCTCCGCCTTCGAGCGCGCCATCACGCCGAAGACCAAGGCGATCTTCGTCGAATCGATCGCCAATCCCGGCGGCACCGTCACCGACCTCGAGCCGATCGGCGCCATCGCCCGAAAGGCCGGCATCCCGTTCATCGTCGATAACACGCTCGCTTCGCCCTATCTGTGCAAGCCGATCGACTTCGGCGCCGACATCGTCGTGCACTCGCTCACCAAGTTCCTCGGCGGCCACGGCAACTCGATCGGCGGCATCATTGTCGACGCCGGCACCTTCAACTGGTCGCGCGACAAGAAGTATCCGATGCTGTGCGAGCCGCGTCCGGAATATGCCGGCATCGTGCTACACGAAACCTTCGGCAACTTTGCTTTCGCCATCGCCTGCCGCGTGCTCGGCCTGCGCGATCTCGGCCCGGCGCTGTCCCCGTTCAACGCCTTCCTGATCTCGACCGGCATCGAGACGCTGCCGCTGCGCATGCAGCGTCACTGCGACAACGCGCTTGCCGTCGCCGAATTCCTGTCGAAGCACCCGAGCGTCGCCTGGGTCAGCTATGGCAGCCTGCCCGGCGACAAGTACAACGCGCTCGCCAAGAAGTATGTGCCGAAAGGCTGCGGCGCGGTGATGACCATCGGCCTCAAGGGCGGCTACGAGGCCGGCGTCAAGCTGGTGTCGAACGTCAAATTGTTCTCGCATCTGGCCAATATCGGCGACACCAAGTCGCTGATTATTCACCCGGCCTCGACCACGCACCGCCAGCTCTCCGACCAGCAGAAGACCGCGGCCGGCGCCGGTCCGGACGTGGTGCGCCTGTCCATCGGCATCGAGGATGTCGCCGACATCATCGCCGACCTCGACCAGGGGCTGAAGTAAGGCTTATCGCATGCGGCGGGCCGTCATTGTCCTGATGACGGCCCTCACCGCCGCGACGGCACAGGCGCAGGCGCAGGCGCCGCTGGTCCATTTGCGCGATATCGACGCCAGCATCCGGCAGGACATGCGTTATGCCGGTCCGGACAACTTCACCGGCAAACCGTTACCCGGCTACGACGCGGCCGAATGTATGCTGCGCCGTGCCGTCGCGCTGGCGCTCAGCCGGGCGCAGGCCGACCTGACGAAGGCCGGCTACACGCTGAAGGTCTATGACTGCTACCGCCCGACCCGCGCCATCGCTGCGATGGTGACATGGGTGCGCGATCCGAAACCCGCTGTCGACACGACGCGGTTTTATCCGGCGATCGACAAATCAAAACTGCTGTCCGGTTACATCTCCGGACGCTCGGCGCATTCGCGCGGCGTCGCCGTCGATCTCACCGTTGTGCCGCTCAACACCGCGCCGACCGCGCCGTTCGATCCGGCGGCGCGCTATGGCGCCTGCACGGCGCCGGCGACTGACCGCGCGCCGGCGACTGACCGCGCGCCGGATGACTCACTCGACATGGGCACCGGTTTCGACTGCTTCGACGTGAAGAGCCACACCGCCAATGCGTCGATCACCCCGGCGCAGGCCGCCAACCGCCGCATCCTGTTGGACGCCATGCGACGCCACGGCTTCACCAACTACAAGCGCGAATGGTGGCACTTCTCGTTCGACAAGGCCGACGACGGCGTCGCGTTCAATGCATCGATCCGGAGCCGTTAGAGACCTTGGTCAGGGTCTTGGCGACATAGACCGTCACGCGCCGCAGCGTCGCATCCGTCTTCCAGATCGCGGTGACAGCTTCGTCCGTCGCCTCACCATGCGCGGCGTAAGCATCGGCCACCGGTTGGCGGATCTGCGCCTTGGTCTGGGCGAAGGCCTCGGGCGACAGCGCGGCGTAGGCCCGGGCCAGCCGCTTCGCGCGCGGCATCAGCTCCCAGCCATCGACCACCTCGTCGACCCAGCCTTTGGCCAGCGCCTCGGCGGTCTCATAGGTGCCAGCGCCGAGCGCGACCTCGGACAGATGGCGCGGCGGCACGGCGGCGCGCACGATCTCAAAAGCCAGCGCCGGCAGCGGCACGCCGACCTGCAATTCGGTAATGCCGACGCGGCCGGACTCCGCCGCCATGACCCGGCGATCGGCGCAGGCCGCCAGCACCGCGCCGCCGGCAATGGCATGGCCGTTGATCGCGGCGATCACCGGCTTGGGAAAGAAGAAGATGGCGTCGTAGAGCGTGTGCAGCAACGGCAGGAAACCCGTCACGTAATCGGCGCCGCCGGCGGTGAGACGCTTGAGATCGACGCCGGCGCAGAACATGCGCTCCCGGCCGGTGAGCACCACCGCCTTGATCGCCGTGGTCTTGCGCAGTTCGGCAAAGAGCGCAGTCAGCGCGTCGCAGAATTCGCTGTCGATAGCATTGGCCTTGCCATGCTCCATGGAGATGATGGCGATGCCGTCATCGACCGCCATGGAGATCATGCGCCCTGCTCCATCGGCCTCAGCACCGGCGCCGGCGCGCGCGCCGACAGCCGCTGCGCATGGACAACGGCGGCGGTCAGCACCACCACCGCGAATGCCTGATGCGCGATGGCCAGCGACAGCGGCACGTGGTGCAACAGCGTGGCGATGCCGATGATCGCCTGCGCCGTGACCAGCGCGAACATCGTCATCGCCCCCCGCGCCACGCGGCGGCTCGTCCACGCATCGTAAGCGTGCCAGGCCGCCACCAGCCAGATCGCATAGGCGAGCATGCGGTGCACGAACTGCACCGTCAGCGTGTTCTCGAACAGATTGCGCCAGGCCGGATCGATGTGCCAGAGCCGCGCCGCCTCCGGGATGAACCCGCCGTCGATCAGCGGCCAGGTGTTGTAGATCAGCCCGGCATTGAGACCGGCGACCAGCGCGCCAAGATAGATCTGGAACAGCACCATCAGTGCCAGCACCAGCGCCGCAAGGCGCAGCCGCGGCTGCGCCGGTTCCGCGCCGGGCAACAGACCGCGCGCTGTCCACACCACGGCGAAATAAACGGCGCACGCCAAAGTTAAATGAAACGCCAGCCGATACTGCGAGACGCTGGTCAGGTTTGAACCCGCCAGGCCCGACGACACCATCCACCAGCCGACCGCGCCGAGCGCCGCGCCGCCGGCGAAGATCAGCCACAGCCGAGTCTTCAGCCCGCGCGGAATCATGCCGCGCGCGAGGAAAAACAGGAACGGCACCAGAAACACAAAGCCCGTGCTGCGCGCCAGCACGCGGTGCGACCATTCCCAGTAGAAAATAGTCTTGAAGGCATCGAGCGACATGCCCTTGTTGACCTGCTGATATTGCGGGATCTGCCGGTACTTGTCGAACTCGGCCTGCCAGGCGGCATCGCTCAGGGGCGGCAGTACGCCGGTGACCGGCTTCCATTCGGTGATCGACAGTCCCGACTCGGTCAGCCGTGTCGCGCCGCCGACCACCAGCGTCAGGAAGATCATGGCGGCGACGCAATAGAGCCAAAGGCGCACGGCGCGGTGCTGGTGCGCGGCGGAGGGAAAATCGGTGTGCTGTTCCGGCATGATCTCGCGGCAAAAAGCGGCCTTGCGGGCGGGCGCGGCGACCATATAGTCAGGCCCGCCGGATCATGCAAATGTGGCCAAAGCGCCCATTCTGACGCGTGTTCCGGTTGCCTTGCGTTACAGCGGCCGCGAGCGGCCGTTTGCCCGGAGACGATTCACTTGCCCATTCGCTTGCGCAAATTCATCGGCGCCATCGCGCTGCTCACCCTCGTCATCGTCTGGGCGCTGATCGCCATGGCGCTGGCGCAATCGGCGCTGACCAACATCAACGGCATCATCGCCGGAATCTATTACGCCGTGGTCGGGCTCGGCTGGGTGCTGCCGGCCATGCCGATCGTGTCCTGGATGTCGAAACCCGACAAGGCCAAGGCTTAAAACGCTCTTGTTGGCCCCGCCACCACGCCTTACGTCTGACCCATGACCGACACCGTCCGCGACAATCCCGCGCGCAACCGCTTCGAGCTGCAGACCAGCGCCGGCCTGGCGATGGCTAATTATCGCCGCGACGACCGCACCATCGCCATCACCCACACCGAAGTGCCGCGCGCGGTCGAAGGCCGCGGCGTCGGCTCGGCTCTGGTGAAGGGCATGCTCGACGAGATCCGGCGCGAAGGCCGTAAGGTGGTACCGATGTGCTCCTTCGTGCGCGCCTATATCAACCGTCATCCGGAATATCGCGATCTGCTCTAGGGCCGGAAACCGGAACATTCACAGGAACCGGGCATTGAGCCACCGCTGCGCGACACGGAGGCCCGGATGCCGGATGATGATCGAATGCGGCTTGGTCTCACCGTTCTGATCGGCGGCATGGTCAACGCGGTTCTGTTCGGGACCGGGCTCATCGCGCTGCTGTCTTCGCCGCTGCTCGATGAAGCAAGCTACATGCGAGCCTCGTGGTGCATCGCCCTGCTCGTCGCCGCCTGTCTGATTGCGTCACCGCCGATCGCCTGGGCCATCGCGCCGCGCCTGCGCGCGCGTTACTGGCGCAATCGCCACCCCGATTTCATCGCGGGGTGAGAGCCGTCACCTAAGGGCCGTCCTTGAGCGCATCTTCGACAAAGCCGTCCGGATCGCGCCAGAAGTCGCTCAAGGCCCGAAAATGTCCAGTGTCCCGCACGTCAGTCGGCGCCAAACCGGCGGAGGACAGTTCCAACAGGCGCGCCTTTGGATAAGCCATCAGGAGGGGCGAATGGGTCGCCATGATCACCTGACAGATGCCGGAGCGGTCCATGGCCTGCATCAACCGCAGAAATTCGATTTGCCGCGCCGGCGATAATGCGGATTCCGGTTCGTCGAAGATGAAAATGCCTTGGCGCTGACAACGCTCCTGAAAGAAGCGCAAAAAGCCTTCGCCGTGCGAGTGCGACAGGAAGTCGGGCGGCGGCCCACTCAAGGGCTCGCGCGCCGCGTCGTCGAGATAGCGCGCGACGGAAAAGAAGCTCTCGGCACGAAAGAACCAGCCATTGGTTATCTTCGGCAGCCAGCTCGCCCGTAGGGCCTTCGCGAGCGCGCCGCCCATCCTTTCCATCGCCTGCGAATGATCGACGGCCTTGTACCCCTTTCCCCCGCCGGCTTCGTCGTAGCCGGCAAGCGCCGCGATACCTTCGAGCAAGGTCGACTTGCCGCTGCCGTTCTCGCCCACGATGATGGTGATCGCGCGATCAAACGACAGATCGATTCCATCGCGCAGGAACGCCAGGCAAAACGGATAGACCTCGCGATCCTCCACCCGCTCCGTCTCGAGCCACACGCGCTTCAGATATGGCGCAGGCATGTTGATGGGCTTTTTGTTCCGTGCCAAATGCCTGCTCCGTTTCGTACCCCGAGCCTTCTCGTACTCCAAGTTTTCTCGTACCCTAAGCCTTTGGCGTCAGCTTGACGTCAATCGCGCTACCAGATCGATTGCGTTGACGCTCACTTCCCCAGCTTCTCCACCTCCTCCACCGTCCGCCCTGCGCGGGCGCGGTAGACCGGCAGCGACCAGCGATAATGGAGCGCGAGCGCGCGGATGGTGAAGCAGGCCGCGAAGCCGCATACGGTCGCCGCCGCTTCCGGCACGCCCAACGACGTCAGACCGACATAAGCCACGGCGCCGGCCAGCGCCGCGGTGACGTAGATTTCCTTGCGCAGGACCAGCGGGCTTTCGCCACCGAGAATGTCGCGGATCACGCCGCCGAAGGTCGCCGTCATCACGCCCATCGCGACGGCGATGAAGCCACCGACGCCGGCGTCGAGCGCCTTGTCGGCGCCGACCACGCAGAAGAGCGACAGCCCCGCGGCGTCGAGCCAGAGCAGAGCGCGATAGCGCGACTCCGGAATATGCGCGAGGAAGAAGGTCGCCGCCGCTACGACGAGGCAGATCGCCAGCGCCGCCGGCTCCTTGACCCAGAACACCGGCAACTGGCCGAGCATCACGTCGCGCAGACTGCCACCGCCAATGCCGGTCGCCGCGCCGAGCAGCATGAAGCCGAAAATGTCCATGCGCTTGCGGGACGCCACCAGCGCCCCGGTCACCGCGAAGATCGCGAGGCCGAACCAGTCGAGCGCCATGAGCCAGGAAAAGTCCGAGATGCCGGGCATGGCGCGTTTGTAGCCCGTCCGACCGGGAACGGGAATGGCGGACCGCGGCTTGTCCAGCGCCGCCAGACCGACCGTGCTACAAGGGCGGCATGACCATCGCCGACGGAGCCCGCGTGTCCCAGAAGAAGGCCAAAGTCAGGGCCGCACCGGCCAGCCGGGAGTCTGCCCGGCCCAGCCGCCCCGCCGCCTTTCGCGAGGCCCTGCACCAGCTTTACGAGGGTTCGTCGTCGGCCGCCTACCGGTTTCGCTACGGGCTGCTCGCCTTCGACCTTTTCATCCTCGTTTTCATTGTCAGTACGTCCTTCATCGCGCGCGAGCCGTGGGTGGAGGCCTGCGACGTCGTCTTCGGTCTCATCATTCTCGCGGACTTCTGCGCGCGCCTCTATGCCAGCAAGCGGCGCTCGCGCGACCTGATGCATTTCTCGACCTGGGCGGACGCCGCGGCCATCGTCTCGTTCCTCGCGCCGATCGTTGGCGAAGGCGCCGGCTTCCTGCGCATCCTGCGCACGCTACGGCTGCTGCGCAGCTACCGCCTGCTGGCGCAGTTGCGCGCCGACAGCCGTTTCTTCCGTCGCTATGAGGAGGTGATTTTCGCCGTCGCCAATCTGGCGGTGTTCATCTTCGTGATGACAGCCGTCGTTTATGAGACGCAGCATACGATCAACAAGGACGTCGCCAATTATGCCGACGCGCTGTATTTCACCGTCACGGCGCTGACCACCACCGGCTTCGGCGACATCACCTTGCCCGGCACCACCGGCCGCCTGATCACGGTGGTCATCATGATCTTCGGCGTGACGCTGTTCTTCAATCTCGCGCGCGCCCTGATCAGCCCCAACAAGGTGCGCTTCTCATGCCCGGATTGCGGCCTGCAGCGTCACGATGCCGACGCCGTGCACTGCAAGGCCTGCGGCAAGACGCTGAACATCCCCGATGAGGGCCTGGCCTGACGGCGGGAACGCCGTTTATCGCGATTCGATCGCAACGATCTCCGCGTCGTCCCGCCCGGCACGCACCACGTCGCCCACTTCCCTGCCGAGCAGGCTCGCCGCCAGCGGCGACACATGGGACACGGTCCCGCGTGATGGCTCGGCCTCGTCCTCGCCGACGATCCTGAACACCTGCCGGCGCCCATCGTCGCGCGCGATAGTCACCGTGCTGCCGAACTGCACCTTGCTCGCGCCGGGCTCGGGAGCAACGAGCTGCGCGCTGCCGCGCCGGGCGCTCCAGTAGCGCAGGTCCCGCCCGGCACGCGCCAGCGCATCGCGCTCGCCGGCGGCCTGTGCGGCGTTATAGACCTGACGTGCGTCAGAAAGCGCCGCTTCGATGGCCGCGAGGCCCTGCGGCGTCACGTAATTCGGATGCGGCGAGACCGGCCGCTCCGGCACGTCCTCGACGCTGTTGTTTTCATTGACGAATGCGCGGCTCATGACAGATCATATAGCGATCGTGGCCACTGATCGCAGCCCCCGCGCAGCCCGGAACTCCAATTCGGGGGTCGCCGGCCGTCAGAACGCAGTGACCTTCGCGGCATGGCTGCGGCGTTGCTCGATCGCCGCTGCCCGCCCATAACAATTCCTTACGGCCCCGCTATATTCCATCGATAACCATCGAAGACCTCGAAAAGGCCGTCGCCAAGCTGCCGCCTGACGAGCTCGCGAAATTCCGCGACTGGTTCGAGGCATTCGATGCTGCACGCCTCGATGAGAAGATCGAACGTGACGCCAAGGCCGGGAGGCTCGACTGCCTCGCCGAACAGGCGCTCACCGACCATGCCCAGGGCCGCGCCAGGGCGGCGGTACCAACTTCTCGTCCGCCGTGCGCCAGTTCGTCATGGCCCACTACATCAACCGCCTCGATGAACTGCGCCGGGCCGCAGCGCCATCGCTGGCCAGCCATGCTCCGGCGTCTCATCCGCCGGCCGTGACAGGCGCGCCCGCGACCGCTACATTTCCCTGAAGGTGCCGCCGGCGCGGCATTGCCGCCACGCGAGGACGCCTCATGCAGCATCAGGTCCGCGACGCCAGGGAGCGTCAACGGTTCGAACTGGAAGCCGACGGTCACGTCGCCTTCTCGACCTACGAGCGCGCCGCCGGCGTCATCACCATCCTGCACACGGAAGTGCCGAAGGAACTCGGCGGCCGCGGCATCGGCTCGGCGCTGGCAAAGGGCCTGCTCGACATGATCCGCGCCGAGGGCCTCAAGGTGAAGCCGCTGTGCCCTTTCGTGAAGGCCTATATCGGCAAGCACCCGGAATATGCCGGCCTCGTCGCCTGAAGCCATTTCCGCTTCGGCCTAACGCAATCTTTACGCTTCGGTAAGACATTGGGCGCCTGCGGCGGATTTTGCAGGGAGCCTGCCTTGGACTTCAGTGTCGGCGTACAATTTTTCCTCGGCCAGTGCGAGAAATTGCTGTTCTCGCTCGGTTCTCCGTTTTCGCTGAGCTCGCTCGCCGCCGCGCTGGTCATCGCCACCGCCTTCTTCACCGCGCAGCGATTCAAACGCGGACGCCGTCTGCGCTGGCGCACCGTGTGGCGCGCGCTGTTTCCCAGACGCATCGTCACGTCGAAGTCGAACGAAGCCGATATCGGCTATCTGATCTTCAACGTTTTCGTTTTCGGCGTCGTGTTCGGCTGGGCGATCCTGTCCTACCAGTCGGTGTCGCACGGCATCGCCGATGCCGCCGCCGCGCTGTTCGGGCCCATCGGACCGACGACGTTGCCGGCATGGGTCCCGCGCGCCGTCATCACGGTGATGTTGTTTCTCGCCTATGAGCTCGGCTACTGGTTCAACCACTGGCTCAGCCACAAGGTGCCGATCCTGTGGGAATTCCACAAAGTGCACCACAGCGCCGCGGTGCTGACGCCGCTGACCAACTTCCGGGTCCATCCGGTCTACACCTTCGTCTTCGCCAACATCCTCGCCTGCTCGGCGGCGATCGCCAACGGCCTCGGCCACGCCATGTTCGGCCAGACGGTGCCGCAATATGCGCTCACCGACACCAACATGATCCTGGTGCTGTTCATCCACACCTACGTGCACCTGCAGCACTCGCATATGTGGATCTCGTTCCAGGGCCTGCTCGGTCGCATCTTCATCTCGCCGGCGCACCATCAGGTGCATCACTCGACCGACCCGAAGCATTTCGACAAGAACTTCGGCAGTTGCCTGGCGCTGTGGGACTGGATGTTCGGCACGCTCTACATTCCCGGCAAGAAGCGCGAGGCCATCACCTTCGGCTTTCCGCACGATCCGGACGCGCACACCATGAAAGGCGAATTGATCAATCCGCTGGTCAATGCCGCCGGGCGCTTGAAGCCGCTGTGGCCGAAGAAGCCGGATGTCCCGCTGCCGGCGCCGCATCGAGATCCGGCGTAGCGCCCCTTACGCGGCGAGGTGCCCCATCGCCTCGACTTCGCGCAACCAGACGTGACGCTTGTCATCGCCCGCCGCCTCGATCATGCCGAAGATGGTAGAACGCACCGGCTTGATGCCGACAAATCCCAGAATGTTGCGCTTCATCAGCTTGAGCGCATGGGCGCCGTAATACCAGCGATAGAACCAGCCCGGCATGCCCATGGTCATGATGATGCGCGCCGACTTGCCGGCATAGACCTTCCAGTTGGCGCCGCCGCCGCTCTTCTGAAAGGCGAGCAAGTCTGGCTGCAGAATGCGCTCGATGAAGCCTTTCATGATCGCGGGCATGTCACCGCACCACAGTGGAAACACAAACACCAGGTGGTCCGCTGCCTTGAAGGCGTCGCGCGCCGCGACGAGATCCGGCTCAACCGGCTGTTCGCGGCGATAGCCTTCGCGCAGCACGGCATCGAACTGCATCGCCCCCAGCACGAACAATGCGGCTTCATGCCCGCCACTTTCGGCGCCGCGCTGATAGGCGCGCCCCAGCGCCTCGCAATAGCTGTCCTTCAGCGGCGTGCCGACAATGATCGCGATCTTCGCCATGACTGCTCCTCCGGCCCAGGGAAGGCAGTCTAGCGGCGCGCGGAGCGCGACCCTTGATTCAGCGCAAGCGCGCTCAGGTCGCGATCGTCGCCAGCAGATCGGCGAAGGCCTGCGGCGCGGTGATGTGCGGGTTATGGCTGGCGTCGATCTCATAGGACTGCCAGCCCGCCTCGGCCTTCGCGCGCTCATGGAACGGCCGGAAGCGATCCTCGGGCGTATGCCGCGTGCAATAGATGTAGTGCCGCGGCAGGGTCAGATCGCCGTTCTGGAAGACGAGCTTCTGCTCGAAGGTCTTGAGCGGCTGCGGCACGCGGCGCGGCGCGCACCACGCCTGATCCTCGGCCGAGGTATCGGCCGGCATCGGCCCCGGCGGAATGCGCCTGCTGTCGGGGCCATCGGCCGCCGCCGACTGCCGCTGCTTGCGCGTCGACTCCGGCATGACGTCGAAGGCGCTCTCGCCGTCGCGCGGCACGAAGGCGTCGACATAGACCAGCTTGCCGATGCGGTCCCGGGCGCGGTCGGCAACGCCGGTCGCGACCATGCCGCCGTAGGAATGCCCGATCAGGCAGACGTCGCGCAGGTCGTTGTAGAACAGACAGGCCATGACATCGGCGATATGCGTGTTGAGGTCGATGCCGGGATGCGCGAGATGGCTGCGCTGGCCGAGGCCGGTCAGTGTCGGGATGACGAGATGAATGCCGCGCGGCTCCAGCAGCGGGTACATTCTCTTCCAGGCCCAGGCCGAACTCCACGCGCCATGCGCGACGACACAGAATGTCATGCAGCCCTCGCCTCTTGCCCTATCCGGCCGCCACCGTTCGCGGCCGGGCCGGCCGGCTATTCCACCGCGCCCGCACGAAATCAAGCGCGACCACCACAAGACCCGCCGCCAGCACCTGCCAGCCGGGGCGAATGCCGACATCGAAATCGAACGCTGTGGACAGTACCCGCATTGGCGACACGGCGAACTGAAGGCCGATGCCGATCGCCTCGCCGGCGAAAGTCAGCGCCGCGACAATGACGCTGAGCGCCAGCAGGCTCAGGGTCGAAAGCTCGGCCTTGTCCTGCCACCACGCCCAGATGCGGTAGGCCGCCAGCCAGCCGAACAGGCCGGCGACGAAGACGGGCACGGTGACATCGGCCTTGGTCTGCTGGAAGTAGTGAACGAGCGCGAGCAAGGCGATGACATAAATCACTTGGTGCAGACGGCGCCAACTCCGGCCGCCCATGCGCTTGATCATGCCGTCGGTCGAGGTGATCGCCAGCGCCGTGAGGCCGATGAAGGCCGCCATGCCGACAATCAAATAGACGCGCCGTGTAATCTCCTGAAACACCTTGAGGGGATCGAAGCTCTGGTCGGCGACATACAGCGCAATGTGCGCGAAGGCATAACAGAAGGTGCCGACGCCGATCATGCGGCGCACGTCGATCAGGTTGCCGTAGCGGCCGACGCGGCGCAGCGGCGTGATCGCCAAGGTCACGCCGAGGAACACCAGGGTCCAGAAGCCGGTGCGATGGATGACGTCGTTGAGCGGCCGCGCGCCGCCGGCAATAGCCCCGGCATCAACCAACGCCTTGGCGACCGGGAACAGCAGCAAGGCCAGCGCGACAACCCGCAAGGCGGAAACGCGGCCGCGCCGGTCTCGCCAGAGTTCATAAGCCGCCATTCGCTACCCTCGTCAGGCCGATTTTGCCGGACGATGCCCATATCACGGCGGTCCGTCACGGCATCCTAAAGCCTGCGTGAGCGGAACGTGAGAGCAATCAAACCCGCGGCAGCGGCCGGCCGCCCTGCTCTCTCGACGGCACCTTCACCCAGGCCTCCCCGTCGAGGACGACCTCGTCATCGACGCGGCAGACGCATGTGAGCCGCGCCCGCGTCTTCTCCGGCATCAGCTCGGCGACCGAAACGGTGACCTCGACCGTGTCGTCGATTTTCACCGGCGCGCGGAAATTCAGCGTCTGGGAAATATAGATGGCGCCGGGCCCCGGCAGCCTTGTGCCCAGCACGGCCGAAATGAGACTCGCCGTGTAGAGACCGTGCGCGATGCGGGTTCCGAACGGCGTCTGCGCCGCGAAGTGCTCGGACAAATGGATCGGGTTGCGATCGCCGGAGATTTCCGCGAAGCCGACGACGTCGGAGGCGCACACTTTCTTCAGCAGCTTTTCGCTCTGGCCGACAGAGAGATCCTCGAAATAAAGCGTTTGCAGCGTCAACATCGTTCAGGTTTCCGTTCGCAGTTGAGCCCGGCACATCGCCCACAACAGAGCGATCAGCACCACATTGATCAAAGCCAGCGCGGTCAATAGTCCGATGGTCGCATCGACGCCGACGCGCTCGATCATCAGCGCGCCGGCCGACGGCGCCAATGCCTGAACGATCAGGCTCGGAAAAGCAATGCGCCCCATCAGGGTCGGAAACCGCGCCGGCCCAAACAGCGCCAGCGGAAGCGTCCCGCGCCCGATCCAGGAAATACCGTAGCCCGCGCCATAGAACAGGATGGCGATGACCAGAACAGGGAAATGGCCGAAAATCAGCGCCAACCCGACCGTCATCAATACGCAGCAGGCGACCATGGTCCAGATCGGGTGATAGCGGCAGCCGAACAGCCGCTCGATGACGCGGGCGGCGACCTGCGCCGGGCCGAACAAGGCGCCCAGGGTCACGGCGGCGGCCTCGGCGACGCCGCGCGATTGCAGGAAAATCAGGAAGTGCACGATCACCACCGAGCCGACGCCGGCGGCGATGGAGAGGATCGTGGCCAGCAGAATGAAGACGCGGCGCTCGCTTGCGGGCGGCAGCAACGGTGGGGTCTCGGGCAGCGCCGTGTCGACCGTTGACGCGCCCGCGCCCGCGCGGGCTCCGGTCACGGCGAATTGCAGCGGCAAAGCCAGCAGCAGATGCAGGCCCGCGTAGATCAGGCAGGCCATGCGCCAGCCGGTGTGCTCGATCAGAAAGGCGCTGAGCGGCCAGCAAATCGTGCTGGCGAAGCCGCCGAACAAGGTCAGCGTCGTGATCGGCCCTCTGGCCTCGCGTCCGTAGCGCTGGCCGAGCGCGGCGAATGCCGCGTCGTAGAGGCCCATCCCCATGCCAAGGCCGATCACCACCCAGGCCATGAGATAGATCGCGATAGTCGGCGCCAGGGCGATGGCCGTGAGACCCGCGGCAAACAGCAGCGAACTCGCGCACAGCACCGGACGGCCGCCAAGACGGGCAATGGTCTCGCCGACCTTCGGCGATATCAGGCCGCCGACCAGAAGGCCGATCGAGGTGCCGGAGACGACGAGGCCGAGCGACCAACCGGTTTCGAAGACGATCGGCGGCGCGAAGACGGCCGGCAAATAGAACGAGGTGCCCCAGCCCAGGATCTGCGCCACGCCAAAGGCGCCGACGACCAGACGGCGGTCGCGACCGGACTCGGCATTGGCCATGGTCAAAATGCGCGCCTCTAAAGGACCGGATCCATGCCCTTGGCGCGCAACACGGCGGCGGCGGGCTCGCCGGTGAATGCCTTGATCAACTGCAGCGCGGCATCCTTGTTGGCCGAGCGTGCGCCGACACCGGCCGCATAAGTCGTCGTGTTCTGGATTTCCTTCGGCAGCGGGCCGACGAGCACCGCGCCCTTCACAGGCACGATTTCGCTGATCTGGTGCAGGCCGAGCTCGGCCTCGCCACTGACGATCAGTTCGGCGACATAGCCGCCCTGCTTCAGCTTCGCCTTGGCGCGGACCTCGCTGGCAATGCCGAGACGCTCGAGCAGCTTGTCGATGTAGATGCCGCTCGAGCCGCCGCTGGCCGGATCGATATAGGCGACGCTTTTGGCCGCCAGCAGCGCCTGCTTGAAGGCTTCGACGGTCGAGACGTCCGGCCTGGCCGCGCCCTCCTTCACGACGATACCGACGCCGACGGTCGCGATATTGACACCGCTGCCGCTCGCCACCGAACCGCTGGCGATGAGTTCATCGACGATCGCCGGCGTGATAATGGCAACGTCGAAAGCCTCGCCGCCGTCGATGCGTTTCTTGAGGCCGCCCGCGGTGTCGTTGTCGATGACGAGCTTGTGGCCGGTCGCTTTCTCGAACTCCGGCGCCAGCGCTAGCACGACCGCCTTGAAGGCGCCGGCCGAGAGAACTTTCAGTTCCGCGGCCGCGGCGGACGGCGTCGCGGCGATCCACAAGGCCGCAGCGATGAGCGGCGCAGAGAGAAAGATGGGCGGCATGGCGATATCCTCGGCGGGCCGCGCAAGATTTACACGGCGGCGGGGCCGCAGGATACCGCGCCACCAACCTGCGGGCGTCCGATCGGCCCGGCAGCCGGTCGCAAAATCTTCATATGCGCTTAACGCATAGGTCAATTTTGTGACAAAGCAATCTTTAGCCCCCGATTCGCTCCAATACCTCTCCGGTCGAAGCGAAACCGCCAATTTCTGGCCGCTTTCTCGCGAGTCCTTCGCACTTGCACAACGAAAAGGCAGCGCCGTGCGCTGCCCAAAGCGCAATCTTTACGACAAATTCGATTTTATCATTCTTTATCAGCTACTTAAGATATGCATTTTCGCTTAGCTGCATCGCAACATAAGCGCTTTTAATATGAGCAGGGCTGAGTATGTTCTGCGCAGATCGATCGGGGATCCGGTCGAGCACAAATTCGAACAGCGACCTGAAAAGAGAAATCCCATGTTTGCCTCCCTCGTCCGCTTCATCCAGGAATGGAAGCGTTACAGCCGCAGCGTCAGCGAATTGTCCCGTCTGGACGATCGCGAACTGGCCGATATCGGCCTGAACCGCTCGGAAATCGAGCGCGCCGCTTGGACCGCCGCTCAGGCCCGCTAAGCGTGCCGGGCGTCCTGCCAGCCTGAAACGCCCGCAGTTCTGCGGGCGTTTTGATTCCCGGTCGGATCAGTTGAGGCTGAACCAGCGCGCCAGCGGCATAATTTCGGGCGCCTGCCCGTAAGGCCGGGTCCAGGCATCTACGGACCACTTCTCGCCGCTGCCGCTCTCCACAAGCACCGCGGTGGCATGGGGGGCGGTGAAATCGATGATGTGGCCCCGCGCCTCCGGCTCGGCGACGCCATGAAACTTGAGTAGCCCCATCTCATCCAGCACCAGCAACAGGCTCGTCAGGTTGCGGCTGGTGTCGATGCAGTCGAACTGGCCCTTGTCAAACATGTAGTCGCGATTGGCGCGTGCAACGTGACCGGTGGTGCCGGCCAGCGGCGCGATGCGCTTGTCAAACCAGGCGCCGACGGTGGCTACAGCCTTGCGCTCGTTCGCCGCCGAGCCCTTGCCCGCCGCCATCAGCCGCCGCAAGGTCGCGTGATCGGCCGGGGTCAGGCCCAGCTCCACCCGGTACTGGCAGCCGAAACCATGACACACCGTCATGAACGAGGCGCTCGGCGCCGCCAGCGACAGGCCGCTATAGGCCGCCTGCTCGACCGCCGCGCGGTCGGCCAGCGCCGGCGCGGCCAGGATCAGCGGCACCACCACGACGGCCAGCACCGCCTCTCGACACCATCCCATCGCCCAGTTCTCACCCATTGCCGCTCCGGCCCGCACCGCCTAATGATCACCGCATGACCACGGCAAAATTCGCACCCATCCACATCATCGGCGGCGGCCTCGCCGGTTCCGAAGCCGCCTGGCAACTCGCCAAGGCCGGCGTGCCGGTAATCCTGCACGAAATGCGTCCCCTTCGCGAGACCGCGGCGCATAAAACCGACGGCTATGCGGAACTCGTCTGTTCCAACTCCTTCCGGTCCGATGACGCCGCCGCCAATGCGGTCGGCCTGCTGCATGAGGAAATGCGCCGCCTCGGCTCGCTGATCATGCGCGCGGCCGATGCCAATCAGGTTCCCGCCGGCGGCGCGCTCGCGGTCGATCGCGACGGTTTCTCGGACGCGGTCAGCGCCGCGCTCAAGGTCGAGCCGCTGATCACCCTCGAGCGCGGCGAAGTCACCGTGCCGCCCGCCGAGTGGGACAGCGTCATCATCGCCACCGGTCCGCTGACCTCGCCCGATCTCGCCGCCGCAGTGGCGCAGAAGACCGGCGAGACCCAGCTCGCCTTCTTCGACGCCATCGCGCCGATCGTGCACCGCGACTCCATCGACATGGAAACCGCCTGGTTCCAGTCCCGCTACGACAAGGCCGGCCCCGGCGGCTCCGGCGCCGACTACATCAATTGCCCGATGAACCGCGAGCAGTATTACGCCTTCATCGACGCGCTGATGACCGGCGACAAAACGTCGTTCAAGGAATGGGAAGCGAGCACGCCCTACTTCAACGGTTGCCTGCCGATCGAAGTGATGGCCGAGCGCGGGCCAGAGACCTTGCGCCATGGCCCGATGAAGCCGATGGGCCTCACCAATCCGCGCTCGCCCGATGTGAAGTCCTACGCCGTCGTGCAGCTTCGCCAGGACAACAAGCTCGGCACCCTGTTCAACATGGTCGGCTTCCAGACCAAGCTGAAGCATGGCGAGCAGGTGCGCATTTTCCGCACCATTCCGGGCCTCGAGAATGCCGAGTTTGCGCGCCTCGGCGGCCTGCACCGCAACACCTTCCTCAATTCACCGAAGCTGCTCGACGAGACGCTGCGGCTCAAGGCCAATCCGGCCTGGCGCTTCGCCGGCCAGATCACCGGCTGCGAGGGTTATGTCGAAAGCGCTTCGGTCGGGCTGATGGCGGCGCGCTTTGCCGCCGCCGAGCGCCGCGGCGAAACACTCACGCCCGCGCCGCCGACCACCGCGCATGGCGCCCTGCTGGCGCACATCACCGGCGGCCACATCGAGACCATCGACGCCGGCGCGTCATCCTTCCAGCCGATGAATATCAATTTCGGCCTGTTCCCGCCGATCACCGAAGCGGTCGAGTACGACAAGAGCGGCCGCAAATACGGCCGCGGCTCGGCCAAGAACGTCGCGCGCAAGGGCGCGCTCAGCGCGCGGGCGCTGGCCGATCTGGCGACCTGGATGGGCGGCGAGAAGGCCGACGCGGCGGAGTGACCTCGAGGCGGTTAATCTGACTCCCGCTCGTCCCCGCGCAAGCGGGGACCCAGTACGTCGGCTTTCTGGATTCCCGCTTGCGCGGGAATGAGCGGAGTTGTCGTCGCGGCGACAGACTCGTCAGCCCTCGAAAATCCGCTCCGGCTTCCTTGACGCGCGCCAGATCAGCCACTGCCGCCGGAGCCGCGACAGCGGCGCGACATCGAACGGCTCGTAGCCGCGCCGGTCCATCGGCTTGAGCGTCGGGCCGATCAGCGCCAGCGGCAGCAGCGCCGGCAATAGCGCCAGCGGCACCTGCCCGCTTTCGCCGCGCGCCGCGATCATCTGCCGCCGGGCATGGCGGCGCAGTTCGGCGAGCGCGCTCTTGAGCTCATCGGTGGTCCTGCCGGCATAGACCTCATGGATATCGACCTTGTGGCGCTCCAGCACCTCCAGCGGAATGAACATCTGCCGCCGCGAAACGTGCCTCGCCAGATTGACGAGAATGCCGCTGACGGTCGCCGCGATCCCGGCGCCGCGCATCAGCATCATGGCGTTCGGCCCGCCGCCGCCCAGGATCTCGAAGGCCACGTCGAGCAGCGCCGATTCCGTCATCACGCCGTAATTGTCGAGATCGTCGAGCGTGCCCATCGGCTCGTCGTAGAGATCGAACTGGTGCGCATCGACGATGCCGGTGAGCCGCTCGGGTCCGATGCCGCGCCGCTTGAGGCCCGCCATGAGCGCGGAGGCGACCGGATGCGCCGCCGCCTCGCCCTCGCGCTGGCCTTCCAGCACCTCGCGCCACCATTGCAGGCGGATCTCGCCGGGCATCGGCTCGCGCGCGACGTCGCGCACGCGGCCGATCTCGATGGCGAAGGCATAGAGCGCGACCAGCGCCGCGCGCCTGTCCGGCGGCGCGAACAAGGTCGCGAGCCAGCGGTCGCGGTCGGCCTCGCGGACAAGATCGGTGCAGTAAGCAGCGTTATCGAGCACGGCGTCTCCACCTTCGCTGTCGTCCCCGCGCAGGCGGGGACCCATAATCCCTGCACGAGTTTTTCGCTCGCAGGCAAAGAACACTTTGTTCCCAAGCCAAAGCTGCGGCGTATGGGTCCCCGCCTGCGCGGCGACGACGAACTATTCGACCGCGATCAACCCGGCGCCGGCGCGGCGGTTCTCCGCCAGCAGCACATTATAGGTGCGCACGGCCGCGCCCGTGGTCATCACATCGACCGAGATGGACAGCTCGTGAAACATCGTGCGCAGCGCCGGCGGCAGGAAGGCCGGATCGCGGCCGGCGCCGATCAGGAACACGTCGATCGCCTCGCCGCGTGCGAAGGCCTGTGCCAGCGTGTCGGCATTGAGGTCACGGACCGACGCCACCGGCCAGGCCCACATGCCGTCCGGAAAGCAGATGATCGAGCCGCGATGCGACATGCCGCCGAAGCGGAAGCCGCCATTGCCGTAGGCGTCGATCGGCGCGGGCGTCGGCAGATGCGGCGTGTCGTTGCCGAAACCGCCAGCCATCGCTACCGGCGGCCCTTGGGCTTGCCAGAGGCGGGTTTGGGCTTATTCGTGATCGACGACTTGGCGCCCGGACGCGCGGCCGGCTTATCGGCGACCTCGTCGGAGCCGGTGTCCTCGACGAAGCGCGCCGGGATCGCGTTCGGATTGATGATCTCCGGTTCCGGCTCCGCCGAGATGGAGTCGCGGCCGACGCCGACGCCGAGATAGATCAGCATCGGCGCGGCGATGAAGATCGAGGTGTAGGTACCGACCAGCACGACGCCGAACATCATGGTCGCCGTGAAGGAGTGGATCGCCTGCCCGCCGAACAGCAGCAGCGCCAGCAGCGCGAGCGTCACGGTGATGTGGGTAATGACCGAGCGCGACAAGGTCTGGTTGACCGACGCGTTCAGGATTTCCGGCATCGGCAGCTTCTTGTACCGGCGCAGGATCTCGCGAATACGGTCGTAGATGACGACGGTATCGTTGAGCGAATAGCCGAGAATGGTCAGCAGCGCCGCGATGCTCGTCAGATCGAAGTCGATCTGCGCGATCGACATGAAGCCGATGGTCAGCACGAGATCGTGCACGTTGGCGATCATGGCGCCGAGCGCGAACTGCCACTCGAAGCGGAACCACAGGTAAACGAGGATGCCGAGAATGGCGAGGCCGAGGCCGATGATGCCGTAGGACAGGAGTTCGCCCGACACGCGCGGACCGACCACCTCGACGCGGCGGTATTCGATCTGGTCGCCGAGCGCGGCGCGCACCTTCTGCACGGCTTCCTGCTGCGCGGTTTCGCCGCCGGGCTGCTGGGCGAGACGGATCAACACCTCGCCGGCGCTGCCGAACTGCTGAAGCTGCACTTCGCCGAGATTGAGCCCGCTGATCGTCTCGCGCATCTTGGCGATATCGGCGGTGCCCGCGGTCTGGCGGATTTCCATCAGCGTGCCGCCGCGGAAGTCGATGCCGAAATTCAGGCCGTGCGTGAAGTAGAGAACGATGGCGAGAATGGACAGCAGCGCCGACAGCGGAAAGCTGATGTGCCGGAACCGCATGAAGTCGAATTTGGTATTGTCCGGCACAAGGCGGAGAAGACGCATGGTTTATTCTCCCCCTGTCAGATCGTCAGCCGCTGCGGGCGGCGCCAGCGCACCCACGACGCGACGATGAGACGGGTCACCGTAAAGGCCGTGAAGACCGTCGTGATGATGCCGATGCCGAATGTAACGGCGAAGCCGCGAACCGGACCGGTGCCGATGTAGAACAGCACGGCGGCGGCGATGAAGGTCGTGATGTTGGAATCGAGAATTGTCGCCAGCGCGCGCGAGAAGCCGGCGTCGATGGCGCTGATGGCCGAACGCCCCGCCCGCAATTCTTCGCGGATGCGCTCGTAGATCAGCACGTTGCTGTCCACCGCGATGCCGACGGTGAGCACGATGCCGGCGATGCCGGGGAGCGTCAGCGTGGCGTTCAGCATCGACAGCACGCCGAAGATCATGGCGACGTTGATGGCCACGGCGATGTTGGCGATCAGGCCGAAGAACCCGTAGGTCACCAGCATGAACAGCACCACGAGACCGGCGCCGACATAGGACGACACCTTGCCCTTGGCGATGGAGTCGGCGCCGAGACCCGGACCGACGGTGCGTTCCTCGATGATGGTCAGCGGCGCCGGCAGCGCGCCGGCGCGCAGCAGAATGGCAAGATCGTTGGCGCTCTGCACGGTGAACGAGCCGGAGATCTGGCCCGAGCCGCCGAGGATCGGCTCGCGGATTACGGGGGCCGAGATCACTTCGTTGTCGAGCACGATGGCGAAGGGACGGCCGACGTTTTCCTGCGTCGCCTGCGCGAATTTGCGCGCGCCGGAGGTGTTGAAGCGGAACGAGACGATCGGCTCCGAGGTGCGCTGGTCGAAGCCGGGCTGGGCGTCGGTCAGTTCGCCGCCCGACACCAGAACGCGCTTCTCGATGAGATACGGCGTCTTCGGCGCCGACGCGCTGTAGAGAAGATCGTCTTCGGGCGGCACGCGGCCCTGCAAGGCCTGCTCGACCTGATTGGTGGAATCCACCATGCGGAAGTCGAGCTTGGCGGTCTTGCCGAGCAGTTCCTTGAGGCGCGCCGGATCCTGCAGACCCGGCACCTGCACGAGAATGCGGTCGGCGCCCTGACGCTGGATCAGCGGCTCGACGGTGCCCAGTTCGTTGACGCGGCGCTCGATGATCTGGATCGACTGTTCGACCGACTGGCGGATGCGCTCGAGCATCGCCGGGTCGGTCACGGTCAGGCGGACGAGATTGCCGTCCGACGTAACGTCGAGGCTGCGCTGGCCGCTGCCGCCGAGAATGCCGCCGAGCGGCACCGACAGTTCACGCAGTTTCGTCGCCGCCTGCCCGGCATTGGCGTCTTCGCGAATGCGGACTTCGACGCTGTTGCCGCGGATGGCAAGGCCCGTATAGCCGATGCGGGCATCGCGCAGGACGCGGCGCACGTCGTCACGCGTGGTCTCGACCTTCTCCTTCCGCACGGCATTGGAATCGACCTCGAGCAGGATGTGCGAACCACCCTGCAGATCGAGGCCGAGCACGAGATGCCGCTGCGCCCATTTCGGCCATCCGGCGACGACCTCGCTCGGAAAGAAATTGGGAACGGCGAACAGGCAGATAACGAGCGCCACGAGGACAGTCGCCGCCGCCTTCCACCGCGAAAAATAAAGCATGAGATCCTGTCTTGATTGACCGACTTAAAGGAAACCTGCGCCCTTAGCCGGCGGCGGCCTCGTCCTTGACCGGCTCGCCCTTGGCGCGAACGTCGCTGATCATGCCGCGCATCTGACGCACGCGCACGCCGTCGGCGATTTCGACTTCGATGTGCTCGTCGGCGTCGGAGGCCTTGGTGACCTTGCCGACGAGACCGCCGCTGGTGACGACGGTATCGCCGCGGCGCACCGACTTGACCATCTCCTGATGCGCCTTCACGCGCTTCTGCTGCGGACGCAGGATCAGGAAATACATGATCACGAAAATCAGGATGAAGGGCAGCAGCGACATCAGGATGCCGCCGTCGCCTCCCAAGCCCGGAGCCCCCTGCGCAAATGCGGACGTGATGAACATCGTTTTCAGATCCCTGGCTGTTAGCCGGCCGCGCCGGGCGTCTCGCCCCCGCTGACCCCGGCTCAAATCGCTTGAATTCGGCGCGGACTATAGCGGCCGCCCGCTCAATTGCAACGCTGCCAGACCCTGGATTCATAGGCGTTTTCTTGGCCGTTTTCAGTCATTTCCGGTGGGTTTGGGTTGCCCGGCCAGTCGGCGCCCGCTATGGAGCAGGCCGTCAGTTCCGAAAGCACCGCCATGGCCAAAAAGAAGACCCTCAAGACCGCTTCCAGGCGCAGCGCGCCCAAGGCGAATACGCCCGCGCGCAAGCCCGCGGCCGCCCCGCAGAAGGCCGACCCGGTCGTGCTGGCGCGGATCGCCGACGCGCTGGAGCGCCTCGCCCCGCCGGCCAAGCCCCCGATCAATCTCGAGGCCGCGGACGCCTTCGTGTGGCAGCCGGACGGCACTTTGTCGCCGGTGCCGCATGTGAACCGCGTCGGAATGTCGCTGCTCAAGGGCATCGACCGCGTGCGCGATACGCTCATCGAAAACACCGAGCGCTTCGCCAAGGGCCTGCCGGCCAATAACGCCCTGCTCTGGGGCGCGCGCGGCATGGGCAAGTCGTCGCTGGTCAAGGCGGCGCAGGCGACCATCAATGCCGGTCTCGCCAGGAGCGGCCAGCGGCCGCTCAAGCTGATCGAGATTCACCGCGAGGACATCGAGACGCTGCCGAACCTGATGGCGATCACGCGCGCCTCGCGCTACCGCTTCGTGCTGTTCTGCGACGACTTGTCGTTCGACGCCGACGACACCAGCTACAAGTCGCTCAAGGCCGTGCTCGACGGCGGCATCGAAGGCCGTCCGGAGAACGTGATCTTCTACGCGACGTCGAACCGCCGCCACCTCCTGTCACGCGACATGATCGAGAACGAGCGCTCGACCGGCATCAACCCCGGCGAAGCGGTCGAAGAGAAGGTGTCGCTGTCGGATCGCTTCGGCCTGTGGCTCGGCTTCCACCGCTGCAGCCAGGACGAGTTCCTCGCCATGGTTCAGGGCTATGTGGGCCATTACGGCCTCAAGCTGCCGGACGACGAATTGCGCCGCGAGGCGCTGGAATGGGCGACGACGCGCGGCTCGCGCTCCGGCCGCGTGGCCTGGCAGTTCATTCAGGAAATCGCCGGACGCCAGGGCGTGCAATTGAAGGACGGCGAATAACGTGCGGGTGACCCGCCGCGCGGCAATGGCGGCGGTTCTCGGCGCCGCCGCCCTTCCCGCGATCGGAGGACGTGTCCGCGCGCAAGGCGAAGACCGTCCGCCAGTCTTCCGGGCGGCAAAGCACCAGTTCGTCGTCGTCCGGCCATCGAAACAGTTGCCGGCCGTATTGCTTGCCGACATGACCGGGCGTCCCGCGCAGATCGCCCCGGTTCCCGGCAAGGTGCTGCTCGTCAATATCTGGGCAAGCTGGTGCGATGCGTGTCGTACCGACCTGCCCTTGCTTGAGCGCTTTCACAAGACCGCCAGCCATCAAGCCGCCGTCGCGGCCGTGTCGATCGACACCGACGAACGCCGGCGTGTGAAGTCCTATCTTGATAAGCTGTCGATCCGCTCGCTTCCGGTCTATCTTGATCCGGAGGGCAAGCTCGCCGGCAATGCCGCTAAAGGCACGGCGCCGCTTCTGATCTACGGGATGCCGCTGACTTATCTTATCACGCCATCGGGACGGATTGCCGGCTACATGGCCGGCGTCGCCGACTGGCTCGCCCCGGACGCGCAGAAGCTGCTGGCTTACTACGCGACCGCCTAGGGCGTCGTTCAGTTGCTGGCGAGATACTTGGTCGGATCGACCGGCGTCGAGCCCTTGCGGATCTCGAAGTGAAGCTGCGGCGACGTCACGTTGCCCGTCTGACCCGAATGCGCGATCACCTGACCGCGGCGGATGGTGTCGCCACGCTTCACCAGCAGTTCGCTGGCATTGGCGTAAGCCGACACATAGCCGTTGGCGTGGCGGATCAGCACCAGATTGCCGTAGCCCTTGAGCTCATTGCCCGAGTAAGCGACGACGCCGTCATCGGCGGCCTTCACCGGCGTGCCTTCCGGCACCGCAATGTTGATGCCGTCGTTCTGCGTGCCGTTCGGACGCGAGCCGAAGCCGGCGATGACGCGGCCGGTCACCGGCCAGCGGAAGGACTGCAGGCTGCCGGCGGGCTCGGCGGCCTTCTCGGGCGCCGGCGCGGCCTTCGGGGTTTCCTGGGTCGCCATGCGCACGCTCTGCGTCGGCTCGGCGGCGGGCGCGCGATCGATCGGGATGGTGCGCGGCTGGGCCGGCGTATTGTTCGGCCAGCTCGCCGCCTGCGGCGCGGTGGTCTGGGGCCTCGCGAGCTGGGGCGCCGGCGCGGCGGCGGCATAACGCGGCTGCTGGGGCTGCTGCATCTGCGGCGCGGCCTGCCTCGGCTGCTGCGCCATGGCCTGACGGCCATTGCCCGGCACCTTGATGCGGTCGCCGACATTGACGCGGGTATAGGGCGAGAGGCCGTTGTCGCGCGCCAGCGCGGTCAGCGTCGTACCGTAGCGGCGCGAAATGCCGATCAGGCTTTCGCCCGGCGCGACGACGTGAACATTGCCGCCGGCGGCGGGAGCCGATTGCGCCACCGGAGCGGGCGCGGGAGCCGGCGTGTAGGCCGGCGCGGTCATCTGCGGCGCGGCTTGCGTCGGCGCGGCGCCGGCGACGTAACGCGGAATGACGAGGCGCTGGCCGGGGCGGACCTGCGACGGATTGGTGATGCCGTTGGTCTGCAGGATGGCCGACACCGGCACGCCCTGACGGCGCGCGATCACATCGACGGTTTCGCCGTTGCCGACGGTGACCGGATGACCGCCATCCCAGGTCCAGTGACCGGCCTGCTGCTGCGACACGCTGCCGGTGACATCGCCGTAGCGCTGCACCGGCTGCTGGTAGCCGCCCGAGGCGACGGCCTGCGGCGGCGAAGGCAGCGGCTGCGAGGTCACCTGCCCGGTCGGCGCCGGACGCGAAGCGATGGAACCCGTGACCTCGCCGCGCGGGGGCGTGGTGTTCTGACGCGACGCCGTCGGATACGGACTGTCGAAACGGCCGGAGCTGGAGCAACCGGCCAGCGCGATACCCAGCGCGGCGACGGAGGCAACGCGCAGGCTGGTGCGCGATGAAGATGACGCGGCAACACGTGTCATAAGGTTACTCACTCAGGCACAAATTCGCTTGAGTTGTAAATAAAGCAGCACCGAGTAAATAAGGGTTTAAGGTCTGTACACCTTAACGCCGCGTGAGCGGTGAGCGCGGCTTTGCATGATCGCGCGCCGCGCATGCTTGCGAATGCGGCACAAGCCTATAGTTCTCGGGCCTTGCCGCGCAGCATCGGCACGAAGCGCACCGGGATAAGCTTCTCCTCGTCGAGCTTCACGCCGTCCGGCGTTTGCGATTTGGTAAGCTTGATGAGGTGCTGCGGGCCGTTTTGTGGCCCCAGTGGCAAAATCATCACACCACCGTCCGCGAGTTGCGCCGTGAGCGCCGGAGGCACCTCCTCCGCCGCCGCTGTGACGATGATGCGGTCGAACGGCGCCCGCTCCGGGCAGCCGTCGAAGCCGTCGCCGACGATCACCTCGACATTGGCCGCGCCTTCCGCGTTCAGGCGCCGCCGCGCCTGGTCGGCCAGGGTGTTGTAGCGCTCGATGCTGACCACCTCGCGCGCCAGCTTCGACAGCACCGCGGCCTGGTAACCCGAGCCGGTGCCGATTTCGAGCACGCGGTGGTGCGGCTTCAGGCCCAGTTGCTCGGTCATGTAGCCGACGACGTAAGGCTGGCTGATGGTCTGGCCGCAGTCGATCGGCAGGGCCTGATCCACATAGGCGCTGCTCGCCAGATCGGCCGACACGTAGGCCGTGCGCGACACATCGCCCATGGCCCGCAGCACCGCCCGGTCGGAAATGCCGCGTCGGCGCAGGGTCAGCAGAAAATTCACGCGCTCGATATCGGCCTGCTCGGCGGTAGGATCTGTCATGGTATGGTTCCCACGACAAGATTAGCACGAGCCGGCGGCATGGGTGGCTTGATGTGCGTCAGGCATGCCGCGCCCCAGTGGCGAAGAGGAAGTCGAACCGTATGACCGATCAAAGGACAGCCCCCGCCCGTATTCTGATTGTCGAGGACGAGTCGCTCATCCGCATGCTGCTTGAGGACATGCTGGCCGATCTCGGTCATGAGATCGCGGCCAGCGCCGCGTCGGTTCCGGCGGCCAAGGAGATCGCCAGCGCCGGAAGTTTCGACGTCGCCATTCTCGACGTCAATCTCGAGGGCCAGGAGGTCTTCCCCGTCGCCGATATCCTCGCCGAGCGCGGCCTGCCCTTCGTCTTCGCCAGCGGCTACGGCCGCACGACCTTGCCCGAACGCTTCCGCAACCGGCCGACGCTGCAGAAGCCGTTCCAGGGCGTGCAGCTCGAAGAGGCGCTGAAAGCGCTGCTGCGCGGCGCGTGAGCCTTCGCTCACGCGAGTAACTGCGCCAGCTTGGTCATGAACGGCTCGTCAGTGAGATCGAGCCGCAGCGGCGTCACCGAAATCTTCCGGTTGTCGAGCGCGGCGAGATCGCTGCCCGGCGGCGCCGTCGGCTTGAGGCCGCGCGCGATCGCGATCCAGAAATACGGATTGCCGCGGCCGTCATGGCGCGCATCGATCTTGAGAAACTCGGCGTCGCGCTTGCCCTGCGTCGACACCGCCACGCCCGCGACCTCGTCCGGCAGGCAATCGGGGAAGTTGATGTTGATCATCACGTCCTTCGGGATGCCCTCCTTCAGGATCTTCTGGATCAGTGCCGGGCCATGCGCGATGCCGGTCTGCCAGTGCGGCAGATGCTTGGTCGAAAACGCGTAAGCCTGCGACAGCGCGAAGGACGGAATGCCAAGCACGGTCGCTTCCTTGGCGCCGGCCACCGTGCCGGAATACAGAACGTCCTCGGCGACGTTGCGGCCGCGGTTGACGCCCGAGATCACGATATCCGGCCTCTGCGGCATGATGTGGCGCAGACCCATGATGACGCAATCGGTCGGCGTGCCCTTGACCGCGAAGTGGCGCTCGCCGACTTCGCGCAGCCGCAGCGGATCGTTCAGCGACAGCGAATGCGACACGCCGGACTGGTCGGTCTCCGGCGCCACGATCCACACATCGTCGGAAATCGCCCGCGCGATCTTCTCGCAGGCGACGAGGCCCGGAGCGTGCACGCCGTCGTCATTGGTAATGAGAATGCGCATTTCAAATCCTGTCATTCCGGGGCGCGCCGAAGGCGCGAACCCGGAATCCAGATGCGCTTTCGGATTTGGCTGGATTCCGGGTTCGCTCGCTGCGCTCGCGCCCCGGAATGACGATTATCTCTTCTCGATCACGTTCACGCCGCCCATATACTTCTTCAGCACATCCGGCACGGCGATCGCGCCGCCCTCCTGCTGATAGGTTTCCATCACCGCGATAAGCGCGCGGCCGACGGCGACGCCCGAGCCGTTGAGCGTGTGGACGAACTGGGGCTTTGGCTTTATCGGCGTCGTCTGCGGTCCGGGATGATCCGGCTGCAAGCCAACATTTCGAGGATAGCTCCTTGGTTGATATCGCGCATTCATGCGCCGCGCCTGGAAATCGCCGCACACCGAGCACGACGAAATCTCGCGATACATGTTCTGGCCCGGCAGCCAGACCTCGATGTCATAGGTCTTCTGCGAGGCAAAACCCATGTCGCCGGTGCAGAGCGTGACGACGCGGTAATGCAGGTCGAGCTTCTTCAGAACCGCCTCGGCGCAGGCGAGCATGCGCTCATGCTCCTCACGCGATTTCTCCGGCGTCGTGATCGACACCATCTCGACCTTGGTGAACTGATGCTGGCGGATCATGCCGCGCGTGTCGCGGCCCGCCGCGCCAGCTTCGGCGCGGAAGCACGGCGTACAGGCGGTCAATCGCATCGGCAGTTCGTCTTCGGCGACGATGGCTTCGCGCACCAGATTGGTCAGAGGCACTTCGGCGGTGGGGATCATGCCCCAGCGCGCGCCTTTCATCCCGGCCGCCGCCGTACTGGTGGCAAACACGTCGCCGCTGACAGCCCAGAACTGATCGTCCTCGAACTTCGGCAATTGTGCCGTGCCGAACATCGCATCGTCTTTGACCAGTAGCGGCGGATTGACTTCGGTGTAGCCGTGCTCATCGACATGGGTGTCGAGGAAGAACTGACCGAGCGCGCGCTCGAGCCGCGCGAGACCTTTCTGCAAAACGACAAAGCGCGCGCCGGACAGCTTGGCGGCGGTTTCGAAGTCCATCTGCTTGAGGTCTTCGCCGAGTTCGAAATGCTGCTTCGGCGCGAAGGCATAATTCCGCTTCGCTCCGCTCTGCGACTTCTCGACATTGCCGTGCTCGTCGGCGCCTTCCGGCACATCGTCGGCCGGCGCGTTCGGGATCTGCGCCAGTTCCTTGTCGAGCGCCTCGCTGAGCTGCTTCGCCTCGGCCTCGAGCGCCGGCATGGTCTCTTTGAGCGTCGCGACCTCGGCCATCAGCGCTTGCGCCGCGGCCTCGTCCTTCTTCGCCTTGGCCTGGCCGATTTCCTTGGAGGCCGCATTGCGCCGCGCTTGCGCCTGCTCGGAGGCGGCAATGGCGGCGCGGCGCTTCTCGTCGAGCGCCAGCAGTTTGCCGGAAAGCGGCTCCAGCCCGCGCCGGGTCAGGCCGCGATCGAAAGCCTCGGGGTTCTCGCGAATCCATCGAATGTCATACATGGCGGGCGTTCTAGTCCGATTTTTCGAGGGGGGAAAGACGCGCAACCGTGCGCCATCGCCCCTGTTCTCGAAGGCCCGGGGCGGCCTGCCTTCTTGTTTCGACCCTCGGAAAATGCCGAGGGAATGGAGCGCCGCGAGGCGCCCAACAGATGCACCTTGCGGTGCCGGCCCCTCCTTGCGATCGGAGAAAGGCCTGCGCCCCGCGGCGCTCCATGGTGGCGATTTCTGTCCGCGGGGCCGTAACTTCCGGCGG
>JAFIGS010000025.1 GCA_017849615.1 Pseudolabrys sp. | reverse complement strand
CTCACAAGGAGGCTCGATCGCTGACCGGCCGCCGGAAGTTACGGCCCCGCGGACAGAAATCGCCACCATGGAGCGCCGCGGGGCGCAGGCCTTTTCCGATCGCAAGGAGGGGCCGGCACCGCAAGGTGCATCTGTTGGGCGCCTCGCGGCGCTCCATTCCCTCGGCATGTGCGAGGGAGGAAGACTTGTCCCCGCGAAGGCGGGGAGGAAGGCAGGCCGCCCCGGGCCTTAAAGAACAGGGGCGATCAGGCGCGTCCTGCGTCAGCCCCGTCACAATTGGGCGCCAAACGTGGCGCAGGCTCGGCCAAACAGCTATAGAGAGCGCATGGTGTTTCAACCGATCGATCCCGCGCCGCCGCCCCGCCGCCGCCGTTTCAAGGCGATCCCGGTGCGCACCCTGGTGCCCAATCTGATCACGCTGCTGGCGTTGTGCGCCGGGCTGACCGCCATCCGTCTGGCGATCGAGAGCAAGCTCGAATGGGCGCTCGCCGCCATCGTCTTCGCCGCCATCCTCGACGGCATCGACGGCCGCGTGGCGCGCATGCTCAAGGGTACCTCGAAATTCGGCGCCGAGCTCGACAGCCTGGCCGACTTCGTCAACTTCGGCGTGGCGCCGGCGCTCATCCTGTATTTTTGGGGCTTGCACGACCTGAAGTCCGCCGGCTGGATCGTGGCGCTGGTGTTCGCCATCTGCGCGGGCTTAAGGCTCGCGCGCTTCAATGTCATGGCCGACGATCCCGATGCGCCGGTCTGGGCCGGCAACTTCTTCACCGGTATCCCGGCGCCCGCGGGCGCGCTCACCGTGCTGCTGCCGATCTATCTCTACTTCCTCGGCGTGCCGAACGGCCCGGTCACCATCTGGCTGACCTTCTTCTACACGCTCGGCATCGCGCTGCTGATGGTGTCGCGCCTGCCGGTGCTGTCGGGCAAGCGCGTCGGCAAGAGGGTGCCGCCGGAGATGGTGCTGCCCGTGTTCGTCGTGGTGGTGCTGCTCGTGGCGCTGCTGGTCAGCTATCCGTGGGAAGTGCTGTCCGCCGGCGCGGTGCTCTATCTCGCGTGCCTGCCGCTGGGCTGGCTGTCCTGGCGCGACTATCAGCGCAAGGACGCGCAGGCCGCGGTTGCCGGGCGGCCCGTTGCGCCGGAGGACGGCGACGCCGCGCCGGCGGCCGAGCCGAGCCCCGCCACCCCCGCCGACGGCGATCGTCCGTCGCGGCTCAACTGACCCCTTCCGAAAGAACCCCCATGCCGCGCGCCACCAATATCCTCGCCGCTCACGATGCCCGTGGCCTGACCGCGGCCGACAGCGTGCTGCTCGATCATGCCCAGCGCGCCGGCGGCACGCTCAGCGTCGCCACGGTGAAGGGGCAGACGCTTACATTCGCCTTCCAGGGCCGGCTGCGCACCGACGATGTCATCGCGCTCGATGACGGCAGCCATGTCGAGGTCGTCGCCAAACCGGAGGCGCTGCTCGAGGCGCGCGCCGCCGATGTCTCGGCGCTGGCGCGTATCGCCTGGCATCTCGGCGACCGCCACATCGCCGTGCAATTGCTGCCGAACCGCATCCGCGCATTGCGCGAGCCGGCGACCGAGGAATTGCTCAAGGCGCTCGGCGCCAAGGTGACGCCGCTTCAGGCGCCGTTCGAGCCGGAAGGCGGCGCCTACGATGTGCCGCAAGATCATTCGCATGGCCATGGCCACGACCATCATGGTCACAAGCATCACGGGCATCATCACCATGCGCATGATCATTCGCATGGCGATGCCTGCGGCTGCGGCCACGATCACGCGCATGACCACGGCCATGATCACGGTCACGATCATGGCCACCATCACGGCCATGATCATCATCATCACAAGTAAGGCTCACACCATCTTGTTGCGGTAGCCCTGCGTGCCGAACGGATAACCCGGCATGATGTCATAAGGGTGGGCCCAGCCGGGCAGGGCCTCGAGGCGCTTGAGCCAGGCGCCGATCGCCGGATGTTCCTTGGCGATATCGAATCCGAATTCCTCGGCCGGATAATAGAGATAAGCGCACATCGAGATGTCGGCGATGGTCGGCCGGTCGCCAAGCAGGAACGGCGCCTTCTCCAGCCGCTTGTTGACGATGGCGAGGTTGCCGTCGATGCGGCCCTTGAGGAAGGCGAGCACGGCCGGGTCGCCCGGCGGCTTGGCCAAAGTGCGCAGGAAGCGGAACGGCCCGAGAAAGCCGTTGACCTTCTGGTTGTCGAATATCATCCAGCGCAGCGCCTCGAACTCTTCGTCCTCGCCCTTCGGCAGAAACTTGCCGGACTTGCGGGCGAGATAAGTCAGGATCACGGCGGATTGCGTCAGCTTCTTCGCGCCATCGATCAGCACAGGGACTTCGCCCATTTCGTTGACGTCGCCGCGATATTCGGGCGTGCGCTGGATCAGCCCGGCGAAGAAGTCCACCCAGATCGGCTCCCATTTGGCGCCGATCAGGTTGAGCATCAACGCGGCGCGATAGGCATTGCCGGATTGGGCGAAGCAGTAGAGCTGGTAGTCGGCCATGGAAATGAAGCCTTTCTGGTCTGAAGCGGGAGATTATCGCGAAAGGGTGAGCGCCGTCTCGGCGGCGGATCTGCCCTCGAAACGGTCGCCGGCATTGCGGAATGTGCCGAGCGCGGCGCCGTCGCCATCGACGATTGTGAGGCCGCTATCGGCAAGCCGCCAGCGCCGCGCCAGAAAGAAACGCTGCGGGCAGCCGCCATCGGGCGCGACGCGGCCTTCGTTTGCGGCCGGCGGTCCGGTGAAGGTCAGCCCGCAACTCGGCGCGTTCGGGGCGGCGAGGATCCAGCGGCCTTCCATGCCCAGTTCCTTGGCCGGATCGGTGGCTACGGCTTGCGGCTTGTCCGTCTCGTCGGGCAACAGCGATCCGCCGCCGCCGCAACCGGCGAGCACGAGCGACAGGATTGCGAATGTGAGGCCGGTGGCGCGCCGCAACGTCGGTCCCTTACTTCATCGTCGGGATCGAGAACTCGGCGCCGCCTTTGGTGCCGCTCGGCCACCGCGACGTCACCGTCTTGGTCTTTGTATAGAAGCGCACGGAGTCGGGTCCATGCTGATTGAGGTCGCCGAAGCCGGAGCGCTTCCAGCCGCCGAAGGTGTGATAGGCGAGCGGCACCGGAATGGCGAAGTTGACGCCGACCATGCCGACCTGCACGCGGTTGACGAAGTCGCGCGCCGCATCGCCGTCGCGGGTGAAGATGGCGACGCCGTTGCCGTATTCGTGGGTCGAGGGCAGGGCGACGGCTTCCTCGTAATCCTTGGCGCGAACCACCGAGAGCACCGGGCCGAAGATTTCCTCCTTGTAGATTTTCATGTCGGGCTTGACCTCGTCGAACAGGCAGCCGCCCATGAAGAAGCCGTTCTCGTAGCCCTGCATCTTGAAGCCGCGGCCATCGACGGCGAGCCTGGCGCCTTCCTTGACGCCGGTGTCGACGTAGTCGCGGATGCGGTTGAGCGCGGCCTTGGTGACGACGGGGCCGTAATCGGCCTGCGGATCGCTCGACAGGCCGATCCTGAGCGTCTCGACGCGCGGGATCAGTTTCTCCATCAGCAGGTCGGCGGTCTTCTGGCCGACCGGCACGGCGACGGAAATCGCCATGCAGCGCTCGCCGGCCGAGCCGTAGCCCGCGCCGATCAGCGCATCGACCGCCTGATCCATGTCGGCATCCGGCATGACGATCATGTGGTTCTTGGCGCCGCCGAAGCACTGCACGCGCTTGCCGTGCGCGGCCCCGGTCGAATAGATGTACTGCGCAATGTCGGACGAGCCGACGAAGCCGACCGCCTTCACGATCGGCGAGGTGAGGATGGTGTCGACGGCTTCCTTGTCGCCGTTGACGACGTTGAGGATGCCTTCCGGCAGTCCGGCTTCCATGAACAGTTCGGCGATGCGCATCGGCACGGACGGGTCCCGCTCCGACGGCTTGAGGATGAACGCATTGCCGCAGGCGATTGCCGGCGCGGCCTTCCACAGCGGGATCATGGCCGGGAAATTGAATGGCGTGATGCCGGCGACGACGCCGAGCGGCTGGCGGATCGAATAGAGGTCGATGCCGGGCCCGGCGCCTTCGGTGAACTCGCCCTTGAGCAGGTGCGGAATGCCGCAGGCGAACTCGACCACTTCGAGGCCGCGCTGGATATCGCCCTTGGCGTCCGGCACGGTCTTGCCGTGCTCGGACGACAGGAGTTTGGCCAGTGCGTCATATTCCTTGTGGATGAGCTCGAGGAATTTGAACATCACCCGGGCTCGACGCTGCGGATTGGTCGCGGCCCAGGCCGGCTGGGCGGCCTCGGCATTGGCAATGGCCTTCTCGACCTCGGCCCTCGAGGCCAGCGCGACCTTGGCCTGCACCTCGCCGGTATTCGGATCGAAAACGTCGCCGGTCCGGCCGGAAGCCCCTTTGACTGTCTTGCCGCCGACGAAATGACCGATTTCACGCATGCGCCGCTTCCTCCGGGTTAATTCTTTTCTAACGGCCTCGGCCGCCACGGCCCTCATTGGAAAGCCTTTTGGCAAAGATTTCCAGAGTATTTGACGGATTGCCGGCTGGTGGAATGCGCCCGGTCGCCAAACGCGCCGAAGCCTGCGTTCCGCGGCATTTCATGCCGGTTAGCCTTTACTGGGTCTTAATTGCGACCGTCTAGGGTCGCGATGTGCCCCGCGCGTCAGGGTACGGCGTCGTTTGTTGAGTGGAGCGTAAGATGGATATCACGACCGGTATTGGTCTGGTTGCCGGCATCGCCGTCCTCGTGACGCTCATCCTCATGGGCGGCGACTTCCGGATGTTTTACGACGTCCACGCCATCATCATTATCTTCGGCGGTTCGCTTTCGGCGACGCTGATCCGCTTCCCGCTGGTGGCCATCCTTCACGGCCTGCCGCTCGGCATGAAGTTCGCGTTCACCATGCGCAACATCACGCAGCGCGAGCTGGTCGATGAGATCGCCGGGCTCGCCGAGATCATGCGCAAGGAAGGTCCGATCGGTCTGGAAAAGGCCGAAACGGAAGACCCGTTCCTGGCCAAGGGCATCCGGTTCGTCGCCGACGGCTACGACTCCGGCTTCATCCGCGACAATCTCGAGCGCGACCGCGATAACTTCCTCACCCATCTGGACGAGGGCCAGAAAATCTACCGCGCCATCGGCGACTGCGCGCCGGCCTTCGGCATGATCGGCACGCTGATCGGCATGGTGCAGATGTTCTCCAACATGTCGGATCCGTCCAAGCTCGGCCCCTTCATGGCGGTGGCGCTGCTCGCCACCTTGTACGGCGCGCTCGTCGCCAACCTGTTCTGTCTGCCCATCGCCGACAAGCTGCACGTCAAACTGGTCGATGAGGAAATCAACCGCACGCTGATCATCGACGGCATCCTGATGATGCGGGAAGCCAAGAGCCCGGCGCTCGTGCGCGAGATGCTGCTGGCCTATCTGCCAGAGAAGCACCGCCACGCGGAGGAAGGGGCGGAGGGCGCTGCCGCGACCGCATAAGGTCGGGCAGGGGCCTCCTGGAGAGTAGCAGCGTATGGCCAAGAAACGCGGCGGCGGACACGGTGGCGGTCACGGCTGGTTCGTCACCTTCGCGGACCTGATGGCCCTGCTGATGAGCTTCTTCGTCATGCTCGTGGCGTTTTCGACGCAGGACCAGGCCAAGCTCCAGGTCGTCGCCGGCTCGATGCGCGACGCCTTCGGCGTTCAGGACAAGGTTCGCTATTCCGGCGTGCTCGAGGTGATGGGCCTGCCGACGCGGCCCAAGCTCAAGAATGTCGCCAATATCGATCCAAAGGATGCCTCGCCGACGCCGGCGCCCGATGAAAAGGGTCTGAACCGCAATTTCGGTGCGCGCCTGACCGAGGACCGCAAATTCGCGCTCGCGTCGGCGTCGCTGCGCCAGGCGATGCAAAGCATGCCGGAGATCGCCGAAATCTCGAAGCATGTGATGCTGGAGGAAACCAGGCAGGGCCTCAATATCGAGATCACCGATCAGGACGGCCGCTCGATGTTCGCCGATGGCTCGAAGGAACCCTATGAGCGCACGCGTCTCCTGATCCAGCGTCTTGCCGGGCCGCTCAAGGCGACGCCGTTCCGCATTTCCATCAGCGGCCATACGGCGACGTCGTCCATTCCGCCGCGCCCGGGCTACGGCCCTTGGGAACTTTCGGCCGATCGGGCCAATGCCGTCCGGCAGATTCTCGCGGCCGAAGGCGTCCCGCCGGGCCATATCTTCATGGTTGCCGGCAGGGCCGACACCGACCCGCTGTTTCCCGATAATCCGTCGCTGGCGCCGAACCGCCGCGTGACGATTACGCTGATCCGCGAGGAACCGCCGATACCCGCCGATCTGCGCCCCTGAGCGTCGCGAAAACCCGGACGAAGGCTGTCAACAAGTCAAGCTCTAAGGCCGGTATTTTCTCTCTTAAGCCAATGATATAAGCCCGCTTTCCCGGTCCCGTCGCGGACCCGAGCAGCGAAGAGAGACGGCGTGAACGAACCGGCAGCGTCGGCCCATGTAGTGGCCACGGGCGAGACGAAACCGCCGAGCTTCTATGCGCTGGCTCTTGGCAGCGTCGGCGTTGTCTACGGCGATATCGGCACCAGCCCGATTTACGCCTTCCGCGAGGCGGTCAATGCCGGGGCGGATGGCGGGGCGATCACCCACGAGGTGGTGCTGGGCGTTCTTTCGATGATCGTCTGGTCGCTGATCATCGTCGTGACCCTCAAATACATCCTCATCCTGCTGCGCGCGGACAATAACGGCGAGGGCGGCACGCTGTCGCTGACGGCGCTCGCTTTCCGGGCGATGGGGCACCGGACGATGCCGATCTTCATGCTCGGCGTCATCGGCGCGGCCATGTTCTACGGCTCGAGTTTCATTACGCCGGCGCTGTCGGTGATGTCGGCGGTCGAGGGTCTCAAGGTCGCGGCGCCGGGCTTCGAGCCTTACGTCCTGCCGGTGACCGTGATCATTCTCGTCGGTCTGTTCTCGGTGCAGTCGCACGGGACGGGCCGCGTCTCCGCGTTGTTCGGCCCGATCACCGCGATCTGGTTTGTCGTGCTCGCCATCATCGGCGGCGTGCACATCATGGATCACCCGCTCGTGTTCCATGCGCTCAACCCGCTCTATGCCGTCATGTTCATGGTCGAAAACGGGACGATCGCGTTTGTCACGCTGGCGGCGGTGTTCCTCGCGGTGACCGGTAGCGAAGCTCTCTATGCCGACCTCGGTCACTTCGGCCGCAAGCCGATCCAGGCCGCCTGGGTGTTCCTCGTGCTGCCGGCGCTGCTGCTCAATTATTTCGGGCAGGGCGCGCTGGTTCTTGCCAATCCTGCAGCCATCGTCGATCCGTTCTACCGGCTGGTGCCGGAATCGATGTTGTTCCCGCTCGTCGCGCTCGCGACGATCGCGACCGCCATTGCCAGCCAGGCGGTGATCACCGGCGCCTATTCAATTACGCAGCAGGCGATTCAGCTCGGCATGCTGCCGCGCTTCGATATCCGTCACACCTCGGCGGCGCACTACGGTCAGATCTATATGCCGCGCGTGAACACGACGCTGCTGGTCGGGGTTTTGCTGCTCGTCTTCATGTTCCGCACCTCGGGCGCGCTCGCCCATGCCTATGTGCTGGCTGTTTCCGCCGCCAGCCTGATGGCGGCGCTTCTGGGCTTCATCGTGATTCGCCGACTTTGGAAATGGCCGCTTTGGGCCACCGCCCTGCTGATGATCCCGCTGATCGCGGTCGACAGCCTGTTCTTCGCGGCGGCGACCATGAAGCTCGTCGAGGGCGCCTGGGTGCCGGTCCTGTTCGGCGTCGCGATCGTTATGATCATTCTCACCTGGCGGCGGGGCAGCGGCATCCTGATCGGCAAGACGCGCCGCGCCGAAGTACCGATTGATACGCTGGTGCGCAGCCTCGAAAAGAAGCCGCCGCATGTTGTGCCGGGTACCGCCGTATTCCTGACCAGCGACCCGGATTTCGCGCCGACGGCGCTGCTGCACAACCTCAAGCACAACAAGGTTCTGCACGAGCACAACGTCATCCTCACCGTGGTGACGGCCGACACTCCGCGCGTTTCGGAAGACGAGCGCGTGCGCATCACGCCGTTGTCGGAGCGGTTCTCCCGCGTCTCGCTCAAATATGGTTATATGGAGCAGCCGAACGTGCCGAAGGCGCTGGCGATCGCCCGCAAGCTCGGCTGGCAGTTCGACATCATGTCGACGTCGTTCTTCCTGTCGCGCCGCGCGCTGAAGCCGTCGTCGCAATCCGGCATGCCGGCCTGGCAGACCCACCTGTTCATCTATCTGGCCCGCTCGGCCAGCGACGCCACCGACTTCTTCCAGATTCCGACCGGCCGCGTCGTCGAAGTCGGCACGCAGGTGACGGTGTAGCGGCCGCGCGGTTCTTGTAATAAGTCATTGTTTTTTATGGAGTATTTACGAATGCGCCATTGTGGGTTGCCGGCCCTGCCGGTATTTTGAATTGCGAAAACGCAAGGCTGGCGCATAAACCCAGCGTATTGAATGGCCTTTCCGTGCCTTGTCGCACAGGTCGAGACCTCAGGATCCTTCCATGAGCCCAACTTCCGCGTCCGGTGCCTCCGGCTCGCTCGCTGACGGCACGGCGCCCCGCCACGCCGGCTTCTGGGCGCTGACGCTCGGCAGCATCGGCGTCGTCTATGGCGACATCGGCACCAGTCCGCTTTACGCGCTGCGCGAATCCGTTCTGGCTGCGGCGGGCGAGGGCAATCCGGTCACCGAGGCGATCATCCTCGGCATCCTGTCGCTGATCATCTGGGCGCTGCTGCTGGTGGTGACGGCGAAATACGTGCTGATCCTGCTGCGCGCCGACAACAACGGCGAGGGCGGCACCTTGGCGCTGATGGCGCTCGCCTCGCGCGCGCTCGGCCGCTCGAGCGGTTTCGTCATCCTGCTCGGCATCACCAGCGGCGCCTTGTTCTATGGCGATGCCATCATCACTCCGGCTCTATCGGTGCTGTCGGCGATCGAAGGCCTCAAGCTCGTGACACCGGCCTTCGATCATTACATCGTGCCGCTCACGGTCTTGATCCTGGTGGGACTGTTCGCGGTGCAGTCGCGGGGCACCGCCAAGGTTGCGAGCTTCTTTGGGCCGCTGACGCTGGTCTGGTTCGCGGCGCTGGCCGGCGCCGGCATCGTTCACGTCGTCGGCAACCCGCTGGTGCTGAAAGCGTTCAGTCCGCACTACGGCCTCAACTTCCTGTTTCACCACGGCGTCATCGGCTTCTTCACTCTCGGCGCGGTGTTTCTGGTCGTCACCGGCTCGGAAGCTCTCTATGCCGATCTGGGGCACTTCGGCCGCGGCCCAATCCGCTTCGCCTGGCTGGTCGTGGTGCTGCCCGCACTGACCGTCAATTATCTGGGGCAGGGCGCGCTGGTTCTGGCCGACCCCAAGGCCATCGAGAACCCATTCTTCCTGATGTATCCGCAATGGGCGCTGCTGCCGATGGTGATCCTCGCCGGCATCGCCACGGTCATCGCCAGCCAGGCGGTGATTACCGGCGCATACTCGCTGACGCGTCAGGCGATCCAGCTCGGCCTGCTCCCGCGACTGGAAATCCGGCACACGTCCGAGGAAGTGGCGGGGCAAATCTACATGCCGCGCGTCAACATGCTGCTGCTGATCGGCGTGCTGCTGCTGGTGGCGCTGTTCCGTTCGTCGAGCGCTCTGGCTTCGGCCTACGGCATCGCCGTGACCGGCACCATGGTGGTGACCGCGTTGATGGCGATCGTCGTCATCAACAAGGTGTGGCGCTGGCCGCTGGCGGCGGCGCTGGCGCTGATGCTGCCGTTCCTTGTCATCGACCTGACCTTCCTGACGTCGAACATGCTCAAGATCGCCGAAGGCGGCTGGATGCCGCTGGCGCTCGGCGCCATGGTCATGGTGCTGATGTACACATGGCGGCGCGGCAGCCGGCTTCTTGTGCAAAAGACGCGCAAGCTGGAAATCCCGCTCGACACACTGGTCGCCAGCCTCGAGCGCAAGCCGCCGACAATGGTGCCGGGCACCGCCGTGTTCCTGACCGGCGATCCGGCCTTCGCGCCGACCGCGCTGATGCACAGTCTCAAGCACTACAAGGTGCTGCACGAGAAAAACGTCATCCTCACCATCGAGACCGCCGACACGCCGCGCATCGATGTCGCGGAGCGGGTGCGCATCGAGCCTGTCGGCGAGACGTTCTCGCGCGTGGTGCTGCGCTTCGGCTTCATGGAGCAGCCGAACGTGCCGAAGGCGCTGGCGGTGGCGCGCAAGCTCGGCTGGACCTTCGACATCATGTCGACGTCGTTCTTCCTGTCGCGGCGCTTGCTCAAGCCGGCGGCCCAGTCCGGCATGCCGCGCTGGCAGGACGGGCTGTTCATTTCCCTGTCGCATGCCGCCAATGACGCCACCGACTACTTCCAGATCCCGACGGGCCGGGTGGTCGAGGTCGGCACCCAGGTCACGATTTAGGGACGGCCAAAGCCCGGAAAAAGCCGCGTGCGGCGGCGCGCGATCCCGGCTAAACAGGGCGCTTCGGATCGAGGGAGTGCCGTTATGGCCGACGAAATGCCGCGCGCTGACGAGGTGGTCAATTTGACGCCGCAGGAGGTCGCCGAGGGCGTCCGGGCCGGGCGCATCCTCCTGGTCGATGTGCGCGAGCCCAACGAAACGGCCGTCGAGCGCTACCCGGGCGCGGTGCTGCTGCCGCTGTCGTCGTTCGACCCGGCGCAGATCCCCGACCCGCAGGGCAAGCAGGTGGTGTTCGCCTGCCGTTCCGGTCGCCGTTCGATCACGGCGTCGGTGGCGGCGCAGGACGCCGGCTATCCGTACGACCACCACGTCGCGGGCGGCCTCCTCGGCTGGAAGGCCGCGGGACTGCCGACCGAGCAGGGCTGATCGGGTCTAGAACCCGCCGAAGCGCCAGTTCAGGCCCGCCTTGACGATGTGGGTCTTGAGCGACACTGACGCCGTGCCGACCACGGCAAGGCCGCCGGTCGTCGTCAGACTTGGCGTCACGCTGCCGAACATCAGGTAGTCGTATTCCAGCTTGGCCGAGAGGTTGTTCCAGATGGCGTATTCGACGCCGGCGCCGAGCATCCAGCCGCTGCGGTTGCTCGAGCCGGTGACGGTGCCGCCGGCGCCGTCATTGCCGTCATATTTGTCGCGGGTCCAGGCGGCGCCGACCTTGCCGTAGAGCAGGGTGCGATCGAACGCATAGCCGAGACGCGCGGCGGCGGTGATGAAGTAGTCGTTCTTCAGGGTGATGGTGCCGGCGAACAGCGGCTCGTCATGCTTGACATTGGCCCAGTCGAAATCGCCTTCGACGCCGAGCACGAACCGGCCCATCTGGTAATTGTAGCCGGCGGTGGCGCCGCCCAGCCATCCCCTGGCGGTGACGCTGTCGGGGCCGAAGGTGCCGGTGCCGCTGAACTTGCTCCAGCCGTAACCGCCGTTGATGCCGATATAGAAGCCGGTCCAGCTGAACACCGGCTCGGGACTGTAGTAAGCCGGAGCTTTATAAACCGGGCGGGGCAGATCAGCCGCGAAACCGGGAACGACCGACGAGAACGCTACAAACGCACCTGCACACCATATCGCTATGGCACGGCGCATGTTGTCCTCCAGGAGTTAGGTCATTGACAGCACGGACACCTGTTACGGGCTCGATTTCGTCTACCCACCACAAAGCTAGGATTGCAGCCGTACTTGATTCGCGGCTTGGGCGGAATAAACAAAGCCAATTGCGGCGAGGGGCCTAACGCCAGCGCCGGTGCAGCCACAGCCACTGTTCGGGGTGCTCGCGAATCCAACCTTCCATGATGGTGGTGATCACCTGCATGGTGGCGGCGATATCGACATTGCCTTGCGCATCACGGACAGGCTTGATTTCTTCGGTGAGGTCCGCGGTGAAACGGTTGCCCGGCAGGCGAATGACGCGGACGCCATGGATCGGGCAGTCGAAGTGCTGGGCGAGCCGTGCAATCAGCGGATTGGCGTTGGTCTTGCGGCCGAAGAAGGTCACCTCGACGCCGCGCACGTAGTACTGATCGACCAGCATGCCGATATGCGAGCCGCGCTTGAGCGCGTCGGCGATGCGCACCGGCGCATCGAGCCCGGTGGCGATCAATTCTCCCATGCTGGCGGCGCGGGTCTTTCTGACCCAGCGATCGATCGCCGCGATGTTCGGCCGGCGATACAAGGCGGCGCTGTCGAGCTTCTGGCTGGCGGCGAATACGGCCGGCAGTTCCCAGTTGGCCAGATGCGCCGTGAACACCAGCGCTGGCTTTCCGTCATTGGCGAGGCGCTGAAAGGCTGCGTAGAGTTCGGGGCCAATATGCAGGCGGCCGCGCTCGGGATGGTCGAGGTCGAAGTCGATCAGACGGTCGAGCTGGGTAAACTCGGCGCCGACGCGGCCGAGATTGTCCCAGACGCCGAGCAGGATTTCCTCGATGTCCTGCGGCGATTTCTCGGGGAAGGCGGCTGTGAGATTGGCGCGACCGATCTTGTGTTCCTTGAACAACGGACCGATGCGGCGCATCAGGCGTCCGGCCGCATTCTCCATCGCATCCGGCGGCACCAGCCGCATCAGATTGATGACGCCGATCGCCAGGGCGCCCGACACCGCGTTGCCCGTGGCCTTGAGGCCGCGGCGCAGCCGCTGTTTCAATCCCCCGAGCGCCATCAGAAATTGATGATGACTTTGCCGAAGACCTGACGGCCTTCCAGCCGCGCCAGCCCCTTCTCGAATTCATTGATCGAGAATTCGCTGTCGATGATCGTCGCCATGCCGTCCGCCATCTTGGCGAGACTTTCACGGATGTTGCGGATGGTGCAGCCAAACGAGCCGAAGATCTTGTACTGCTGCTGGAACAGCTGCATCAGATTGATGGTCACTGTCGGGCCCGCCGTCGAGCCGCATGTGACGAGGCGGCCGCCGCGCTTGAGACAGAACAGCGAGGCGTTGAAGCCTTCGCCGCCGACATGCTCGAACACAACGTCGACACCCTTCTTCTTCGTAAGCTTGCGTGTCACGCCTTCGAAGCGTTCGGTCTTGTAGTTGATGACATGATCGGCGCCGAGCGCCTTGGCTTTCTCGGCCTTGGCGTCGTCACCGACAGTGGTGATGACGGTGCAGCCGAGCGCTTTGGCCATCTTGATGGCGACAGAACCGATACCCGAGCCGGCGGCGTGCACCAGCACGGTTTCGCCGTCCTTGAGCTTGGCGTTGTCGAACAGCATGTGCTGCGTTGTGCCGAAAGCGATCGGCGCGCAGGCGGCGTCGCGCAGGCTGACATTGTCGGGCACCGGCACGACGAGGCGCGCCGGCATGTTCATCAGATCGCGGGCGAAGCCGTCGATATGAAAGCCGAACACGCCGCCGACGTTCTCGCAGAGATTGTCGCGGCCGTCGCGGCAATTGGCGCAGTGCCCGCAGGTCTGCGCGCCATACATTGTGACCTTCTGGCCCGGCTTGAAATTGGTGACTCCCGGGCCGACCGCGGCGATCTCGCCGGAAGCCTCGGCGCCGACGATCAGCGGCAGCTTGCGCTTGGCGAAGGCCATGCCGCGAAAGCCCCAGACGTCGAGATGGTTCAGCCCAACGGCCTTGATGCGAACCTGCACCTCGCCCTCGGCGGGCGCGGCCGGGTCGGGCAGGTCGACCAGTTCGAGCTGACGGTCGCCAATCAGTTGCAATGCGCGCATGTTTGATGAACTCGGCCTTGCGACGATTACGCCGCCGGCTCCAGGCCCATGATGAGCGACACGTTCTGTCCGCCAAAGCCGAACGAATTCGACATGGCGTGGGTGACGCGGGCATCGCGGGCTTTGTTGGGTACGACGTCCAGCGGGATCGCCGGGTCGGGCACGTCGTAATTGATGGTGGGTGGAATACGCTGGTTCTGCAGCGTCAGCAAAGAGAACACGGCCTCGATGGCGCCGGCGGCGGATAGCGTGTGTCCGATCATCGACTTGTTGGAAGAGATCGGCACCATCTTCACGCGCTCGCCGAGGGCGGCGGAGAGGCCGGTATACTCCATCTTGTCGTTTTCCGGCGTCGATGTGCCATGGGCGTTGATGTAGTCGATGGCATCGGCCTCAAGGCCGGCATCCTTCAGCGCATTCTTGATGCAGCCGATGATCGGCTTGCCATCCGGGCTGGAGCGGGTCCGGTGGAAGGAGTCGGCCATCTCGCCGCAGCCTTCCATGATTCCGATGATCTTGGCGCCGCGCGCCTTGGCGGAGTCATAGCTTTCGAGGACGAGGGCGCCGGCGCCTTCGGCCATAATGAAGCCGTCCCGGTTCTTGGCGAAGGGCCGCGAGGCACCTTGCGGATTGTCGTTAGTTGTCGACAAAGCCGACAGCAGCGAGAAGCGGATCAGGGCTTCCGGATTGATGGAGCCGTCGGTGCCGATGCAAAGGGCCGCGTCGGTGTCGCCGCGACGGATGGCTTCGACGCCGAGCTGGATCGCGCTGGCGCCGGAGGCGCAGGCGGTCGACAGCGAGATCGGGGAGCCCTGGGTGCCGAACTTGTCGGCGAGGTGATTGGCGACTGACCCGAACAGGAAGCGCTCGTGATACGCCGGAAATTGCGGCGCGGCGCGCAGCAGGTCGTCATAGCTCAGCGGACCGTTGGCGCCGGAATTGGCGCCCAGCTCCATGCGCTGCGGCCACTCGATCTCGATCGGCGGCACGGCAACGAAAAGCGGGCCGGGGAAGGAGCCGACAGCGCCGACGCCGGATTGCGCCACGGCCTCTTCGGCGGCGAGATCGGCGAAGCGTTCGGCCAGCGCCGCGGAGGTCATGTCGCCGAGGAAATCGACAGTGCCGGCGATGCGGGTCTTCATGCCGTCGGTGGCGAAGCGGGTGATTTCGCGAATGCCTGATTGGCCGGCGGTGAGCTTGGCCCAGTTATCGACTTTGCCGGCGCCCAGCGAGGTGACGACGCCGAGGCCGGTCACGACGACGACGGGCCGGCCGTATTTATCTTTCCCGGAAGCCATATCGCTCTCCCTCAGCCGACGCGCTCGACCAGCGCCATGCCTTCGCCGCGCCAGTGACCGACGCCGGTCACCAAGACCTGATCCAGAGGGCCGCTCATCGGCTTCTCCAGTCCGGTCGGATCGCACGGCGGGTACAGGCTACCATGAGCGAGCGCCACGGTCGCCAGCGCCACGTTCATCGCGAACTGCGGCTCCATCCCATGACCGAGATAGGTGGCGGTGGCGCGCACGGCAAGCTCGCCATGCTGCTCCAGGAACGCGCGTTCTTCGGCGGTGGCCTGGGCGGCGCCAGTGGCGCCGGACAGGACGGCCGCACGGCTGCCTTTGACCTTGTCCTTGATCTTGTCCCAGAGCTTTCCGAGGGTTTCAGTGACGGTGCCCGGCTTTCGTGAGGCACGGTCGGCGACGACAGCCGAAAGGCGAGCCAGCGGTTTGGCGCCGCGCTTTTCCGCGTGCTCGCGCGCCTCGATCACCAGGAACGCGCCCAGCGAGCCGAGCGCGAAGCCGCCTTTAGCGCCGCGCTCCCATACCGGGACAAGCTTGTCCTTGAGACACTCGCCGGCGAACTCATAGAGCATGAGCATTTCCGGGCGTTCGCCGTTATGCGCCCCGCCAACCAGTGCGATGTCGCTTTGACCGGCGGCAATTCGCGACAACGCGATGCGCACAGCGTCCACGCCGGCGGATTCCTCGCCCATGAAGGTGCGCGATGAGCCGGTCACGCCATGGACGATCGAAATATTGCCGGCGAGCAAATTGGAGAGCTGCGCCAGGAAGAGGGTAGGGCGAAGGTCGCCCATCAGCCTCTCGTTGAGAAACGCCGCCGGATTGGCTGCCTGCGTATAGCCGTTGAGGATCGTCGCATCGACCTTGAGATCGCGCTCGCCGCCGCCCGCCGCGACGATCATGTCCATCTGCGACAGAATTTCTGTGTTGCCTTTGACGCCCGCGGAATCGAGCGCCAGCCCCGCAGCGTAGGTGCCGATGCGCTGCCAGTTTTCCATCTGCCGCTGATCGCCCTTCTTGGGGATCTGGGCGTCGAAGTTCACCGGCGCCAGCGGATGCACGACGAAGGGGGCGAAGGTCGCCGCGTCGGCGGACGGTTGACCGGCCGACAGCTTCTGCCAGTGCGCGTCAAGGCCTTCGCCAAGCGTGGAGACGATGCCGACACCCGTGATCCAGGCTTCGCGCGTCGTCTCAGCCATGGGCCGCCATCTCCGGGGTGAGGCCGACCCGCGCGGCCATCTTGAGCATTTCGCCGGCGAGCTCCTGGTTGGGAAATTCCATCACACGCAATGTGATGGTGGCGTCGCAGACCTGCTTGCCGTTGTTCTTCACCTTGGCGTCGAGCACCGCGTAGCCTGAGCCTTCATGCACAAGCTTGGATTCGATCTGGAGCACATAGCCGGGCAGCACGAATGTGCGCAGCTTGGCCTCCTTCACCGAAGCGAGGAAGGACATCCGCTTGAACTTGTTGATCGACGAGACCAGCCAGCCGGATGTCTGGGCCATCGCTTCGACCAGGAGCACGCCCGGCATCAGCGGGAAGCCGGGGAAGTGGCCTTCGAAAACCGTCGAGACAGAGGGCACCGTCGCCTCGCAGCTGATGCGGCGATCGGCGAGATCAAGGTCGACAACGCGATCGATCAGCTGAAAATACTCGAGGCGCATAGGCGTTAGGCGTCAGGCCCCTTTGGCGGCCACCAGCTCGTCGATGCGAGCGGCCAGGTTCTTGAGGACGAAATACTGGTCGGTGGTGGCCTTGCCGTCGGACACTTCCTGGGTCCACTGCTCGAGCGGCAGCTTGATCCCGAAGGCTTTGTCGATGGCGAACGCGATATCGAGGAAATCCAGGCTGTCGATGCCCAGATCGTTAATGGCATGACTTTCGGGCGTAATGGAATCGCGCGGAATATCGCACGTTTCCGCGATAATATTGGCAATCGTCTCGAAAGTGGATGACATCTTAACTCTCTGATTTTATTGACGTTATTGCGGCGGCCCGGTGTGGGGCGCAAAAACAGTCAGAACCGGCCTGTTAGGGTCGCGAGCCCGTATAGCGAAGCCGCACCCCAAGTTCAATGCCGGGGACGGCCCATAACCTCGGATTACCAAGGCCTTGGCGGGGATAACGGAGGGCGGCCGAGAGGTTAGTACCGATCCGGGGCCGGAACCTCGATGGGAGTGCAACCGCGTCGGCCTGTCAGGACGCAGTCCTGGTTCTTCCGCATGGTCGCCATGGTATCGGCCAGCCAGTAGCCCGCCAGCCCCAGGAGCACGACAAAGGCGAAGGCGATGGCGTTGACCGTCATGCGGTGGCGGTAATCGTCTGGTGTGTCGTCCCGGCTGTATTTGGCCAGATCGTCCGTGGTCTCGCGATCGGGACCTTTAATTGGCCCTCCTGCCGTGGGCGCACCGGTCCGCCTGCGAAAATTGAGAATCCGCGCCCCGGGTTCCGGCGCTGGGGGCTCATGGGACGACATGACGTAAAGAGACTAGCACAAGCGTTGCCGGATTTCGACCAAGCGATCATGGACGATGCGCCGCCGGAACAATAGGATAGCACCGATGCGCAACTCTTCTCCGGTTCGGCGATTGCTGGCGTTGGCGGCGGCTTATGTTGTCGCGCTTCAGCTCGTTCTGCTGCCAATGACGGTGGCGGCGAACAATGCACCCCGCGGATCGCTATGTTCGCAGGTCGCTGATCCTGACAAATCCGATCCCGCCGGAACCGACACCGGCTGCGCCTGCGCAGCGGGCTGCGGCACACAGTGCTGCGCCAGCCCGGCGTTGGCACCGCCTTCATCCGCGCATGCCGTCGATCGCAATGTCCTCTGGACGCTGACCCCGGCCGCCACTGCTGGCGCGTCCGCATTGGCACAGGCGCGAAGTCCGCACAATCCTCGGGCACCGCCGTCCTCCTGATACCGGACGCACTTGCCGCCCAATTCAATTCGCAGGCTGCGACGCGCCAGGCGCGCGATCTGCAATTTCAGGAGTTATTCGATGTTTCGTTTCATCTGCGCCGCGGCGCTCGCCGTTACGCTCGCAATCCCGGCGCTGGCCGCTGATTACACCGCCGGCTCAATCAAGATCTCCGCGCCCTGGGCGCGCGCCACGCCCAAGGGTGCGCAGGTCGGCGGCGGCTACATGACCATCACCAATAATGGCAGCACGCCGGACCGGCTTGTTGGCGGCGCCACGAGCGTTGCCTCGAGTTTCGAGATCCACGAAATGAGCATGGACGGCGGCGTCATGAAGATGCGCATGCTGAAGGACGGCCTCGAGATCAAGCCGGGCGAGACCGTCACGCTCAAGCCCGGCGGCTATCACATCATGCTCATGGGTCTGAAGGATCAGCTCAAGCAGGGCGATACCTTCAAGACCGCGCTGGAGTTCGCGAAGGCCGGCAAGGTCGACGTCGAGTTCAAGATCGAGGGCATTGCCGCGACCGGCGCGAATGCGTCCGGCCACGGCGGCATGAAGCACTAGGCGATGCGCGAAGGCCATCGGCTACCAGCCGATGGCCTTCGGCAGACCTTGTGAGATGTCAGCGCGGCTCGGCGAATGCCAGTTCCGCGCCTTCCGGCGGCAACATCGCGAAGACATTGAGTGTCATGGCGACCGACGAGTAGTAACCGAGAATGCCGACCAGCTCGACGACGCCTTTTTCGCCGAGCACGCCGAGAACGCGTTGATAGGTGCGCTCGCTCACACGCTTGGCCTTATAAATTTCCTGAACGAAGTCGTAGATTGCGCGCTCATCCTTGGCGGCGGATTTCGGCACCCGGCCGGCGCGCAAGTCCGCGATGGTCTTGAGTTTGACGCCTTCTTTTTCCGCGACATGCGCGTGCGCGTACCACTCGAACTGGGCCCGCCACAGCCGCGCCGTGCACAGGATGGCGAATTCCGAAAGCCGCGGCGGCACGCTCGACTGGTAGCGGCAGAAGCCGCCGAGGGCCTGTGCCAGTTGCCCGTATTCGGGGGCATGGAGCCACACGGCGAACGGCCCTTGCGGGATGATGGCAGCGCCGCGCGGACCAGACCGGATCGCCTGCAGAAGCGTGCGTTGCGTGTCGTTCATCTCGGCCTCGGTGGGGGTCACGAGACGGGCCGCGGGGCGTTTGGTCGCCTTTTTGGCGGTCTTCGCTTTGCTGGCGGTTTTGCGCTTCGACGTCAGACGCTTGGCAGGCATGGCGGTCCTCGGCATTCCGGATGAAAGAGAATCCGGATAGCACAACCGCGCGGCCGTTGCAGCCGCGCTACTGGACCGAGGCCGTGACCTTGATCAAACCGCGGCCTTCCATCTTCAAAGCCTGCGCGGCGGCATAGGACAGATCGATGACGCGGCCTTTGATAAAAGGTCCCCGATCGTTCACCACGACAGTGACAGTGCGCTTGGTGGCCTTGTCCACCACCAACACCTTGGTGCCAAAGGGCAGGGTGCGATGCGCGGCGGTCAATTTGCTCGGGTCGTAGCGGACGCCGGACGCGGTCTTGCCCGAATAGCCCTTGCCATAGTGAGAGGCCGTGCCGGCAAATTCTCTTGCGGCGGGTTGCGCGGAAGCGGCGCCGCACCCAGCCGCGCCCCACGCCGCAACTACCGTAATTGCCAGCCAGGATCTCATATTCTGCCTCCGAACTCGATATTCCGTCCGATAGAGACAACTTGTGTCAAAAAAACGAACGGCCCCCCGGTGGTTCGCCGGCGCCTTACGCTACTTCGTGCACGTTTTCGCGGTCTTCCTGACGAGATGACGGCTTCGCGCGGTTCGCCACCTGCTCCGCCGTCATCTCGGCGCGAAGGCGGCAATCGTCATGGAGTTTCATCAACTCGTCGTCACTGAGATCCTCGATGGCCGCAAACCTGTTTTCGGCGCCCTTCATCGCCAGTACCAGTTCCGACAGCTTGAGTTGTATCGACAGCATGTCGCGGTTCTGGGTGTTTTGAATAAGAAACACCATCAGAAAGGTGACAATCGTGGTGCCCGTATTAATGATGAGCTGCCAGGTGTCGCTGAATTTGAAGATCGGTCCGCTGGCGATCCAGACGATGATCGTCCCGGCAGCGATGAGAAACGCTGTGGGGTGCCCCATCCAGTTCGCGGACTTCTGCGCAAACGCCGCGAATTTCCGGGCGAGTGGATGGCTTCGCCGCGCGATCTCGTGCTCGTTCTGCGAGGCAACGGCGGCAGTTTTACAAAGAGTTGTGTTATTGTCGGTCATGGGAGTGCTGTGGAACCTTGCGCTCCCAGAACGCGCGACAACGCGTCGCGGTTCCGCGGGGAACTAAGCGTTCGGCAGCTTTTGACGGATACGGCCGATGCCGGCCCAAGGATCCTTGCGCAGCCTCTTGAGCCGGGCCCGCACGTTCAGCACCGTGAACTGGTCGGCACTTTTAAGGTTGCCAAGTTCAGCCCATGTGATGGGCACCGACACCGCCGCCCCCGGCCGCGCGCGGGTGGAATAGGGCGCGACCGCGGTCGCCTCGCGGCTGTTGCGCAGATAGTCGATGAAGATGCGGTTCTTGCGCTTGGTCTTGGTCGCCGTGGCGACATAGCGGTCGGGATCGTCGGCGGCCATGGCCTGCGCCAGCGCCTGGGTGAACTCCTTGACCTTGGCCCAGGGCGTCGGCGCGATCGGCAGGATGACGTGGAGACCTTTGCCGCCGGACGTTTTCAGATAGGTTTTGAGGCCGATCGCCTCGAGCCGGTCATGGATGTCGCGCGCAGCCGCCATGACATCTTTCCAACCAGTGCCGGGCCCGGGATCGAGATCGAACACCAACCGGTCGGCGTTCTCGCGCTCGTCGATGGTGGTCCCACGAGTATGAACCTCGAGCACGCCGGCCTGTACCAGCGACAACAGGCCATTGAGATCGTCAACGGAGATGATCTTGTCGCCTTTCTCAGGGACGAGATGCAGATGCTCGGTGCCGATGCCAGCCGCGGCATGCTTTTGAAAGAAGCATTGGCCGCTAGCCCCTTCCGGGCAGCGCAGCAGCGAGATCGGGCGGCCGGCGACATGCGGCGCCATCCACTTCCAAACGTCCTTATAATACTCGGCGAGGTCCTGCTTGGTGACGCCGGCGGCTTCCCAATAGACGCGGTCCGGATGGGTCAGCGTAACGGCGCCGACGGTGGCATTGCTCGCTTTCTTTGATGATGCCTTCTTCCTTGCGGCTGTCACCGGCGCGCTGCGCTTGCGTGCCGTGGTCTTGCTGCGGGCCGCGACGCTTTCCATCGGCTTGTCCTCGTGTACGACGTCGGCCGCGGCCTTGTCCTCGCGCAGCCCTTGAAATGAGGCCTGACGGATGCGGTCGCCATGCGTCCATCCGTGGAAATCGACCTCGGCGACCAGCCTCGGCTCGACCCAGATGGGCGTGCGGACGCCGCGCTCTTCTGCCGGCACGGCGGCAAACGGCGTGCGCTCGCGCTTGAGAGCCTTCAGTTTTTTGTACAGGTCTCGCGACGTTTGGTGGGTGAAGCCGGTGCCGGTGCGGCCGGCATAGACCAGCTTGCCCTTGTCGTGGAAGCCGAGCACCAGCGCGCCGACAGCGCGGGCGTCGGCGGTCGAGGGTACGAAGCCGGCGATCACCAGTTCCTGCCGGCTCGAGCATTTGGTCTTGATCCAGTCGCGGCTGCGACCGGAGCGATAGGGCGCGTCGCTCAGCTTCGAGATGATGCCTTCGAGGCCGAGCTGGCAGGCGTGCTTGAGCAGAACGGGGCCGCGCTCGGCAATGGACTCGCTGTAGCGCAGCGGCGTGTTCTTGGGCGCGCTCTTGACCAACTGCGCCAGCGCCTCCTTGCGTTCCGCGAGCGGCAGGCCACGCAAGTCCTGACCGTCGAGATAGAGCAGATCGAAGACGTAATAGACCAGCCGGTTTTGCCGGCCGGATTTGAGTTCTTCCTGCAGCAGCGAGAAGCTGGTGACGCCGTCATCGCCTTCGACGACCAGTTCGCCATCGATCATCGCGCTGTCGGCATCGAGTTTGGTGACGGCGTCGGCGATGCCCTTGAATGTGGGCGTCCAGTCGAGGCCCTTGCGGGTCAGCAGCTTGGCCTTGCCGCGGGCAAGCCGCGCCTGCAGGCGGTAGCCGTCAAATTTGATTTCATGAATCCAGTTGGTGCTGTCCGGCGCCTTGTCGGCGAGCGTGGCGAGGCAGGGCTCGACGAAGCCGGGCAGGGCGGCGCGCTTGGCGCCTTTGAGGCTTGGTTTGCGATCGACGATGGTCGCGTGCTTCTGTACCAGCTGCGCCGATGCCGGCTTCTTTCTCGAAGTCTTCTTAGCCGTTTTGACCTTCCGTGCCGACATCGTCTTTTTGGTCGATGTCAGGACCTTCTTCATCCTGGTCTTTTCCCTGGCACTGGCCCGCTTGCCGGCGGCGATCTCGTCCATGGTGCGCCCGGTCTTGATGGAGAAATCGGCCTCCTCGAGAATATCCTTGTCGCGCGCGGTGCGGGCCACATCGTCGTCCGACTTGATCAGCAACCAGTTGTTGCGCTTTTCGCCGGAGCGCTTGCGCAGGCGCACGAGATGCCAGGCGCCGTGCAACTTGCCGCCGTCGAGGTCGAAGGCGAGATGGCCTTTCTTGAGACCCTTGTGCGGATCGTCGTGTGGGGACCATCTGCCGCGGTCCCACACCATGACCGTGCCGCCGCCATACTCGCCCTTCGGAATGGTGCCCTCGAAGGTGTTGTATTCGATCGGATGATCTTCGACCTCGACGGCAAGGCGCTTCTCGCTCGGCACCAGACTGGGACCACGCGTCACCGCCCAGCTTTTCATGATGCCATCGAGTTCGAGGCGCAGGTCGTAATGCAGCCGTGTGGCCGCATGCTTCTGGATGACAAAAGCGTGGCCGCGCTCGCGCGCCACCTTGCCTTTGGGCTCGGCGGTGACGCCGAAGCGGCGCTTGCCGTGATAGGTCTTGAGCCCCGCCATCGGTCAGGTCCGGTCTAGCTCGCCTTGCGCACCTTGCGCTTGGTGCCCGTGCGTTTGGCCCGCGTCGCCGTTTTCTGTGACGACGAGGCGGGCTTGCGGCGTTCGGGCTTGCTGTCGGCTTTGGCGCTGCGGCGCAGGGCGTCCATCAGGTTGATGACATTGCTGGCCTTGGGCTCCGGCACCGTTATCGGCTTCTTGCCGGCGCGCTTGGCTTTAATGAGGTCCATCAGCGCCGACTCGTAGCGGTCTTCGAATTTCGCAGGGTCGAACTTGCCCTTCTTGGTTTCGAGTATATGGGTGGCCAGCTTGAGCATGTCGGCCGGCACCTTGGTGTCCTCGATGTCGTCGAAATAATCGGCTTCGTTGCGCACCTCGTTCTTGTAGCGCAGGGTTGTCGCCAGCAGCCCCTTGCCGCGCGGGCGCAGCAGCAGCAGACGTTCGCGGCGGTAGACGACGACGCGGGCGAGGCCGGCGAGGTCTTCCTTGCGCATGGCTTCGCGGAGCACCGCGAAGGCCTCCTGCGCGACGTCGTCCTGTGGCACCAGATAATAGGACTCGTCGAGATAGATGCGGTCGACGTCCGACATCGGCACGAATTCGTCGATCTCGATGGTGTGGGTGCTTTCAAGAGCGACGTTGTCGAGTTCGTCTTCATCGAGCAAGATGTATTGCCCTTTCTCGATTTCGTAGCCCTTGACCCGCTCTTCCGGCGCGACCGGATCGCCCGTTTCGGCGTCGACCACTTCGTTGCGAATGCGGTTACCGGTTTCGCGATTGATGATGTTGAAGCGGATGCGCTGGCTGGTGGAAGTCGCCGGGTAGAGCGCCACGGCGCAGGACACCAACGATAGTTTGAGAAAGCCCTTCCAGTTCGGACGCGGCGCCATAGCGATACTCCTTGCACAGTAAGCTGAATTCGCTGACGTGACGACGGGTTCCAGTCTAGCCGCAACCGCCGGAACTTGCATCCCGGATCCGCCTTAAAACCGCACGGACCTTTCAAAAGAGGAGACAGCCATGCTTGGTTGGGCGCTGACATTTCTTGTTGTCGCGTTGATCGCCGCCGTTCTCGGTTTCGGTGGTATTGCGGGTGTTGCGGTTGAGGTCGCCAAGATCGTCTTTTTCGTCGCCCTGGTGCTGCTCGCCATCTCGGCGGTCGTGCACCTCGTGCGTGGGCGGCCGCCGACCGTCCCGTAGGATCGGCTATCAACGCGAACTAAAAGGCCCGCGTGATGTCATCACGCGGGCCTTTTCATTACATCGGATTAACGATGAGGTTACTCACCGCTCGCCAACACTGCGCGGGTCTGCTCGTCCGGCCCGAAATCATCGCCGTCGCGCACCTGGAGTAGTTCCGCGAGACGATTGCGGGCACGGTTGACGCGCGACTTGATGGTGCCGATGGCGCATCCGCAAATCTGGGCCGCTTCTTCGTATGAAAAGCCGGACGCCCCAACGAGAATGAGCGCCTCGCGCTGGTCGGTCGGCAGCTGAGACAAGGCCTCGCGGAATTCGCCGAATTCGATGTGGCCCTGCTGCTCCGGTTGCGATTTCAGCGTGTCGGCGTAATGCCCGTCGGCATCCTCGACCTCGCGGCGACGCTTGCGATATTCGGAGCGGAAATGATTGCGCAAGATCGTGAACAGCCACGCAGGCATATTGGTGCCTGGCTGGAACGAGTCGATATTGGCAATCGCTCGCACCATCGTCTCCTGAACCAGATCGTCGGCACGATCAACGTTCCCGCACAGCGAGATCGCGAAGGCGCGAAGGCTCGGGATGGAGTCAAGGATCTGTTTGCGGACCGCGTCGTCCATGGGCATTACTGCCTGTCCTTGTTGTCTTTGTTGTCGAGCTGGCTGAGCAAATCAGCAAAGCGGTCGGGCACTCCTTGGCCAACCACTTCGTCGTACATGGAACGCAATTGCTGGCCGAGGCGGGCTTGTACTTCCCGCCCGAGCTTGGCCGGCTTGGCGTCGTGTTTTTTGGCGCGGGCAGCCCCGGTGTCCATTGGCTTTTGTTGTCCTGCGGCTTTGTCTCGTTCGTCGTTCGTCATCTCGTAGAACCCCGAATTCCCCGGGCTGTGTCTCGCCCAAGCCCCCGTCGTCTGGGTCGGAAAACCCGCCCAAGGAAAATTGGTTCCATCTTTCGTGGAACTTTTTTGAGGCGGTGACGTTTTTGCCGCGTATGTTTAGCGAAGGCCTATGGAGGACGATGCATCTCCGGGCCTTCGGGCCAGACCGATTCGGGAGGGATTTTTGTCGATATCTCAGATAGTTGCGCAACATCTGCCTTATCTGCGGAGGTATGCGCGCGCTTTGACCGGGAGCCAGCAGTCAGGCGATGCATATGTGGCGGCGACGCTTGAGGCGCTTGTCCAGGATCCGGGCATTCTCGATGCCGCGTCGTCCACCAGGGTGGGCCTGTACAGCCTGTTCACCAAAATCTGGAATTCGGTCGGGGTAAATTCGGAGACGGCGCTGGAGTCCGGCGACCAGCCGGTTGAGCGGCACCTGTCGTCGATCGCGCCGATGCCGCGCCAGGCCTTTCTCTTGATCGCTCTCGAAGGGCTATCCGAAGATGAGGCCGCCAAGGTGCTGGATATCGAAGTGCCGGAGCTGCGCGACCTGGTCGATCAGTCCGGTCGCGAATTGGCGGCTGAGATCGCAACCGACGTGCTGATCATCGAGGACGAGACTTTCATCGCTCTCGATCTTGAGGCCCTGGTCGAAGGGCTTGGCCACAAGGTGCTCGGCGTTGCCAGGACGCATACCGAGGCCGTCACGCTAGCGCGCGCTAAGCAGCCGGGCGTGATCCTCGCTGATATCCAGCTCGCGGACGGTTCGTCGGGTCTTGATGCCGTCAACGAGTTGCTGCGTTCGTTTGAGGTGCCGGTGATCTTCATCACGGCCTATCCCGAGCGCTTCCTCACCGGCGAGCGCCCCGAGCCGGCGTTCCTCATCGCCAAGCCGTTCCAGCCGGCTACTGTGTCTGCTGTGCTCAGCCAGGCGTTGTTTTTCGCCCGTAAGGCGAAACGAAAAGAGCGTAAGGCGAGTTGATCGCCAACAGGCGGCCGGGCCAGGGGCCGGCCGCCTGTTGGTAATGCCTACAATTTCGACTCTCGGTGCGGCGGGGGCGCAGAAATGGATACGTGCTGATGGCAAACGGCGTGCCGTCAGGGGAGGCCCGGCCGGGTAGCCTCCCACTGAACCAATTGCAAGAAGAGAACCGGCGGCTGCAGGCGCAAGTCGATGCGCAGACCATTGAACTTAGTTTGTTGCGGGCGCGCTTTGCCCGCTATGAAACGGCGCTGCGTGGTTCGCAGGTTGTTGTTTATACCCAGGATCGCAGTCTTCGCTACACGTCGGTCAGCCAGCCGATGCTGGGGCGTCCGGTCGCGGATTTGCTTGGCTGCGCGGACGAGGACGTTCTGCCGGAGAGCGTGCGCGATACCATTGTCACCATGAAGCGTGAGGCTGTAGCGACCGGCCAGTCGCAGCGGCTCGAGTTCTCATTGGAGGAAGACGGCGCGCTGCGCTGGTATGACTTGCATGTCGAAGCCTTGCGCAACGACGCCGGTGAAATCGTGGGCCTCACATGCGCTTCCGTCGATGTCACCGAGCGCAAAGAGGGCGAGGCACACCTGCGCCTGCTGTTGCGCGAGCTCACGCATCGCTCGAAAAATCTGCTGGCGGTGATCCAGGCCATGGCGCGGCAAACCGCGCGCCACGCCGGATCGATCGACGCGTTTCTTACCCAATTCGGCGCCAGGCTTCAGGCGCTTGCCGCTTCACACGACCTCCTGATCCGCGAGAGTTGGTATGGCGCGTCGCTCAATGAACTGGTGCGATCGCAGCTGTCGGCCTACCTCGACGGGGTGTCGCAACAGGTATCAATCGACGGGCCCGAAATCGCGCTCAAGCCGGAAGCCGCTCAGAACCTCGGCCTTGCGTTGCACGAACTGAGCGCCAACGCCGTGCGCTTCGGAGCGCTCTCGGTGCCCGAGGGGCAGGTGGCGATCGAGTGGCGCCGCGGCGAGGCGCCAAATGCGCCGCTGGAGTTCTCCTGGCGCGAGACGCAGGGGCCGCGGGTCAAGCCCCGGCGCAAGCGCGGCTTCGGTACGATGGTGATCGAGACCAATCTTGCGCGCGCCCTCGACGCCAAGGTCGAGATGGTTTTCGATCCCGATGGCGTGCAATGCCAGGTCGTAATACCGGCGAGCCAGGTTATCGCCACGCTGGACCGGGATGGAACCACCGCGACGGGCCCGCGTTGAGGGGCAGGAATTTTCCGACTGAGGAGATGCAAATGTTAAAGCCATTCACTGCGCTCGCCGCCGTGGCGATCGCTGCCGCCGTTTCTGCGCCCGGCGCGTCGCAAGCGCAGGACCGCACCAAGGTCGGCGCTCTGACCTGCGATATCTCGGGCGGCATCGGCATGATCATCGCGTCGAAAAAGGACGTGACCTGCCTGTTCACGCCGTCGGCCGAGAACGCGCCGCGTGAGGTCTATACCGGCTCGATTACGAAGTTCGGCCTCGACATCGGTGCCACGAGCGGCGGCGAAATGGTGTGGTCGGTGTTCGCCCCCAGCGACCGCAAGTTCGGCGCGCTGGCCGGCAACTATGGCGGCGCCAGCGCTGAGGCGACCGTCGGCGTCGGCGCCGGCGCCAACGTTCTCGTCGGCGGCTCGAACCGCACCGTGACGCTGCAGCCGGTTTCGGTACAGGGGCAGACCGGCCTCAATCTGGCGGTCGGCGTCTCTGGCCTGTCGCTGCAGCCGGCTCGCTAAGACAAACTTGGACGACGATAATGGCGCCGCTCGCAAGAGCGGCGCTTTTCGTATTCCGGGCTCAGTATTCCCACTCCACGCCGGCGCCGATGGCGCCGCCGCCATTGGCGTCGGCCTCGCCCTTGAGGCGGATGTTGCGCGTGACGTCGAAATCGACGGTGACGCCGCTGTCATTGGCCTCGGTGCCGGTTTTGACGCCGACGCTGAGACGGCGGTTGATCGACCGGGAGATGCCGACGGTAGGGTTGCCGCTGCTGCCGACCGAGACATCGAGACTGTCGACGCCGAGTGATTTGCGCACGCTCTCGAACACGTCGGGCCCGCCGCCGCCGGAGAACTGCGCCGCGACCTGCGCCAGTTGCAGCGCCTGAATGGCGGAGAGACCGCCGCTCGCCTTCGAGAACAGGATGCGGGAGAGCACTTCGTCCTGCGGCAGATCGGGCTGCGAGGTGAAGTTGAACTGCGGCTCGCGGGCCGCGCCGCTGACCGCGATGATGGCGGTGACTTCGCCGGCCTGCGTCTGCGCCTTGAAATCGAGATCGGGCGTCAGATCGCCGGTGAAGACGACATGGCCTTCGGTAAAATCGAGCCGGGTGCCGGCAATCGACATCCGGCCGCGCCGCAGTTCGAAAGCGCCGATGGTCTGCGGATCGGACAGCCGCCCGCGCAATCTCAGATCGCCGCCGAGTTCGGCGTCGATGCCGCGGCCGCGCACGAAGACACGGCTCGGCGCGGTGATGGTGAGATCGAGCGTGGCGTTGAAGGGCGGTGCGCGGCCGGCGCGGGCGCGTTCGCGTGCCGCGGCGGCGAGCCGGGCGGCCGCTTGCGGCGGCGCGCCGACATGCACCGTGCCCGGGATCGGGCTGAGGTTCGATGGCAGCCGCTCCGGCACGGTGACATCGAGCGATACGACGTCGATAGTGCCGGCGATGGTCGGGTCGCGCGCCAGCGGCCCCGACAGCGACACCGCGACGTTGGCGACCAGGCTGTAGATGTCGTTCTCGATCAGCCTGGCGCGCCGCGCCGAAATCCTGACATCGCCGGGGAAACCGGCCTTCGGATCGATGCTGACCGAGCCTTGCGCGGTGACGGCGCCGCCGTTCGGCGTCTGCGCCGAGAAGCGCTCGATGCGAATGTCGTCGCCCCGGGCGACAATCCGCGCCGCGATGTTGGTGTAGCGGATGCCGATAAGAGGGTCGGTGTAGCCCGCGCCGTTGACGGTGGCGCTGCCGTCGATGCGCGGCTGCTGCAGGCTGCCGCCAACCTTGAAGTCGATGGCGGCCGCGCCGGTGACGCGGCGGCCGCTCTGCGCCAGAAAGCGGTCGGCAATGCCGAAGTTGACATTGCCGGTGACGGCAACGGCGAGGCCGTCGCCGGCGAGCGGCACCGTGCCGCTAACGCGGATGATGCCGGCGCCCTTGGCGCCGATTGTGCCATCGACGCTCGTTCTGCCGTCGGCCAGTTGACCCTTGGCCCGCACGTCGACGGGCGGCAGGCCGGCATCGCGCGTTTGCGGCGCGACGAGATTGTCGAGGCGCAGCGACCATTGCCCGGCCGGGGCGGCTTTGGTGCCTGTGACGCGGGCTTCGGCATCGAGCGTGCCGGACAGGCCGAGCTTCGGCACGACCACATCGGCGATCGAGAGCGGCACCGCCTGCGCCTTGATCGTCAGGTCGTAAGTGTCGCCGGCGCGTCCGTCGACGCTGAGCCGGCCACGATCGAGCGACAACATCAGGGCGCGAATGTCGACGCCATTGTCGCGCAAGGTCAGGGTTGCCGGCTGGGTCAGCGCGATCCGGCGCTTGTCGCGGGTGGCGGTGAGGCGCGACAGTTCAAGACTGATATTATCGGCGGCGAGCAGGCGGCCGCGGGCGTCGAGAGCAAAGCCGCGCGCCTGCGCGGTGAGGGCGATATCGCTGGCGGCCGATGCGCCGGTGGCGGTGAGGCGCACCTGCGTGATGTCTTCGCCGCCAATGGCGGCGCGGTCGATGACAATGCGGCCGTCGATCACCGGCTTGCGATAGATATCGGTGGCGCGCAGATCGGCATCGAGCTGTCCGAGCGAGATTGTGCCGGCCTTCACGCCGCGGGCCGTGGCCACCAGGGCGATGTCCTGGCCGCCATTGGCGGCATTGAGCATTGCGTCGGCGCGCAACTGCCCGGCGAGTCTGATCAAAGCCAGCGGCGACAGGTCGTCGAGATTGCCGGCATCGATGCTCAAGCGGCCGCTGGCCAGTTGTTCGGCGGTGAGGGTGACGCCGCCTTTCGCGGTGACGGAGCCGATGCGCAGATCGACATCGTTGAGCAGCCAGGCGCCGTTCTGCTGCTTGGCGAAATGCAGCGCGCCTTCGGCGGGCTTGTTGTCGACGCTGCCCGACAGTGTGGCGCGCGTGTCGATCAAGCCGGTGAGGTCGGTGGCATTCAGGCCGACGGCGAGGCGCGAGATAGGGCGTCCCAGCGCGCGGACATCCATCAGCGTCATGGTGACATTGGCGTCGGGCCGCTCGACGGTGCCGGTGATCTTGCCGGCGAGTTCGGCGCGGCCGCTCAGGCGATTATCGGCATGACGCAGCTCGGAGATGACAGCGCGCGCGTCGATATTCGCCGCGGTCACGGTGGCCTGGCCGTCGAGCCGCGCGGTGGCGTGCGCGCCGGTGAGATTGAGGTCGCCGAAGCCGTAGCCGCCGGCCGGCAGTTTCAGCACCTTGCCCTTGAGCGTGACGCGATCGCCGGTCAGTCCGTCGATGGCGGCGATGCCGCTGCCGAAACGCGCGACATTACCGTCGATAATCGCTTCGTAGCGGTCATCCTTGGGAACGCCGCTGACATCGGCATTGAACTTGAACGCGCCGCGCAGCGAGGTGCCGGCAAGCGAGGCAAAGCGCGCAAGGTCGGGTGCTTCGGCGGCGAGGCGGCCCCGAACTTCCAGGTTGCCGGCGCGGCCATTGAAACTGGCCTGCGCCGTCGGCGTCTGCAGCCGCGCGGTCGCAATATCGGCGACGCCATCCTGCCAGTTGCCGCGCACGGTCAGCGACAACGTATCGCCGAGCGCGCGGGCGAGCGCCGGATCGCGCGGGGCGAGACCTGCGGCCTGGGCGTCGGCGCTGAAGCCGATGCGCGTCGCCTGATTGGTGACATCCCCGGTCGGCGCGGCATTGAGCGTGGCGGTGACGGTCCTGGCGCGGCCCTGCGGCGTGGCGATGTCGTGGGCGTCGAGAGTAGCATCGACCGTCGGCCCCATCAGCGGGCCCTTGATGGTGCCGTCGAAAGCCAGCCGGCCGATCTCGGCGCCGCCGGCGGCGGTCTTGTCACCAGCGTTCGGCAGAGAGCGCACGGTGATGGCGACGTCGGCGATCTGATCGGCCGTAAGCCCGCCATTGATATCGAGGCGCGCCGTCCGCGAAGCGACAGTCAGGGGTGAAATCGTGATAGCGCCGCGATCGGCAAAACCGATACTGCCGTTGAGCCGCGTCGTGCCGGCGAACACCGGCGCCGCGAGCGACGGCAACAGGCCTTCGATGCGCGAGGCCATATCGACAGTGAGCCGGCGCTCCTTGTCGATACGGCGGATCTGCGCCGTGCCATTGGCGCCGATGTCGTCGCCGGCGGTGAAGGCGAGTTGCGCATTGAATGAATCCAGCGTGCCGTTGCCTTCGAAAGTCAGCTTGACCGGAGGGCGGCCCGGAATGTTCAGCGCGTGCGCGGCGATGCCGTTCGCCGGCTCGTCGACCGACAGGTTCAGCGACAGCCGCTGGGTGTCCGGCACCAGTTCGACACGGGCGGCCAGCGCGCCCGCGGCATCGAGACGCCGCGCGTCGAAGCGCAAATTGAGGCCTTCGGCCGGATTGCCGAGCGTGGCGGCCCCGGTTGCCGACACGCTCGCGGCGGTGCCGAGCACCGGCGCCCCAAGCGCCAGCTCCTTGAGGCCGAAATCCTTGATCTCGACCTTGAGCGGCAGCTCGGGCAGCAGCGGCTCCTTCGACACGGCTTCCGGCTGCTCGTTCGGCAGAGCGGGGCGCAGATAACGCACGGTGCCGATCTCGAGCTTGTCGATCTGCAATTTGCGGAACAGCAGGGCCGAGCGTGTCCAGTTGAACCGCACGCGGTCGATCTCGAGCCAGACGCCGTCGCGGTCGGCGATCTTGATGTCGCTGATGGTGGAGTCGGACAGCAGCGCGCCTTGCACCAGGCCGATCGAGACGCGCGATTGCGGCGTCGACAGCGCGCGCGACAGGAAGCCGGACAGGATGCCCTTGTCGTCGTCTGCGGTGCGCCCGGGGAGCATTGACAGCACGAGCGCGCCGGCCGTCAGCAGACAGACGCCTAAGCCGATCCCGATTGATGCGCGCTTTATCCGCATGTCAGAACGCCTGTCCGATGCCGACATAGAGGGCCCAGCGGTTGTCGCCGGGGCGGCGGTTGAGAGGGAGGGCGACATCGACGCGGATCGGGCCGACCGCGGTGTAATAGCGAAGACCGAGGCCTGCCGAGTAGCGCAGCGGCTGGCTGAAATCCGGATAGGCCGGCTCGAACGCGCCGCCGGCGTCGAAAAACGGCACCAGGCCGATCGTGTCGGTGATCTTGACGCGCGCTTCGACCGAGGCCTCGACCAGGCTGCGCCCGCCGATCACTTCGCCGGTCGGGCCGAGCGGGCTCAGGCTGCGGAAACGATAGCCGCGCACCGAACCGCCGCCGCCGGCGTAGAAGCGATGCGTCGAGGGAATGTCGGCGAGCGATGAGCCGGCGACCGAGCCGAGGCCGATACGGCCGGCGAGGATGTAGCGCGCGTCGTCGTCGAGCGCGTAATAGGTCGAGGCCTGCGCGCGGCTTTCGACGATGCCCACCGACGAGCCGAGGAATTCGGGATAGGCGGTGACGGAGCCCGTTGCGCGAGTCCCCTTGGTCGGATCGAGCGGGCGGTCGGTTGAGTCATAAGTGACGGCGGCCTGCACGCCGAACAGGCGGTAGTCCACGGTGCCGAGCGAGTCGCTGGTGGTGCCGCGCTCGCCGGTGACGCCGAACTGCGCCGAGAAGGTATCGGTGAAGCGATGGCGGATCGCCGCCGAGCCCATGACGCGCTTGCTGCTGTAACCGCCGTAAATGTCGCCGCCGGTGTTGTCGCGCTCGATCATGCCGTCGAGCAGAAGGTCGTTGCGCGTGCCGTAGAGGCCTGGCTTGACGAAGCTGGCGCGGAAGCGGCCGCCGAGATCGGCGAACTCGAAGCTCTTGAGGTTGTCGATGGCCCGCGAGTTGGTGCGCGGCGGCACGAACAGATCGCCCTCGAGCCGCAGACTTTCGGCACCGCCGAACAAATTGCGGTGCTGCCAGTAGGCGCGCGTCGCGGGGCCGTCGAGCGTCGAATAGCGGGCGGACAGGCCGACGACCTGCGGCTTCCTGTCCGTCACCTCGGCATCGATCGGCAACTGGCCGTTGGTGTCGAGCCGGCTCGGCTCGCGCATGCGCACCGAACCGATGGCGGGCAGCTTGAGCACGGACTTGCGCGAGGCGGCGAGGGCAGCGGGCGAGTAGGGATCGCCGGGTTCGATATAGATCATCGAGCGCACGACTTTCGGATCGACGTTCGATTCGCCCGAAACGGTCACCGGGCCGAAGGGCGCGCGCGGGCCGGTGTCGATGGCGATCTCGACATCCATCACGTCGTCGCGGTGCAGGACGACAGGGCGAACCTTGGCGACCTTGACCAGCGGATAGGACAGGCCGCGGAAATGATCGATGAGGGCGGCCTGCGCGGCGCGGATATCGGCGGCGCGCGCCGGATCGCCGGACCTCAGCCTGACGATCCTCGGCGGCAGCATTTGATCCGAGAACGGCCGGCGCGTGCGGGCGTCGATGACGCTGACGTTGCGCATCGTGAACAGCGGGCCCGGCTCGACGATGACATTGACCGGCACCGCCTCGCGGGCGCGGAAGCTTTCCGCCGCGCGCGCGGCGCTGGGCGGCGTGGTGCGGCCGAGTCTGAGCGGCTGGCCTGCGACCTCAATGCGCAGCGCGGCGTCGTAATATCCGGCGCCCCACAATGTATCGATGAGCGGCGCGAGATCGCCTTCGGCGCGGCGCACCAAAGTCTCGCCATCGGGCGGCGGATCCTGCCGGGTGCGATAGAGCGTCGAGGCCTGCTCGAGCGATTCCTTCAGTCCCTTGTCCAGTGACTTGGAACTTCCATCACTCTGGACCGCGAGAAGATAGGGCAGCGCCTGCTGCGAGACGGCCGGCGGCTTGTCGCCAAAAAGGCCGAAGAAATCGAACGCGCTTGCGGGGCTCGGCCCGATGAGGGCCGCGCTAAGGCAGCAACCTATGGCAATTCGCCTGACATCGCGCCACTCGGCACTTCGCAACACCCGCACCCCACGCAACTCGTCCTAAAGACTACCAAACAAAGGCAGCAGCATGTCGCAACCGAAAATTCCCACAATGCAAAATGACTTCGCTGCGGAACGATATCGATGCGGATGCGCGGGAACTTCGAGAGCGCGTGTCGCAGTCGGCGAAGAGCTGGCTGGGGAACTAGGACACTACGACTTCGAGATGTAACCCTCTGAAATGCTTGATATTGGCTCTCTTTTCGCGTTAGGCGTTAGGGTCAAAGCGTTAGGGTCAGGGGGCTATGGCAAGGCAAAACGGCAAGTCGATCCGCAGGATTGGCCAAGGGGACTACAGCTATCTCACACAGCCGCGCGGCGACGGGACCACTTGGTACGTGAGCATCTCCGTGCCGCGCCCGCTCCGGGGCAAGTTCGGTGGTCGCAAGGCGTTGGTCCGCTCATTGGCAACCGCCAATATCGAGGAGGCGCGGGCCGCGCGGTGGTCGGTGATCCGCGACTTGAAGGCGGAGATTGGCCGGACGATTGACGGCGAGGCCGTCGAGGCAAGCCCGTTCCGAACAGAGGCTGAGCACTGGCGCGACTACCTCAAGGGTGTCGGTGACCATGACGAGCGCGAGATTGCTCTAGATAGGATCATCGAGCGCGCCGAACAGATCAGCCACACGAGTGGCGAGGATGGTGGCGTGGCCAAAGATGATGCCCGCGCTTTCTTCGATCTTGCGATCGGCAAAGCAACCCCAATCCGAACCTATGTGGAGCGGTGGCTAGGAACGACCACATACACCGACCGAACTAAAGCCGACGCACGTTCGGCGATTGAGCACCTTTGCGGATGGCTCAAAGAAACCGGCCGTCCGGACTTTATCGAGCGTATCGACGACCGCACGGCGGCAGACTTTCGGGATGAGGCGCTAGTAGCGCGGGGCGTTCACCGCAATACCGCCAACAAGAAACTGTCAGCCCTACGACAATACTGGGAGTGGTTGGCCAAGAGTTTCGGGGAGTTTCGCAATCCCTGGGTCCGGAAGTCCCTCAAGAAAGTGCAAGCCCATAGGGTGTCTCAGAGCGGCCCGGAGGGGCGCGAGAGGCCGTTCACTGATGACGAAATGCGGAAGCTGCTTACCGGCAGTGCCGATAGCGATTTGGCAGACCTGATGAGGATCGCTGCGCTAACGGGAATGCGGCTGGAAGAAATCGGCCAATTGCGGATACAGGATTGCCAAGACAACATGTTCACGATCGGGGCGGGCAAGACCGGCGCGGCCGTCCGCGTGATCCCAATCCATTCCGTTCTTCGTCGGCTCATTAAGACCCGCACGGCGGGAAGGGACGCGAAGGATTATCTGTTTAAGTCCTTCCGGGGCTCCGGATGGGACGGCAACAGGACGATGGCCGTCTCGAAGCGTTTCGCCACCTACCGCCGCCGTGTAGGCGTAGACGACCGGAGAGAGGGTTCTCGCCGGTCAAAGGTGAATTTCCATTCGTTCCGCCGCTGGTTCATCACCAAGGCCGATGAGGCGGGCCACCCGCGTGATCTAATCGCGGCGATTGTCGGTCACGAGCGCGGGGGCGTAACGCTTGGCGTCTACTCGCAAGCCGACCTTCGCGAGCGTATGCGGCGCTGCGTAGAAGCCGTGAAGCTTCCCCGACTGTGAGCACAGCGCGAATTAGGGACCACAATCGCTTATACGAGGTCCCCGAATTAGGGGCAACAATCGCTTAAAAGTGGTCCGCGTTCAGCGGCCCTTTGGCAATCCGTCCGCGCTTTGGGGCCGGGCCGCGTCACAGGATTTTCCATCGGTTACCTGTTGATTGTCGCCCGCCCCAGAGTGGCGGCAACTTCAACAACCGATAGGACCAATTCACATGGCAAATCGCTATGTCGTTACAGATGAAGATCGGCGGGCACAGGCTCTAGCCGTTCCCGCAACTGCCCCGATTGATCGGCATGAACCTTCGGCCTTTGTTCGTGGCACGGTACATTCCGTTAGTTTCCGCGACGGCCGCATGGAGTCGTCCGCACGTCCAGTCATGCGGGCGGCCACAGTGTCGCGCGTCCCCGAAGGCTACGTGCGCCTTGCCTCTGGAGACGTAACACCGCTCGCTTCGGTGAAGGCCGCCGGTCTTGAGAGCCTGATAGTCGAGCATGGCGAGTCGCTTGACGGTGTAGGGCAACGCTCTACCGAAACTGCCAAGGCCCCCCAGACCGTAAGAGCCGATGAACATGCTCAAGACTCCGAAGGCCCGGCCGAAACCAACGCCGCTTCCGAAACCGACGCCGGGCAACTTGACGTTTCGGAAGCTGAAAAAGCCACGATGGAGGCCGCGACCGCGGCGCTGGAAACGATCAACAGCGTTGTAGGGGCAGAAGCCGCTAACGCGGCGATTGATGACACCATTGTTTCCGGCGAGGTGCCAACAGAACTACCGCCGGGCGTCTCGCATACTCAGGTCAATGCAGTGATCGCGGGCTTTGAGGCGCAAGCCAATGCGGTTCTGAAAGAGACAGGCGCATCCGTCGATTTGCTCAATGAGATGCTAAGCGATGGCGAGCTTAGAGAGGCCCGCCGCGCCGTCTTTATGAACGACGATAGCGCGCTGAGAAACCTTGGAGCCCAGGCCGTGCGCCGCCTAGAGAGGTTACCGGAGAAGCCTGACAAACTCCGGGCTTTGACCGCCGGTTTCGGCCCGAAGGTGCGCGTCCATCAAAAGAACGGTGAAACATGGGTCACGACTCCCAATTGGGATATGTCGTGGTCGCGCGCCGTTCGCACGGGCAAAATTAGCTTCTGAGGCGCGTAGTGCCCGAACTCGAAACGCAGAGGGAGGCCGCCGAGCGGCCATCCTCACCCACGCGCCCTGCGGTCTTTGACAACCCTTCCGATCTTTCCCGATCCGTCACAGTGACGCGAGAGCCGCGCGAAGATTTGCCGCCACCGTACCACGGCGATGCAGTCACGTTCAGCCTAGGCGGCAAGAGCGTCCTTGGGGCAGTCATCCGCGATGACAAGATGGTGACGCTTCACGCCAGTACGGAGCCCGACAGTCGCGGGCAGGGCTTTGCGCTCGCGGTGCTGGAGCGGGCAGTACAATACGCGGCTGACAATGACCTTCATTTCCAGACCCGCGACTTCGTTGTTCCTGATCGCGCCAGCGTCTATCGCGCCCTTGCGAGGCGGGGCTACCCGGTGAAGGTGAACTTCCCCGCCGCGTCCCTTGAGGGGATGATTGAAATCGACACGCGCGGAAGCGGAATGGAGACAACGCACCCGGATGCTCCAGTTTGGCAGTGGGTCACTAGCGCATCGGCTCGCTACGCGAAGGTTAACCGGGCGGTCGCAGAGGCCAACTAGTCACCCGGCTTCCATTCCGAAAGTCCCGACCGTATAGTGGTGACGGGAAGCGATCCCCCCGTTTTGGTAGCTACTGACAAAGGGGGGCCGATGCTGACCACTTCCATTCCCGATATCCCACAAGAGCTGATCGCGCCCGGACGGCCGGTGCCGCGAGGCTATGCAACGTGCTGGGCTTTCCTCGCTCGCGCCGAACCCGCCGTGCTCTCTCTCATGGTCGATCCAGTGAGTGGTCTTGCTGACGATGAGCGGCGAGCACGGCGGATCGCGCGAACACTTGGCAGCCCTTACATGCTCTTTCCCGCGCCTGACGTTTTACGGGAAGAGGGGCTTACGGAAATCGGAGCGTATGCCCAAGAAGTCTTAGAACGTACATTCCCCGAGGCTGCATAAGTAGCCTGTGTTGACTCAGGGGAGGTCGCTGGTGAGTTTTTAGGTGAGGGTGGTAGGTGCCGCCATCTTGGCCTCTAAAGACTCTCAGCGGCCCGCTGACGGCCTGCTGTGTGGTCCCTTCACTGGTGCCTTGGACAGTGAGGGTTGACCCGGCAGGCCGCGCGGCGTTTTCCGTCTTCGCGAATTAGGGACCACAATCGCTCTTACGCTCCCCGGTTGGATATCTATAGGTATATCTAAAGGTTTATCTAATAGGCCCTTAGAGATGACTCTGGTTCTCTTGAAGGGACCGTTACGTGCCGATAACGGGGACCGTCACGACAGACCCCCATAGCGAGACCCTTATGGTCGCAACGGTGCTGATGGAATTAGGGGCAACAATCGCTCTTACGCCCTCCGTTGGATATCTATAGATTATTTAAGGGTCTCTTTGAGAGAGCTTCTGGTTCCCTTGAAGGGACCCTTACGACCATCACCACCAAGGACCTACCATGAGTGATACCGCAGGTCGTATTCTGTTTATCGCGGTTATCGGTGCATTGGTCCTTGGCATCGTAGTGCTTAGGCTTGGCGAAGGCGGCAGTAGAGTAAACACGGACAGTTCGTGGCTCCGCCGCTGATCCGGAATATTTCGGACAAAAATCTGAGAGCCCCTCTAATGGTGCGCGGCACTCCAATCCCCCCGGTGGGGATATTTTTTTCCCTGAGAAATAACAAATGATGACGCCTCCAGCCCTACAAGCGGGCACCACGGAAAATTCCCGACCGGCTTTGTTAGTGACCTTTGGTCGTCCCCGAACGCTATCGGTGTTGATCGCCCCCGAAGACTTCGCCCTGATTACGTCCACCTGCGGTCAGGTCGCATGGGGCGTTCACGGTGGTCAAGTTGTCGTCGGCGATGCGCGGCGCTCATACGGACGCCGTACCGTCGCCAAGATCATCGCCGGTGTCTCTGGATCGAACATCCAGATCGCGTATCGCGACGGCAATCCGCTGAACCTCTTGCGGGACAACCTCGGCATCCGGCGAAGCGGCGGCATCTTCTGGCTTGTCCTCGCGCCCGGCGAAGCTGATCCCGTGCATTACGATGGGGCCTTCGCAAACCGAATACCGAAAGCGATCCTACAACACCGCGATGTTGTAAGGCCCGCCCGAGCGACGACGCCCGACGCTACAGAGCATTGGACGCAACGCGGTGCTGCGTGAGTCAACTTGACGCGGCTTAGTCCGCTTGTGCCGCGAGAACCTCGCCGTATCATTTCAGTCAACGTCCCTTGGCTGACTTGATACACCGGAGGTCTCACAGTGATTGCAGTTCTTGCTCTCGGATATTGCCTGTTTAGCATCGTCGGCGTTTTCGCCGTCGCCTCTCTCTTGCGTGTCGGGGGTGCCCGATGACCGCTCAGGGGGCCTTCGTCGCGTACTATCGCGTCTCCACGGCAAAGCAGGGACAGTCCGGCCTTGGCATTGAGGCCCAACGCGAGGCCGTCGCTCGCTATCTCAATGGCGGCAACTGGCAGATCATCGCAGAGTTTACCGAAGTGGAAAGCGGACGGCGAAGCGACCGCCCCGAACTTGACCGCGCATTGGCCGCTGCCCGCGTTCATCGTGCGCCGCTCGTCGTGGCGAAGGTTGACCGTCTTACGCGCTCGGTCGCGTTCCTCTCGCGGCTCCTAGAGGCGGGCGTTGACGTTCGTTTCGCGGACCTACCGGCCATTGAGGGACCAACAGGTCGCTTCATGCTCCAGCAAATGGCCGCCGTAGCCGAACTGGAGGCCGGTCTTATCTCCGCCCGCACTAAAGCCGCCCTGGCTGCCGCAAAGGCGCGAGGCAAGCTTTTGGGCGGTGATAGAGGCGTCGTGCCAAGCGCCGCTGCTCAAGAGGCGGGACGGGCGGCGAGGCAGCAACGCGCGGCGGAAAGAGCCGCAGACCTAGCGCCGGTCATTGCTGACCTCCGGTCTAGCGGCGTTGTTTCGCTTAGGCGGCTCGCGCTTGCGCTCACTGAGCGTGGCATTCCTACTCCGAGAGGAAAGCAAGTGTGGACGGCCGCTCAAGTGGCGCGAGTAATCTAGCGGGGACCGGCAACATAAAATAATCTAAACGGATTCGTTAGCATCTGTCTTTTTCGGCGGGGCCTTCCGTGGTGAGTGCTTATGAAACCAAAAGGCGCTTGTCCGCGCAGAAATTTGGCGCCGACTCTGTAGGTGAAGCCCCAGCGGAGACGACGCCGCCAAACCTAACGCCATCAATTGTTTCTTTCGCAGCCGGTCTCGGGGACGGGACCGCGCAATTCGTCCCCGTAATGGCAGATGCTTATGGCCTATATGGGTGGTGTGCTGACGGCGTGCTGGAGAAAGTTAAGAACGATGGCGGCGATATCAGATACGGGTGGACGATTTGGGAGTGGCCCGGCGTTTTGCTGACCGCAGAATTTCACGCCGTGTGGACAGATCAATCTAACGCGCTAATTGATGTGACGCCCAAGCCGCACGGCGAAAAGCAGATACTTTTCGTCCCTGACTCCAGCGTCCCATCTGATTTCAATTTTGATGACCGGCCATTGAATAGGCGCCGACGCCTCTACCTGCCGCCGGATCGTTCGGGAGAGATCGCGGCGCAAATTTCGAGAATGAAACCCGCACAGCGTAAGTATGAAGAGGGACGGGCCGCAAAGGCGGGTGCCTCACTCGAAAAATTCTTACTCGATAAGCGGCCGGTTGACCAATTCATGTTGGCAGTAGATGAGTTTATTCGGGTCTGCGACGAGTTTGACAAGGAGATCGAGACGGCTGGGCGCGGAACCATCAGCCTGACTGGTCGCCTTCGCGACCTGTTTATCCAGAAGATGAAGCTACAAGAGAGAATAAAACGCGGGCCGTAGCTGGAGAAATGTTATGGGCTTGTCCGACCTCAAAGACATTCCTTGGAAGGACGTTCTCACGATTGGAGGCGCTTCGGTCGGCGCAGTGCTGGGCGTCATCAACACATTGAGCGCCATAAATCAGCAGCGGGTACGTATCCGCGTCACGCCAGCCTATCTTCTGAGCACAGAAGAGGTGCCGATGGGCTTCTCAATCGAGATCATAAATCTCAGCGCATTTCCGATTACGATTTCGGAGGTTGGGTTTTCGGTTGGCTTCCGCAAGCGTCTACCCATTTCGTCGCCGTATCTACTGAGTGGCGGCACGCTTCCTTGTCGTCTCAGCCCGCGAGAGGCGATCTCGGTCACGTTTGGCCCACAAAATTTCCCGGTGGTGCAGGGCACCAAGATCGGTGCGGCCTACGCTAGGACAGCATGTGGACGGACCATCTTCGGCAGAAGCCCGGCCGGACGACAGTTTGCGAAAATGATCGGAGAGATTGCGGCGAGCCGCTAAGGCGCTACTTGGCCTCCTGTCGCGATCCCAAATACTCGCCGAGCTTAAGTAACGCGATGCCGGGCGCGATTGTGATAACGACCGCGACAAAATTCCAAAGGTTAAATGGGTTCGCTATTTCAGCGAATTTACTCCAACCGCTGTAGTAGATAATCAGCGCGTAATTGAAGAGGATGAACGCCACGGCGAGCCAGAGCCAAGCGCGTCCCGCCCACGTCAAAATCTTTCCCCTCAAAGTCATTGTAGCCCCCCACAAACAGCCAGAGGTATTCAAGCGCCCAAGCCCGAAGCGGGCAAGCGCGTTAGGGTCAGTGTTAGGGGCACCGTTAGGGTCAGGCGAAAGTCGCCAACAATCAAGTCTTTGATATTCTTGACAAATTCAATTCGGCACAAAGCTGGCTGGGGAACTAGGATTCGAACCTAGACAAACAGAGTCAGAGTCTGTTGTGCTACCGTTACACCATTCCCCAGCAGGGGGCGGGCGGGGCCTTTTTGGAGGCCGCCAGCGGGCAGGGTGCCCGCGCGCCGCGCCATCACATGGGGCAAATCGGCCGATTTGACAAGCCCGCCCTGTGGCCGAAACGAAAAATCCTTAGCCAAGCGTTTTCAGGGGCTTACGGGGCCTCGCGGCGGCGCTTTGGCAAGGTGGTGACGGTCAGGATGGCGATCAGGGCCACGGCGGCGACGCCGAGGAACACCAGCCGCGGATTGCCCGAGTCCATCAGCGCGCCGAAAATCATCGGCGCGACGATGCCGCCGAGGTTGAACCCGGTGGTGACGAAGCCGAACACCTTGCCGAAGGAACCTTCCGGCGTCGCGGCGCGCACGATCATGTCGCGCGACGGCGCGATGACGCCGGTCGAGAAGCCCTGCGCCGCCATGACCGCGATCAGCGCGAAGGTGCCGAAGTCGAAGGCGGCGATCAGCGCCGCCGAGGCCGCGGCGCCAGCGACGCCGAGCGCGGCGACGGTCGCATGCAGCGACGTGCGCCCGACCAGCACGCCGCCCACCAGCACGCCGATGGCCGACAGCATCAGCATGGCGGTGAGGGCCGTGTTGGCGACGGTCACCGGCGTGCCGTAGAGCGCGCCGAGCGCGGCCACCGAATAATTGCTCATGCCGCTGTTCATGACGGCAAGCAGGATGAAGAACACGAGATTGAGCAGGATCGGCGGCGACAGCAGCAGATCCCAGCTCGCCGGCTTGGCCTCGCCTTCAATGCGCGGCTTCGGCGCGGCCGTTGCCGACGCCTGATCGCGCACCATCAGCACCGCCGCGGCGATGACGAGGCCCAAGATGCCGGCGCCGATGAAGGCGCCGCGCCAGCCCCACACGCTCTGCATCAGCAGCAGCGTCGGCGGCGCCACCGCCGAGCCGAGCACGCCGGAGAAGGTATGGATCGAGAATGCCTGGCCGATGCGCTGCGCCGGCACATGGCGCGACAGCAACGCGTAATCGGCCGGGTGATAGACGGTGTTGCCGACACCGGCGAGAGCGAACATGGCCACCAGGAACCAGAACGAATTGACGAGGCCCGCCAGCAGGAAGGCGATGCCGCCGAGCGCCAGCCCCGCGACCAGCAGCATGCGCGCGCCGAGCCGGTCGATCAGGAAGCCCGCAGGCGTCTGCAGCACGGTGGAAACGATATTGAAGACGGTGAGGGCAAGGCCGATCTCGGTGTAGCTGACGCCGTAGGCGTCGCGCACGAAGGGCAGCAGCGGCGCAAGGATGATGATGTAGTAATGCGACACGAAATGCGCGGCGCAGACGACGCCGATCATGCGCCGCGGCGAGGCGGGCGCGCCCGGCGTTGGCGGCGCTTCGGTCAGGGTGGTCATATGGCGTTTCTTCCCGGCAATGTTGCTGGCTTAACGCGGACGGCGCGGCCGATCCAGCGCGTTTGCGACAGAGTGGCTATGTGAGGGGTGGGTCGGGACGTGATTCATCGCCCGTATTCTTTACCGGCCCCGGGCAGGCCGCATTCCCGTTTCGCATATCCAGCACCCCTTGAAGAACGAGGGCGCGCGGAACGCCGGGGCCCGAACAGCCCCGCAGTCTCGCGTGATGTGTGAGTTAGATTCACGCGAGTTCGTCACCACGGAATTGCCGAGCCTTTGGCGTTCCGCGCGCGGTGTTTATAGGTTTGCTCCGCAAAGCCCCTGGTGGACATACCTTTCAGGCCCTCCTTGTTTAAGGGAGTGCTTAATCCACCACTGCGGGGTTGTCGGCCTG
>JAFIGS010000024.1 GCA_017849615.1 Pseudolabrys sp. | reverse complement strand
CGGTCCCCGGCGCGCAGCCGACGGCCCAGGCCGCCGCCCCGACCGCCAACCGCGCTGCCGCGCTGGCGACCTCACCCCGCCTGCCGATCGAAACCGCCGACCTGCAGGGCTCGATCTCGCTCAAGGGCGGCCGCATCGACGACCTGGCGCTGCTCAAGTTCCGCGAGACCGTGGACCCGAAATCGCCGCCGGTGATCCTGCTGTCGCCCTCGGGCGCGCCGGACCCGTTCTACGCCGAATTCGGCTGGAGCCCCTCGACGCCGGACATCAAGGTGCCGGACGGCAACACCGTCTGGACCCAGGCCGGCTCCGGCAAGCTCGATGTCGGCCACCCGGTCACCCTCACCTTCGACAATGGCGCCGGCCTCGAATTCCGCCGCACCATTTCGGTGGACGACAAGTATCTGTTCACCGCCAAGGACGAAGTGATCAACAAGACCGCGAACCCGGTCACGCTTTATCCCTATGCGCTGATCTCGCGCCACAACACGCCGCACACCGCCGGCTTCTACATCCTGCATGAAGGCCCGGTCGGCGTGCTCGGCGACAACGGCCTGCTGGAGAAGAGCTACAAGGACCTCGAGGAGAAGAAGGAATTCGCCTACGCCAACACCAAGGGCTGGCTCGGCTTCACCGACAAATACTGGGCCGCGGCGCTGGTGCCCGACCCGGGCACCAGCCTTTTGAAGGCGCGCTTCTCCGGCGGCATGCTCGGCAACGTCAAGACCTACCAGTCCGACTATGTGCTCGACGCGCAGACCATCGCGCCCGGCGCGACCGGCACGGCGCAAGCGCGGCTGTTCGCCGGCGCCAAGGAAGTGCGCGTCGTCAACGCCTATGAGGAGAGCCTCAAGCTCGACCGCTTCGACCGCCTGATCGACTGGGGCTGGTTCTATTTCATCACCAAGCCGCTGTTCCTGGTCATCGACTGGCTGTTCCACCTCGTGGGCAATTTCGGCGTCGCCATTCTTCTGGTGACGGTGATGATCAAGCTGATCTTCTTCCCGCTGGCGTCGAAATCCTACGCCTCGATGGCGAAGATGAAGGCCGTGCAGCCGCAGATGGTTCAGCTGCGCGAGCGCTATAAGGACGACAAGGCCAAGCAGCAGCAGGAGCTCATGGAGCTCTACAAGAAAGAGAAGATCAACCCGCTGGCCGGCTGTCTGCCGATCCTGATCCAGATCCCGGTGTTCTTCTCGCTGTACAAGGTGCTGTTCGTCACCATCGAAATGCGGCACGCGCCGTTCTTCGGCTGGATCAAGGACCTGTCGGCGCCGGACCCGACCAACCTGTTCACCTTGTTCGGGCTGATCCCTTACGATCCGACGCACATTCCGGTCATCGGGCCGTTCCTGCATCTGGGCATCTGGGCGATCATCATGGGCATCACGATGTGGGTGCAGATGAAGCTGAACCCGACGCCGCCGGACCCGACGCAGGCGATGATCTTCAACTGGATGCCGCTGATCTTCACCTTCATGCTGGCGAGCTTCCCGGCCGGCCTCGTGATCTACTGGGCGTGGAACAACACCTTGTCGGTGGCGCAGCAGGCCTACATCATGAAAAAGAACGGCGCGAAGATCGAATTGATCGACAATATCAAAGGCACGTTCGCAAGGAAGAAGAAGGAAGCGTAGCGAGGCCGAGGGCAGCGTTACTGCTGAAAGAAAAAGAGCCGGGCGAAAGCCCGGCTTTTTTTGTTTGGGAATGTGGAAGCGCTGTAGCCCGGATGAAGCCAACGGGTCGACGCGAAGCGCGGCCCGCTGGCGCAATCCGGGATAGGCGGCCTGCATGCCCCGAATTGCGCTGCGCTCATCCGGGCTACAAGGCCGCCTCGCCCCTGTTTTGCCGCCCGCGTTCTGATAAAATGTCGGCATGGTCAAATCGCTCGAGCAAGCCATTGCCGAACTGGAGCGCCTGCCCGCCGAGGATCAGGAAGCCATCGGACGTTCCCTGCTATCCCATGTCGAAAAACTCCGCGCCCTGCGCCGCGAGATCGACAAGGGCATTCGCTCCATGGATGCGGGATTGGGCAAGTGCCGCCAAGAACAATAAAGACTGACCTGCCCTTCACGGCTTTTTCAATCGAGGCGGACCGTGACTATTTGCTCGCTCGCCACTTGAATACTCTTGGCGCTGGATTTCACTCGCGAGCTGGATTCTCGTGTCAGCAAGCTTGCGAAAAGTATCTGAAGGCGATCACGGTTCAAGTCAGCTCGGAATACCTCCAAACCCATAAACTCGTCTTGTTGGCGGAGGCTTGCGGCGGCATCGACCCATTTTTTACGCAGGCTGAAACCCGTCAGGCCCTTCAAACATTCGACTACTTTGAACAAGTCGGACGTTACGGCGCAGCCGCCAACTATGACCCGTTGGCTATAAAGAATGAAGAGATGCAAACGGCGGGCGTCATGTTTTGGAAAGCGGAATACATCCAAATGCTGGATGCGTTTGTTCACAAAACGCGCTCACTACTAGATTTCGAAAAAGTTCAATTCAGCGATTCGCTGGCTGCAATTCTGGCACACAACAAGAAAGATATTCTCGCCGGGACGTGGGCCGGAAGGCCGCCTGCATATGTCGTGCTGACGAAAGACAACAAGTTCTTCAAGCGCATTTAGATCTACGCTTGCGAAATCTCTTCTTTTGCACGAGCACGCTTTCCGAGCTTCCGAGGCGTCGATCGACGGCGCGCCCGAGACGACATTCGGCCTGGGCTGCGGTCTTTCGCCGCCACACCTCACGTTGTCTTCTACCGTGTTGCCAGAGACACGCCGGAAATCCTGCGTGTGCTGGATGGACGGCGGGATATTGATGAGAAGTTTTCGGGCGGCGTGATTGATGGCGATCCTCTGCCTCCGTCAAATTGATCGAATGCGCTAGCCCACCCTTGAGACGCTTGAATGACTTAGCCGTAACCGAAAATGGCGGATTACGCCTCGCTAATCCGCCCCAACTCATCCATCACCGAACTTGACGCTTCTGGGTCCCCGCTTTCGCGGGGACGAGCGGAGTATGTGGCGAGCGGCGACGCGATACGGAGACACCGCCCCGCATATCGCTGCGCTCATCTGGGCTACGAGCCGCCCCTCACGCCGCCACCACGCTGATCCGCGCCGTCGCGCGCGAGCGTGGTTTCTTGCGGATGACGATCTCGATATCCTGATCGAGCGCATTGAGCAGCGTCATTAGCCGTTCGACCGAGAAGCCTTCGAGCTTGTAATTGCGCAAGGCGGATACTTTCGGCTGGTTGAGGCCGAGCTTTGCGGCGGCGGCGGCCTGCGTCAGGCGATCTTCTTCCATGATCGCGTTCAACGCGTAAGCGAGCTTGAGCTTGGTCTGCCGCTCCTCGGCATCGGCAATCCCTAAGTCCGCGAACACGTTGCCGCTGCCGCGCGTGATCGCACGCGCCTTGGCTTTGCTAGCGGTCGCTTTTGCCATAACGGGCCTCGTAATCCTGCCGGGCGACCTTGAGCCGCCGCGCGATCAAATCGATATCGGTGCGCGCGGTCCTGGCTCCGCGCGGCGACTGTTTCTGGAACGCATGCAGCACGTAGACGACCTGCCGAAAGCGCACGGTATAGATCGCCCGGTAAGTATCGCCGTCGAAGTCATCGACCACCTCGAACACACCCGGACCTTCGCCCTTCCAAGGTTTGGCCTTTGGATGCTTGCCGCCAAACTGAGCCAGCCCGAGCGCATTGCCCATCTCGTGCTGCACCGGCGCCGGAAAGGCGAGGAAGTTCTGCTTGGCCGAGCCGACCCAATCGAGCGGCTTTTCACCGACAACGAGATACAGGCGCATAAAATATCCCAGAATGGGGATGTTTTCAATAAGCCAATTATGTTCTCTATTTGTTCTTTTGGCAACCGGCAAGTTGCCACCACGATGAAGGTGCTCGATTCCCTCGACATGCAATTGTTCGTGCGACCGAAGGAAAAGTCGGCGGCTTGAGAACGAGCGGCGGATCACGCTTCGCTCATCCGCCCTGCCGAATTACATCCGACGCCGTGCGTTGCGCTTTCTGGGTCCCCGCCATAGGCGTTCTGAAAGAACGCCGTCCTTTCGGACGGCTATGCGCGGGGACGAACGGAGTGTGCGGCGGCTCGCCGGGCGCGATACAGAACGCCGCCCCGGATTTCGCTGCGCTCCATCCGGGCTACGGATCGCGCGAGACTATGAAGCTCGCCAATCTGTCAGTGGGGAGGGATGAGGACGACTGCTTGTCGCGCCGGCGCCGGGCCCGGCTTCGAGAGGTCCGATACCGTGCAGGGCGCTTCCGAAAATTCCCAGGAGGAATTGTTGAGCACCATGCCGCAGGTCGCCAAGCGCAGGCCCTTCGGTGTCGTCAGGCAGGCGGTCTGACCTTGCTCGAATTGGCGGCCTTGCGCGCGACAGGTGCAGTCGGCGGCAGCGGTCGCCCATAACGCATCAAGCGCTGCGACCAGCACGACGGCGGCGGATGGTCCAAGCCTGTGCATGGCAAAAGGATAGCACGAAAAAGGCACCGCGGGCAGAGTGAAGATTATCTTCCTTTATCCCGCAGCGGACCGGCCCGGGAGATCGCGGTGCTGGACGAGGTCCGGGTGGAGGGCGCGAAGCAAGTCAAGCCCGCGGAAACGTGGTAGAGGCGGCGCAGTATCGAGCGCCCGCTTAGGCGGGCACCGTGCGTTCCTAAGCGGGATGGCCGGATCATAAGGGCGTTCACGCCCGTCTTGCGACGGGCTATGTCCGGCCATGACAGAAGTATTCAAGTCCGGCTGTGACGAAGAGTAGAGGACTAATGGCGACCAACGACTACACCCGCGACGAGATCGAGACCGGCCGCAAGCTGTTCAGCGTGGACTGGCAGTTCGCCGCCGCCGCGGCGAATCTCGATTCGCTGCCGAAGATGCGCGGCGTCGAGATCGCCTTTGCCGGGCGCTCCAATGTCGGCAAATCCAGCCTCATCAATGCGCTGACCTCGCGCAAGGCGCTGGCGCGCACCTCGCGCACGCCAGGGCGCACGCAGGAGCTGATCTTCTTCAACGGCGGCGGCGAGCTGAACCTCGTCGACATGCCGGGCTATGGCTATGCCGCGGCGTCGAAAACGCGGATCGCGCAGTGGACCGACCTGATCGAGCGCTATCTGCTCGGCCGCGCCAACCTCCTGCGCGTCTATGTGCTGATCGACGCGCGCCACGGCCTCAAGGACACCGACGTGCCGACCTTCAAGGTGCTCGGCAACGCCGCGGTGAGCTATCAGGTGGTGCTGACCAAGACCGACGAGGTGAAGGCCGCCGATCTGCCCAAACGCATCGCCGAGGTCGAGGCCGGCATGGCGAAATATCCCTCCGCCTTCCCCACCGTGCTGGCGACGTCGAGCGAGACCGGGTTCGGGCTGCAGGACATGCGCTCGGCGGTGGCGCGGCTGCTGGCGGAGCGGAAGGCGTAGAATCATGGACACCCTCTTCATCGTTCTCGCCGGGCTGATGGGCGCAGCGGGCGTCGTGCTGGCCGCGGCCGGCGCGCATGGCGCGAAAGCCGGCATGGGGCTCGACAGCGCGGCATATCTGCTGCTGATCCATGCCTGCGCGGTGATTGCCGTCACGCTGGCGACACGGAACGGGCTGACCATGCGGCCGCTGGGGATCGCGGCGAGCGCCGGCTTCGTCATCGGCGCGGCCTTGTTCGCCGGCGACCTCGCCTTGCGCGCCTTCGCCGGGCACCGGCTGTTCCCGCTTGCCGCGCCGACCGGCGGCACGATCATGATCCTGGCGTGGCTCGTGGTGACCATTGCCGCGCTGCTTGCGCGCCGCTAAAACGGCCCCACCACAGACGAACCAAGGTCGGCCATGAGCCAGTCGAAAGTCGATCCGCAGGAACAGGCGCGCGTGCTCTCCGAGGCGCTGCCGCACATGCAGCGCTATGACGAGGAAATCGTCGTGGTGAAATATGGCGGCCACGCCATGGGCGACGAGACGCTGGCGCAGGATTTCGCCCGCGACATCGTGTTGCTCGAGCAGGCCGCCATCAATCCGGTGGTGGTGCATGGCGGCGGGCCACAGATCGCGGCCATGCTCAAGAAGCTCGGCATCAAATCCGAATTCGCGGCCGGCCTGCGCGTCACCGACGCGGCCACCGTCGAGATCGTCGAGATGGTGCTGGCCGGCTCGATCAACAAGCAGATCGTCGGCTACATCAACGCCGCCGGCGGCAAGGCCATCGGCCTGTGCGGCAAGGACGGCAACATGGTGCAGGCCAAGAAGGTCACGCGCACCGTGGTCGATCCGGATTCGATGATCGAGAAGGTGGTCGATCTCGGCTTCGTCGGCGAGCCGGCGGAAATCGACCGCACGCTGCTCGACCTGCTGGCCCGCTCGGAGATGATCCCGGTGCTGGCGCCGGTCGCGGCCTCGGCCGACGGCGGCACCTTCAACGTCAATGCCGACACCTTCGCCGGCGCCATTGCCGGCGCGCTCAAGGCCAAGCGGCTGCTGCTGCTCACCGACGTGCCGGGCGT
>JAFIGS010000004.1 GCA_017849615.1 Pseudolabrys sp. | reverse complement strand
CGAAGCCGCCGATCTTGATGCAGGTATCGGTGCCCGGCATGTAATAGAAGCCGGCTCCGTAGAGCGAGCAAATCTTCACGTACTGGACCGATTTGACGATCGACACGATGAATCCCGCAATTGCTTCAATCGCGGGCGTTCCGGCGAAGGCCGCCGTTCACTTTCTGTCGCCGGCGCACGAACTGGGCCCGCCGTGGGTCAATGAAAATTCCAAGTAATTGAATCGATAGCCGGATCGGAAAACGAAACCGCTCGATGTCGCCGTCGCCCAATAGGTATAGCGTCGGACGACCGAATTCGAACGCGAAAAAGCGCGCAAAAAACCGCGCGCCGATACTGGCGCACGGTTCGTTAGCGGACGGTAAATGGCTCGGTGTCAGCGCGGCGCGCGTGAGCGCTCACGGCATCGCTGTCGCGATGCCATTTCTACGCGCGCATTTCTAAGGCTCAGTTGCTGTGTTGCGGCGGCGGCTCGGCCGAGAACGTCACGACCTGCTGCATGAGGTCAGCGGCGCCGCTCAGCGTTTCCTGCGAGAGATGCGCGTAGCGTTGCGTTGTGCGCGCGTGCATGTGGCCAAGCAATCCCTGCACGACGTAAAGCGAAACGCCGCGATTGACCAGGAAGCTGGCGAACGAATGCCGCAGGTCATGCAGGCGCACATCGCCGAGGCCGGCACGCTTGCGGATCCGGTCCCATGGAAAGAATAACGACGCGGATGGCCGGCCTGTGACTTCCGAAGGAAATATGTACGGGTTGCCTTCGATCCGCGGCGTTGACGTCAGAAGCGCGATCGCCGACTGGTTGAGCGCGATGACCCGCGCCCTGCCCGACTTCGATTTGGGCACCAGCAAGGTCTTGTTCTTCCAGTCGACGTAGTCCCACTTGGCGAACGTGATCTCGTTGCGCCGTCCGCCCGTGAGCAGCAAGAGCAGGATCGATCGCGCCGCGGTGCGGTTCTCGTCGGCATGGATCGCACGCACGAGGTTCTCGGCTTCCCACTCGGCGAGAAAACGGTTGCGCTGAACCTCGGGCCCGGCACTCAGACCAGCCGCCGGATTGTTCTCGCCACCCGGCGTCTTCCACTTGCGCGCCAGGTTGTAGATATAACGCAGGATGACGATGACCCGGTTCATCGTGCCGGGAGCATAACCATCATCCCGCATGGCATTGACAAGGCCGGATACGGCCTCGGTCTTGACCTCGTCGAGCGCGAGCGCGCCGAGGCGCGGCAGAACGTGAATCCGCAGCACGGTCTCATCGGTCTGCCAACTGCTCTTGTAGGTCTGCACATAAGGCAGATAGCGTTCGGCGACGAAGTCGCGCAGCAGCGGAATGGCGCGCATTTCCCGGCGGCGTTGCTGCGGGTCAACGCCGAGCAATGCCTCTGCCACGATCTGTTTGGCTTTGCGGCGCGCCTGCTCCAGCGACACGACATCGGCCGGACCGATCTTGTACTGCCGCTCGCGTCCACGCTCGTCGGTATAGCGCTGGTAATACGTCTTGCCGCCGGAACTGCGGACTTCGAGCATGAAACCGCGCTGACCGACGTCGAAATAGTCAGTCTTTTTTCGCTCGGGCGGACATGCCGCCTGCCGGACGAAACCGGCCGATAACACAACTGTGGGCATACGCAACGCGACCGCTCAATACGCGACTTGCTGATGCGCCATTTTTCCCTCATAGCGAGCGTGTGCTGGCGTATATTTGCAAGTCTTAGTTATAAATTCCTCGTTAACTCTGGTGCAAAGGCGCAGCAAACACAAGAATAAAACATATATTATGATCTTTTATACTTGGATAATGATCAAACGACTGTTTCTCGTGACATTACAAACTTTTAAACGTGAAAATCATTAGACATCTGCGGCTGGAAGCCGCAAGCGGCGTAAAATTCGACAATCACGCGAGATTTCGCCGCCCACACGTTTTCTTTAGAAGAAGCAAGCCTTCGCTGGCTCGAATACTTCAGCAGAACAAATCAATACTTTGGATGGATGTATAAGAGGAGTGGTCGGAGCGGCAGGATTTGAACCTGCGACCCTCTGGTCCCAAACCAGATGCGCTACCAGACTGCGCTACGCTCCGACGGCGTTAAAGTCATTGAACGACTTGGCTTTTCAGTTCAAGCAATCTTTTTGCAGGTGAACATTTCTGCACGGTGCGCCGCCACATTTTGCTACCGTGCTTGCCCACGCCCGCCGGCCCGACCGTCTCGTCGCCAGGCTGGCCGGCCTGCTCAGCGCCGCCCCTCCTCGGACTGGATCAGCACCGCGCCTCGGCCCAGGCCGGGCGACGACGCACCAGCATCGGACCGTAGCTTGCGGCAAACACTACGAAACCGCCGATCCACAACGCACCCGCAGCTTCGAGAGCCGCGATATCGCCGCTTAGAGATGCCGCGACACGCAGAATGGCGCCGATGAACACCATTGCGTAGATCGCCTGCGTTGCCAGGCCAGCGCGGAGGGCGTGGCCGGTGTGCCCCAGCGACGCTCGGGTCATGACCGCCAGCGTCATCAGTCCGACCGCTCCCGCTCCCCAGGCGTGAATCCCGGCACTCCCCGGCACGTCGGCCACCGGCGACAACCCCGACAGGAGGAAGCCGAGCGGCACGAAGGCGTAGGCGACGTGCAGCACCAGGACCAACGGGTCGCCCGCCGCCCGGTAGCCGACCCAGCGCCATAGCCTGAACGCCTGCATCGCTCCGGCGGCCAACAGCGCGGCGCCGGCCCATTCGCCGGTCGGCGCGACGATCCACCCTGCCAACGCCAGGATCGACACCGCCAGCGTCAGCCCGTCATAACGCGAGAACGGCACCGGCATGCGTCCCGGATTGTTGCGCGCCAGCCAGTTGTTGGTGAAACTCGGCACGATGCGGCCGCCGATCAGGGAAATGAGAACGATCACCGTCGACAACGCGAGCCGCAAACTGTAATCGGCCGCGCCAATCACATGAACCTCGGCGTGAAAAAACACATTGGCCACGGTCAACGCCGCAATGACGCCGAGCACGCGCAGGTTACGCCAGTTCTTCCCCGCGATAATCTCGCGGGCACAGACGAACGCCAATGTCGCGAGAAACGACACGTCGATCGCCGCGGTGAGCAGCGGCCCCAGATTCGCCGACACCAGAATGGCGATACGGCCCGCCAGCCATAACGCCGCAAGCCCCGCCAGCGGCCAGCCATTCACCGGCAATCGTCCGGTCCAGTTCGGAATTGCCGTGAGCAGGAAGCCGGCGATTGCCGCCGCCGCATAACCGAAAATCATCTCGTGCACGTGCCAGTCATGCGGTCCGAAGGCGGTGACGAAAGGCACATAGCCCAGATAGATCGGCAGCCAGATGAGCACGCCGAACGCCGCCCACAAGGCCGCGCACAGAAAGAAGACGCGGAACCCATAGGAGAACAGAGCCGGCCCGGCATAGCGGCGGCGGCGATCAAGGGAAGGATTCGAGATGGCGGCGTTCGACATGGGTATGGTCCCGGCTTGCGTTACGCCGGCACCGTGGGGCAGCACCCGGTTCAATGCGTTGACAAATATCAGAGCGCGTCAGTCGGCCTCGATTGCCGATGGCTTGGCGAATTCCGCAAGGCCGGCCGGATCGTCGATCGTGATCATCGCGCCCTGGCTGCGCACGCCATGCTTCTCCAGCACGGCAATGCTACGCGAATAGCTTTCCGGCGTCATGCCGAGGAACGAGGCGAGCTTTCGCTTCTCGAGCGGCAGTTCGAACGCGTTGCTGCCCGCGCGCTGCGCCATGCCCAAAATCCAGTTGGCAAGCCGCTCCGTCGATGAGCGCATACGGTCGTTCTTGAGAACACGAGTTACGGCGCGATAGCGTTTCGCCAGTTCATCGACGATGCCGCGCGCGAAAGCCGAATCGCGACTGAATGTGTCGCGCACCACCTGCGACGGAATCATCAGGATCTGCGACGGCGTCAGGGTCCGCGCCGATTTGAGCCACGGCTCGTCACGCATGACCGCGGCCAGAATGAAGCTCGATGGCGGATAGACGATATCGATCGTCGTTTCTTCGCCGTCGCGGGTCGCGTACAGATCGACCGCGCCTTCGACGACGATGTAGAGAAAGTCGGGCAACTCCCCTTCCCGGATGAGGTCGGCGCGCGCGGGAAAGCGCTGCAGCATCGACTGCGCCATCAGATCGGCAAGGGCCTGCTCCGACATCTGCTGGAACAACGGCAAAGCACGAATCGATGGCACATCGGATCGCCGAAGCGACATTTTCCAGTTCTCCCGAGTCATTACGTCAGGCGCATTGTCGAGCGCTTGACTAGTATCAAGCGACAGAACTTACTATATCAAACATTCGATACCCATCAATCAATACTGGGACAATTCGACACTATTACCAGTCGAGTTGATCAACCTCAAAGTATCATCGTGCTCGGTGAGGCTTCCTGCTCGCGAGATTTCATTCGCGAACGGAGAACGTCATGCCGACGGACACTGCGAAATCGATACCGGGCCAAAGCCAGGCCTTGTGGATGTCGACCATCGCCTTCACGGTGTGTTTCGCGGTCTGGACCATCTTCGCCATCATCGGCGTCCAGATCAAACAACAGCTCAATCTTTCGGAAACACAGTTCGGTCTTCTGGTCGGCACGCCAATCCTTACCGGCTCGCTGATCCGTCTCGCACTCGGCATCTGGACCGACCAGTACGGCGGCCGCGTCGTCTACACCATGACCATGCTGGCCGCGGCGGTTGCGACCTTCCTGCTCTCCTACGCGCAGACTTATCCGCAGATGCTGCTTGCCGCGCTCGGCGTCGGCATTGCCGGCGGCTCCTTCGCGGTCGGCGTCGCTTACGTGTCGCGCTGGTACCCGACCGAGAAGCAGGGCACCGCCCTCGGCATCTTCGGCGCGGGCAATGCCGGCGCCGCGGTGACCAAGTTCATCGCGCCCTTCGTGTTGGTTGCCTATGGCTGGCAGGTCACGGCGCAAATCTGGGCCGCCGGCATCGCCGTCATGGCGATCGTGTTCTGGTTCACCACCACCGACGATCCGGTGCTACGCGCCCGCCGCGCCCGCGGCGAAAAGGCGACCAGCGCCTGGCTCGAACTCGCGCCGCTCAAGAGCATCCAAGTCTGGCGCTTCTCACTTTATTACTTCTTTGTGTTCGGCGCTTTCGTCGCGCTGTCGCTGTGGCTGCCGCGCTACCTGATCAGCGTCTATGGCGTGGACATCAAGACCGCCGGCATGGCCGCGGCGATGTTCTCGCTACCGGCCAGCATCTTCCGCATCTATGGCGGCCACCTGTCCGATCGCTACGGCGCCCGGCGGGTGATGTACTGGACCTTCATGGTCAGCGTCGTCTGCACTTTCGTTCTGGCCTATCCGCCAACCGACTATGTCATACGTGGCATCAACGGGCCGATCGCCTTCCACATGGAGATGGGGCTTCCGCTCTTCATCGTCACGGTGTTCGTGCTCGGCTTCTTCATGGCGCTCGGCAAGGCGGCCGTCTACAAGCACATCCCGGTCTATTATCCGAAGAATGTCGGTTCGGTCGGCGGCCTCGTCGGCATGATCGGCGGGCTCGGCGGCTTCGTGCTGCCGATCGCTTTCGGCGCGCTCAACGATCTGACCGGCGTGTGGACGAGTTGCTTCATGCTGCTCTTCCTCCTCGTGACCGGCGCCCTGATCTGGATGCATCTTGCCATCCGGCAGATGGAGCGCGGAGTCGTCGGTGCAGCGCTGGCCAAGTTGCCCGAACTCCCCGAGATGCAGGAGATCCACGGTCCCGAACACGTCGGCGCCCTGTCCGGCAAGATCCTTACCGACTGGCGGCCGGAAGACGAAACGTTCTGGAAAGAGAGCGGCCGCGCCATTGCCAAGCGCAACTTGTGGCTCTCGATCCCGGCTCTGCTCCTGTCCTTCGCGGTCTGGCAGGTGTGGTCGGTCGTGGTGGCGAAGCTGCCCGCGGTCGGCTTCACCTTCACAACCGATCAACTGTTCTGGCTGGCAGCGCTGCCCGGCATCTCCGGCGCCACGCTGCGCATTTTCTACTCTTTCATGGTGCCGATCTTCGGCGGCCGGCTGTGGACCACGGTGGCGACCTGGTCGCTGATGATCCCGGCCGTCGGCATCGGCTATGCCGTGCAGAATCCGAACACGCCTTATGTCGTGTTCCTGATCCTCGCGCTGCTCTGCGGTCTCGGTGGCGGCAACTTCGCCTCGTCGATGGCCAACATCTCCTTCTTCTTCCCGAAGAAGGAGAAAGGCAACGCGCTGGCGCTCAATGCCGGCCTCGGCAATCTCGGCGTCAGCGTCGTGCAGTTCGTCATTCCGATCGCCATCACCGCCGGCGTGTTCGGCTTCCTCGGCGGCGATCCGCAGCCGATCGGCGCGACCGGCAAGATGTGGCTGCAGAACGCCGGCTTCATCTGGGTGCCGTTCATCGCCGCCAGCGCGTTTGCCTGCTGGTTCGGCATGAACGACATCGCCTCGGCCAAGGCGTCGTTCTCCGAACAGGCGGTGATCTTCGAGCGCAAGCACAACTGGCTGATGTGCTGGCTCTACACCGGGACTTTCGGCTCCTTCATCGGCTACTCCGCCGGCTTCCCGCTGCTCGCCAAGACGCAGTTCCCCGCGATCGACGCCCTGCCCTTTGTCTTCCTCGGGCCTCTGGTCGGCGCGCTGTCGCGATCGGCGACCGGCTGGCTGTCGGACAAATATGGCGGCGGCCGCGTCACCATGTGGGTGTGGGTGCTGATGATGATCGGCGTCGCCGGAGTGCTGTACTTCCTCGGCATCAAGAACCAGCCTTATGCCTTCTGGGGCTTCTTCGCGATGTTCTTGGTGCTGTTCTTCGCGGCCGGCGTCGGCAATGCGTCGACCTTCCAGATGATCCCCAACATCATGCGCAAGGAGATGGACCGGCTGATGCCGACCGCGGACCGCGATACGCGGCTGCGCCAGGCGGAGAAGGAATCGGCGGCCATCACCGGCTTCACCTCGGCGATCGCGGCCTTCGGTGCCTTCTTCGTCCCGAAATCCTACGGCACGTCGCTCGCCATGACCGGCGGCGTCGAAGCGGCGCTGTGGGGCTTCCTGATGTTCTACGTTAGCTGCCTCGTCATCACCTGGGCGTTCTACACGCGCCGCGGCGGCCTGCTCTACGATATCGAGCACGGCACCACGCTGCCGCCCTCCGCTCCGCGCCCGCCCCTCGCGCCGCAACCGGCCCAATAAGGATTCCGGACGATGAGTCACTTTCTCGACCGACTGACCTTCTTCAAACGCGGCGCCGAGCCGTTTTCCAACGGCCACGGCATCGTCACCGACGAGGACCGGCGCTGGGAAGACGGCTACCGCAAACGCTGGCAGCACGACAAGATCGTGCGCTCCACGCACGGCGCCAACTGCACCGGCTCGTGCTCGTGGAAAATCTACGTCAAGGGCGGCATCGTCACTTGGGAGACGCAGCAGACCGATTATCCGCGCACGCGGCCGGAACTGCCGAACCATGAGCCGCGCGGCTGTTCGCGCGGCGCCAGCTACTCCTGGTATCTCTACTCCGGCAACCGCGTGAAGTATCCGCTGGTGCGCTCGCGGCTTCTCAAGCTGTGGCGCGAAGCCCGCGTGCTGCGCACGCCGGTCGCCGCCTGGGCTTCCATCGTCGAGGACCCCACGAAGCGCGAGGCCTATACGGCCAAGCGCGGCCTCGGCGGCTTCGTGCGCGCGCACTGGGATGAAGTCACCGAGATCATCGCCGCGGCCAACGCCTATACGGTGAAGAAACACGGCCCCGACCGCGTCATCGGCTTCTCACCGATCCCGGCGATGTCGATGGTCTCCTATGCCGCGGGTTCGCGCTACCTGTCGCTGCTCGGCGGCGTCTGCATGTCGTTCTACGACTGGTACTGCGACCTGCCGCCGGCCTCGCCACAGACCTGGGGGGAGCAGACCGACGTTCCCGAGAGCGCCGACTGGTACAATTCCGGCTTCCTCATATTGTGGGGCTCCAACGTGCCGCAAACGCGCACGCCGGACGCCCACTTCTATACCGAAGCGCGCTATCGCGGCGCCAAGAGCGTCGTCATCTGCCCGGACTATTCGGAAGCCTCCAAGTTCGCCGATCTGTGGATCTCGGTGAAGCAAGGCACCGACGCCGCGCTCGCCATGGCGATGGGGCATGTCATCCTGCGCGAATTCCATCTCGACCGGCAGGCCAAGTATTTCCAGGACTATGTCCGCCAGTACACGGATATGCCGATGCTGGTGGAACTTGTGAAGCAGGACGGCAAACTGGTGCCCGGGCGGCTCCTGCGCGCCTCCGACTTCACGGGCGATCTCAATGAGACCAACAATCCGGAATGGAAGACGGTCGCCTTCGACGAGACGAGCAAATCCATCGTCGCGCCGCGCGGTTCGATCGGCTTCCGCTGGGGCGAAAAGGGCAAGTGGAATCTCGAGGAGAAGAAGTCCGACGGCGAAGCCACCAGGCTGCAGCTCACTTTCGCCGAGGATCGCGATGAGCTGGCCGATGTCGCCTTCCCCTATTTCGGCAATCGCGAGCACGACCACTTCGCCGGCACCGACCATCCGAGCGTTCTGGTGCGCAAGGTGCCGGCCAAGCTCGTCGCGCTGAAGGACGGCGAGAGGCTGGTCGCGACCGTCTACGATCTGTTCGTCGCCAATTACGGCCTCGACCGCGGCTTCGGCGGCGATCATGTCGCGACGTCCTATGACGCCAACGTGCCCTACACGCCGGCCTGGGCGGAGAAGATCACCGGCGTGCCGCGCGACCAGATCATCACCACCGCGCGCGAATTCGCGCTCAATGCCGAGAAGACCAATGGCCGCTCCATGGTCATCATCGGCGCGGCGATGAACCACTGGTATCACGCCGACATGAACTACCGCGGCGTCATCAACATGCTGGTGATGTGCGGTTGCGTCGGTCAATCGGGCGGCGGCTGGTCGCATTATGTCGGACAGGAGAAGTTGCGACCGCAGTCCGGATGGCTGCCGCTTGCCTTCGGTCTCGACTGGGGCCGGCCGCCGCGCCAGATGAACTCGACGTCGTTCTTCTATGCGCATACCGACCAGTGGCGCTACGAGACCGTCGGCATCGACGAGATCCTGTCGCCGACCGCGCCGGCCGGTCCGTGGGATGGCGCGCTGATCGACTACAATGTGCGCGCCGAGCGCATGGGCTGGCTGCCGTCGGCACCGCAGCTCCGGCAGAACCCGCTCGAGATCGCCAAGAAGGCGGCGGCCGCAGGCCTCGATCCGAAGGACTATGTCGCCAGGGCGCTGAAGTCCGGCGAGTTGCAGATGTCCTGCGAGGACCCGGATCACCCGGACAACTGGCCGCGCAATATGTTCGTATGGCGCTCCAACCTGCTCGGCTCGTCCGGCAAGGGCCACGAGTATTTCCTCAAGCACCTGCTCGGCACCACGCATGGCGTGCAGGGCAAGGACCTCGGCGAAATGGGCCACAAGAAGCCGCAGGAAGTCGCCTGGCACGACGACGCGCCGAAGGGGAAACTCGACCTCCTCGTGACGCTCGACTTCCGCATGTCGACGACCTGCGTCTACTCCGACATCGTGCTGCCGACCGCCACCTGGTACGAGAAGAACGATCTCAACACGTCGGACATGCATCCCTTCATCCATCCGCTGACCTCCGCGGTGGACCCGGTGTGGGAGGCGAAAAGCGACTGGGAGATCTACAAGGCGATCGCGAAAGCGTTCTCGCGCGTCGCGCCGGAAGTGCTCGGCGTCGAGAAGGATGTGGTGCTCACGCCGATCCAGCACGACTCGGCCGGCGAGATCGCGCAACCCTTCGACGTCAAGGACTGGAAGAAGGGCGAGATCGAGCCGATCCCCGGCAAGACCATGCCGGCGGTGGCGGTGGTCGAGCGCGACTATCCGCACATCTATGAGCGCTTCACCGCGCTCGGGCCGCTAATGGAGAAGCTCGGCAATGCCGTGAAGGGCATGGCCTGGAACACCGAGCACGAGGTCGAGCTCTTGAAGCGCCTCAACGGCGAGGTGACGGACGGCCCGACCAAGGGCCTTGCCCGCATCGACAGCGACATCGATGCGACCGAGGTGATCCTGTCGCTGGCGCCGGAGACCAATGGCGAGGTCGCGGTGAAAGCCTGGGACGCGCTGTCCAAGACCACCGGCCGCGACCACACCCATCTTGCCATCCCCAAGGAGGACGAGAAGATCCGCTTCCGCGACGTGGTTGCGCAGCCGCGCAAGATCATCTCGGCGCCGACCTGGTCGGGGCTTGAATCCGAGAAGGTCTGCTACAACGCCGGCTACACCAACGTCCACGAACTGATCCCGTGGCGGACCCTCTCCGGCCGCCAGCAGCTCTACCAGGATCACCTGTGGATGCGGGCCTTCGGCGAGGCGCTCTGCGTCTATCGGCCGCCGGTCGACCTGAAAGCCGTCAAACCGGTAATCGACACCAAGCCCAACGGCGAGAAGCAGATCGTCCTCAACTTCATCACGCCGCATCAGAAATGGGGCATCCACTCCACCTACACCGACAACCTGATGATGCTGACCTTGTCGCGCGGCGGGCCGATCGTCTGGATCAGCGAGAACGACGCGAGGCAAGCTGGCATCGCCGACAATGACTGGATCGAGGCCTACAACGCGAACGGGGCGCTCGTCGCGCGCGCCGTCGTCTCCCAGCGCGTCAAGGACGGCATGTGCCTGATGTATCACGCGCAGGAGAAGATTGTGAACGTACCGGGCTCGGAAGTGACCGGCCAGCGCGGCGGCATCCACAACTCGGTGACGCGCGTCGTCGTCAAGCCGACGCACATGATCGGCGGCTACGCCCAGCAGGCCTACGGCTTCAACTACTACGGGACGATCGGCACTAACCGCGACGAATTCGTCATCGTGCGCAAGATGAAGGCGGTGGATTGGCTCGACAAGCCCGCAGCCGACCAACACCAACCTCTCACCGTCGCCGCATCGACCAAACTGGAGGCCGCAGAATGAAGATCCGCGCGCAAATCGCGATGGTGCTCAACCTCGACAAATGTATCGGGTGTCACACCTGCTCCGTGACGTGCAAGAACGTCTGGACCAATCGCGAAGGCATGGAATATGCCTGGTTCAACAACGTCGAGACCAAGCCGGGCGTCGGCTATCCCAAGGAATGGGAAAACCAGAAGCGCTGGAACGGCGGCTGGCGGCGCAAGAAGAACGGCAAGATCGAGCCGCGCATCGGCGGCAAGTGGCGGGTGCTGGCCAACATCTTCGCCAACCCCGATCTGCCCGAGATCGACGACTACTACGAGCCCTTCACCTTCGACTACGAGCACCTGCAGAACGCACCGGAGCTCAAGGCCTCGCCGACGGCGCGGCCGCGTTCGCTGATCACCGGCGAGCGCATGGAGAAGATCGAGTGGGGCCCGAACTGGGAGGAAATCCTCGGCACCGAATTCGCCAAGCGCTCGAAAGACGTCAACTTCGAGGGCGTACAGAAGGACATCTACGGCCAGTTCGAAAACACCTTCATGATGTATCTGCCGCGGCTGTGCGAGCACTGCCTCAACCCGACCTGCGCGGCCGCCTGCCCGTCCGGCGCCATCTACAAGCGCGAAGAGGACGGCATCGTTCTCATCGACCAGGACAAGTGCCGCGGCTGGCGCATGTGCGTGTCCGGCTGCCCCTACAAGAAGATCTATTACAACTGGTCGAGCGGCAAATCCGAAAAGTGCATCTTCTGCTATCCGCGCATCGAGGCCGGCCAGCCGACGGTGTGCTCTGAGACCTGCGTCGGCCGCATCCGCTATCTCGGCGTCGTGCTCTATGACGCCGACCGCATCGAGGAAGCCGCCAGCGTCCCCAACGAACAGGACCTGTACGACGCGCAGTTGCGCGTGTTCCTCGATCCGCACGATCCGGCGGTGATCGAACAGGCCCGCCGCGACGGCATCGCCGAGAACTGGCTGGAAGGCGCCCGCCGCTCGCCGGTCTACAAGATGGCGATGGAGTGGAAAGTCGCCTTCCCGCTGCATCCGGAGTATCGCACGCTGCCGATGGTCTGGTACGTGCCGCCGCTGTCGCCGATCCAGTCCGCCGCGCAAGCCGGCCAGATCGGTCACGACGGCGAAATGCCGGACGTGCGCTCTTTGCGCATCCCGCTGCAGTATCTCGCCAACCTGCTGACCGCCGGCAAGGAAGAGCCGGTGGCGCTCGGCCTCGAACGCATGCTCGCGATGCGCGCCTATATGCGAGCGAAGACCATCGACGGCGTCATCGACGAGAACATCGCCAGGCGTGTCGGCCTCACCGGCCAGCAGATCGACGATATGTACCACATCATGGCGATCGCCAATTACGAGGACCGCTTCGTCATCCCGACAGCGCATCGCGAGATCAACGAAGACGCCTACGATCTGCGCGGCTCCTGCGGCTTCTCGTTCGGTAACGGCTGCTCCGGCGGCGAAACCCCGACCAACCTGTTCGGCACGCCAAAGCGCGCCAAGAACCCGATGGAGATGGTTTGATGAGCTCGACTCTCAAGGCGCTGTCGGCGCTGCTCACCTATCCCACTCCCGAACTCGCGCAGGCGGCGGGCGAAATCAGCGAAGCGCTGGACAAGGACCGGCGCCTCCCGGCCTCGGTGCGCGACCATCTGCATCGCCTGCTCAACGAGATGGCGACCGGCGACCTCTACGACCTGCAGGAACGCTACGTGCTTCTGTTCGACCGCACACGGTCACTGTCGCTGCATCTGTTCGAGCATGTTCATGGCGAAAGCCGCGACCGCGGCCAGGCCATGATCGACCTCAAGTCGCAGTACGAGTCGGCGGGGCTCTATATGGATGTCTCGGAGCTGCCGGATTTCCTGCCGCTGTTCCTCGAATATGTGGCGACGCGGCCGGCCGTCGAGGCCGCCGAAAGCCTCGGCCAGCCGGCGCATATCTTCGCCGCCATGGCCGAACGCCTGCGCAAGCGTCGCTCGCCCTATGAAGCGGTGTTCCGCGCGCTGGTGGCCATCGCCGCCGCCAAGCCGACGGCAGAGGAAGTGTCCGCGCTGCTGAGCCTGCCCGATCCCGACGCCGACGACCTAGCGGCGCTCGATGCTGCCTGGGAGGACGAGCCGGTGAACTTCGGTCCTGGCTCGGGCGACGGTTGCAAGGACAATCTCATCGCCCGCGTGCGCGGCGCCATGCGACCCGCGCCCGACATGCCCCAACGCTCGCGTCCGTAAGGAAACGACCATGCGCGACATGATCAATCACATCGTCTTCGGTTGGTACCCCTACCTCTGCCTCACGGTGTTCCTGTTTGGCTCGCTGGTGCGCTTCGACCGCGAGCAGTATACGTGGCGCTCGGGCTCCAGCCAGTTGCTGCGCCGCCGACAGCTGACCTGGGGCTCCAATCTGTTCCATGTCGGCATTCTGGCGATCTTCGCCGGCCACTTCGTCGGCCTGCTGACGCCGATCTGGATATTCGACACGCTCGGCATCTCGCATACCTTCAAGCAGTGGATGGCCATCGTCATCGGCGGCGTCGCCGGGGTTGCTTGCTTTATCGGCATGACGCTGCTGATCCATCGCCGCCTGTTCGACGCGCGCATCCGCACGACCTCGTCGTTCGGCGATATCGCCATCCTGCTCATTCTCTATGCGCAGCTCATCCTGGGCCTGAGCACCATCTTCGTCTCGCTCGGCCATCTCGACGGCCATGAGATGGTGAAGTTCATGACCTGGGCGCAGGGTATCCTCACTTTGCAGCCGGGCGTGTCGTCAGTGGTTGCCGACGTGCATCCGATCTTCAAGGCGCACCTGTTCCTCGGTATGACCATCTTTCTGGTGTTCCCCTTCACCCGCCTGGTCCACATCTGGAGCGCGCCGGTCTGGTATCTCGGCCGTCGCGGCTATCAGGTCGTGCGCACGCGGCGCCCGATGATCCCGGCGGAGTGACCGCCATGGGCGTCTCCATCGACGTGCGTTTTCCGGCAAGCACGGCGGACAAGGCGGTCAAGGTCAGCGTCAACGGCGTCACCATTCCGCGCGACGAGATCGTGCGCGAAATGCAGAACCACCCGGCCGACAAGCCATTCGTCGCCTGGCAGCACGCAGCGCGCGCCCTGGTCGTCCGCGAATTGCTGATGCAGCGCGCCCGGGCGCTCGGCCTCACCGCCGAGCCGGTCACCGAGGACGGCCGCCGCGAAACGGACGACGAGGCGCTGATGCGGGCTGTCGTCGAAAGCGAGGTCACGGTTCCGGAGCCGGACGACGCGACCTGCCGCCGCTACTACGACAACAACAGAGCCCGCTTCCGCTCGCCGGATATCTATGAAGCCGCGCATATCCTGTTCGCCGCGCCGAAGGACGACAAGGACGCCGCTGCCAAAGCGCGCGCCGATGCCGAGGCCGTATTGGCCACGCTTCAGGAGAAGCCCGACACCTTCGCCGCGCTGGCGCAGGCCTATTCGCGCTGCACCTCCGCGACACAGGGCGGCAACCTCGGCCAGCTAACGCTTGATCAGGTGACGCCGGAGTTCGCCGACGCGCTGGAGACGATGACGGTGGGCGAGCTTTGCCTGACGCCGGTTGAAACCCGATACGGCCTTCACATCATCCGGCTCGACCGCAAGATCGAGGGCCGGACTTTGCCCTACGAGGCCGTGGCCGAACGCATCGCCGACTATCTGCGCGACAGCGTTCAGCACCGCGCCCAGGCGCAATATGTGGCGCGGCTGATCTCGGCCGCCGAGATCGACGGCATCGCGCTGGCCGGGGCCGCCGAGCATCGCGTGAACTGAGGAGAATCTGACATGCTGCTGGGCGACATGATGCGACGCCTCACCGATGATACGGCCGCGACCGAGCTCATCGTCGGTCTCGGCGACCTCGCCTTGCTGCAGGCCATGACCGAGCGCGCCGACGGCGAAGGCCTCGACCTTGCGACCTTCTGCCAGGACGCCGTGCGCTCCTATGCCGCAAGGGCGGCGGAAGAAGAATGGGTCACGCTGCTCGGCCAGATCGGCAAATCCGCCGATCCGGCGGCGATCTTCATCAAGCGCGCCTTTGCCAGCGTCGTTCAGCCCGCGTGTGACATCCATGGCCGGTAAAATGACATCCAGTATCCTCGCGGTGGTCTATTCCGACGGCCTTGCCGCCGACCAATTGCTCGCGGACATCGCCTACCGGCTGCGCGACGACGGCGTCGTCGTCGCCGGGCTGGTGCAGCTCAACACCTTCGTGCGCGACCGCGCCAAATGCGACATGGCGATCGAGGAGCTTTACTCGCGCGCCGTCTACCAGCTTTCGGAGGATCGTGGTCCCGCCGCCAAAGGCTGCCGCCTCGACCACGCCCGGCTTGCCGAGGCCGCCGGCCTGTTCGGCGCGGCGCTGAAGAAGCATCCCGACCTGGTCGTGCTCAACAAGTTCGGCAAGGTCGAAGCCGAAGGCGGCGGCCTGCGCGATGCGCTCGGCCACGCCGTCGCGCTCGACGTGCCGCTCATCGTCGGCGTTCCCTATCGCAATCTCGACCAGTGGCGCATTTTCGCCGGCGGTCTTGCCGACGAATGCGACGTCTCCGCGCCGGACATCCTGCGCTGGCTGACGGCAAAAGGCTTCGTCGTAACGGCCGCCGGCGATGCGCTATCGGCGGGCAACGACATGAGGACCTGAGGCCGGACGGCGCCCATGTGCCTCGACCATCTGTTCGATCGAAACGTCGCCTGGGCGCAGGCCAAGACCCGCGACGACCCCGGCTACTTCGTGCGCATGGCCGGCATCCAGAGCCCGAAGCTGTTGTGGATCGGCTGCTCGGACAGCCGCGTCACGGCGAACGACGTGCTCGGCCTCGATCCCGGCGAGGTCTTCGTCCAGCGCAACATCGCCAACATGGTCCACACCAGCGACATGAACCTGCTGGCCGTGGTCGAATACGCCATTGATGTTCTCAGCATCGAGCATGTCATTGTTTGCGGCCATTACGGCTGTGGCGGCATTCAGCGCGCTTTGGGCGATGAGCGCACCGCTTTGGTCGATCACTGGCTGCAGCCGATCACCATGTTGTACCGCAAGCACCGAAAGCTGTTCGACGCCATTCCCGATCCGGCGGCGCGGATCGACCGCATGTGCGAACTGAATGTTGAAATGCAGGTGCGCCGCATCGCGGCAATCCCAACCGTGGAGAAGGCCTGGCTGCGCGGCCGGCCGCTGCATCTTCACGGCTGGCTCTACGGCGTGACCGATGGTCTCCTGCGCGATCTCGGCCCGCATCTGGCCTCCATCAAGGAGCGCGACGCGCTTCCCAGCATTGACGACCGCGCCCGCCAGCCGGTCGAACCGGTCAGCGGCATGCGTCAGCACGCCATGGCGGCATTCACAACGAGATGACCGACTGGAAAGCTTGCGCCAGCCCGCTCCTCATGGAGACGGTCAACCATAACAACGCGCTCAGGGCACGAAAATCGGATGCGTGACCTTGTCGCCCGGCGCGATGCCGAGCTTGCGCGACGTGCCGGCGACCACCTCCAGCACGCCTCGCACCGGGCCGCGCGAGGGAACGTTGCGCGTCGACAGCGGCGTGGTGTTCTCCTCGATGCGCCAGATGGTGCCGTCGCCGCGGATGAAGATCATGTCGAGCGAGACGTAAGTATTGTCCATCCAGAACGCGACTTCCTGGTCCTTCTGGAAGTCGAACAGCATGCCGTGATCCGGCGCCAGCGACTTGCGGTACATCAGGCCCTTGGCGCGCTCGGCCTCGGTCCGCGCCAGTTCGACGGTGAAGGAGTGAACGCCGCTCTTGCTGGCGATGCTCACCACATCGTCGCCGGCGGCGCGCGCCGGCAGGACAGCCCACCACAATCCAAGGAGGATCGCGGCGATCAGATGAAAGCGGTGCATGAAGAAGTCCTCGCAAATCGTGCGAACTGTCGCAAGCAATCGCGGCAGCGGCAAGACAGTTGGCCCACCCTCTCCGCCTCGCCCCAAAAGCAAAGGCCCGAACCGAAGTCCGGGCCTTAAATCTCGATCGCCAACCGGCGGCTCAGTGCGACGACAGCGCCAGCGGTCCGCCGTCCGGCCGGACCTCGGCCGCCATCATGCCCTTGGGCCCGGGCCCGAAGCGGACCAACACCGTCTGGCCGGGACGCAGTTCAGCGAAGCCGAAGCGGCGCAGGGTTTCCATATGGACGAAGATGTCCGGCGTGCCCTCGCCGCGCGTCAGGAAGCCGAAGCCGCGCAGCCGGTTGAACCACTTGACCTGCGCGCGCTCGAGCCCGCTGGTCGGCGTGACCGAGACATGGGTCCGGGGCGCGATCTCGGCCGGATGGATCGCCGTGGATTCATCCATCGAGACAACGCGGAAAGCCTGCAGGCCCTTGGGCCGCGGCTGGACTTCCACCACGATGCGGGCACCCTCATAGGCGGTCTGGAAACCGTCGCGGCGCAGGCAGGTGACGTGCAGCAGAACGTCCGGCATTCCGTTATCCGGAACGATGAAGCCGAAACCCTTCGACACATCGAACCACTTGATCACGCCTGCGACTTCGATGAGATCCGTTGCCCGCTCGTCGCCCAGGTCTCGGACCAAGCCGGGTCGGAGATTTGTATCTGGCATTGTTCGATCAATCCCGTTCGACGTCTCTGAGCCGGCGCGGTGTAAATTCACCGTATCGGCGTTTGCCCCGTTTGACGCTTCCGGACGCCGAGAAGTGGCGTTTGTGTGGAATCGCTCCGGCGAATCTGTGGATTCACGATAACACCCGGCCCAAAGCCGGAAAGAGCAAAATGCTCTTGCACACAGCTTCTCCGGCGCCGCAGCGATAAAACGAATCACCGGCGACCGTTGTTTGTGCGGGACGTCAGTGGCGGATGAAAGGTGCGAGCACGTCGCCGATGTCGTTGCGCACAACAAGATCGGCGAACTCGTCGAGCTCGGTCGGCTCGCGATTGATGATGACGAGCTTTGCGCCATTGCGCTTGGCCATCAACGGGATGCCGGCCGCCGGCCACACCACCAGCGACGAGCCGACCGAGAGGAACAGATCGCACGCCGCCGCCAGTTCCTGCGCGCGCCGCATCGGTTCCTCCGGCATGGCCTGGCCGAAGGAGATGGTCGCGGTCTTGATAATGCCGCCGCAATCGCAATCCGGCGGTTCCTCGCCGCTGGCCTCGAAGCTTTCGCGGATCGGACCCAGTTCATAGCGCCGCGCGCAGTCGAGGCAGGTGGCGTAGGTGGTGTTGCCGTGCAGCTCGATCACGTCTTGCGGTGCAACACCGGAGACCTGATGCAGATTGTCGATGTTCTGCGTAACCACGGCCGCCGCCTTGCCCACCTTGTAGAGACTGGCCAGCGCCAGATGGCCGCGGGTGGGCCGCGCCGCGTCGAAGGTCGCGTCGATATTGAAGCGCCGGCGCCAGGCTTCGCGGCGCGCCTCGACATCGGCGACATATTCATCGAACGGGATGGGACGATTTTGGGTCCAGATGCCGCCGGGCGAGCGGAAATCCGGAATGCCGGACTCGGTGGAAATGCCCGCCCCGGTGAACGGCACGATCCGCTCCGCGTCCTCGATGAGGTCGCGCAAGGCGGCGATTGCGGTATCGAGGTCGGTGGCTATCATTGCGCGGGCGGCACCCAGGTTCTATTTCCCGAACGGCTTCAACGCAACGCGGCCCCGAGAGGTTTTGTCCCATGCGATTTCTGCACACCATGCTGCGCGTCCGCAATCTCGACGACGCACTCGATTTTTACGTCAACAAGCTCGGCCTGAGGGAGACGCGCCGCCGCGTCGACGAGAAGAACCGCTACACCCTCGTGTTCCTCGCCGGCCCGGACGATGCCGATGCGCTCGACACCGCCAAGAAGAAGGGCCGCCCCGGCCCCGAGGTTGAGCTCACCTTCAACTGGGACACGGAGGACTATGGCGAGGCGCGCTATTTCGGCCACCTCGCCTATGAGGTCGACAATATCTACGAGACCTGCGCGCGGCTGATGAAGGCCGGCGTCACCATCAACCGGCCGCCGCGCGACGGCGTCATGGCTTTCGTGCGCTCGCCCGACAAGCACTCGATCGAACTGCTGCAGAAGGGCGACGCATTGCCGCCCCAAGAGCCCTGGGCCTCGATGAAGAACACCGGGCACTGGTAATCGCCGCCATCGTCCCGATATGGAGGGCTGAGGCAACAAAGGCTGCCGGGTGGGTCCAGTTGGCCTGTCCGGTGGCCGGTTGGCCTCCCCCGGCGCGGCTTTCCGCGGCCCTGCCCGACCGTAATTTCCGCTGACGTGCCGAAGACTTGGGCCAGTTTTCCCCGACCCGGCCCCGAGACTTGCCCGAAGCGGCGAACCCCTTTATAGGTCGCCGCCTTGGCGCCATTCGGCGCCATTTGCGCCCTTCGTCTAGAGGCCTAGGACACCGCCCTTTCACGGCGGTAACAGGGGTTCGAATCCCCTAGGGCGCGCCAACTCTTCTTACCCGCAAAATCAGCAACTTACTCGGGCCCAATCAGGTCCAATAAAAAGGGCCGGGTCCAATACGGGTCTAGTATCGCTGGCGAGCAGCAGCGGGAGACGCACGCGCGATCAGCTGCCATTCCGCCTTCGTCAGATCGCGTGCATAGCACAGATGACCGTGCGCGGGTGCTCCTGTCCAAACCATGATGTGAGCCTTTAGTTCGGTGCAACGACGAACGACTCACAGCCGACCAAGACCACCTATCCATTTTCCACGCCAGCCGCTCAGGAGGGGCTGGTCCGACCGCTCGTCGCGACGGCCACGACTGAGTGTGCGATTGCGGCCTCAGGGCGTACACCCAGTTCGCCGCACTCTGGCCATAGCCCCAGCCCTGACAGCGGCTATCACTATGTCGATCCGTGTTGCCTGAGACCGAGGTCTATTTCACTGGTAGGCTCGATCACGAAGACCACAATTCGATGGATCGACGTCGACTAAGGACAATCCCGGCTAAACTATGCAGCAATATCTGGCGCTCCTAAACGACCATATGGTTTGGGGACAGACCTTCATCCAGCAGCACCAACATTGGGCTGCTCCGATCGCCTTCCTTCTGGCCTTTGTAAAATCCCTGCCGCTGGTTCCACTGCTGATTCCAGGAACCGCACTTCTGCTGACGATCGGCTCACTGATCGGCACCAGCGAAATCAGCTTCATTCCCATATGGATCGCGATCAGCCTAGGCGCAGCGCTAGGCGACTGGCTTTCCTATGGGCTCGGCTTGCACTTCGCCGACTCCGTGCGCCAGTCGCGACTGGCCACGCGCTATCCCGATTTGCTACCACGGGGCGAAGCCTTTTTCCATCGTTGGGGAGCGTTCAGCATTGTACTTTGCAGATTCTTTGGTCCGCTCCGTGCTACCGTTCCACTTATCTCCGGCATTTTCGCCATGCCGATATTGACCTTTCAGATCGCCAACTGGCTATCGGCCTTTCTATGGGCGGCGGCGTTGCTAGCGCCGGGGGCGCTGGCGCTACCCTATCTGCTTCGCCTATGATCGCGACCTTATTACGCTTAGCCGCCCTGCCCTTTCTCCTAGCGGCCGCGCCCGGCGAAAGCCCGGTCACGCAATCGGAAGCGCCGATGGTGGCGCGACAGGCGGTCGAACGACGGCTCAAAGATGATGGGCCGCTGCGCTTTAGCGAAATGACCGTGAGGGTCAGCCAAAAAATGCCGGGCTACGTCGTATGCGGCACGGTTTATCTTCGAAACGGCAGCGTTGAACGTTTCTTTGTCGTGACCCCCGGATCGTTCGCTGTGCTGGAGCGGGATGGGGCCGGGCTTGTCGCAAAATATTGGCGACTCAACGGCTGTTGAACCTCAGCAACTTGATGTCACTGCTTGTCTGCAGGACGGACGCGCCACCATGTCGAAACGAGACCCAGACATTGTGGTCGTCATCCGCCTGGCGCCTAATGAATTCGTAGCCGGTCTCATTCCAGACCAGAACGCGCTCGTGCACGTTGTCCAGGATGAGATCGCCACGGTCGGTTTGAACCATGAGAACCAGGTGCCCCTCTCCCTTGGGTGTGAGCACGACGGTCATTGACAGTGCGGATTTCGGCCAACCGGCTTTGATCAGTAGTTTTCGCTTCAGCAGCACGTAGTCGTTGCAGTTGCCTTTGCCGTCATCCGGATAGGTCCACCAGTTGCGGATGCCCATCCGATAGATGCCATAATGCTCGTCATCCGCAATCGGCTGAATCTCCCGATTGACCAGATCATTGATTGCAGCCAGCTCCGACCACGCTGCTGCCGTCAGCATGACCCTGACGGGCGTTAATTTCTCGGGGGCGCATTCGGCCGGCTGCGCCTCGCAAAACGTAGTCCATCCGATCATCGAGCGTGACTGCGCACCGACTTCCGCTACGGAGACGCCACGACCCGCCGGCATCTGATCGCTTGATTGAGAGGCTCCAGCCGAGACCACGATAATTGCAAGAGTGAGAACAGCCATGCTCCATTGCTGGCTGAGGAATTTGAGAAGTGCCGTTGTAGGCCGCCTTGCCGACATGATGATAACCTCGCTCGTGCTGTACGAGGTTGAACCAGGGGCCACCAAATAAGATTGTTGAAAATTCTGACAATTTTAACGACCATCATGAGCCCGCGTGAGCTATGTCGTCGCATGGTCTTCAGGCGACCGCTGTTGGACTCAAGAAAGTTGCCCCTGCGGCGCTTGACCTCAACGCCGGGCGGCGCATCACCTGTCGTTGCTCGCCTATGAAACGAAAGCGGTGATCGCCAGCCGCCTCGCGTGCCCTTTCCAGCGCTTCTTCGACGTCACCGGTGATGAAAACGATGCCGCCCTCCATCTCAAGGCTTGGACGCGCCATGGCGCGTCCTGCGATCAACTGAATTCCCGCAAGCTCTCCCGCACGCTCGCCATCGCCTCGAACACCCGGCCGCGCGCGGCGAAGTCTTTCATGAGTGCCTGCACCTTCGGCTCGATGAAGCTGTCCGTGTCGTTCCAGACCAGCGGGCGTTCGCCGTTCGGCAGGCCGGCGCCGGCGGCTTCGCGCGCCGCGACATAGAGCGCCTGCGTCGCTGGCGACAGCACCGCGCGGGCGTCGTAGGTGCCGGCCACCGCCTGCGCGCGCAGTTCGACCGCCTGCATGCCGAACACCAGCGCATTGACCATGAAGTGCTCGAGAATATCGAGCTGATCGCGCGCCAGATTGGCGGCGTTCATCGCCTGGCTGTTGATGTTCTGGTTGAACTGCTCGGCATGGGTCGGAAAGCGGTCGGTCATCGACTGGCCGTAGAAGCCAATGAGCGGCATCAGCGCGTTGCATGACAGTTGCAGCGACTTGAGGCCGACATTGAGCCCCAACTCCATGTTGCCGACCAGCGACGGATTGAGGCCGTAGCTGAATTCCGGCGTGACCAGCAGCGCGATCTGCGTGTCCAGATGCTTGGTCATCATGCCGAGATGATAACGCAGGCTGTCCATGGCGACGCCGGTGTACTGGGCAAGGAAATTGCCGGTGTGGAAGATCTCGCCGGTGTCGGGATCGATCAGCGGATTATCGTTGGCCGAGTTGGCCTCGGTCTCGATCTGGCGCGCCGCTTGCGCAATGCCGTCAACGATGGGGCCGACGAATTGCGGCATGCAGCGCAGCGAATAGCGGTCCTGGATCAGCACGCCCTTGCGGTGGGCCCGGTCGCCCGCCGCCTCGTCGCGGATCAGCTTCGAGCCCTTCAGCAGCGCGCGCATGGTCTCGCCGGTCCACACTTGCCCTGGATGCGGCTTCATGGCGTGAATGAAGGGATCGAAGGACTGGCTGGTCGCCAGCAGCGCCTGGAAATAGAGCGCGTGAACGCCGAGCGCGAGCGAGGTCAAGGCATAGGCGCGCTCGATGCAATTGGCGGCGACGCCGGTCGAGGCCGTCGTGCCGTTGCTGAGCGCCAGGCCCTCCTTGGGCTCGAGCGCGATGGGCTTAAGGCCGATGCGGGCGAGCGCGGTGTGGCAATCCAGTTCCTCGCCGGCGATATCGACCTTGTAGGCCGGATCGAGCCCGACGATGGCGCCGCCGATATAGGCCAGCGGCGACAGGTCGCCGCTCGCGCCGATGGAGCCGCGCTGATAGACATGCGGCGTCGCGCCGGCATTGAGGAAGGCGACATAGCGCTCGATGATTTCGAGGCGGATGCCGGAGGCGCCTTTCATGAGCGAATTGGCGCGCAGTAGCATCGCCGCGCGCACATCCGGGATGGGCAGACGCGGGCCGGCCGCGACCTTGTGGTGCCACAACGACACACGCTGCAGCTCCTGCAGCTTGTCGCTCGCCACCATCTGGTCGGCCATGCCGCCGTACAGCGTGGTCACGCCGTAGATTTGCTGGCCGTCGCGCAGGGCCCTGGCGATACGCTCGCGCGAGGCGTGGACGCGCCCGACAATGCCGGCATCGCCCGACAGCGCGACCGGCGCGCCATGCGCCACCTTGGCGATGTCGCCGATGGTCAACCCGGCTCCGCTGATGGTAATCATCGCTGTATTCCTTGCTGCTGCCCCGCTCGCGACCGTGGCACGGAAACCGGGCCGGCGACAGGCCCGGGTGCGACAGAGGGCATGGGGTGAACGGTCGATCTCCCCTTGCTCCGCCCCGCTGGCGGTGGTGTATCGTAGCCGGGGACATAAATCGGGGCATCGGGGCGTGCATCACGAAGTCACACTGATCGCGACGGTGGCGCTCGCCTTCGTCTTTGCCGCCGTCATGGGCTACATCGCGGACCGGCTCCGGCTGCCGCCGCTGGTCGGCTATCTCGCCGCCGGCATGCTGATCGGCCCGGCGACGCCGGGTTTCGTCGCCGACGCCGCCCTCTCCGCCCAGCTTGCCGAAATGGGCGTCATCCTGTTGATGTTCGGCGTCGGCCTGCATTTCTCCGCAGCCGACCTCCTGGCGGTGCGCGGCGTGGCGGTACCCGGGGCGATCGGCCAGATCATATTGGCCACCTTGCTCGGCGTCGGCCTGTGCTCGCTGTGGGGCTGGGGCATCGGCGCCGGCGTGGTGCTCGGGCTCAGCCTCTCGGTCGCCAGTACCGTGGTGCTGCTCAAGGCGCTGGAAGAGCGCAACATGGTCAGTTCGCTCAACGGCCGCGTCGCGGTCGGCTGGCTGATCGTCGAAGACCTCGCTATGGTGCTGGCGCTGGTGCTGCTGCCGGCCTTCGCTGGCGTGCTCGGCGGCAATGCCGGTGGCGCCGGCCATGGCGGCGGCGCCAATGCCGACGCGCTGACCATCGCCCTGAACATCGGCAAGACGCTGCTCAAGGTCGGCGCCTTCGCCGCGCTGGCGCTGTATCTGGGGCCCAAGATCGTGCCGCGGCTTCTGAAGATGGCGGCGCGCACCGGCTCGCGCGAACTGTTCACGCTCACGGTGCTGGCGCTGGCGCTCGGCATTGCCTTCGGCGCAGCCGTGGTGTTCGACGTGTCCTTCGCGCTCGGCGCATTCTTCGCCGGCGTCGTCATGAGCGAGTCGCGGCTCAGCCACCGCGCCGCCGCGGATTCGCTGCCGCTGCAGGACGCCTTCACGGTGCTGTTCTTCGTCTCGGTCGGCATGCTGTTCGACCCCTCGGTGCTGTTCCGCGAGCCCGGCAAGGTGCTCGGCGCGCTGGCGCTGATCATGGTGGGCAAATCGGTCATCGCCTTCCTGATCGTGGTGGCGCTGCGCTATCCGATCGGGCTGGGCCTCACCGTGTCGGCCAGCCTGGCGCAGATCGGCGAATTCTCCTTCATTCTCGCCGGCCTCGGCATCTCGCTCGGCCTGCTGTCGCGCGAAGGCCAGGACCTCATCCTCGCCAGCGCGATCCTGTCGATCCTGCTCAACCCGCTCGCCTTCAAGGCCAGCGATGCCTTGCAGCTGATCGTGCGCGTGCGCTGGCCGGCGCTGTGGAACAACTATGGCCAACGGCACAAGGAAGCGCTCGAGGGCGAACTGCAGCGCATCCGCGAGCTCAGCGAGGAGCGCGAGGCGCAGCATCAATTGGAGATGCACAAGCTGATCCAGACCTTCCCGCTGTTCGCCAAGGTCGACGAGCACTCGCTAGAAGAACTGTTCCTGCTGTTCAAGCCGAGTTCGGCGTCTCCGGGCGACCGGGTCGTGCGCAAGGGCGACCGCGGCGACGGCATGTTCTTCATCGCCGCCGGCGCCGTCGAGGTGAAGCTGGACGCCAAGTCGATCCGGCTCGAGGCCGGCAGCTTCTTCGGCGAAATGGCGTTGCTCAGCGGCGCACGCCGTGTCGCCGATGTCGTCGCCATCGACTTCTGCGAATTCCTCGTGCTGTCGCGCCGCGACTTCAACCGCTTCGTCGCCAAGCATCCGGACCTGCGCGAAGCCGTCACCGAAATGGCCGCGCAGCGGGCGAAGACCAACACCGCGCCGGTCACCGCAAGCTAGCGTGAAGGCGACGTGGTGAGGCTGTCGGTCAACGCCTCGTCGGTGCCGCAAACGGAAGCGTCTGGCGCCAAGGCCTGAGAGCTCCAGCAAGACGGAACAGACAAGCCCTGCCCGGGCTTGTTTGCATTCACAGGTGCAAACATGTCTCCCATGCGCAATCATTCCGGATTTCGCCAGCATTTTAACACAGAAATTATGGGGCAATGCCCCGGCGCCCGCTACATTCCAGACGTGCTCAAGCAAGGAGCGGCAGCCATGATGACCGGCAAAAGCCTTCTTGGCAGAAGCGAACTGGCGGCTCACACCATTGACGCGCTGCGTCGCGACGCAGCCTTCATCGGCAATATAGTCATCAGCGTGGTCTTCATCGCCTTCGCAACCTTCGCGGTGGCGTCGGCCGTGCTCGACCTGATCGCCATCCGGCACTGACGGCGCTAGCGGTAGACGTGGCGCCTGCCGTTGAAATCTTCCACCTCGTAACCGGCTTCGGTCTCGCCGATATAACCCGGCCCGATTGGCGATTTGCCGTGACCACCGGGGATGTCGAGCACATAAGACGGCTGGCAAAGACCTGAAACGCGGCCGCGTAGCTCGCGCATGAGCCCCTGCCCGGTGGCGATGTCGGTGCGCAGATGCGACGTGCCGGGCGCGAGATCGCCGTGATGCAGGTAGTAAGGTTTGATGCGGTTCTCGACGCAGGCGCGCATCAGATCGCGCATCGCCTCCGCCGTATCGTTGACGCCCTTGAGCAGCACCGACTGGCCCAACAGCGCAATGCCGGCATCGGCGAGGCGCGCGCAGGCCTCGCGCGCTTCGGCGCCGAGCTCGCGGGCATGATTAACGTGGACGGCGACATAGACCGCCTTCTCTGACGCCTTGAGCGCGCGCACCAGATCGGGCGTGATGCGCGACGGCTCGGCGACCGGCATGCGCGTGTGAAACCGCACCACCTTCACATGATCGATGGCGGCCAGTTCCTGCATCACCGCGCGCAGGCGGCGCGGTGACAGGATCAAGGGATCGCCGCCGGTGAGGATGACCTCCCAGATGGCCTCGTCGCCGCGGATGTAATCGAGCGCCGCTTTCAGCGCTTCCGCCGACAGCGCATTGGGCTTGTCGGGCCCGACCATTTCGCGGCGGAAGCAGAACCGGCAGTAGACCGCGCAGACATGGGTGAGCTTGAGCAGCACACGGTCGGGATAGCGATGAACGATGCCTTCGACCGGTGAATGCGCATCGTCGCCGATCGGATCGGCCAGTTCCTCGGGACGCGTCTCGAGCTCGGCGGCGGCGGGCACGAACTGCCGCGCGATCGGATCGTTCGGATCGTCGCGATCGATCAGCGCCGCAAGCGCCGGCGGCAACGCCACGGCATAGCGCGCGGCGACCTTCTCGAGCACGGCGCGTTCCTCCGGCGTGACAAAGCCCTCGTCGGCGATCTCCGCGGCACTGCGCAAAGTGCGGATGTGTTTATTCATGATCGTCTCTCTAGTCCTGAACAGGCGTCCAGATCACCTGCTCGATATGCTCCGCGCCGGCGGCCAGCATTGCCAGCCGCTCGAAACCCAGCGCAATGCCAGAGGCCGGCGGCATGATCGCGAGCGCCTCGAGGAAATCCTCGTCGATCGGGTAACGCTCGCCGTGAATACGCTGCTTCTCGTCCATTGCCGCGTCGAAACGCCGGCGCTGCTCGCCGACGTCGGTCAATTCGGCAAAGGCATTGCCGAGTTCGATGCCGCAGGCATAGATCTCGAAGCGTTCCGCCACCTTATCACTGCCGGGTTTGGCCCGCGCCAAGGCCGCCTGCGGCAAAGGGTACTCATAAAGGATGGTGGCGCGGCCATTGCCGAGACGGGGCTCGATCTTTTCGACCAGAACGCGGCTGAAGATATCGCCCCAATCGTCGTCGGCGCCGAAGGCGATGCCGGCCTGCGCCGCCTTCACGGCGAGCGCGTCGCGATCGCCCTCGCCGGCGCCGATCGTGGCAAGCAGATCGATGCCGGCGTACTGCGCGAAGGCGTCGGCCACGGTGAGCCGCTGTGGCGGGGCGAAGGGATCGATCGCGCGGCCGCGAAAGGAAAAGCGCGTCGCGCCGGTGGCGCGGGCGGCCTCGGCGATGATCGCGCCGCAATCGTCCATCAGCGCCTCGTAGGGTTCATTGGCGCGGTACCATTCGATCATTGTGAACTCGGGATGGTGCAGCGCGCCGCGCTCGCGGTTGCGCCAGACGCGGGCGAAATCGACGATGCGAGTCTCGCCGGCCGCCAGCAGCTTCTTGGCTGCGAATTCCGGAGAGGTCCGCAGGTACCGCCGGTGCTCGATCATGTCCGGCCCGATCAGGCCGGTCGAAAAGGCATGCAGATGGGTCTCGTTGCCCGGGGAGACCTGAAGGGCGGCGGTCTCGACCTCGAGGAAGCCGGCCGCTGCAAACCAGCCCCGGAGCGCGGCCATGACCCGGCCCCGGGCCAAAAGGTAGGGCCGGCGGGCCGCATGCCGCCCGGGGAGCCAGAATTGAGTGGGATTTCCGGCCATTTACCGCGCCCGGCCCCAGGCCCGGAAAGGCTGGAAATGGACGGGAAGATCGCTATGGTGCGGCCCGAATCCGGCCCCGTTCGCCGCGACCGTCTCATTTTCAAGGATCGTACTCGTGAAGGTCATCGCCAGCCAAGTTCGTAAGGGCAATATCCTGGATATCGACGGCAAGCTTTATGTCGTCCTCAACGCCGAGAGCTTCCACCCCGGCAAGGGCACGCCCACCACCCAGATCGATATGCGCCGGATTTCCGACGGCGTGAAGACCCAGCAGCGCTACAAGACGACCGACCAGGTCGAGCGCGCCCACGTCGAAGAAGTCGAATATTCCTATCTCTACAACGACGCCGAAGGCTTCCACTTCATGAACGGCGAGACCTACGATCAGGTCCAGGTGCCGGCCGATGTCGTCGGCGACGCCGCCGCCTATCTGCAGGAAGGCATGAAGGTCAACCTGTCGATGCACGAAGGCGTCGCCATCTCGATCGAGATCCCGCAGAAGGTCACGCTGGAAATCACCGAGACCGAGCCGGTCGTGAAGGGCCAGACCGCGTCGGGCTCGTTCAAGCCGGCGATCCTGTCGAACGGCGTGCGCACCATGGTGCCGACCCACATCGTCGCCGGCACGCGCGTCGTGGTGATGACCGCCGACGGCGCCTACGTCGAACGCGCCAAGGACTGAGACCTATCCGACGAGGCTCGGCAGGGCCAAGCTGCGCCCGCCGAGCCAAACTTTCAGCAAGGGCTTGCATCGGGGGCGTAGCTTGCGGTTTCGGGTTGTTGTCGTCGCTGCACTCCTGACCCTCGTCGCCTCGCAAGCCGCCTCCGCTCAGGAGATGCTGGCGCCGAATGTCACCATCAGCTCTGTGGACTGGGCCGCCGCCGCCGCGTCGCTCAAGGACGCGGGCGACGGCACCCCGGCCGAACAGTTCGCCCGCCTCAATGCCATCACCGGGAAGCGCCTGCCCGGCGTCGGCAAGAGCAGCGTGCCGGTGCTGCTGCCGATCGACCTCGATGCGCTGAAGGCGGACGCGGACAAGCCGGAAGCCAAGACCGCCAACAAGTACTTCGGTCTGTTCCAGCCGACGGAGTATTTTCTCCCCGGCCCGGCCGGCTATAGCGGCACTTATCTGCTCGAGATCGGCGGCGGCCCGTTCAAGGTCAGCTACAAGAAGAAGCCGATCGAGATCGAGTTTTCCGGCGCGGCCTTCACCTACAACCTCGACGGACCGAGCCGCGAGGAAGTGTTCGCGCCGAAAGACAAGGATCTCGTCGCGCAGTTTCCCGGCATCAGGCGCCTGCTGCACGAAGCCCATGTACGCTACGCCTTCGAGCGTTTCGGCGTGCCCTATGTCCTGTCGATTCAGTGCTACGACCGGCGGCCTTCACCGAGATTTCTGGCTTGCCGCGAGGCCGATCCGATCGCCGAGACTTTTCTCAAGCGCCTGCAGGTCGCCGGCGGCACGCCGCAGACCGTCGATGGGCCGAAGCTCGACCTGACGCGTCCGGAGGCGAAGTCCGACTTTACCTATTACGCGCCGGGCGACATGATCCCGGGCTCCGGCTACAAGAAACTGCCCGGCACCGTGGACTATCACGTCTATGCGATGATGCGCTTTCCCATCGCGCAGGCGCCGGCTTACGTGAAGTCGCAGAGCTTCATGCCGTGGGGCGACTGCTATCGCACCGGGCACAACGGCCGCATCGGCCGCAAGGACGCGCCCTATAGCTGCAAGGTCAACGGCCTGCCGCTGACCTTCAACGAATCCGCGCCGGTGAATTTCAACTATCCGTGGCGCGACAATTTCTGCGAATATCGCGACTTTCTGGTCGGGCAATGCGCCGGCGGCCGCGGCCATCAGGGCCAGGATATCCGCCCCGCCAATTGCGTGATGAACAACCAGGGCTCGGATCGTTGCGAGCCCTACCAGCACAGCATCGCGGCGGTGCGCGACGGGCTGATCTGGCGTCTCAAGGGCAACCTCGCCGCCTATCTCATTCTCAATAACGCGAATGAGTTCGTGCGCTTCCGCTATCTGCACATGAACCCGGATTACATGGACGCCGAAGGCCTCCTGACCGGACGTCAGGTCAGCGAAGGCGAGATCATCGGCAAGGTCGCGACCTGGGGCGATTACGAGAGCGGCACGTCCTATCACCTGCATTTCAACATCCAGGTGATGACCAAGTCCGGCTGGGTGTGGGTCAATCCCTACATGTCGCTGGTGCTGGCCTACGAGAGGATGATCAAGAGCCGCGGCACCGAGCTCAAGGAAGGCGATCCCCTGCCGCCGGTGCCGGACAAGCCGCCGGTCATTCTCAATCCGGCCATTGTCGCCGCCGACAAGCCGGCCGCCGCGAATGGGGCCGCGCCGTCCCTCGTCAAGCCGGAGGCCAAACCCGAAGCCAAGCCGGCACCGCAAAAGCCGCGCAAGAAAATCCGCCGCTACCGGCGCAAGGCGCGCACCGAGACCGACGAATAGTTCCCGCGCGCCGAACCGCCGCAGGCCCGGACCGGCCCGCCGATTGTGCGCGGGACCTCACCCGCTAGACTGCCGCCATGGCTCGATTCGACGACTTTTCGCCCCTCCGCCTAAACCGGCGCGGCCTGATGGCCGGCGCGCTGGCGCTGGCAGGCACCCTCGCCTCCGGCACCGCTTTCGCCCAATCGGCAGCGTTCCAGAAATGGGTGGCGCGCTTTCGCGACCAGGCCGTCGCCCGCGGCGTGTCGGAAGCGACCTACGACCGCGTCATGGGCAACATCAAGCCCGACACCGCGGTCTATGAGCTGCAGCGCCGCCAGCCCGAATTCACCGAGGAGACGTGGCAATACATCAATCGCCGCTGCTCGGACTGGCGCGTCACCACCGGCAAGCAGCGCGCCAAGGAGCACGCCTCGCTGCTGGCGCGGCTCGAGCGCGACTATGGCGTCGATCGCTATGCGCTGCTCGGCCTGTGGGGCATGGAGTCATCGTTCGGCGACGTCATCGACAATCCGAAATACATGCGCCCGGTCATTCCCGCACTCGCGGCGCTGGCCTTTGGCGAGCCGCGCCGGCGTAAATACTGGGAAGCCGAGCTCATCAACGCGCTCAAGATCGTCGATCGCGGCTGGGCGCAGCCGAGCGAGATGATCGGCTCCTGGGCCGGCGCCATGGGGCATACGCAATGGATGCCCGAGGTGTGGTTGCGCATCGGCGTCGACTACGATGGCGACGGCCGCATCAATCCCTTCGGCAAGCCGGACGACGCGCTGGCCGGCACCGCGCGCTATCTGGTCGAGCGCGGCAAATGGCAGCGCGGGCAAGGCTGGGGCTGCGAAGTGAAGGTGCCGTCCGGCGGGCAGCGCATGGCCGACAACAGAACCATGCGCTCCTACGCAACATGGCATGGCCACGGCTTCCGCCGTGCCGACGGCGAGGCCTTCAGGCGGCCCGACGATCAGGTGAAGTTGTGGATCCCGGTCGCCGGCGGACCCGCGTTCCTGGTCGGGCAGAACTTCCGCGCCGTCTATTCCTACAATCCATCGGTCAACTACGCGCTGGCGCTGGTGCATCTCGGCGATCTGATCCGCGGCAATGGCGACTTCCGCCAGCAATTCCCCGGCGGCGAACGCATTCCAACCATCGACGAAATCAAGGAAATCCAGACCCGCCTCAACGCCCGCGGCTTCAAGACCGACGGCATTGACGGCCGCACCGGCTCCGACACGGTGCGCGCCATCGGCGCGTTCCAGAAGAGCGTCGGCATGAAGCCGGACGGCTATGCCGGGCTCGAGGTGCTGGCGCGGCTGCGGCAGCGCTGAGGTTGCCGCACGCCGCGAGCATCAGCCGAAAATGTCGGCTGTGATGCCGTTATACCAGTCGACCGACTCCTTATAGTTCTGCTTGCGAAGCTCGGCCGCCTCATTCTTCTGGCTGACGAAGGTGGTGGTCGCCTTGATGGCGCCGTCCTTCGGCTCGTAGCTGGCGCCGACCTTGATGTCGTCGTCCGGCGCGATCAGGCTCCAGCAGGTGTTGGAATAACGCGCCGGGAAGGCCCGCGACTGCGTCAGTTCCGAGCGGATGATCATCGCCGCCACCTTGGCCTGGCTGTTCGCCGAGAACGCCGACTTCGGCATCTCGCCTGCGATCGAGGCATCGCCGACCACGAAGATGTTGGGATCGACCGTGGACTTCATCGACGCGGCGTCGATCGGGCAATAGCCGGTGTTGTTCACCAGCGCCGCATCGCGCGCGATCTTGCCGGCCCACTGCGCGGGGATGACATTGACCAGCGCCGCCTTGTAGTCCGCAAGATCGGTTTTCACCGTTCCGGCCTTGGCATCCACTTCCTTGACGCCGCCATGCATCTTCGGGTCCTGCCACTCGATCATGCCGGGATAGTGGTTCTCCCAGCCCTCGGCGAACACACCCTGCTTGGAAAAGGTCGGCTTGGGATCGAGCACGACGATGCGCGACTTTTTAAAGCCCTTCTTCTTGAGCACATGGGCGAACATCGACACGCGCTCGTACGGACCCGGCGGGCAGCGATACGGGTTCGGGGGTGCTACCATCACGATCTGGTCGCCGTCCTTGAGCGCATTGAGCTTCTTGACCAGAAGTTGCGTCTGCGCGCCGGGCTTCCAGGCGTGGGGCATGATCTCGGCCGCGGCCTCCGAATAGCCCGGCACGGAATCGAACTTGATATCGATGCCCGGCGCCACCAGCAGACGGTCGTAAGGAATACGCTGGCCGCCGGCGATGACGACCTGCTTTTTGTCTCGGTCGATGGCGGTCGCGGCTGCGTGCACGACCTTGACGCCGCTCTTCTTCACCTTCTCGTAGTTGTGCGTCAGCGATTTGTAATCGCGGAAGCCGCCGACATAGAGGTTCGAGAAGAAGCAGGTGGTGAAGGTCTTCTGCGGCTCGATCAAGGTCACGTCAATGGCGCCGTTCGATTCCTTCGCGATATAGCGCGCGGCGGTGCCGCCGCCCGGTCCGCCGCCAATGACGACGACTTTCGGCTTGCCCTGCGCGAGAACCAGGCTCGGCATGGCCAGCGACGACAAGGAAGCGCCGGCGAGCAGTCCGAAATGGCGGCGTGTCAGTTCAGTCATGATTACCCCCCGTGATTACCGCGGCCTGGCCGCGGCGAAATAGGCAGCGAGCGCTGCGATGTCCTCGTCCTGCAAACGCGCGGCGACGCTGCGCATCGCCTCGTTCGGCAAGGTCTTGGCGCGATAGGCCCTGAGCACTTCCGTAAAGTGCCGCTGATCGAGACCGTAAATAGGTGGAATGGTGGTGTCGGCCTTGGCGGCGCCGTGGCAGGTGGTGCATTCGGACGACAGATAGCGGCCGAGCTCGACGTCGGCAGCCGTGGACGAGCCGGCCATCGCATGGATGGCGGCAGTCGCTATCGTCATTCCAGAAATCGTGCGCAACCGCGCAAGCGCCCACCGACGCATGCCCATGCCTCCCGGTCGGCATGAGCTTGGCACGACGCCTCGTGCCGCCCAATTTGTTATTTGTTTCAACGCGTTGACAAAGTGTCGCAGCGAACGCTTGTTCTATTCGACGCCGCCTTTGCGGATGGATTTGTCGTCAGGCGTCACATCGATGACAGAAGCATGCCCCGTAATTTTCACAGGCGGCCGGCAATCCTTCATGCAGGGGTTGGAATTCCAGAACGCCTTTTCGGCCGCCTCGCGGTCGTCGTCGTAAAAACCGCCCTCGTTCGGCATCTTGACCTTCGACCAGGTCTCCTTCGACAGCACGAACTTGTCGTCGACGATGTCGTTGAGGTTCAACACAAAGGCTGTCACCGCATAGAGTTCGTCATTGGTCAGCGATTGCGCATCGCCAAACGGCATGGCGCGGCGGATGTAGTCGAAAACGCTGGCGGCATACGGAAAGTACGAACCAACGGTCTTGACCGGCTCGTGGCTCGCAAGGGTGCCCTTGCCCTGCGCCAGTTGCGGCCAGCGCCCTGCGCTCTCGCCGAATTCGCCGTGACAGGCGGCGCAGCGCTCGAGATAGATCTGCTCGCCGTCGCGCACCGAGCCCTTGCCGGGCGGCAGGCCCTGACCGTCCGGCCGCACGTCGATATCCCAGCCGGCGATCTGCTCCTGGGTCGCCGGGCTGCCGATGTTGTAGTTCTGCGGCTTGGGGGATTGGGCGAGTGTTGGCGCGGACAGATTCATCAGAAGCAAAACTATTGCAGCCAGCCACAACTTCCGTTCGTCCCCGCGAAAGCGGGGACCCAGCGCAGCCTCGCAAGGAACTGGGTTCCCGCTTTCGCGGGAACGAACGGAGCCTGACGCAGCTCGCAAAATCCAACTCTGACGAAAGCGCTCACCCCACCTCGACATTCTCGACCTCCCCGCTGGCCTTGACTGCCCAGGTCTGAATGCCGTTGTTGTGATAGATCGAGTTGACGCCGCGCACCTTGCGCAGGTCGTCCTTGCTCGGCTGCACATAGCCGCTGTCGTCCATGGCGCGCGATTGCAACAGCAGCTCCTGGCCGTTCCATTCGGTCTCGGCGTAGAAACGCACGCAGGCTTTATCGAGCACCGGGCCGTCGATCTTCGCGGCGTGCCAGTTGCGACCGCCGTCGAGCGAGACATCGACGCGCGAGACCTTGCCGCGGCCGGACCACGCCAATCCGGAAATGACGAGGAAGCCCTTGCTCTTCACCGGCGCTTGCGGCGACGGCGATGTGATCACCGACTTGGCGTCCATCTCGAAGGTGAATTTGCGCGCCTTGCCGTTTTCCAGAAGGTCGGTGTACTTCGAGGTTTCCTCGCGGGTGTACCAGGGCTCGTCGCCGACCTTGATGCGGCGAAGCCACTTGATCCAGATATTGCCTTCCCAGCCCGGCACGACGAGGCGCACCGGATAGCCCTGCTCCGGCCGCAGCATCTCGCCGTTCTGACGATAGGCGATCAGGCAGTCGTCCAGCGCCTTGGCGAGCGGCAGCGAGCGGTTCATACCCGCGGCGTCGCCACCTTCGACATGCAGCCACTTGGCGTTGGTCTTGAGCCCGGCCTGCTCCAGCAGCAGCTTCAGGGGCACGCCGGTGTACATCACGCAGTGGATCATGCCGTGGGTGTACTGGCAGCCATTGAGCTGCGCGCCGCGCCACTCCATGCCGGAATTGGCGGCGCATTCGAGGAAATAGATGCGGTTGACGCGCGGCAGGCGCTTGAGGTCTTCGAGCGTGAAGATCAGCGGCTTGTCGACGAGTCCGTGGATCATCAGGCGGTAGTCGTGCGGATCGATCTCGGCGATGCCGGCGTGATGGCGCTCGAAGCAGAGGCCGTTCGGCGTGATGATGCCGTCGAGCTGATGCAGCGGCGTGAAGCTCACCGACGACTCCCGGCTCGCGGTGAGCCATTGTACGTCGCGGCGGATAACGTCCTTCTCGAACGGGGATGGATGCCCGTAGGGCCGCACGGCAACGCCGTCGCCCATCGCCTTGCTCCAGGGGGCGACATTGGGCGGCAGGTTGGCGTCGTTCGCGCGCGCAGCCCCTGCCAAGCCCGCGGTCGCCATCCCGGCGGCGCCCGCCAGTACACGGCGGCGCGATGGACGCGGCGGCTCGTCGGATGAATTCATCGGCGCCCTCCACTGCACGGCTCACGATGAGAACCTTGGCCAGCTCTTATCATATTCGGCTTGAGGAATGTATAGAAAACTTGCCGAGATGCACAGACGCGGAGAATTATTTTATCGCTTCAGCGCAGGCGCAAGCACAGGCGTTTTAAAGGCCCGAGATTTTCACACGGCTGTTAGGTGCGACCCGCACCGTTTTTTGCGCTGCGATATGACGCTCGACCAGCTCCCACACCGGCGGGCCTTGCGTCCCTTCGTTGACGCTGGCCCAGCCGGCGACCGTGTATTCGCGTTTCGGGTCGAGCGGCTGCCCGGTTTTCAGCAAGGTCATCTCCGAGATGCGGCTGCCGATCGGCTTCGGCACGTCGATGGCGTAGCCGAGGCCGCCGCAGCGGACCATGTCGCCGCCCTGCTGATAATACGGATCGGGATTGAACAGATTGTCGGCGACGTCCTCGAGCACTTCCTTGAGGCGCTCCCCGGTCATCGGCATCCGGTAGACCTGCGGATAGGTGATCGCGGTGGCGTTGTGGATGTCCTCGACGGTGATCGGCGCGCCTGGCAATACACTGGTGCCCCAGCGGAAGCCCGGCGACAGCGCGATCTCGGCGTCACGTTCCTTGAGCAACGCGTCGCAGATGAGGTCATCGAAGCTGCCGTTGAAATTGCCGCGCCGATAGAGCAGCGACTCGCTGTGGCCGACGACGCGGGCCAAGTCCTTGGCATAAGGCGCCCGCGCCTTCTCGATTGCCGCGCTCATCGCCGCATCCGGCTTGATGACATCGGCGAACAGCGGAATCAGCTTGTAGCGGAAGCCTTTGACCGCCCCGTCCTGCACATCGAGATCGAGCCGCGAGACGAACTTGCCGTGACTGCCCGAGGCAACGAGCAGCGTGTTGCCGACCTTGATCGCCTCCGGCAGCGCGTCGTGGGTATGGCCGGTGAGAATGACGTCGATGCCCTCGACGCGCGCGGCGAGCTTGCGATCGACGTCAAAGCCGTTATGCGACAGCAGCACGACAAGCTGCGCGCCCGCCTTGCGCGCTTTCTCGACCTGGGCGCGGACCTCCTCCTCGCGAATGCCGAACGACCACTTCGGCATCAACCAGCGCGGATTGGCGACCGGCGTATAGGGAAAGGCCTGCCCGAGCACGGCGACCTTGACGCCGCTCTTCTCGAACATCTTGTAGGCGTCGAACACCGGCTCGTTCCATTCCGTGTCGCGCACATTGAGCGCCAGGAAGGGAAAGCCGAGCTTGTCGATCAGCTCCTTCACCCGGTCTTCGCCGTAGGTAAACTCCCAGTGCCCGGTCATGGCGTCCGGCTTGAGCAGCGCCATGCAGTCGGCCATGTCCTGGCCCCTGGATGCATTGGCGCCGAGCGAGCCCTGCCAGGTATCGCCGCCGTCGAGCAGCAGCACCTTGTCGCCGCGTTCGGCGCGCACCTGTCCGACCACGGTGGCGAGGCGATCGAGGCCGCCGATGCGGCCATAGCTCTGCGCCAGAGCCGAGAAATCCTGATCGGTCAGCGCATAGGCGGCAGCCGATTTCGGCGCGATGCCGAAGCGGGCCAGGAAGTCCGCGCCTGTGACGTGCGGCGGTAGGCCCTTCGCTTCGCCGACCCCGATATTGACCGTCGGCTCGCGGAAATAGACCGGCATAAGCTGGCCGTGAATGTCGGTGACATGCAGCAGCGTCACATTGCCGAGCGAATCGAATTTGAGCAGATCATCCTGCGTCAGCTTCTGCTGCGCGAAGGCCCTCGTCAGGGAACCGCCGCCGACCGCCAGCGCCGCCGTGGCGGCCCCCACCTGCAGCATTTCACGGCGCGTGATCACGGCAACAGCCTCATCGGAATGTGAAGGCGGGAGCGAAACGACACGCGCCGCTCGGGGTTAACAGGTGAACGCGAAACGGAGGAACCCATGAAGACGCTCGTGATCGCCGCCCTTGCGGCCGGTCTGGCGTGCGGTACGGCTGCGGCCCAGTCCAGCACGACCACCACCAAGAAGGAAACCGCCGGCCAGTCGTCCAAGCACATGAAGGCCAAACGCGGACACATGTCGAGCGACGGCTATTACCGACCCGGTATCCCGAAGGCCGACGCCGGCCGGTACAACAATCTGCCGGGCAAGGACGCCGATTACTCGAAGGCCTATATCCAGGACCATTAAGGCCTCCCGCATGGAGCCGAAAAAGGCCGCCCTTCAGGAGCGGCCTTTTTGTCGCGCTAATGGCGGATACCCGGAACGCTGAGCTTCAGGCCTTCGTTCTGGGACGCCAGATACAATTCGATGTCCCCGTATTCCTTGGCGTCCGGCGGCAACTCGTCACCGCGGATATTGACCGAGCACCACTGGAACCGCTGTCGAATATCCCAGACGGCCTGCAGGCTGGTGCGCCAGGTCGGGAAATGGTCGTACTGCCCCTTCGGCTCGCCCAGCCACTGGCCCCGGATCCATTTGTTGGCCGAAATGCCGTGACAGTCGGTGCAGGCGAAGTTGAGCTGCCCGACCTTGCGCGCCGACAATTCCTTGCCGCGCTCCCAGGCGGCCTTGGCGCCCGCGCTCGCCACATCGACCTTGATCGGCTCGCCATTGGCGAGGAAATGCAGATAGACCGACATCGCGCGGTTGTCGTCAGTTTCCATCAGCCAGTCGGCACCGGTGGTCGCCTTGGCGTGGCGGGTGACGAACTCCTCGACGCCGAGCACCTTCCCGACGCGCGGCTCCCACTTTGGCATCGACGCCGCCCAGGACTTGAACTGGGTCTCCGGCGTGGCATGGCAGGTCACGCAGGCCGCGCCTTTCGAGCCCGCCTGCTTCCAGAGTTCCTGCGCCTTGTCCACGGTCCACATGCCGGGGTTCTCGAGCGGATCGAGATTCTCGCGTTTTTCGACCGGGGCGGCGCGCTTGTCCGGATTGTCGAGCGCCGTCTTGAACACGGCCGGAGCTTTCAGCGTCTTGAGGAAGGCGACGATGTCCTTGATCTCGTCATCGGTGAACAGGCCATGCGTTCCCCAGGGCGGCATCACCGTCTCGGGATTATAGACCCGGCCGTCATAGACGTAGTTGAACAGCCACTCGTCCTCGCGGCCGGCATTGCCGATTTCCGACAGATCGGGCGCGACATTGCCCGGCAGGTTGGCGCCGCCGGCGGGGCCCATGACATGACAGGCCAAGCAGGAGCCGCCGCGGTTACGGTCGGCGACCAGTTGGGCGCCCTTCTTGGCGTCGCCTTCGATCGGACCGGCAATCTTGCGCGGCTCCTTCGGAGCCGGCGGCGAGGCAAGGTTGGCGAGCGTGTTGAACTTGGAATAATCGCGCGCCGGCCAACCATTGTAGCGCTTCCACGGCCGCGCCGCGGCATCGCCGTCGGTCACCAGCGGCGCTTCTTTTTTGGCTTGCGAATTGGCGGGCGCCAGCGTCATCACGCCGGTCGCCAAAACCACGATGGCGACCGCCCCGGCCGTCCATATCCCTGCCCGCATCCTTGCTCCTCCAGCTTGACGTTCAATCCGCGCTCGGTGTTGCCTTCCGGCGGCGGTTGTCAGGCGACTTCGATCTTCTGTTCCGACGTCGTCACCGTGCCGTCGTCGTCGGTCCAGGTGAACTTGAATGTGCCGCTCTCGTTCACCTTCGCGCTGAACTGCAGATACGGATTGGCGGCGATGGCCGGATCCATATCGGCCGAGAACAGCGGCTTGCCGTTAAACTCGGCGACGAATTTGTTGATGATCTTGCGCGGGATGGTCTTGCCATCCTTGTCCTTGCGCTGACCCGACTCCATGATGTGCGGCATCAGGGTCTTGATCTCGACAATTTCGCCTTTCTTGGCCGTCTTCGGCACTCTGATCTTCGGTGCGTCTGCCATGCGATCCTCCTCGAACTCTGTGTTGTCTCAGCCGCCGCAGCCGCCGATGGTGACCTTGACCAGTTTCGAGGCGGTGTAGACCGCGCCCTTGCTGGTCTTGGCGGTCACCACGATGTTCTGTGTGGCGGCAAGGCGGATACGGGTGGAGGCTTCGGCTTTGCCCGACAGCGGCGTAAAATGGAAAGTGGCGACGCCCGGATTAGGATTGCCGTCGGCGAGCACGAGAACGTCGGTAACGTAATCGTCATCGGTCATCGGCGCATCGACCGAAATGGTCAGCGGCACGGTGTTGCCGTTCTCGGCGATCTCGGGCAGCTCGATCGAAATCTTGCCGGCGACCGGCGTCTTGCCCCCGGCGAATTTGGCGACATCGGCGGCGGCCGATTCCGGCGTCGCTTGCGCCGTGCTCGAAATGCCGATCAGGGAAAGCGCCGCGCCGGCGGCGCCAAGCGCCAATGCCGAGCGGCGAGAGAGCTGTTGCATCGAGACTCCTCCCGAGAATTTGCCGAAGCGGCTCAACCGCTCCCCATAAAGGGACCATAATCATGGTGGCGGCGGCGTCAATTCGCATTCATAAGGAAGAATGTAATATTGCAACGCAGCATGACGAGCGAACGCCATTACTCCGGGCCGCGCGACTTGTAGCATGAATTTTCGGAGCAGACGGCTCCCGCCGATCAGCTAGGCTGCGCTTTCACGTAATCGCGGAATGACTTCTCCCGATAGGCCTTCTCGCGCACGAACCGAAACAAGGCGAGAAAATCCTCCGGTCGCAAATAGCCCGGCGCTCGCGCCACTTCCCGCTTCTGCGGCTCGCGGGTCTTCAGCGCCGACGCATCCTCATCGAAAAACTGGAAGGTTGGTGTGAAACGGACGCCGTATTTGGCCGCCAGTTCCTTTTCGGAGAGCACCTGCCCGTCAAAATCCGTGACCTTGCGCGAGCCGATGATGTTGAGCTGCAGAACGACAAAATTGCTTTTAATGTAATTGCTGATGTCGTCGCGGGCGAAATTGACGAAATGCGTTTCCTTGCAATAAGGGCAGCCCTTGAGCTCCCACATCACGGCAAACCGCTTGCCGGCCTTTTGCGCCTCGTCGAGGTCTTCCGCGAGTTCGAGGAAGCTCTCGAGGAACCAGGGCTGCTTGTAGAGGCCATCGTCGGTCAGAATCGGCCCGGCCGCACGCGCGGGGACCATCGCGCCTGCCGACAGAGCGGCCGTGGCGAGCAGCAGATGACGCCGCGATATTGACATGGCCTCTACCTTCGCGATGCCGATGACACGGATTGTCCGCGCCCTAATATTCGGATTGTTATATATCTGCACCGCGCCTCCGAGTGAACACGCATGATTTTCACATTTTCGCGCCCCGCCATCCTCGCCCTGATCCTGATCGTAGGCGTGGCGGCCGCCAAGGCTGATGACCTGTCCGATTTCAACACCGATGTGGCGCGCGCCGCTTCGCATAACCGAGTCGCGGACGGCTATCTGCGTACCGGCAACACCGACCTCGCCGCGCTTGAACTCGAGCGCCTGCGGGAGGCCTGGAGCGAACTGACGCAGAAATTCGGCGGCAAACGCCCCGCGGCCTTCAAGGACGCCACGCTCTACACGACCACCCTGCTCAAGATTTCGACCGGCCTCGTCGCCGCCGACATGATGCTGCAGTCCGGCCGCGCCGACGCCGCCCGCACCGCGCTCGACGGCATGCGGCGCGATCTTTACGACCTGCGCAAATCCGCAGGTGTCGTCGTGCTGGCCGACTGCATCCGCGATGCCAACGGCATCGCCGATGCGATCATGGTCTATAACGACCGCAAGCTCGATTGGGACAAACCCGACACCGCGACCGGCCTGTCGGCGCGCGCGGCCGATTATCTCAAGACGCTCGACCGCTGCGACGGCATTGCCGAACCCGGCGTGCGCGGTAGCCCGGAATTCCGCCGCCTCGTCGATGGCGCCCGCGCCGGGCTTGGCCTGATCCCGAACGCCATCGCAACGAAGGACGCCGATCTCGTCCACCGCGTCCTGATCGAACTGCGCTCGTTCGATAACCTGCTGGCTTTCCGCTTCGGCTGAGCCGTCAGGCGCGGCGGCCATCCCGCTGACCCGGCCGGGTCATCAGCGTCGCCGTGAGGATCAGGACCGCGACCAGAACCACAATGACCGTCGCCAGCGCGTTGATCTGCGGCGAAACGCCGAGCCGCACGCTGGAGAAGACCACGATCGGCAAGGTCGTGGCCCCCGGCCCGGTGACGAAGCTCGCCACCACCACGTCGTCGAGCGACAGCGTAAACGACAGCAGCCAGCCGGCCGCAATAGCCGGCGCCAGCAGCGGCAAGGTCACGCGGCGGAAGGTGCGCCACGGCGTGGCGCCAAGGATGGCGGCGGCCTCATCCAGCGCCGGGTCGAGTTGCGTGAGCCGCGCCCGGATGACGACAGTCGCGTAGGCCATGCCGAAGCTGGCATGCGCCAGCGCAATCGTGGTGGCGCCGCGCTCCGGCCAGCCGATGGTGTCCCCCAGCACCACGAACAACAACAGCATCGCCAAGCCGATCAGCACTTCCGGCACGATCAGCGGCATCAGCGCCAGCGCCTCGTAACCGCGCTGGGCGAAGAACGGCTTGAGTCGCTGCAGCGCGAAGGCCGCGCCCGTGCCCAAGGCCACGGACACCGTGGCGCTCACCGCGGCGATGCGCAGCGACAGCCACGCCGCGTCCAGCATCTGCTGGTTCTCAAGAAGAGCCGCATACCAGCGCAGCGAGGCATGGCTCCACACCGTCACCAGCCGGCTGTCGTTGAACGAATAGACGATCAGAATGACGATCGGCAGGTAGAGAAATGCGTAGCCGAAGGCAAGCGCGGACAGCAGCGCGACGGAGCGACGGCCGGACATTACGCGGCCTCCCGGCGCTGCAGCGCCTTGACCAGCAGCAACGCCGACAACAGCACAGTCATCAGCAGCACCACGGCTAGTGCCGATGCCAGCGGCCAGTCGCGGTTGTTGAAAAATTCGGTCCACAGCACGCGGCCAAGCATGAGCGTATCCGGGCCGCCGAGCAGATCGGGAATAATGAACTCCCCCAGCGCCGGGATGAACACCAGCAGCCAGCCGGCGAACACGCCCGGCAGCGACAGCGGCAAGGTCACCCGGACAAACGCCCGGTACGGCCGCGAGCCGAGATCCTGCGCCGCTTCGATGAGCGACCAGTCCATGCGCTCCAGCACCGCATAGATCGGCAACACCATGAACGGCAGATAGGAATAGACGATGCCAAGATGCACGGCGAACTCGGTGTGGAGCAGCGTCAGCGGCTCCGAAACGACGCCGAGATTGATGAGCGTATTATTGATCGGGCCATTGGTGTTGAGCAGCCCGGTCCAGGCGTAAGTCCGGATCAGAAACGACGTCCAGAACGGCAGGATCACCAGCATCAGGAGGGCAAAGCGGGCGCGCGCGCTTGCCCGCGCAATGGCATAGGCCATGGGATAGGCAATGAGCAGCGTAATGAAGGCCGAGGTCGCGGCGATGCGCAGCGACGACACGAAGGCGGCGACATAAAGCGAGTCCGACGCGATGGTCACGTAGCTGGTGATGTGGCCGTTGAAAATCGGCCAGAAGCCCGCGCCCCATTCGAACAGTGGCGTGAAGGGCGGCGCGCCGAGCCGCGGCTCGGACAGGCTAACCGCGACGACGATCAGCATCGGCAGCAGCGTGAACGCGAGCAGCCAGGCCGTCGTCGCGCCGAGAATGACGCGCCGCAGTCCCCTGCCCGCGCCGCCAGTCATGCTCATGACGTCAGCACCCGCGCGGCGGATGGCTCCCATGAGACGTGAACGCGATCGCCGGTCGCGAGAGCACCGAGCTTCGCCATGTCCGCCGGCGAGAGCCGCGCCTGCACCGCCTTGCCGCTGTCCAGGACGACGTGACAGACATAAGCATTGCCGAGAAACACGACATTACCGAGCGTACCGGTCAGCACATTCGGCGCGGCCGGGGCATGTTTCGACAGCGCGATCTGTTCGGGCCTCAGCATGACGGTAACGTCCGCGCCTTGCGTACAGGCATCGGCCACCGCCAGGGTCGCGCGCGCCTCGGCGCAATCAACGGCCGCACCAGCCTCTGTCACCCGGCCACCGAACAGATTGGCGACGCCGAAGAAATCGGCGGCGAAGCGCGACTGCGGCGCGTCATAAAGCTCGCGCGGCGTGCCGACCTGGCATAGCGCGCCGTCGCGCATCAGCGCGATACGGCTCGCCATGCTCATGGCCTCCTCCTGATCGTGCGTCACCATGACAAAGGTGATGCCGACGCGCTCCCGCAAGGCCACCAGCTCGAGCTGCGCGCGCTCGCGCAGCTTCTTGTCGAGCGCGCCCAATGGCTCGTCGAGCAGCAGGATCTTCGGATTCTTCACCAGCGCGCGAGCGAGCGCGACGCGCTGGCGCTGCCCGCCGGACAATTGGTGCGGTTTGCGGGCGCCGAACGCACCCATGTCGAACATGGCGAGCGCCGCAAAAACGCGCTCGCGGATTTCGGACCGCGGCCGCCGCTCCTCCTCGAGGCCGAACGCGACGTTTTCCGCCACCGTCAGATGCGGAAACAGCGCATAGGACTGGAACATCATGTTGACCGGCCGCGCATAAGGCGGCCGGCTGCTCATGTCCTCGCCGTCGATGAGAACGCGGCCCTGGTCCGGCGTCTCGAAGCCGGCGACCAGGCGCAGCAATGTCGTCTTGCCGGAGCCGGAGGCGCCAACCAGACAGAAGAACTCGCCGCGCGCGATGTCGAGGCTGACGCCGGCCACCGCCGGCACGCCGCCGAACGACTTGGCGACGCCCTCGATCCTGATAACGGGCGTCTCGCCCGCCCCGCCGTTTGCCATCATTTCCCGGCTTTGATGCGGGTCCACAGCCGGTTGCGCGCCCGCTCGTAAGCGGGCGTCGCCAGAACCGGCGTGTAGAGTTTGGCGTCCTGCGGCGGAAACACCACGGGATCGTTCCTGATCTCCGCGGGCACATGCTCGAGCGAGGCCGGCACCGCATTGGCGTAACCGACCGCCGCGGTGATGTCGGCGACCACCTTCGGCGACAGCAGGTAATTGATAAACTTGTACGCGTTGTCGGGATGCGGCGCATCCTTCGGGATCGCCATCACGTCGATATTGAAGGCGGCGCCCTCCTTCGGCAGGAAGATGCCGATCTCGATGCCGTTCTTGGCCTCCTGCGCGCGCTTGCGGGCCTGGAACAGATCGCCGGCGTAGCCCTGCGCCACGCAAACGGCGCCGTTGGCGAGATCGTTGATGTAGCTCAACGAGTGGATGTAGCGATACGACGGTCGCGCCGCGAGCACGGTCTTGCCCGCGGCCTCGAGGTCGTCGTTCGTCACGCTGACCGGGCTCTTGCCGGTGTAGGCCATCGCCGCCGGCAGCACTTCCTCCGGCGCATCGAGCACCGTGACGCCGCAGCCCTTGAGCGCGGCCACCGTCTTCGGATCGAACAGCATGGCGAAGCTGCCGATCGGCGCATTCGGCAACAGCTTGTCGACCCTGCTCTTGATGTAGCCGACGCCGGTGCCGGCCATCATGTAAGGCAGGCCGTATGCATTGCCGGGATCGGCGCCGGCGAGACGCTCCAGCACCTTGGGGTCGACGCCCTTGGCGTTGGGAATCTTCGTCAGGTCAAGTTTCTGGTACAGCCCGGCCTTGACCTGGCGCGCGAAAAACGGCGACGCCGAGGGAAACACCACGTCATAGCCCGACTTGCCGACCGAGATCTTGGTCTCAAGGATGTCGTTGGAATCGTAGACGTCGTAATTGACCTTGATTCCGGTCTCTTTTTCGAAATTGGCGATCGTGTCCGGCGCGACATAGTCGCTCCAGTTGAACACGTTCAGCACCTTTTCTTCCTGCGCCGCGGCGGGCGCCGAACCGGGCATGATGAGCAACGCGGGCGCCAGCGCGGCGGCAAGAAAACCGGAAAGCAGGCTGGACATCATGGCAGGTGCGGCGGAGCGCATCACGGCAGGCAACTTCATCATTCAGGCCCTCGACTTTCAAACGCGCCGACCATAGCGGAGGCAGTCCGGCGATACCAGAACGCGGCGCGCGTCAGCCAATTGTCCCCAGGGCCGGAAACGTCTCCCGCGCTTTCCGCTGCGGGCCAGATGGACGCTGACCGCCTGACCGATCACCGAGGCGGCGGCGACGGACGCGGTCGCTTTCGCCATCGCGCAACTCGCCGGCCGAAACGCCGCCTACATAGGCCAGACAGGCCGGCACAAACGGCAGGACACGGGGCGAAGCCAAAGACAACAGCCCCGCGACAAAAGCGCCGCGACAAAAAGCGCCGCCCGCCGTCACGTCCAGACTCATCGGAGCGCACCCGGCTTCGACACATTCGTCTTCAGTGATATAAGGATTGCACAGCCGGCCGAGCCTGCTTATCCACGGTTTCAGCGGCCACCGAAATATGAGCCTGACTTGATCCGTTTCATCGCCCTCGCCAAATCATTGCTGCTTGCCGCGTTGCTCGCCGCCGCGCCGGCTGCGGCGCCCCGCGCGGCCGAGCTGGTGATGTTCGAGGATGCCGGCTGCATGTGGTGCGCCCGCTTCAACGCGGAGATCGGACCTCTATACGCCAAGACCGACGAAGGCCGGCGCGCGCCGCTGCGACGCGTCGAGAGCGGTAAGCCGCTGCCTCAGGACATCGCTTTCATCGAGACCGAGCGGTTCACGCCGATCTTCGTGCTGGTCGATGGCGGGCGGGAAATCGGACGCATCCGCGGCTATCCCGGCGAGGACCACTTCTGGGGCCTTCTTGGAATGCTTTTAAAGAAGCTCGACGGTGCCGGAACGAGCGGCGAGCAACGGAACGTGAACTGACACCAGCTCATGCGAAATAACAAAGGTAGCCTCGCCCGCGGCATCCTTTTATAAATGACCGCCAACCGACGGCGGCGCCCGCACTGGATATGTCGATGGAATTGCAGCTCGACGCGACCGGACGTCCCCAGGACATCGAGCGCATGGCGGGCAACGCCAAGCGTGCGGCCGAATTCCTCAAGGCACTGGCGCACGAAAGCCGGCTGATGATCCTGTGCATCCTCGCCGAAGGCGAGAAGTCGGTGAGCGAACTCGAGCACATCCTGGCGCTGCGTCAGCCGACCGTGTCGCAGCAGCTTGCCCGGCTGCGCGGCGACGGTCTGGTGACGACGCGGCGCGACGGCAAGACCATCTACTACAGCCTGGCCAGCGAGGACGCGCGCATCATCGTCGGCGCGGTCTATGACGTGTTCTGCCGCAAGCCGCGCAAGCGCTGACGCGCCCCCCGCCCGGCGCCCCAGTTGACGGAACCCCGCCATTGCCAATAGTGGCGGATAGCGCAACGCAGCGGAGTCGAAGGCGATGTCAGCGATCGATCAGGACGGCAAGATTTTTGTCGGCAAGGGCGAACTTCCCCAATACCTGACGCTGAAACTCGCGAACCGGCATGGCCTCGTGACTGGAGCCACCGGCACCGGCAAGACCGTAACCCTTCAGGTGCTGGCCGAAGGCTTTTCCGCCATCGGCGTGCCGGTCTTCGCCGCCGACATCAAGGGCGACCTGTCCGGCATCGCCGAACCCGGCGAGGCCAAGGAGGCCTTCGTCTCCCGCGCCAAGAGCATGGGCTTCGATTACCAGCCCGACCAGTTTCCGGTGATGTTCTGGGACCTGTTCGGCGAGCAGGGTCACCCGGTGCGCGCCACCATTTCGGAAATGGGCCCCCTGCTGCTCGCCCGCTTGCTCGATCTCAACGACACGCAGGAAGGCGTGCTCAACATTGCCTTCCGCGTCGCCGACGAACAGGGATTACTGCTGCTCGATCTCAAGGATCTGCGCGCCATCCTCTCGCATGTCGCCGAGCGTGCCGCCGAACTGACGACCGCCTACGGCAATGTGTCCAAGGCCACCATCGGCACCATCCAGCGTCAGTTGCTCGTGCTCGAGAACCAGGGCGGCACCAAGTTCTTCTCGGAGCCGGCGCTCAGGCTTACCGATTTCATGAAGACCGACCGCGACGGCCGCGGCTACGTCAACATCCTCGCCGCCGACAAGCTGATGGAGAGCCCGCGGCTCTACGCCACCTTCCTGCTGTGGCTGCTGTCCGAATTGTTCGAGGAGTTGCCCGAGGTCGGCGATCCCGACAAGCCGAAGCTGGTGTTCTTCTTCGACGAGGCACATCTTCTGTTCACCGACGCGCCGAAGGCGCTGCTCGACAAGATCGAGCAGGTCGTGCGGCTGATCCGCTCCAAGGGTGTCGGCGTCTACTTCGTCACGCAGAACCCGCTTGACGTGCCGGACAAGGTGCTGGCCCAGATGGGCAATCGCGTGCAGCACGCCCTGCGCGCCTTCACGCCGCGCGACCAGAAAGCCGTCAAAGCCGCGGCCGAGACCTTCCGGCCCAATCCCAAGCTGAACACGGCGCAGGTCATTACCGAACTCGGCAAGGGCGAGGCTTTGGTTTCGTTCCTCGAAGGCAATGGCGTGCCGGCGCTGGTCGATCGCGCACTGATCCGCCCGCCGTCGGCGCGGCTCGGCGTCATTACGCCGGAGGAGCGCAAGGCCATCATCCAGAGCAGCCCGTGCAAGGGCAAATACGATCAGGCGGTGGATTCGGAATCCGCCTACGAAATCCTGCAGGCCCGCGCCAAGGCGGAAGCCGCCGGCAATGGTCAGCCGGACGCGACCGGCGCGCCGGCGGGCGGCATATTGGGCGGCATTGGCGGATTTCTCGGCGGTCTGTTCGGCACCAACCGGGTGCGCGGCCAGCGCCTGACCACGACGCAAACCATCGCCCGCGAAGTCACCCGCACGGTGACCAATCGCGTCGCCGGGCAGATCGCGGCGGATGTCGGCAAGTCGCTCGGCGGCCGCACCGGCTCGACGATCGGCCGCGCCATCATACGCGGCACGCTCGGCGGCATGCTGCGGCGGTAGACCTAAGCACCATCATTCCGGGGCGCGGCCGAAAGGCCGCGAACCCGGAATCCATATCCCCTGAGCTGCGGCGTCTGGATTCCGGGTCCGCGCGTTTTCACGCGCGTCCCGGAATGACTCGGAGTCTTACGAATCTGCCAGGCACTTCTTCATGAAGGCATCCTTGGCCGCGCCGGCGAGCGGCTTGCCTTCCTTGCTTACCGCCTTCGGCGTGCAGGTGTCCGTCTTGCACTTGGTGACGAAACTGGTTTTCGCGGCGCCCGCGAGCGGCTTGCCGTCCTTGCCGACGGCTTTAGTCTCGCAGCTCTGCGCCATCGCGCCGCCCGCGGCGAAAGCCGTGATCAGCGCAGCCAACATCAAACGCTTCATAGGTCTCTCCCTTTGTCCGGCACATCCGGATGACACCAAACTTGTGGCCGCGAACCTGAACCGGCCCTGAATTTATTTGGCCTTTATTGCGTCACGGATCTCGGCGAGCAGCTTGACCTCTTCGGTCGGCGCCGCCGGCGGCGGCGGCTCATTGGTCTTGAGCCGGTTGATGCCGCGAATGGCGATGAACAGCACCCAGGCGACGATCAGGAAGTTGATGGTCACGGTAAGGAAAGCGCCCCAACCGAGCACCGCGCCCTGCTTTTTGGCGTCGACGTAAGCCAGACCGGTCTGCACCTTCGACGACAGCGGGAAATAGTAGTTGGAGAAGTCGAGCCCGCCGGTGATAGCGCCGATGATCGGGTTTATGATGTCCGAAACCAGCGACGACACGATCGATCCGAACGCCGCGCCGATGATGACGCCGACGGCGAGATCGACGACGTTGCCGCGTAGCGCGAATTTTTTGAATTCTTCGATCATTGGGGACGGTCTCCTGACTTGCCTGAGCGCGTGACACGGGATTGTTGGCTTCCCACGTTCGACAAGCAATTGCCGTCGGCCATGTTTCACCAACTTGGTATCAAGCTACCGGCGCACGGTAAGCGCGCGTATGAGGGATTGCCGTGCGACTATTTTTCGTCGCGACCGCTGGAACGATCAGCTCTGCCCCCCATTTGTGGTGGGGCAGCTTTGATTTGCTGCATCGCACAAGATGCGCCATAGTGCCGCCGATTCCGAGCGCCCGGGGCAAAAGATGAGCAAAAACAACAGCGACACCTGGAACACCAAGTACGGCAAGCGCCGGGTGCGCGAAGAGAAGCCGACCTTGGCCGAGGCCATTGAGGCTGCCCGCGGCTTCATCGAGGATCTCGACCAACAGGCCGAATTCGCCGCCGCGCTAATGGGGCTATCCGTCGATCACGTGCGCGCCGAAATCCAGAAAATGGCCCCGCCCCGCAAGGAGCCGAACAAGTCGGTGGTGTTCACCGGTTCTGCCGCCGCGCCGCGCACCATCGTTGTCGAGCGCAAACCCTCGCGCCGCATTATCCCTGCCGCCAACCGCGCCGCGCTCCTCAATCACTAATTCGCCTCGCAGCTTGATCCGACGGCCGGTCGCGATCGTATAACCGGCCAATGATGACCCTTGTCTGGTTTCGCCAGGATCTGCGGCTGCGCGACAATCCGGCCCTCGCGGCCGCGGCCAAGCGTGGCCGCGTCGTTCCGATTTTCATTCTCGATGACAGCGACAAGAGCTGGGCGCCGGGCGCGGCGAGCCTGTGGTGGCTGCATCACAGCCTGTCGGCGCTGCATCGCGAACTCGGCGCGCTGTCTTTCTACCGCGGCGATCCCAGGAGCCTGATCCCGAAACTCGTCAAGGAAGCCGAGGCGACTGGCGTCGTTTGGAATCGCTGCTACGACGGTCATTCGGTCAAGCGCGATACGGGGATCAAGAATGCGCTCAAGCGCGACGGCATCGAGGTCGAGACCTTCAACGCAGCGCTGCTCAACGAGCCCTGGGAGATCACGTCCGGCAGCGGCGAGCCTTACAAGGTGTACACGCCCTACTGGCGCACGGCGCGCGCCCGCGGAACGGCGGCGCCTGCTCCCAAGCCGAAAAAGTTGGACACGAAGCATCTCGCGTCGAGCGACAAACTCGACGACTGGCGCCTGCTGCCGACGCAGCCCAATTGGGCGAAAGGCTTCAGCGACGTCTGGACCCCCGGCGAAGCGGGCGCGCTCGATCGCTTCAAGCAATTCCTCGACGAAGACGTCGCCGATTACGACGAAGGCCGCGACCGTCCGGCGCGCGAAAGCACATCGCGCATGTCGCCGCACCTGCACTGGGGCGAGATCTCGCCCCGGCAAATTTACGCTCGCCTCAGCCACGATTTCGACGGTCAGGCGGCGCGCTCGGGCGCGGCCAAATTCATGAGCGAACTCGGCTGGCGCGAGTTCTCGCATCACCTGCTCTATCACTTCCCGAACCTGCCGGACGACAACTGGCGTCCGGCGTTCGACGCCTATCCGTGGCGCACCAGCAAGAAAGACCTCAGCGCCTGGCAGCGCGGGATGACCGGTTATCCGATGGTCGATGCCGGTATGCGCGAGCTCTGGCACACCGGCTTCATGCACAACCGCGTGCGCATGATCACGGCGAGCTTCATGATCAAGCATCTGCGGCTCGACTGGCGGAAAGGCGAAGCCTGGTTCTGGGACACATTGGTCGATGCCGATCTCGCCAACAACGCCTTCAACTGGCAATGGGTGGCCGGCTCCGGCGCGGATGCCTCGCCCTACTTCCGCATTTTCAATCCGATGACGCAGGGCGAGCGCTTCGACGCCAGCGGCGATTATGTGCGGCGCTGGTGCCCGGAACTGGCGAAGTTGCCGGACAAATTCATCCACGCGCCGTGGAAGGCGGATAAGGAAACGCTGGCCGCGGCGGGCGTCGTTCTCGGGAAGACCTATCCCGAGCCGATTGTTTCCCACGAGGAAGCGCGCAAGGCGGCGCTGGATCGATACAAGCAGGTGCGGAAGTCAGGCTAGCGCCACATCCACGATCCGCAGTTGCACGCGCTCGACGCCCTGCCAGCGATCGACGCTGAGATAGCCGGCCACATGCATCGCGCGGCCGCGGCTGTCGAGAAGCGCCTGTCCGAGCGGCGTGCCGACGCAGCGGAAGCAGATTGCGTTCACGAACTGGCCGTCGCCCGACCTGAAACGGGCGCGGATATGGTTGTCGCCGACCTTGTCGACATAGGCCAACTGATGCGACGGCAGCACCAAAACCGGCTCGGGATTGCCGGCGCCGTAGGGCCCCGCTTTGGAAAGCATGGCGCACAACTCCGGATTAACAGCGCCGGCACTGACGGCGCCGTCGATCTTCAGCGCCGTCTCGCGCCGTGCCGCTTCGACCGAGGCCGATAGCGTCTCTTCCATGAAGGCCCGGAACGGCCCGAGGCCGTCCTTGCGCACGGTAATGCCCGCCGCCATGGCGTGGCCGCCACCCTTCACCAGCAACCCGTGATGCACGGCCTCGCGCACGGCGCGGCCGAGATCGACGCCGGCGATCGAGCGGCCCGAGCCGGTGCCGGTACCGCCCGGCTCCAGCGAGATGGCGAAAGCCGGCCGGCCAAAACGCTCCTTCAGCCGCGCCGCGACGAGGCCGACGACGCCCGGATGCCACCCGGCCTGCGCGGTGACGACGACGGCGCCCTTCTCTTCCAGCCCGAGGGCGGCCAAGGCCTCCGCCTCGGCCTGCTCCACCGCCGCCACTTCGATGGCGCGGCGCTCGTGATTGAGCCGGTCGAGCTCGACGGCAATGCGCGCGGCTTCCGTCGCGTCGTCCTCCAGCATCAGCCGCGCGCCGAGATCGGCGCGGCCGATACGGCCGCCGGCATTGATGCGCGGGCCGAGCAGAAAGCCGAGATGAAACGCCTCCGGCGGCCCGTTCAGCCGCGCCGCGTCCATCAGCGCGGTCAGGCCCACCTGCTCGCGCCGGCGCATGGCGATGAGCCCTTTGGCGACGAAAGCCCGGTTCAGCCCCTTGAGCGGCACGACATCGGCCACGGTGCCGAGCGCCACCAGATCGAGCATCGACAACAGGTCCGGCGCCGGCCGCGCATCGAAATAGCCGCGGCGGCGCAGTTCGCGCGTCAGCGCGACGAGAGTCATGAACACAATGCCGCAAGCGGCAAGATAACCGAGCCCCGAAATGTCGTCGGCGCGATTGGCATTCACCACCGCCACGGCCGGCGGCAGAACCTCGTCGGCCAGGTGATGATCGAGCACGATGCTTTCGAGGCCGAGCGCCGCGGCCTCCGTCAGCACGACATGGCTGGTGGTGCCGCAATCGACGGTGACCAGCAAAGTCGCGCCGCGCTCGGCAAAGGAGCGTATGGCGTCGGAATTCGGGCCGTAGCCCTCAAAGATGCGGTCGGGGATATGGACGATCGGATCGAGCCCGCACTGGCGCAGATAGCGCGCCAACAGCGCCGACGAGGTCGCGCCATCGACGTCGTAATCGCCGAAGATCGCCACCTTCTCATTGCGCTGGATGGCGTCGGAAAGCCGCGCCGCGGCGGCGTCCATGCCGGTCAGAACGGACGGATCCGGCATCAGGTTCTTCACGGTCGGATCGAGGTAGGCCTCCACCTCATCGACTTCGACGCCCCGTCCCGCAAGCACCCGCGCCAGAAGCTCGGGCGTACCCAGCCGCTGGGTGATCATGGTGGCCCGCGCCAGACCGCGGTCGTCGAGACGGTCGCGCCATGCCCGTCCGGTCGCGGATTTCTCCACGCCGAGGAAATAGCGCTCGCGATCGTCATAGGCGGCGGCAGGCAGGGCCATGCCGGGAATATAGGGTGTTTGGCGGGCCGCCGCACGGCGGTGCGGCAAGGGCTGTGAATAGCCTGCGAGGTCATTCCGGGACGCCACCGAGTGGCGGGCCCGGAATCCATACACCGCAGCGCTGGGGTTATGGATTCCGGGCTCGCGACCTTACGGTCGCGCCCCGGAATGACAGCGCCCAGCTTGGCTTTTCAATCAGAGATGAAACTTCTCGAGCTGGCGGTGCTCGCCGATGACGCGGCGGACGGTGCCGGTGGTGGAGCGCATGACCACCGTCTCGGTCTCGATCACGTCCTTGCCGAAGGTAACGCCCTTGAGCATGGCGCCGGTGGTGACGCCGGTGGCGGCGAACAGGCAGTCGCCCTTCACCATGTCCTCGATCTCGTACTTCTTCTTGGCGTCCTTGATGCCCATCTTCTTGATGCGCTCGGCCAGCGCCTCGGTGTCGATCACGAGACGCGTCTGCATCTGGCCGCCGATGCAGCGCAAAGCCGCCGCCGACAGCACGCCTTCCGGCGCGCCGCCCGAGCCGAGATAGATGTCGATGCCGGTCTTGGCCTCGGCGCAGTGAATGACGCCGGCGACGTCGCCGTCCGAGATCAGCGACACCGCGGCGCCGATCTTGCGGATCGCCGCGATCTTGTCGGCATGACGCGGACGGTCCAGCAGGATCGCCGTGATCTCGGAGGGCTTCACGCCCTTGGCCTTGGCGAGGTTGATGATGTTCTCCTCCACCGGCGCGTCGAGATCGACGGTGCCCTTCGGATAGCCCGGACCGATGGCGATCTTGTCCATGTAGCAGTCCGGCGCGTGCAGCAAAGTGCCGCCCTCGGCCATGGCGATGGTGGCGATCGAGCCCGGCATGTTCTTGGCGCACAGCACCGTGCCTTCGAGCGGATCGACGGCGATGTCGACCTTCGGGCCGTTCTTGTTGCCGACCTTCTCGCCGATGAAGAGCATCGGCGCCTCGTCGATCTCGCCCTCGCCGATCACCACGGTGCCGTCGATCGGCAGCTTGTTGAGCTCGCGCCGCATGGCGTCCACCGCGGCCTGATCGGAGGCCTTGTCCAGCCCGCGTCCACGCAGCCGCGCAGCCGACACCGCCGCACGCTCGGTCACGCGCACGATCTCCAGCGTCAGGATGCGCTCCAGGAGCAGTTCGGGCTGAATGGTGATTGAAGCCATCGGATGGTCCCTCGTAACTGACTAATTCTTTTCGATGCGGATGACCTGCGGCCGTCCGGATATGACCTTGTCGCGGCCGACCGCGGCGAGCGCCTTGCGCACCGCATCTTCGGACGTGGCGTAGGTGATGAGAATGACCGGCACCGAGCCGACTTTCGACTTGGCCGTCTCGCCTTCGGGATGACGCTGCACGATCGATTCCAGCGAGATGTCCTGCTCGGCGAGCCGCGTGGCGATGGTCGCGGCGGTGCCGGGCTTGTCGCGCGCCTCGAGGCGGATGTAGTAGCCGCCCTCGTGACGCTGCATCGGCGCTTTCTGCACGGCGGTCAGCCTGGCCGTCGGGCGGCCGAACGGCGGCGTCTTGAGGCCGCGCGCCACGTCGGCGATATCCGAGAGCACGGCGGATGCGGTCGCCGCGCCACCGGCACCCGGGCCGACCAGCGTGATCGGATTGATGCCCTCGGCGTCGATGGTGACGGCGTTGGTCACGCCCATCACCTGCGCGATGGACGAATCCTTGCGCACCATGGTCGGGTGCACGCGCTGCTCGATGCCTTTCGGCGTTCGCACCGCGACGCCAAGCAGCTTGATCCGATAGCCGAGTTCGTCGGCGGCGGCGAGATCGGCCGGCGCGATCGAGGAAATGCCCTCGACGTAGATCGCGTTCTCGTCGACCTTGGTGCCGAAGGCGAGGCTCGCCAGCAGCGCCAGCTTCTGCGCAGTGTCGTAACCTTCGACGTCGAAGGTCGGATCGGCCTCGGCGTAGCCGAGGCGCTGCGCGTCGGCGAGGCAATCGGCATAGGACAGGCCCTCCTGCTCCATCCGCGTCAGGATGTAATTGCAGGTGCCGTTGAGGATGCCGTAGATGCGGTTGATGGCGTTGCCGGCGAGACCCTCGCGCAATGTCTTGATCACCGGAATCGCGGCGCCGACGGCGGCTTCGTAATTGAGCGCGACGCCCGCCTTCTCGGCGAGCTGCGCCATCTTGAAGCCGTGCTTGGCGAGCAGCGCCTTGTTCGCCGTCACCACCGACTTGCCGGACGCGAGCGCGAACTCGACCGCGGTCTTGGCCGGATCGCCCGATCCGCCCATCAGCTCGACGAACACGTCGATGCCGTCGTAGCCGGCAAGCTCCACCGGGTCCGAGAACCACTTCATCTTCTTGAGGTCGACGCCGCGGTTCTTGCCGCGCGATCGCGCCGATACCGCGACCACCTCGATGCGGCGGCCGCAACGCGCGGCGAGAACCTCGCGCTGCTTGCCGATCTGGGCAATCAAAGCTGCGCCGACGGTGCCGAGGCCGGCGACCCCTACTCTCAACGTTTCGCTCATAGGATCAGCGCCGGTTCGTCAACGGGACGACGTTGTGTAGCTGCGTCGGCGCCGTCTCGAGAAACTTCTTGATGTTGCGCGCGGCCTGCCGGATGCGCTGCTCGTTCTCCACGAGCGCAATGCGCACGAAGCCTTCGCCGCGCTCGCCGAATCCGGTGCCGGGCGACACCGCCACCTCGGCCTTCTCGACCAGCAGCTTGGCGAACTCGACCGAACCCATGTCGCGGAACGGTTCGGGAATCGGCGACCAGGCGAACATCGACGCCGACGGCGGCGGCACATCCCAGCCGGCGCGCGAGAAGCTGTCGATCATCACGTCGCGGCGCTTGGTGTAGATCGCGCGCATCTCGCGCACGCATTCGTCCGGGCCGTTGAGCGCGGCCGCCGCCGCGACCTGGATCGGCGTGAAGGCGCCGTAATCGAGATAGGACTTCACGCGGCCGAGCGCCGCGATCAGGCGGTCATTGCCGACGGCAAAGCCCATGCGCCAGCCGGCCATCGAGAACGTCTTCGACATCGAGGTGAACTCGACGGCGACGTCGATCGCGCCGGGCACCTGCAGCACCGACGGCGGCGGATCGTTGTCGAAGAAAACTTCGGCATAGGCCAGATCCGACAGCACGAATATCTCGTGCTTCTTCGCGAAGGCGACGAGGTCCTTGTAGAAATCGAGGCTGGCGACGAAGGCGGTCGGGTTCGACGGATAGCAGACGACGATGGCGATCGGCTTCGGAATCGAATGGCGGATGGCGCGTTCGACCTGGTTGAAGAAATCCGGCGTCGGGTCCGACGAGACCGAGCGGATGACGCCGCCCGCCATCAGGAAGCCGAAGGCGTGGATCGGATAGCTCGGGTCGGGAACGATAATGACGTCGCCGGGCGCGGTGATGGCCTGCGCCATGTTGGCGAAGCCTTCCTTGGAGCCCAACGTGGCGACCACCTGGGTATCGGGATTGAGCTTCACGCCGAAGCGGCGCTCGTAATAGGCGGCCTGGGCCTTGCGGAGCCCGGGGATACCGCGCGAGGCGGAATAGCGGTCGGTGCGCGGCTTGCCCAGCGTCTCTTTCAGCTTGTCGAGGACGTGCTGCGGCGCCGGCAGATCCGGATTGCCCATCCCGAGGTCGATGATGTCTGCGCCGGCGTTGCGGGCCTTGGCCTTGGCGCGGTTCACCTCTTCGAACACGTACGGTGGCAGGCGGCGGATGCGGTAGAATTCTTCCATCGTTCTCAGACCTTGGCTGGACCCTGAACCACCCTCTCCGGCTGGCCTTGGAAACCCCGGCTGGCTTTTATCACGGGTTCGTCTTTGCGCCAGTGGCCTGCCCGGATTTCGGGCTGTTTGCGTTCTTTTTGCCGGGCTTTTGCGCCTCGGGCGGCGGCGCATCGGGGTCGGCCGTTACCTGCTCTTGCCGGTCGCGCACCCCTTGCAACTCCCGCTGCAGCCAAAGCTGATCGCTATCGTCGAGCGGCTTGGTGCTGCGCGGCGCCGGGGTGTCGTACACCCCAGGAAAGGCGCGAGGCTTGTCGGGTCGCGCCGGCGCACCCTGCGGCAAGCCACCCATCGACTGCGGCAGTTGATCGCCCACCCCGCCCCCGCCGGCCGCGCAGCCCGACAATGCGACCTGAGCCGACAGCGCGATCATCGCCACCAGCGGCGCTTTCGAGCGGGGCAACATCCGCAGAAAATGGGTCATCCAAAACCTCGGCCGTCGCTGCATCGCAAAATCGCCAACTGCTAAAAAAGTGACGCAGACTCAATGAATTATAGCATAAGCCGGCTAACCGGCTAATATGGCGGCAGCAAGGTGTTTCGGAGGGCGCCGAACATTCGGCGGGATGGCGTGATTGCCTAATATAGCGCCTTGCGATGCCTTGCGCGCCCGGTCCAAGAGAGCCCCGGGGACGATTGTAGAATGACGATGGAAACGTCCAGTTCCGGCACGAGAGCCGCCTCCGATCGGGAGGCCGGCAACATCGTTGCGCTCAAGTCAAGCGCGGCGACCAAACCGCCTGCCCAGAATTCCGGCGGCAAGGGCTCTGCGGAGCAGGCCCCATTCGGCTCCGTCGATGTCGAGGCGTTCTCGCGCAACCTGGCCCGCGCCATCGAGCAAGGCGGCAAGGCCCTCGCCGCTTACATGAAGCCGCGCGAGGAAGGCAAAGTCGAAGACTCATTCGCCGCCGACATTGCCGATATCGTCAAGACCGTCGCCAAGGTTCTCGAATACTGGCTGTCAGACCCTGAGCGTGTGTTGCAGCTGCAGCAGAACATCGGCCGGTCCTATCTCGATTTGTGGGCGAGCGCGATGCATCGCCTGTCCGGTGACGAGTTCAAGCCGGTTGTCGCGGCCGATCCTAAGGACAAGCGCTTCGCCGACCCGGAATGGTCGCAGAACCAGTTCTACGATTTCCTCAGGCAGCTCTATCTGCTCACGGTGCACTGGAGCGAGAAGCTGGTCAGCGACGCCGAAGGAATCGACGAGCACACGCGGCGCAAGGCCGAGTTCTATGTCAGGCAGTTCGCCAATGCGGTGTCGCCGTCCAATTTCGTGCTGACCAATCCTGAGCTGATCCGCGAGACCCTGACCACGAACGCCGAGAATCTCGCCAACGGCTTTCAGATGCTGAGCGAGGATATCGTTGCCGGGCGCGGCAACCTCAAGATCCGCCAGACCGACCCGTCCAATTTCGAGGTCGGCCGCAATCTCGCGCTGACGCCTGGAAAGGTAATTTATCAGAACGAGCTGATGCAGCTCATCCAGTACGAGGCAACGACGCCCGAGGTCCTCAAGGTCCCGCTGCTGATCGTGCCGCCGTGGATCAATAAGTTCTACATTCTCGATCTCAATCCGGAAAAATCCTTCATCAAGTGGTGCGTCGATCAGGGCTTCACCGTATTCGTGATTTCCTGGGTCAATCCGGACGCGCATCTCGCGCAGAAGGGTTTCGAGCAGTACATGAAGGAAGGCCCGCTCGAGGCCATGGATGTGATCGAGAAGCTCACCGGCGAGAGCAAGGTCCATACGATAGGATATTGCGTCGGCGGCACCCTGCTCGCCGTGACCCTGGCGTGGCTCGCGTCGCAGAAGCAGGCTCGCGTCGTCTCCGCCACCATGTTCGCGGCGCAGGTCGATTTCACCTTCGCCGGCGATCTCAAGATCTTCGCCGACGAGGATCGCATCCAGCAGCTCGAACTGCAGATGAAGGAAATGGGGTATCTCGAGGCCTCGCGCATGGCGACGACGTTCAACATGCTGCGCTCGAACGACCTCGTTTGGCCCTACGTGGTCAACAACTACCTCAAGGGCAAGAAACCCTACCCGTTCGATCTGCTGTTCTGGAATTCGGACGCCACGCGCATGCCGGCGGCCAATCATTCCTTCTATCTGCGCAACTGCTACCAGAACAACCGGCTCACCAAGGGCGAAATGGAAGTGGCCGGCACACACCTGAAGCTGAGCGACGTGACGGTGCCGATCTACAATCTGGCCACCCGCGAGGACCACATCGCGCCGGCCAGATCCGTGCTGTACGGCTCGCAGTTCTTCGGCGGCCCGGTGCGTTACGTGCTGGCCGGCTCGGGGCACATCGCCGGCGTCATCAACCCGCCCGGGCCCAAGGTCAAATACCAGTACTGGACGGGTGACGCCCCAGGGGGCGACGACGTCGATAAATGGATGGCCACGGCGACCGAGCATCCGGGCTCGTGGTGGCCGGACTGGCTCGACTGGATCAGGCAGCGCGACGCCGAGATGGTACCCGCGCGCGCCATCGGTGGCGGCGCGTTCGAGCCGATCGAAGACGCGCCCGGCTCCTATGTGAAAGTGCGGGACTGAAGCCGCCTCACGCTCCGAGCTTGATCGGCACCTTCAGGTAATGAACGCCATCGACTTCCGCGGGCGGAAACTTGCCGGCGCGGATGTTCACCTGGATCGACGGCAGCAACAGCAGCGGCGCGGCGAGCGTGGCGTCGCGTTCTTCACGCATCTTGACGAATGCGTCCTCGCTCACGCCCTCGTGGACATGCACGTTTCGCGTCCGCTCCTCGCCGACCGTGGTTTCCCAGGCGTATTCGTCGCGGCCGGGCGCCTTGTAGTCGTGGCACATGAACAGCCGCGTCGCGTCCGGCAATGACAGTACGCGCTGGATCGAACGATAGAGGTCGCGCGCATTGCCGCCGGGAAAGTCGGCGCGCGCGGTGCCGTAATCCGGCATGAACATGGTGTCGCCGACGAACACCGCATCGCCGATCCGGTACGACACGCAGGCCGGCGTATGGCCGGGCGTGTGCATCACCTCGCCTTTGAGCCCGCCGATCGCGAACGTATCGCCGTCCTTGAACAGGCGATCGAACTCGGAGCCGTCGCCGGACACATCGACCGCATTGAACACGGGGCGGAAAATCCGCTGCACCTCGCGAATGTGCTCGCCGATCGCCACCGTGGCGCCGGTCTTGAGCTTGATATAGGGCGCGCCCGACAGATGATCGGCATGGGCATGCGTTTCCAGCACCTGGCCGATTTTGATGCCGAGGCTCTGCGCCTCGGCGAGAATGGCGTCGGCGGACTTGGTGGAGCAATCGCCGGTGCGGAAATCGTAATCCAGCACCGGGTCGATGACGGCGCCGTCCTTGGTATCGCCGTCCCACACCAGATAACTGACGGTATTGGTCGGCTCGTCGAAAAACGCCTTGATCTGCGGCTTTTTAACCAAACCGGCGGAAGCTGACATCGGACCACTCCTCGAATTTCAGGCTTCAAGGCCCCTCTCGGGCTTGACGAATATATTAGTAGATACTAATTTAGCAATACCTAATTCACGGAGAGCCCGATGGCGCCCTCGACCAGCAAAGCCGCTCAGTTCGATAAGACCATGGCGCAACTCGAACGCAAGGCGGGCGAAGCGGCCGCGCTGTTGAAACTTCTCGCCAACGAGAACCGCCTGCTGATCCTGTGCCGGCTGGCGATCGCCGGGGAACTTTCGGTCGGCGCCCTCGGCGACGCGGTTGAACTCAGCCAGTCGGCTCTGTCGCAGCATCTGGCGAAGATGCGTGAGGACGGCCTCCTGGCCACCCGCCGCGACGCCCAGACCATCTACTACCGCATCGCCGACGACAATGCGGCACATCTGCTCGCCGTGCTCAAGGACATCTATTGCCCGTAACCTCGGCATCGAAGGACTCGTCTTATGACCGCGCTCAAATCCATCTCCCCGGCCCGTGCCGCCGAACTCATCCGCGACGGCGCCGTGCTGGTCGATATCCGGGAAGCCGATGAGCATGCGCGCGAGCGCATCCCCGGCGCGCGCCATCACGCTTTGAGCCGCCTCGGAACAGAAAGTCCGGCGCGGGCCGGCGATAAAATCGTGATCTTCCATTGCCGCTCCGGCATGCGCACGCAAGGCAATGCCGGCGCGCTGGCCGCCAGCGCGGCGGGCTGCGAGGCCTATGTCCTCGAAGGCGGCCTCGACGCCTGGAAGAAAGCCGGGCTGCCGGTCGCGAAAGATCGCAAGCAGCCGATCGAAATCATGCGACAGGTTCAGATCGGCGCGGGCAGCCTCGTACTGATTGGCGTCCTGCTCGGCTTCTTCGTCAATCCGACCTTCTACGCGCTGTCGGGCCTTGTCGGCGCCGGCCTGCTGTTCGCCGGTGTGACCGGTTTCTGCGGCATGGCGCGCGTGCTGGCGCTGATGCCGTGGAACCGCACGGCCAACGCATAAGGGGCGCTCGCTCGTGACTCTGCTGCACGCCGCGCTCGGCATCGGCTCCGGAAGTCTGGTCGGCTTCACGCTCGGCCTCATCGGCGGCGGCGGCTCGATCCTCGCCGTGCCCTTGCTGGTTTACGTCGTCGGCGTGCCCTCGCCGCATATCGCCATCGGCACCAGCGCCGTCGCGGTGGCGGCGAGCGCGGCGCTCAATCTTGCCGGCCACGCCCGCGCCCACACCGTCAAATGGCCTTGTGCGCTGGTATTCGCGGCATCGGGCATCGCCGGCGCGGCGCTTGGCGCCCAGCTCGGCAAGCTAGTCGATGGGGCGCGGCTGCTCGCGCTGTTCGGCGTCCTGATGGTGGTCATCGGCGCGCTGATGCTGCGGCCGCGCAAAGACGGCGGCGATCCGGACGTGAAGCTGACCGCAACCAGCAGCCGCGAGCTCCTGCCCTGGTTGATCGGAAGCGGCCTCGTCGTCGGCGCCCTCTCCGGCTTCTTCGGCATCGGCGGCGGCTTCGTCATCGTGCCGGGTTTGATCGCCGCCACCGCGATGCCGCTGATCAATGCCATCGGCTCCTCACTCGTCTCGGTCACCGCCTTCGGGCTGACCACCGCGGCAAGCTATGCTTGGTCGGGCTTCGTGGACTGGCCGCTGGCGCTCCTGTTCATCGCCGGCGGCGCTCTGGGCGGCCTCGCCGGAACTCGGCTGGCGCGACACCTGTCCGGCCACAAGAATACGCTGACCCGCGTCTTCTCCGGCATCGTCATCGTTGTCGGACTCTACGTCATCGTTCGTTTGACAATCGGTTGATTACTCATCTTGCCTTGATGGCCGCCGCCCGGCGGATCGGCTAGGCTCCGCGCCCCGGCTGCGGCCGGCGTCAACCCGGAGGCTAGGATGTCGCGCGAACTGATGTGGCTCACCTTCACGGTCATCCTGACCGGCGTCCTGTGGATTCCCTACATCCTCGACCGCATCATCGTGCGCGGCCCGTGGGGCGCTCTCGCCAATCCCTCGCGCGAGGACAAGCCGCAAACGCCGTGGGCGCAGCGGCTCTATTTCGCCCACACCAACGCGGTCGACAATCTCGTCGTGTTCGCGCCGCTGGTGCTGATCCTCGACAATATCGGCTACTCGTCGCGCGGCACGGTCATCGCCTGCGCCGTGTATTTCTGGGCGCGACTGGCGCATGCCATCGTCTACGCGCTCGGCGTGCCGGTGTTGCGCACGCTGGCCTTCTGCGTCGGCTTCGGCGCGCAGGCCGCGCTGGTGCTGGCGATCTTCGGGAAGATTTAAGCCCTGTCCCGGGCGCGGTGCAGCGTGTCGCGTAGCGAAACAGTGCACCGCAGAACCGGGACCTTCGCAATCTCAGAATTCGATAAGGTCCCGGCTCTGCGGCGCACCACAATAGCGCGTTGAAGACGCGCGTGAACGCGCTTATGGTGCTGCGCCGCGTCCGGGACAAGATGCCTTACTGCGCCGGCCCCGCCCGCTCGACGATCGCGCGGGTATCGAGGCCGCCCGGCAATATGCCGAAAGCGCCGCCGCTCGCGCCGCCGAGGCGCGATGCACAGAATGCGTCGGCGATATGACCCGGCGCGTGCCTGATCAGCAGCGCCGCCTGCAAGGCCAGCACCAGGTCGCGCACCAGCGCCCGCGCCTGACTTTCATCGTTGCGCTCGGCGCCGAGCAGCCTTTGCTCCAGAACACCGGCAAAAGCCTTGAGCCGCGGCTCACCCGGTGCGTTCAGTTCGGCATGAAGAATCTCCGCCGCATTGGCGGTGCGGCCGAGCGCACGCAGCACGTCGAGGCACATCACGTTGCCCGAACCTTCCCAAATCGAGTTCACGGGCGCCTCGCGGTACAGCCGCGGCATCACGCTCTCCTCGATGTAGCCGGAGCCGCCCAGCACTTCCATGGCCTCCAAAGTGACGAAGGGCGTGCGCTTGCAGATCCAGAACTTCGCGGCCGGCGTGATGATGCGGCGGAACACAGTCGCAACCTCGCCCTGCTCGTCATAGGCGCGCGCCAGCCGGAACGTCAGCGCGGTCGCCGCCTCGCATTCCAGCGCCAGATCGGCGAGCACATTGGTCATCAGCGGCTGATCGACCAGCTTCTTCTGGAACGCCGTGCGATGCCGCGCATGATGGATCGCCTGCACGACGGCGGCGCGCATCAGCGACGATGAGCCGACCGAGCATTCCAGCCGCGTGTGATTGCCCATCTCGATGATGGTCGGAATGCCGCGCCCCTCTTCGCCGATCAACTGCGCATAAGCGCCCTCGAACTCGACCTCGCTCGAGGCGTTGGAGCGATTGCCGAGCTTGTCCTTGAGACGAAGAATGCGGATGGCGTTACGTTCGCCATCGGGCGTGAAGCGCGGCATCAGGAAACAGCTCAGGCCCTTGTCGGACTGAGCCAGGATGAGGAAGCCATCGCACATCGGCGCCGACATGAACCACTTGTGGCCGAAGAGCCGGAACGAGCCATCACCGGCCGCTTCGGCGCGCGTGGTGTTGGTGCGCAGGTCGGAGCCGCCCTGGTTCTCGGTCATGCCCATGCCGAGCAGCGCCGCGGTCTTGCCCTGCACCGGGACGAAGCGCTTGTCGTAATCGCGGCCGTACACTTTGGCCAGCCAATGCGCGGCGATATCGGGCGCGTGCTGCAATGTCGGCACCGAGCCGTAGGTCATGGCGATCGGGCAATAAACGCCGCTCTCGATCTGGTTGAGCATGTAGGTGCCGGCGGCGCGGGCCACATGTGCGCCCGGCTGCGGCTTGGCCCACGGGCTCGAATGCAGACCGGCGCGCAGCGCGATGGCCATCAGCTCATGCCAGGCCGGATGGAACTCGATTTCATCGAGCCTGTGGCCGTAGCGATCGAGCGTCCTGAGTTGCGGGGTGAATTTGTTGGCGTCGAAGCCGAGCTTGATGGTCTCCGGCTTGCCGAGGGTCGCGCCGAGCGCATGGAGGCCGCCCTCGGCCCAGTCGGCCTGCTCGCGCGTCACGCACTCGCGCAGCACCGTATCGCTGGCGAAGAGATTGTACGGCTCCAGCGGCGGCGGCTGGTTCGCGACCTCGAACATGGTCGAGTCTCCCGGCAAGGACTCACCCCGGGGCGAGTCCGCAACGGCTTGAGCCTGAGATTTACGCTTCCGCCGCGCCGATCTCAATGACCGGCGTGGTCGGCCTCCCGACAAAATCGAGCCAGCGATGGCGGTCGTAGTCGTACAATTTGCAGGCCCGCATGATCTGGCGGTGCCGCCGCAGCGTCCATGGCTCGATCACCATGTCATGAGACGCGGCCGCGCGGATGATCGCCTCGGCCGGTTCCAGTTTCCAGATCGGAATGCGCGGGTCGATATGATGGGCGCCATGCAGGCCGAGATCGGTGAGAAAAAAGATCATCCACTTCGGCACGCCGACATGCACCGTGCAGTGCACCTGCCCTTCGTAGAACGACCACTCGTCGCGGCGGGAAAACCACGGCACCTGCGGGTGCGTGTGATTGAGAAAGCTGGTGAAACCGACCAGCCAGTTGAAGACCAGAAACGGCAGGACGATGGTGGCGGCGACACGCAGGCCGAGGGTCGGAAGGTCCGGCCGGTCGAGCGCCAGCACGAAGAGCTGCGCCATGAAAAAGCCGGCAGCAATCGCCGCATCACGCCGGTAGATCGGCTTGACGTTGCGCACCAGCGACGGCCGCACCGAGATCATGCCGGCCCAGATGGCGCAGAGATAATAAAGGCCGGTGCCGAACGACGTCCGGTAGATGCGTTCCAGCAGCCGTCCGAAAGGACCCATGGCGTCGTATTCGGCTTTCGAGCGCGGGATCCAGATGTAATCGTTGTCCTTCAGATTGGTGAAGCTGTGATGCCGTCCATTGTGCAGCAGCAACCAGACACTGTGTGGATGGTAGGATGGCAACAAGGTCAGCCGGCACACCCAGCGATCGAGCGCCGCATGACCGAAGTGGCTGCCATGGCCGGCGTCATGGGCAATGCGAAACAAGAGCGCGATCAACGGGCCGAGCGCCAGTGCGCCAGCAAGTTTCAGCCACCACGCATCCACGAATTCCGTGACGAGAAACGTTGCAACATAGGCCGCGCCCGCGCTCAGCGTCAGAAATGCGGCCCACGCGGCCGGCTGGACACGAAAGGCGACGATCGGCTTGCGCAAGGCAAGGATGCGGCTCTGACCCACGATGAACCCCGGGACCGCGATAATTCCGGCCCGGCAACTCTAGATTGAATATGAATGGGATGCAATTTAGGCCGCGGCGGCGGCTGGTTCGCGACCTCGAACATGGCGACATGCTCCGTCATTCCGGGGCGCGGCCTTAAGGCCGCGAGCCCGGAATCCATAACCTCTGTGCTGCGGAGCATGGATTCCGGGCCCGGCTCCTGCGGAGCCGTCCCGGAAGGACGATGTTAGAGCAATGCCGACGCTACGGAAACAGCGCGACCTGATCGATGCCCATGGTCTCGGGGTAGCCCATGATCAGGTTCATGTTCTGGATCGCCTGACCGGAGGCGCCCTTCACCAGATTGTCGAGCGCCGAGATGATGATGGCCCGGCCTTCGATGCGGTCGGCGACGACGCCGATCATGGTCATGTTGGAGCCGCGAACGTGCCGGGTGTGCGGCGTTTCGCCAAACGGCAGAACATGCACGAAGGGTTCCTTCGCGTAGAACTTTGAAAGTATCTCGTGAAGGTCCTGCGCGGTGCGGCCCCGCCGGCCCCGCACATAGATCGTCGAGAGGATGCCGCGGTTCTGCGGGAGGAGATGCGGCGTGAAGCTCACCGTCACCTCCCGGCCGGCAGCCAGCGAGAATTCCTGATCGAGTTCGGCCATGTGCCGGTGCTTGCCGACGCCATAGGCGTTGAAGCCCTCGGACACTTCCGAGAACAGCATCGCCTCCTTGGCGGCGCGGCCGGCGCCGGTCATGCCGGACTTGGCGTCGATGACGATCTCGTCAAGATCGATCGCCTTGTTGCGGATCAGCGGCGTCAGCGGCAGTTGCGCACCCGAGGTGTAGCAGCCCGGATTGGCGACCAGCCGCGCCTTGCGGATGTCGCGCCGGTGAATTTCGACGAGGCCGTAGACCGCCTCCTTCTGCAGCTCCGGCGCATGATGCTCGTGGCCGTACCACTTGGCGTAGGCGGCCGTGTCGGACAGCCGGAAGTCGGCCGACAGATCGACCACCTTGGTGTCCGGCGCGGCGGCGAGCAGATCCTTGAGCACCTTCTGCGTCGTGGCATGCGGCAGCGCGCAGAACACGACGTCGAGCGCCAGCGCCTTCCAGTCGAGGCCTTCGAGCGCGACCAGATCAGGCAGGTCGTAGGGCGAGAACTGCGGAAACACCTCGCGCATCGGCTTGCCGGCCGAACGCTCCGCGGTCAGCAGCGCGATCTCCGCGCGCGGGTGGCGCAGAAGCATCCGCACCAGTTCCGAGCCGGTGTAGCCGGAGGCACCGAGAACGCCGATCTTTGCCTTTGTCGCCATAACGTTAGGTCCTTGAATTCAAGCGCCGCATCAGCGGTCGGGGAACGCACAGGCTCCCGGGCGGGAGCGGTTGGATCGTCCGGAGATCGCAGCAGTCGGGAGGATCGACGGTGCCGCGGACGTCTCCAGCGGCACGGGAATGGAGTTTACACGCCAAAGCGCGCCCGTGCCGTGAGAATACGGCGTCGGCGAAGCCAATATCGGGGCCAAATCGTCATCATGGCCGCGATATAGGGCGCGGGCCACAACCGGTCAATGCCGCCCCGAATGCAACCGAAATGCAAAAAGGCCGCCCTGAGGACGGCCTTTCGCATCGATTCCGCACCGGAATCACCCGAAGGCGTGGACCTGAACCAGCCGGTAACCGTTACCCGCCTTCTCGACGAAGCCAGCCGACGGGAACGGGAAGTGATAGCCGACAACCGGAATCTTGTCGGCCGACACCATGTCGTAGAACTTGCGGCGGGTCGTTTCGGCCAGATCGCCTTCGTTGTCGAAGCCGGCGTGCCAGCCCGGGTTCGGCATGAAGATGCCCGGGTGGTTACAGACGTCGCCCTGCACGATGATGGTCTTGCCGCCCGAGGCGACGACGTACGAGGTGTGACCCGGCGTATGGCCCGGCGTCGCCATCGCGGTGATGCCCGGCGCCACTTCCTTGCCGGCCTCGAACGGCGTCGGCTTCAGGCCTTCGAACACCTTCTTCACATTGGCGAAGTTGCCCTTGTTGACAGCATTGGCCTTCGACGTGTTGGCCTCGTCGGTCCAGAACGCCCATTCCGCCGCCGGCACCATGATCTGCGCATTCGGGAAAGCCGGCGAGCCGTCGGCGTTCTTGAGGCCGTTGATGTGATCGCCGTGGAAGTGCGAGATGAGGACGATATCGACCGCCTTGGCGTCGATGCCGGCGGCGGCCATGCTGTGCCGCGCATTGCCGACAGCGCCCTTGGTCGCGGCATTGGCGCCGAGGCCGTTGCCGGTGTCGATGGCGATGGTCTTGCCGCCGCTCTTGATCACGATCGGGCTGAAGGAAATCGTCAGTTGGCCCGGCGGCATGTAGAGCGCCTCATAGGCTTTGGCGGTGGCCTCCTTGGTGCCGTTGACGATGAAGTTGTCCGCGAGCGGAAACAGGCGCGAGCCGTCGAACACCTGGATGAGCTCGGCATCGCCCATCTTGTAGGCGTAGACGCCGGTCTGCGGCGACACGGCGCCGGCCTGCGCATTGGCCGCGGCCATGGTCAGTGGCGTTGCGGCGACGCCGGCGGCGGCAACGGCCGTGCCGGTCATGAGGTTGCGGCGTGAAAGCGCGAACATCCTGTTCTCCCGGTTGAAATTTCTTGCGGGACGCCGGATCGGCGCCTGGGCGGACAGGCTAACACCACGCGGTATCGGCTATTCCACCGCCATAAGCCGCACCCCGGTCACGGCCGCGTTACCACGGCCACAGCGACAGCAGGCGGGAGATGCCATCGCCCAATGTCAGCAGCACCGCCGCCCACACAAAGGCCGAGGAGATATTGGCCAGTTGAAAAGACCAGAACGGCATTTCGAAGATGCCGGCGATCAGCGGCACCGAGGCGCGCAGCGGCCCGAAGAAACGGCCGATGAAAATACCCGGCACGCCCCATTTGCGCATGAAGCGCTCGCCGCGCGGGATGAGGTCTGGATGGCGCGACAGCGGCCAGATGTGCTGGACGCGATATTCGAGCTTCTGCCCGATCCAGTAGGACAGCCAGTCGCCCAGCGCCGCGCCGAGCGCGGCCGCGACCCATACCGGCCAGAAACTGATGCCGCTGGTTCCGATCAGCGCGCCCAGCGCCACCAGCGCGCCCCAGGCCGGGATCAGCAGCGAGATGAAGGCGAGCGACTCGCCGAAGGCCAGCAAGAATACGATCGGCGGCGCCCAGGCCGCGTTCTCGCGGGCGAAGGTCACGACCTGGTCAAAGCTGGATTCGAAGAATTCCATGTCCGGCCGATCTAGCCCAGCCCTTCGGCCCAGGCCAGCCCGGCGACGCCGTGCCGCCTTGGTTCGGCCCCATCGCGGGCCAATGAAGCGCCGCCATGGCATAGTCGCTGGCAAATGATTCGCCGAGTGCCTACCTGTTCGGCCTGTCAGCCCTCATCCGACTTACGAAATTCAATAGCGAACGTCTTGTAATTATGGCCAAATCCGCGAACTCCAAGAAGACCGGCAGCGACAACGATCTGTTCGGCGCCTCCTCCCGGGCGCCCGCCGCCCGACCTGTGCCGAAGGAAGCCGCGCGCAAATCGGCGGGCAAGGCGAGCGGCGGCGACGGCGGTTACAGCGCCAAGGACATCGAGGTTCTCGAGGGTCTGGAACCCGTCCGCCGCCGCCCCGGCATGTATATCGGCGGCACCGACGAGAAGGCGCTGCACCACCTGTTCGCGGAAGTTATCGACAACTCGATGGACGAGGCCCTGGCCGGCCACGCCGACTGGATCGAGGTCGAGCTCGACGCCGACGGCTTCCTCACCGTCAACGACAATGGCCGCGGCATCCCGGTCGATCCGCATCCCAAGTTCAAGAACAAGTCGGCGCTCGAAGTCATCATGTGCACGCTGCACGCCGGCGGCAAGTTCGACTCCAATGTCTATGAGACCTCCGGCGGTCTGCACGGCGTCGGCGTCTCGGTCGCTAACGCTTTGTCCGAGCGCCTCGAGGTCGAGGTCGCGCGCGAGCAGCAGCTCTACAAAATGGTGTTCGAGCGCGGCAAGCCGAAGGGCAAGCTGGAAAAGCTCGGCCGCGTGCCGAACCGCCGCGGCACCAAAATCCGCTTCAAACCCGACGCCGACATTTTCGGGAAAAAGGTGGCCTTCGATCCAGCGCGCGTGTTCAAGATGGCGCGCTCGAAAGCCTATCTCTATGGCGGGGTCGAAATCCGCTGGTCCTGCGATCCGTCACTGGTCGAGGGCACCGAGATTCCGCCGACCGCCACCTTCCATTTCGCCAATGGCCTGTCGGACTATCTGCGCGCCAATCTCGAAGGCGCGACCTTCGTGCATCCCGACATCTTTTCCGGCTCATCCGGCAAGAGCGGCAAGCACGGCGCGGTGGAATGGGCGGTGGCCTGGACGGCGGACGCCGACGGCTTCACCAACTCCTACTGCAACACCATCCCGACGCCGGACGGCGGCACGCATGAGAGTGGCCTGCGCTCCGCTTTGCTCCGCGGCCTCAAGGATCACGCCGCGCGCATCGGCCAGGAAAAGCGCGTCGCCCCGGTGACCAGCGAAGACATCATGGTCGGCTCCGGCTCGATGCTGTCGGTCTATATCCGCGAGCCCGAATTCCAGGGCCAGACCAAGGACCGCCTCGCCACCGCCGCGGCGCAGAAGATCGTCGAAGGCGCCATCAAGGACCCGTTCGATCACTGGCTGTCGGGCAACCCGGTGCAGGCCAACAAGCTGCTCGATTTCGTCATCGAGCGCGCCGAGGACCGCCTGCGCCGCCGCCAGGAAAAGGACATCGCGCGCAAGACCGCGGTGCGCAAACTGCGCCTGCCCGGCAAGCTCGCCGACTGCTCCAACACCGCCGAGCAAGGCTCCGAGCTGTTCATCGTCGAAGGCGACTCGGCCGGCGGCTCGGCCAAGCAGGCGCGCGACCGCAGGACGCAGGCCGTGCTGCCGCTGCGCGGCAAGATTTTGAACGTCGCCTCGGCCGGCCGCGACAAGCTGGCCCAGAACCAGCAGCTCGCCGATTTGATCCAGGCGCTCGGCGCCGGCACCGGCAGCAACTTCAACGAAGGCGATCTTCGCTACGAGAAGGTCATCATCATGACCGACGCCGACGTCGACGGCGCGCATATCGCTTCGCTGCTGATCACATTCTTCTACCGGCAGATGCCGAAGCTGATCGATCTCGGCCGGCTTTATCTCGCGGTGCCGCCGCTGTACCGGCTGCAGCACGGCGGCAAGATCTTCTATGCGCGCAACGACGCGCACAAGGATCACCTGCTCAAGACCGAGTTCAACGCCAATGCCAAGGTCGAGGTCTCGCGCTTCAAGGGCCTCGGCGAGATGATGGCGGCGCAGCTCAAGGAAACGACGATGGACCCGCACAAGCGCACCTTGCTCAAGGTGACCTTGGCGGACGAAGACGCCAAGGCGGCGGCCAGTTCGGTCGAGCGCCTGATGGGCAACAAGGCCGAAGCGCGCTTCGAGTTCATCCAGGAGAAGGCGGAGTTTGCGTCAGAGGAGTTGCTGGACGTTTGAGGCCGGCGAGCGGCAAACGACCAATGCAGTCATTCCGGGGCGCGCGTGAAACGCGCGAACCCGGAATCCAGACGCAAGCTCCGAGTTCGTCTCTAGATTCCGGGTCCGGCCTTCGGCCGTCCCGGAATGACCGCGGCGCAAGGCTCTCTTGTAGCCCGGATGAGCGAAGCGAAATCTGGGACGCGCCCCACTCTCTCCGTTCGTCCCCGCGAAAGCGGGGACCCAGCGCGGCGTTAAACCGGCCTCATCCTGAGGAGCATCGCGAAGCGATGCGTCTCGAAGGATCGAGGCCGCCCGCATGGTTCGAGACGTGCGCCTCGCGGCACGCTCCGCACCATGAGGGCCGATAGAATTCGTTAGCCCGCTCCACAGGCTAAGGCACAATATGGAAAGCGAACTCAGAAAGCCCCGGGCAAGCGAGGCTAAAGTCTCATATCACCGGAAGCAACTTCTAAAAATGTTTGCTCGTGCGAACGACGCCGCGTTTCTTCAGTTGATTTGGGCTGTAGACGCTTTGCAGTCAGGTCAAGAAGCGGCGGCGAAGCCCTTTCTCTCGGCATACCCATCGAATGCGGCCGCAGATTCCTCGTTGGACACTCCACTCGGGATTCATCGGTGGGAGCTAGAAACTTTGATAGTGCAGCTATTTCTGGCTCCGAAAGAACTTCCACGAGACCAGGGCAACCTAATAGTCGATTGTTCAAAATTCGAAGCAATGCGGCAAACGATCAATCGCCTGCGAGCACTCGAAAACGTCGAATCCGCTCGATACCTTTCGGGTGACTTCACCATCTGGGGTGAAATGAATCGCATTGGGCAGCGGCAGTTTCATTGGCAGCTCGGCTATTTTAATGCCCCTCAACTCTACCGATACGCTTATCTCTATGCACAAGGAAAATGCGCCGATTACTTCAGAACAACCTATGGCTTCGAAATTACAGACCTCATTTTTACAGGCTTCGGTCTCTTTACCGCTTACCTTACTACCCCGTGGGTCCCTCGAAAAACATCAGTTCCTGAAATTGGATTAACAGATGAAGTGGTTCAGCGAGCATTTCCAATGCTGTCGTGTTCGCATGAAGAAGCCAAGGCAGAAACGGCCACCCTCGTTGCACAAGCACAACATGAACATGGATCACAAATTCCGACAGCGCTGTTGCCAAGCACCCTTCGAAAAACGCCCCTTCTCTACGTCGACAACTTCGATCAGCTAATTTCGCCTATCCCTCAGACGATCCTCCTGCGAGTCACCGCGGGGCTTTATCACGACCTAATTCAGGGCGGGCAGGAAATTATAAATGACGCCAATTCGCGCTTTGAGCGATACTGCGCCGATCTGATCGCCGCAATGATGGATCGATTTGCCGTCAATCCTTCCTATCGGTACGGCCCCAAAGGGGGGCAATACGATTCTCCCGATATCCTAATAAAGCACCAAGATAAACTTACAATCATTGCGGAATGCAAGGCGACCAAGCTGACATACCTCGCACAGTTCGCAGAAAACCCTTTTGACGCCGCCAAAAAACAGTATGCCCAAATTGCAAAAGGCATATTCCAACTCTGGCGATTTTTCTCGCACTTGCGTCGCGGCCTTGCAAGCGACGACGTCGCGGATGATTGCTGCGCCATGGTCATCACACTCGATACATTTATGCCGATCGCGAGGGACCTAAACAACAAAGTACTCGCTGACGCCAATGCTCTGGCAGACGAGGACGGGGGCATTGCGCCCGAAGACCGCAAACATGTAGTCATTTGTCCCATCCGCGATCTAGAATCCATTCTGTCGCGAGCCACCGAGTCCTCTTTACTCGCCTCATTGAAAGCTTCAGGAGAAGAAAAATATCAAGACTGGATGCTATATAATGTGCATCGCGACACCGGCGCGGCGAAAGAGTTCGGCAAACCCAAGCGTTTTCCATTTGACTTGGAAAACGTTTTGCCGTGGTGGGGGCGACTTAACGAACTCAAGAAAAGAGAAGAGACGGCCTAGCGAAAACTACGGAAAGCTTCGTTAGCGCAACAGCCACCCTACCCACACCTCTTCAACACCGCCGTCTTCGCCCCACTCCGCACCGCGACGCCGTCCTTTACGCGCACGCCGTCCTCGCCGCGGTTGAACATGGTGCGGCGCGTGTCGGTGCCCTTCTCCTTGCCGGCACGCAGCACCAGGTTTTGCCCCTCCTCGTCCTCGGTGCCGGGGCGAAACAGCGCGCGCACTTCGACATCGCGCCGGTCGATGCGCCGCGCGGCAACGACGTGATAGAGATTGGCTGCGAAATCCGTCCCGAGATCGTGGCTCTCGACGATCAGCCCGCCGCCCGGCGCGCTGACATTGACGTGCGGGTTCGCCGGCGAAGCCGGCTGGTCGCAGGCCACCGCCCAATCGCCGAGCAGGTTGAAATCGCGGAACACCGGTTCGGCGGTGAATTGCTGGGTAGCAAGGCTGTTCTGATCGGGCGCCGGATCGGTCGCGGCAGTCGCGGGCGAGACGATGACGGGCGTAACAGACAGCGCGGCGATGAGTCCGAGCACCGCAAACCGTTTCATGAACAACGTCGACTCCGCCCGCGCCCCAATCAAAAGAGAATAGCAACGCACGGCGCGGCGGCAATCTGCGCTATGTCAAAGTCGCAGGTTTTTTGTGCGGCGCGCCGCCGCGCGTCAAAGCGGCAGGCCGTAGCGCGGCACCGTTCGCAGATACCTCACATAGGGCTCGCCGAACTTCGCGGCGAGGTAGCGCTCCTCGCGTAGCACCACGCCGAAATGGATCGCCGGCACGAAGGCGACGATGGTGAGCACCAGGGTCCAGTCCGATGCCAGCAGAAAAGCCAGCCCGGCGAGGATCAGGATCATGCCGACATAGATCGGGTTGCGCACATAGGCGAAAACCCCGCCGGCCACCAGCGCCGTGGACGGCTTCCACGGCTCGACATTCGTGCCGGCGGCGCGGAACGCCCTCATCGCGATGATAATCAGCGCCGCGCCGCCGCCGATCAGTTCGAGCCCGAGCAGAACGCGCGTGCCGAAGGCCAGCAACACGCTCAGCACATAGGCCGGCAGCAGCCAGTCCAGCAGCAGCCCCACGACCAGGACCGCGAGTGCGATCAAGGGTGGCGGCGCGATGACGCCAGGATTGTCGCGGGTGGCGTTCATGCGTTCAGGCCCGCAGCCATTGCGTCATCGCCGCGTTGACGGCGTCCGGCTGCTCGAGGGTGGAGAGATGGCCGCATTCCGGCACGATGACGAGTTTCGAGCCGGCAATGCCGCCGGCGATTTCTTTCGCCAGATCCGGCGGCGTCAGTTCATCGCCGTCGCCGACCAGCATCAAGGTCGGGCATTTGATCGAGCCCAGCAGCGGGCGTGAATCCGGCCGCCCCATGATCGCCCTCTCCTGTTTGACGAAAGCCTCGACGCCGGTCTCGCGCGCCATGGCGCGAACGATGCCCTTCAACCGCTCGTCCCCGGCATGGTTCCGGTGCAGGAACTTCGGCGTCAGCGTCTCGACAATGTCCATCAGCTTGCCGTCTTGCGCCATCTTGATGAATTTCTCGCGGCCGGCCTTGCCCTCCTCGGTGTCGGGCCGCGCCGAGGTGTCGAGCAACGCGAGGCGCTCGATGCGCTCCGGCGCCAGCCGCATCATGGCGAAGGCGATGTAGCCGCCCATCGACAGGCCGGCGAGCGCAAAGCGCGGCGGCGCGTTGTCGAGAATGCGCCGCGCGATGGCCGCCACGTCGTCGTCGCGGCGGTGATCGGCGATGCTTACGGGGCCCTCGGGCCACAGCGCCTCGACCTGCGGGCCATACAGCCGGGCGCTGCAGAGAAGGCCGGGAACCAGCACGAGCGGCAGCGAATTCGCCATTTCAGAGCCTCCAGAGGGCAAAAAGCCCGAAAAATCAGCCAAAATTAGCCATACTGCGCTGCGGAAGGATTGACTTTATGGCCGTCCACCCTATGTTCCTGCCAGCCGGTCCGAGCAAAAGTCAGATTCGACCGTGCTCCCGCGCATTGTACTCGTTTCAGTAAATGGGTACCCGGTTTTGACAACTGGTCTTACGTCCGGCGCGGGCTTGGCGAATTTTCGCCCTTTGAGGTTTTATGAACTCTCCTGAACTTGGCACGGCAGTCAGCACGACAACGGCCACGACCTTCTCTGAACTTGGTTTGTCCGACAAGGTCCTCGGCGCAATCGAAGCGACCGGCTACAAATCCCCCACCCCCATCCAGGCCCAGGCCATTCCCCACGTTCTCGCGCGCCGCGACGTTCTCGGCATTGCGCAGACCGGCACCGGGAAAACCGCCGCCTTCGTCCTGCCGATGATCACCATGCTCGAGAAAGGCCGCGCGCGGGCCCGCATGCCGCGCACACTGATCCTCGAGCCGACCCGCGAACTCGCCGCGCAGGTTTACGAGAGCTTCGAGAAATACGGCAAGAACACCAAGCTCAACGTCGCCCTGCTGATCGGCGGCGTCTCCTTCGGCGACCAGGATTTGAAACTCGTCCGCGGCGTCGATGTCTTGATCGCGACGCCGGGCCGCCTGCTCGATCACTCCGAGCGCGGCCGCCTGCTGCTGTCGGGCTGCGAATTGCTGATTATCGACGAAGCCGACCGCATGCTCGACATGGGCTTCATCCCGGACATCGAGCGCATCGGCAAGCTGGTGCCCTTCACGCGCCAGACCCTGTTCTTCACGGCGACCATGCCGCCGGAAATCCAGCGCATCGCCGACAACTTCCTGCACAATCCGGTGCGCGTCGAGGTGTCCAAGCCCGCCCCGGCCGCCAGCACCATCACCCAGCCCCAGGTCGCCGTCGGCCGCGAGGATTACGAGAAGCGCGCCACCTTGCGCCATCTCATCAACACCGCCGAGAATTTCAAGAACGCCATCATCTTCTGCAACCGCAAGCTCGAAGTCGCGGCGCTGCACAAGTCGCTGGTCAAGCACGGCTTCAACGCCGTCGCCCTGCATGGCGATCTCGACCAGTCGGCGCGCATGGCCGCGCTCGATGCCTTCCGCAAGGGCGACGCCAAGCTGCTGATCGCCTCGGACGTCGCCGCCCGCGGTCTCGACATCCCGGCGGTGAGCCACGTTTTCAATTTCGACGTCCCGCATCACCCGGACGATTACGTCCACCGCATCGGCCGCACCGGCCGTGCCGGCCTCACCGGCACCGCCATTTCATTGGTCGCGCCGTTCGACGCCAAGTCGGTGGCGACGATCGAGAAGCTGATCGGGGCTCCCATTCCGTGGATGGGCGAACCGGTGGTGGTCGGCGAGGAAGACGCCAGGGGCCGGCCGCGCCGTGGCGGTCCGGATCGCAGCGGCGGCCGAAGCCGTAACGGCCGTAGCAGCCGTAGCGGAAGCGGCCGCGGCCGCGAAGGCGGACGTCAGGAAGCTCGCAGCGAGCGGCAGGAGCAGGTGCGTAGCGAGCGCACGCCGCAGCTTCGCGAAAGCGCCCCGCCGCCCAAGGCATCCGAGCCGCAACCGCATCGGGAACGTGCTGCCCGCGACACCGGCGATACCGATGGTAGCCATCTGCCGGCTTTCCTGCTCAGGCCCGTCAATATCAAGGCCTGAGCCTCCGGCGCGCCTGCGCGCGCCGGGTTAGTGGAACAGCTTACACAACCGGGTTCCACATTTACCCCGCGTTCACTTCCCTCGCATACCGTCCCTCCCCGGGGACGCGACGCGGCCGCGGTTCGGCGCGCCATCAGACCCACGGGCAAAGACGCCTCCAGGGGGTTTTGTGAGCATGAGCGGGCACGGCGACGAACATGAACGCACGATGGCGTTCTGCGAGATCGCGCTGAGCCAGATCAAGGCTCTGCGGCAGCCTGCGACGCCCCGGAACTACGAGATCTGGTACTCCTACGCGACCGGCTACCAGCCGTCGCTCAATCAGAAAATCAACGAAACGCTGAGCCAGAGCGGCAGCCTGTCGGATGCCGATCTCGACGGCGTCTATGAAGCATATCTGGCGCCGTCCCGGCTGACCGACCGCATCGACACCGTCGGAACCAAGGTGATGGACGAGATCGAGCAGGTCATGGCGATGATCGATGCCGCGGCCGGCAGCGCCTCGACCTACACCGAAAGCCTCGCCGGCATGAGCGAGAAGATCGGCGCGTCGGATCGCGAAGGCCTGCGCGCGATCGTCGAGGGTCTGGTCGCGACCGCCAAGGAAATGGAAGAGTCGAACCAGAAGCTGGAAGAGCGCCTGTCCGCCTCCAAGAAGGAAATTACCGAGCTTCAGGTCAACCTCGAAGCGGTGCGCACCGAGAGCCTCACCGATCCGCTGACCCAGCTCGCCAACCGCAAGTTCTTCGATACGACGCTGCACGACGCGATCGCCTGCGCGCGCGAAAACGGCGAGCCGCTGTCGCTGATGCTGACCGACATCGATCACTTCAAGAAATTCAACGACACCTTCGGCCATCTCACCGGCGACCAGGTGCTGCGTCTTGTGGCCATGTCGGTGAAGCAGAACGTCAAGGGCCAGGACACCGCGGCGCGATACGGCGGCGAAGAGTTTGCCGTAATCTTGCCCAACACGGTGCTGCGATCCGCCCTCACCGTCGCCGACCACATCCGCCGCGCCGTGATGACCAAGGAACTGATGAAGCGTTCCACGGGCGAACACCTTGGCCGCGTCACCATTTCGATCGGCGTCGCCTCCTTGCAGGCCGGCGACACCGCGGCCGCCCTGATCGAACGGGCCGACGCCTGCCTCTATGCCGCCAAGCGCAACGGCCGCAACCGTGTGCAGTGCGAAGCCGATCCGGAAGTCTCGCCCGAGCAGACCATGCAGGTCGCCTGACGCGACTTTCCCGCGCCCTGCCCTCTACAACTCAGCCGACACCGACAGCGCGCCGATATAGGAGCGCCCGCTATTGCCGCTGAAATAGCCGGCAAAGCCGTTCGGCTCGATCCTGATATCGACATAGCCGAGCTCGATGCCAAACTTCAGGTGTGCGACCGGTTTCCAGTACAGATTGACGGCGGTGCGGAACGTTTCGCTCCGCGGCTTGGCGGCCAGCAGCTCCGCTTCGACCGAAACGAAGCTGGCGAAGACGTTCGATTCAAACTGCTCCGACCATTCGTGATGATAGGACGCCACCGCGCTCCACCCTTTGGTCGGTCCGAGCGAGCGCACGATGCTTTGATAGACGACAAGATCGTTGGTCGTGCCGAGATAGGATGAGGCGTCGACCGCGTAAGTCGCCTGGAAGCTCACCGCGTCGCCCTCGGCGATGAACGGCGTCGGGATTGTCATGCCGGCGCTGACGGCCCAGCCGGTGCGCGTCGTCGCGGTGTTCGGCAGGAACGGCAGCAGCGGCGATGCCGAGAAGTCCGCTCGGCGCACGACGCCGGACAAATGCGTGGTGAAGGCCTCGGTTTCGCGCCGCCAGCGCAGGGCATAGATCGGGCTGGAGAAATCGAACTCCCAGATACGGGTCTGGGCGTTCGGCGAGGTCGGCAGGCCAGACTCGACGCCGAATGCGATCTTGTTCTTGTCGTCCAGCGCATGCTCGTAGACCACCGATGTGGCCGAGCGCGTCGGCGAACTGGCGCTGGTGAGGAAACTGCTCTCCCAGAAGCTCATCAGCGTGCCGGTATAGCCGACCGTCAACCCGGCCAATCCTACGCTCCAGCCGGTGAAATAGGCGCTGCCGCTCGCGGTGCCGTCGCCGGTCGATTTCGACCATTCGCCGCCGATGATGGATTTGAACTCGCCGAGCGAGGTCTGCCGCGTCAACTCGAGCCCGCTGCTCGCCGTGAGGCTCTGGGAGTCCGTCGTTTGCGACACCGTGCCGTTGCGGTTGATAATGCGCGGCACGCCGGCGCTCTGACTGGCGCGCTGATAGCTGTAGGAAATGCCGGCTGTAATCTTGGCGCAGGCTTCACCGACGGCGAAGCGCAGGCCGCTGTCGTCGTCCTCGACCTGGCAAGTGGGAGGCGGCGGTGCATCCTCGCGTGCCGCAGCGGGCACCCCCAGCGCTCCGAGCACGCCCGAGCTGATTACGGCGGCAGCCCACCGACGCAACATCATGATCGACTTCGCCCCCGAAACCGGGCGGTATTCGCGGGCAAAGCCGCGGCCGAGTCAAGACGCCCCTATCGGCGCGTGACCCGCTTCTTGCGGCTCGCAGACCTCGCCACCTTTTTCTTTTTGGATTTCCGCGACGGCTTGATGACGGGCTTGGCATTGGCGTTGGCACCAGCCTTGGCGCCAGCCGGTTTCTTCTTTCTGGCCGCAGATTTCCCGGCGGTGAATGCCCGCGCCACGCGCAACGCGTCTCGCGCCCATTCCGCGAGTTCGCCCGGATCGTCGTAAAGCCGCTCCGGCAGACGCCAGTATGACGTCACCATGCGCTCGCCGCTCTTCCTGGTGAAAGTCAGCGGCTTGGCGCCGTCGCGCTCGTAGGCCGCCCGGGTCGTTTCGTCAGTCTTGAGGTGAATGGCGCCGTCGCGCGAGATGATGCCGAAGATCACGCCGCCAGCATAAATCCCGCGACCGCTGAACATGCGCCTGATTTCGATGGCGCCGAATTCGGCGAACAGGTCATGGAGGAAATCCTCATCCATGACCGGCGCGTCCTCTAATGAGCGGCGGCTTCGTCGCCCGCCTTGGCCGGCGTGAGCTGGACGCTCTCACCGCAGCCACAGGCCGAGGTCTGGTTCGGGTTGTTGAACACGAACTGGGACGACAGCTTCTCGGTCTTGAAGTCCATCTCGGTGCCGAGCAGGAACAACACGGCCTTGGGGTCGATCAGGATCTTGACGCCCTTGTCCTCGATGACCTCGTCGGTCGGCTTCACGGCGTCGGCATATTCCATGGTGTATTCCATGCCGGCGCAGCCGCCGTTCTTGACGCCGACGCGCAGGCCCGCCACCGGCTTGTCTGCGTTCGCCATGACCGCCTTGATGCGGGTCGCGGCGGCTTCGGTGAGCCGCATCACCTGGGGCCTAGGTCTCGGATTGGCAGTCGCCATGATCGTCCTCGTCAGTTGACCCTAATCTAAGCACCGATTCCTGAATTTTAAACTCACCACATGTTGAGAACGAGGCGCGCCTCGTCCGACATGCGGCTCGGGTCCCACGGCGGATCCCAGACCACGGAAACCTTGGTTTCTTTAACGCCAGGAACGGCGGATACGGCGTTCTCGATCATGATCGGCAGTTCCTGCGCCGACGGGCAGTTCGGCGAAGTCAGCGACATGTCGACTTTCACGGTGCGGTCGTCGCCGATGTCGATCCTGTAGATCAGCCCGAGTTCGTAGACGTCGGCCGGAATTTCGGGATCGTACACCGTCTTGATGCCGGCGATGATCTCGTCGGTCAGCCGGTTGAGCTCTTCCTGCGGCAGCGCCGAGGAACCGGTCACGGCCGCGTTCGGATCGCTGATTTCCGGCGCCGGCGCCGCGGCGGGCGCGTCCTGCTTCACGGTGTCGTCGCTGGTGCTGTCAGTCACGCGAAGAACTCCTGCGCCTTGATGAGCGCGCTGGCCAGAGCGTCCACCTCGGCCTTGGTGTTGTACATGCCGAACGAAGCCCGGCAGGTCGCCGTGACACCGAACCGCGCAAGCAGCGGCATGGTGCAATGAGTGCCGGCGCGGACGGCGACGCCGGAGCGGTCGAACACCGTCGCAATATCATGGGCGTGGGCGCCTTTCATCTCGAAAGAGACGATCGGCCCCTTGTCCTTCGCCGTGCCGATGATGCGCAGCGAATTGATCTGGCCCAGTTTCTCATGAGCATATTTGACCAATTCCAATTCGTGAGAGCGAATGCGCGCCTTGCCGACCGACTGGATGTAGTCGAGGGCCGCCCCGAGCCCGATCGCCTGCACGATCGGCGGCGTGCCGGCCTCGAACCTGTGCGGCGGCTCGCCATAGGTGACGCGGTCCTCGAACACCTCACGGATCATCTCGCCGCCGCCATTGAACGGCCGCATCGCCTCGAGATGCTCCATCTTGCCCCAGAGCGCGCCGATGCCGGTCGGCCCGTAGAGCTTGTGGCCGGTCATGACGAAAAAGTCGCAGCCGATGTCCTGGACGTCGATGTCCATGTGCACGGCGCTTTGCGAACCGTCGACCAGCACCGGAATGCCGCGGGCATGGGCGATGCGCACGACCTCCTTGACCGGCACGACGGTGCCGAGCGCATTCGACATCTGCGTGATGGCAACGATCTTCGTGCGCGGGGTCAGCAGCTTCTCGAACTCGTCGAGGAGGAAATTGCCCTCCTCGTCCACCGGCGCCCACTTGATCACCGCGCCATTGCGCTCGCGGTGGAAATGCCACGGCACGATGTTGGAGTGATGCTCCATGATCGAAATGACGATCTCGTCGCCTTCATTGAGACGTCCGGCGCCGAAGCTCGAGGCCACCAGATTGAGCGCTTCGGTGGCGTTGCGCGTGAAGATGACCTCGTCCTTGCGCGGCGCGTTGATGAACTTCTGGACCTTCTCGCGCGCGCCCTCATAGGCTTCGGTCGCCTCGTTGGCGAGATAGTGCAGCCCGCGATGGACGTTGGCGTATTCGCGGGTATAGGCCTTCATCAGGCGGTCGAGCACGGCTTGCGGCTTCTGCGCGGACGCAGCGTTGTCGAGATAGACCAGCGGCTTGCCATAGACCTGCATCGCCAGCGCCGGAAAGTCGGCGCGAAGCTTGTCGACGTCGTAGCTGCCATTGGAAACTGCCGGGTGCATCACATCCCTCTCGTCCCGGACGCGATGCTGCATCGCTGAGCCGGGACCTTCCCAAACACCGCGTCCGTAAAGGTCCCGGGTCTGCGCAGCGGCACTGCGCGCCGCAGCGCGCCCGGGACAAGCATCGTGTTCATGGCTTGACCTCGCGCGTCGCCAGCCAGGCCAGCGACGCGTTCATGATGGCGTCGCGGAAGCCTTCGTCCGCGATCTCCTCCACGGTCTCGCCGATGAAGGCCTGGATCAGCAAAGCCTCGGCCTGCGCCTCGTCGATGCCGCGCGACATCAGATAGAACTTCAGCGTCGGATCGAGCGCGCCGGCGGTCGCGCCATGGCCGCACACCACGTCGTCGGCGAAGATCTCCAGCTCCGGCTTGTTGTCGGCCTCGGCCTTGTCGGAGAGCAAAAGAGCCCGCGTCATCATCTTGGAGTCGGTCTTCTGGGCGCCAGGGTTCACCACGATCTTGCCCTGGAACACCGAATGGCTCTCGCCGTCCAGCACGGCCTTGAATTGCTCGCGGCCGGCGCAATGCGCGGCGGCGTGCTCGATCAGCAGCGTGTTGTCGACGTGCTCCTCGGCGCGCAGCAGATTGACGCCGCGCATGGCGCCCTTCGAATGCTGACCGGCGAAGCGCACGAAGCTCTGGTTGCGCACGATGCCGACATCGTGGTTGAGCACGAAAGTGTCGAAGCGCGCCCGCTTTCCGGCGCTCAGCATCAGGCTGCCGAGATGGACGCCGCGATTGGCGACCACCTTGTAGTAATCGACCTCGGCCTCATCGCCGACGATCAGTTCCAGCGCGGTGTTGACCTGCGCAGCAACGCCCTCATGGCTCTCGGCGATCGCCACTTTGGCGCCCCGCTCCACCACAATCAGCGAGCGCGTGAACGACGAAGTCTCGGTCAGCGTCACGAACACCAGATGCAGCGGTCGCTGGAGCGCCGTGCCGGCAGCAACGCGGACGACGACGCCGTCACCCATCAGCGCCGTGTTGAGCGCGACGGCGATATCGTCGGTCTCGAACGTCTTGCCGAGCTTCGCCGTGACCTCGGCATCGCCCTTGGTCAGCGCCTCGGCCATCGAGCCGATGGACAGCCCGGCTTCCGGCGTGAGGTCCGACAATTCCGGCACGAAAGCGCCATCGACGAAGGTCAGCTTGCGCGGTTTGAGCGAAGCGAACACAGCGCCGGCGTCCTTGGCGTTGGCCTTGGCGGCAGCATCCGGCGGCGCGGCAAGCGGCAGCGCTTGCCGAAGACCGGTGCGCAGGTCGGTGTATTTCCACTCTTCGACGCGGCGCGTCGGCAGCCCCTTGGCGTCGAAGCGCTTGAAAGCATCCTCGCGCAGCGAGGCGACCGCGCCCTTGCCCGGCAGCGTGCCGCGCGCGCCATCATAAGCGGCGGCGAGCGCCTGCTCGGCGGGAGTCCTGATGGGAGTTACGTCAGCCATCTTAGCCCTTAAAGTCTTGTCGATCGTGGCAATGAAAGCCGGCGATCAAGCGTCGACCAGGCCGAGCCTGCGCTCGACCCGATCCAGACGGGCATCGATGCGATCAACACGAGCGGAGAGCGTCGCGTATTGAGCCTCCAGATTGCCCACGCGCTCCGTGAGCTCAAGGATACGATTGCTCATCGTATCCATTTGCTCGCGGATGGCGCGCAAGTGCTGGAGGATGATGTTCTCCACTTCGGTCATCATCGCAGTCTAGCCCAGTTCAACCCTTCTGCAACCGGAGATTTAGCTGTTAAGCTGCCTCGTCCGTGTATTGCGCGTAGCCATTGGCTTCGAGTTCGAGCGCCAGCTCCTTGCCGCCTGAGCGCACCACGCGGCCCTTGGCCATGACATGCACGACGTCCGGCACGATGTAATCGAGCAGACGCTGATAATGCGTGATGACGATCATCGAGCGCTCCGGCGAGCGCAGACGGTTGACGCCTTCCGACACGATGCGCAGCGCATCGATGTCGAGACCGCTATCGGTCTCGTCGAGCACCGCGAGCCTCGGCTGCAGGATCGCCATCTGCAGAATTTCGGCGCGCTTCTTCTCGCCGCCGGAGAAGCCGACATTGACGCCACGGCGCAGCATGTCCTGGCCGATGCCGAGATTGTCGGAAGTTTCCCGCACCATCTTGATGAATTCCGGCGTCGAGACTTCGTTCTCGCCGCGCAGCTTGCGCTGGGCGTTCAGCGCCGTGCGCAGGAAGGTCATGGTGGCGACGCCCGGCACTTCGACCGGGTACTGGAAGGCCAGGAACACGCCCTTGGCGGCGCGCTCGTTCGGCTCCATCTCGAGAATGCTTTCGCCGTTCAGCAGGATCTCGCCTTCGGTTACGGCATAGCCGGGCCGGCCCGCGAGCACATAAGCGAGCGTCGACTTGCCGGAGCCGTTCGGCCCCATGATGGCGGCGACCTGGCCCTTCTCGATGGTCAGGTTGAGACCGTTGAGGATCTTCTTGCCCTCATCCTCGATCTCGACGTGCAGGTTCTTGATCTCAAGCAGTGACATCTTTTTGTCTTTCACTCATTCTCTATGCCGCTCGTCCCCGCGAAAGCGGGGACCTAGTACTTGGCCCCTGGATTCCCGCTTGCGCGGGAATGAGCGGAGTGATGGGCCTCACTATCCCACCGATCCCTCGAGCGAGATCGAAATCAGCTTCTGCGCTTCCACCGCGAATTCCATCGGCAGTTGCTGCAGCACGTCTTTGACGAAACCGTTGACCACGAGCGCGGTCGCCTCTTCCGCCGACATGCCGCGACTCTGGCAGTAGAACAGCATGTCCTCGGAAATCTTCGAGGTGGAGGCTTCGTGCTCGAACACCGCGGACGAGTTCTTGGCTTCCATATACGGCACGGTGTGCGCGCCGCATTTGTCGCCGATCAGCAGCGAGTCGCAGTTGGTGAAGTTGCGCGCGCCGGTCGCCCGGCGATGCGCGGTGACGAGGCCGCGATAGGTGTTCTGCGACTTGCCGGCCGAGATGCCCTTGGAGATGATCCGGCTCACGGTGTTCTTGCCGAGATGGATCATCTTGGTGCCGCTATCGACCTGCTGGTGGCCGTTCGAAATGGCGATCGAATAGAACTCGCCGCGCGAGCCGTCGCCGCGCAGGATGCAACTCGGATATTTCCAGGTGATCGCCGAGCCGGTCTCGACCTGCGTCCAGGAGATCTTCGAGTTCTTGCCGCGGCAGTCGCCGCGCTTGGTGACGAAGTTGAAGATGCCGCCCTTGCCGTCGGCGTCGCCAGGGTACCAGTTCTGTACCGTCGAATACTTGATCTCGGCATTGTCGAGCGTGACCAGTTCGACCACGGCGGCGTGCAACTGGTTCTCGTCGCGCATCGGCGCGGTGCAGCCCTCGAGGTACGAGACGTAGGCGCCCTCGTCGGCGATGATCAGCGTGCGCTCGAACTGGCCGGTGTTCTGCTCGTTGATGCGGAAATAGGTCGACAGCTCCATCGGGCAGCGCACGCCCTTCGGCACGTAGACGAACGAGCCGTCGGAGAACACTGCCGAGTTCAGCGTCGCGAAGAAGTTGTCCGTGGTCGGCACCACCGAGCCCAGATACTTCTTGATGAGGTCGGGATGCTCCTGGATCGCTTCCGACATCGGCATGAAGATCACGCCGGCGCGCTTGAGCTCTTCCTTGAAGGTCGTCGCCACCGAGACCGAGTCGAACACGGCATCGACCGCGACACGGCCGGACGAGCGCATGCCTTCCAGCATGTCGCCGTCGAGCGTCGAGGGCTCGCCTTGCTTGCGCACGCCGGCGAGGATTTCCTGTTCCTTGAGCGGAATGCCGAGCTTCTCATAGGTGCGCAGCAATTCCGGATCGACATCGGCCAGCGACTTCGGCGCCTTAAACGCCTTCGGCGCCGCGTAATAGTAGGCGTCCTGATAGTCGATCTTGGGATAGCTGACGCGCGCCCAGGTCGGCTCCTTCATGGTCTGCCAGCGACGGAACGCCTCGAGGCGCCAGTCGAGCATCCACTGCGGCTCGTTCTTCTTGGCCGAGATGAAACGGACGGTGTCTTCGTTCAGGCCCTTCGGGGCCTTTTCGGATTCGATATCGGTGACGAATCCATACTTGTATTGGTCAACGTCGATCTGGCGGACCCGATCGACGGTCTCTTGTACGGCCGGCATTCTTCCCTCCGCTCACGGTTTCAAGGACCGCGGGTTGGATCAGTCGGTTATGGTCGGTTCGCGTTGTTCGGTTCGCGATCGTTCCTGTGTGAATTCGGTTCAGGCGGCTTGCGCGTGCCTCTTAAGTAAGGTCGCCACCACCTTTTTCCAAGCATTTAGAAGGATTTCGACATCGGCTTCGGTCGTGGTCCAGCCCAGCGAGACGCGGATCGCGCCGGCGGCCAGCGCCGGTTCCACGCCCATCGCGGCCAGCACGTGGGAGGCGCCAACCTTGCCCGACGAGCAGGCGGAACCGGACGACACGGCTATCCCGTTGAGATCGAAGGCAATCAGCGCCGTCTCGGCCTTCAGGCCGGGAACCGCGACCAGAGAGGTGTTCGGCAAGCGCGGCATGCCGGCGCCGAAAATCACGGCACCAGGAAGCTCGGCGTTGAGGTGCGTCTCGAACCTGTCGCGCAAGGCGGCCATGCGCGTCGCGGCCGCTTGCCGGCTGCGCGCGGTCGCTTCCGCCGCCGCGCCGAAGCCTGAAATACCCGCAACGTTTTCGGTGCCGGCGCGGAAACCGCGCTCCTGACCGCCGCCTTTGATCACGGGCGCCGCCGGCTGCGGGCCATTCAGCACCAGCGCGCCGGCGCCCTGCGGGCCGCCGAGCTTGTGCGATGAAATCGTGAGCATGTCGGCGCCGAGCGACCCAATAGCGCAGTCGATCCGCCCGGCCGTCTGCGCCGCATCGACATGCAAGACGCCGCCTGCCTCATGAACGATGCCTGCGATCTCGGCGATCGGCTGGACGACGCCGGTCTCGTTGTTGGCGTGCATCACCGACACCAGCGCCCGACCGCCCTCCGCCAGCGCGGCGCGCAATGCATTGAGATCGACGACGCCCTCGCCTGTCACCGGCAGAAGCCCGACATTGTCGGCGGCAAAGCGGCCGCCCCCGAGCACGGAGGCATGCTCGATAGCCGACACGATCAGGCGGTCGCAAACGACCCGCTTGCCGAGAACCACCAGATCCGGGGTCAGCGCCAGCATGTTGGCTTCGGTGGCGCCGCTGGTGAAAATGACCGACTTGGCTTCAGCACCGGCCAGCGCGGCCACCTGGCCACGGGCCTTCTCGACCAGAGCGCGCGCCGCCCGGCCCTCGGAATGCACGGAGCTCGCCGCGCCGGTCACGTCCAACGCAGCCAGCATCGCCGCGCGAGCCTCATCCCGCAGCGGCGCCGTCGCATTCCAGTCAAAGTAAGCGCGCGCGCTCATGAAACCTTCGAGTATTGAAATACCGTGGCCGTAGGCACCGGCGAGGCTAGGCCACGCAAAAAGCTTGCTTTTTGCCCTGTCGCCTGTGGTAGAAGCCGGCATCCGACGGGGCCAGTTATAGCTATTGCAGCGGCGCTGGCCAGCGAAAACCATATAATTAGAATAGTTCTAAACAAGGACTATTCGCATCCGAGCGCCTCCAAAAGCCTTGTCCTACAATGGCTTGGACGGTCGCCTTGAAGTTGAAGGGTAGACCCCATGCCTGAGGTCATTTTTACCGGTCCGGCCGGCCGCATCGAGGGCCGCTACCATCCTGCGCGGCAGAAGAACGCCCCGATCGCCATCATCCTGCACCCGCACCCGCAGTTCGGAGGCACGATGAACCATCAGATCATCTACCAGCTCTACTACGCCTTCGTGCATCGCGGCTTCTCGGCGCTGCGCTTCAATTTCCGCGGCGTCGGCCGCTCGCAGGGCTCCTTCGACCACGGCACCGGCGAACTGTCGGACGCGGCCGCCGCGCTCGACTGGGCGCAGACCATCAACCCGGAGGCCAAGAGCTGCTGGATCGCCGGCTTCTCCTTCGGCGCCTGGATCGGCATGCAGCTTTTAATGCGCCGCCCCGAGATCGAAGGCTTCATTTCGATCTGCCCGCCGGCCAATCTCTACGACTTCTCGTTCCTCGCCCCCTGCCCGTCTTCGGGGCTGATCATCCATGGCGACAAGGACGCGGTGGTGCCAGCCAAGGACGTCAACACCCTGGTCGAGAAGCTGAAGACGCAGAAGGGCATCGTCATCGAGCAGAAGGTCGTGCCCGGCGCCAACCACTTCTTCGACGGCAAGGTCGACACCCTGCTCGGCTCGGTCGAGCAATATCTCGACAAGCGCCTCAAGACCCCCGAGCGCAAGCCGGCGGCGTAAAACGCCGCGCTGCAAATCTTATCTGTCATCCCCGCGAAAGCGGCGACCCATAAGCCGTGCCATCTCGACATTCTGCGGCGTATGGGTCCCCGCTCGCGCTCGCTGACGCTCGCTTGGCCGGGACGACAGCGACTATGGCCGAACCAACACCCCGCCCGTCATGGGCCGTGGCGCTCCCGTGGTCTGCGGGAACGTGATCGGCAGACCGTGGAGCGTGCGCATCGCCAGGTAGGCAAAGGCTTGCGCCTCGATTGATTGCGATGACCAGCCGACCGCATCGGCGGTCTCGACCGTGGCCGGCGCGAGCCGCGCCGCCAGCATCTTCATCAGCGTCGGATTGCGGGCGCCGCCCCCTGCGACGAGCCACGCCTTCGGCGGTTGCGGCAGCCGCGGCACCACACGCGCCACCGAAGCCGCCGTAAGGGCTGACAAGGTCGCCGCGCCGTCGGCCACTGGCATCTCCGGCAAATCGACGTTGGCCAGCGCGAAATCGTTACGATCGAGCGATTTCGGGCACGGCAGATCGAAGAACGGCCGCGCCAGCACCCGGGCTATGAAAGCCTCGTCCACCTTGCCGCGCGCGGCCTGATCGCCGTCGCGATCGAGCGGCGCGCCGGTCTTCAAACGCATGAAATCGTCGATCAGCGCATTGCCCGGCCCGGTGTCGCAGGCGACCGGATCGCCGCCATCCACCCAGGTGACATTGGCAACGCCGCCGATGTTGAGCACGGCGATCGGATGCGGCCGGTCGATGCTGCGCGCGAGCGCCTGATGGAAGATCGGCACCAGCGGCGCGCCCTGCCCGCCGGCGGCGACATCGGCGGCGCGGAAGTCGTAGGCGACCGTCAGGCCAAGCCGCTTCGCCAGAACCGCGCCGTCGCCGATCTGGACGGTCAGCCGATCGCCCGGCCGGTGCAGCACGGTCTGGCCGTGGAAGCCGACGATGGTTACGGCGTCGCGGGCGATGCCCTCGGCGTCCAGCAATGCCTCGACCGCCTCGGCATGGGCCCGGGTGATGAAGGCCTCGGCCTCGGCGAGAACACCGTGCCGCGACGTGCGATCGGTCAGGACCTTGGCGTCAGAGAGAGCTTGGCGGAGCAAGGACCTCTCGTCTTCCGAATAGGGCCGGTAACCCGTCGGCCCGAAGCCGAGAATGCGTTCGCCGTCGGTCTCGATGGCGGCGACATCGACGCCGTCCAGCGACGTGCCGCTCATCAGGCCGATGGCAAGGCCCCCGGCCTGCCCGCTTTTGCCCCCTAACACGCACAGTCCCCGTCGGTTGAATCCGGTGCCGGACCTGTTACACCACGCCTTTAGAAGCGCAAACAGGCCCCCTATGAGCACCTATAAGTCTGATTTTCTTAACATTCTGAGCGAGCGTGGCTTCATCCACCAGGTCTCGGAACCGGACGCCCTGGACACCAAGGCAGCCGCCGGCCCAATCACGGCCTATATCGGCTACGACTGCACCGCCCCATCGCTGCATATCGGGCATCTGTTGCCGACAATGATGCTGTACTGGTTACAGCAGACCGGCCACCGCCCGATCGCCCTGATGGGCGGCGGCACCACGCGCGTCGGCGATCCGTCCGGCAAGGACGAGAGCCGCAAGGTGCTGACCGAGGCGGTCATCAACGAGAACCTCGCCTCGATCCGCAAGACATTCTCGAAATTCCTCAAATTCGAGGGCGACGGCGGCAACGCCATCATGGCCAACAATGGCGACTGGCTGAACACGCTCAACTACATCGACTTCCTGCGCGACGTCGGCCGCCACTTCTCGGTCAATCGCATGCTGGCTTTCGACAGCGTCAAGCTGCGGCTCGAGCGCCAGCACGAATTGTCGTTCCTGGAATTCAACTACATGATCCTCCAGGCCTACGACTTCGCCGAACTGAACAAGCGTTACGGCTGCACGCTGCAAATGGGCGGCTCGGACCAGTGGGGCAACATCGTCAACGGCATCGATCTTGGCCGCCGCCTCAACAACGCGCATCTATTCGCGCTCACCGCGCCGCTGATCACCACCTCGTCCGGCGCCAAGATGGGCAAAACCGCCGCCGGGGCGGTGTGGCTCAATGCCGATCTGCTGGCGCCCTACGGCTACTGGCAATTCTGGCGCAACACCGAGGACGGCGACGTCACGCGCTTTCTCAAATTGTTCACCATCATGCCGCTGTCCGAGATCGCGCGCCTCGGCGCCTTGCAGGGCAACGAGGTCAACGAAGCCAAGAAGATCCTCGCCACCGAAGCGACCGCGCTGATGCACGGCCGCGTCGCGGCGGATGAAGCCGCCGAGACGGCGCGGAAAACTTTTGAAGAAGGTGCGCTCGCCGAAACCTTGCCGACGATCGAAATCGCCCGCGCCGATCTCGATGCCGGCGTCGGCGTGCTCGTCGCCTTCGCGGAAAAGACCGGGCTCGTGTCGTCGAATGGCGACGCGCGGCGTCAGATCAAGGCTGGTGGCCTCAAGATCAATGACGCCAATGTCACCGACGAGAAGATGACGCTGACGCCGAAGGATCTCACGCCCGAAGGCGTCATCAAGCTGTCGCTCGGCAAGAAGAAGCACGTGCTGCTGAAGCCGGTGTGATCTTTCTTATCTCTCCCCGAAAACGGGGAGGGATAAGACCGCTACTGCGGCGCCGGCATGAACTTCGGATCGAACGTGCTCGCCGAGGGAATGAATTTGCGCAGCAGGCCCGGCGCGATGGCGCTGACCGGGTTGACGCTGATGCGCGGCGCGCTCGGCGCGCCCGTTGCCTCATAAGTGATGCCGAGCAAGCTCTCGTTGCTGCCGCCCAGAAACAGGCCGACGATCGGGATCTGCCCAAGTCCGAACATGTTGTTCAATCCGTAGAGCGGCACGAACGTGCCGCGCAGATGGACCTCGTTGCGGGCATAGTCCACCTGCCCTTCGACCGTGGCGCCGACCAGTGGCCCGCGGACGACGCCGTCGCGGACAGACATGCGTCCGGTCGTCTTGGTGAACCCGGCGCTGGCCTCGGCGAAGCCGATGCCCTGCGGACCGCTGGCGCCGCTGGTCGCGACAATGCGGTCGAGCGCAGGCTCGCCGCGCACCGCGAAATCGCGCACGACGATGGTGCCGACCTGCGGTGTCTGCTCCTGTGTCGGCGGGTCCATCGCGATCCACATCCGGCCGCCGAAGATGCGCGGATAGGTGTCGGTGAACCGGAACAGCGCGCCGGCATCGTCGGTCTCGAGATAGACGACGCGGTGATTGTCACGCGCGCGAAGGCGCAGATCGCCCAGCAGCGGCGTGTCCCGGCCGACCTTGCCGCCCAGATTGAAGCTCCGGATCTGCCCGCCGCGGCGCGACAGTTTCAGATCGAGACCGCGCAAGGTCTCGCCATTGTGCCCCGCCACCGCGCCAATGCGGATGTCGAGGTCGAGGTCCATCTGCTTGCCCTTGGGGCCATCTTCGGCGCCGGCCAGCGACGATTTGACGAAGCTGCGGCCATCGAAGACGTCGCCGCGCATCATCACCTTGAGCGCGCCACTGTCGCCGCGATCGGCCTTGACCGACAGCTTGTCGCCGTCCGATAGCGCGAAGACGGGGAAATTCGCCGTCACCAGATTGCCGCTATTGTCGATCTCGATCGCGCCCTTGACGTTGGCGCCGGCGCCGTCGATGACGACGTCATCGAACCGCGTCTTCGTCGCGCTCTTGATCATCGTGTAGGTCGCGCGCGCCGGCTTGCCGGCCGGCTTGAACCAGCCCGGCAGCAGATTTTCGATCTTCACCGGCGTCAGGTCGGCCTCGATGTTGAGGCGTTCGTCCTTGACGTTGTCGCCGATCGAACCGGTCGCCTTGATCGGGATCGTCCCGGATACCGCCGCACCAAGATCCAGTCCGAGACGCCGCCGCGCCGCCTCGTCGATCGAGGCGGTCATGGCCAGTTGCGCGCTGTCGTCCCCCTTGCCGCGGCGCAGATCGATTTTGGCCGAGGTGCCGTTGACCTTGACGTCGCCCTTGATCGAATAGCCGGTGTTCGAGGCGTTCACCTTGAGCGTTTGCGCCTCGATCTTCTGGCCGAGCAGCAATTTGTCGGCGGCGAAATTCTGCAGGTCGGCATCGACCGAGTACGTCGTCGAGTCCGGCGGGATATTCTTGGCCAAAGGCAGCTTGATCGTCACATGCGCCGACAAGGTGCCGCGGCTGGTCGCCGGGTCGATGGACAGTCCCATCTTGTCGCGCAGCGATTCCGTAGCCAGCAATGCCGCCGCCGCCGGCACCGTGCCGTCGGCGCGGAACGTGGTCACCGATGGCGACGGCTTGGCGTGCGTGTTCGGAATCCAGAAAACACCGCTGGCGACATTAAGCTTGCGGCCGCCTGCGACCTCGACCGTGCCGCGGCCGAGATTGACGGTGGCCGACGAGCCGGTGACCCGAACCGTGAGATCCGCATCGCGGATTTCCGGCAGATCCTCGACCGGGCGCAACGTCGTGGCGCTGGTCTCGATATCGACCGACAGCCCGTCCTCGGGGGTCGGCGGCCCCCCGTCCTTGAAATTGGCCATCGGCGCATTACCGGCCACGACCACGCGCTCGACGATGCCGTTGCTGATATGGCCGGCCACCCATTCGCGCACTTCGCGCGCGGCGAAGGTGGGCCACAGTTTCATCATGGTCGGCGTCGGCATGCGCGTACCGGCAACGCCGAACGCGATATGCGGCTCGCCGGAGAAATCGAGGCTGCCGGTCACCGCGACGGCGACATTGAACAGCGGCCGGTTATCGACGCGGCTGACGTCGCCCTGATCGAGATCGATGCGCTTCCGGGTCGGGTCGATGCGGGCGCGGACATTGAGGCGGTTGAGCGCGAGGCCGTCATTGGTCTTGGGGCCGGTGGCGCCGAGAATGACCGGGTCGATCACCGGGTCGCCGCGCGTCACCTCGAGCCGCCAGGCAGTGTCGCCCGGAACCGGCGGCTCCACCGTCGCGCGCAGCGTGAACTGGTTGGACTCGGCATTGACCTGGAACGGCACGATCAGGTTGCCGCGCCGCGCATCCCAGTTGAAGCGCGCCTCGATGCGCTCGATCGCGTGACGAACGGTCTCCTTACCATGCTCGACCACCGAACCTGGGTCGGTGAACAACTCGCCCTGCACCACGGTGGGCATGCCATCGGCGCCGACCTCGGCGCGCACCGACGCGGAGATCGGCAGATTGACCTCGACGCCGCTGCTGTCGAGACGCGCAGCCAGCAGCAGATCGCGCATCGACACCTTGCGCGCTTCGAGACCGAGCGCACGGATGCCCTCGCTGAGCGGACGCATGGCCGCGCTGATGATCCACGGCCGCTCCGGATTGACGGATTCCAGACGGAAGACGACGCCACCCTGCTCCGGCCGCGTGAGACTGGCATTGATGCGATCGAAAGTGAGACGCTTGCCGGTGCGCCGGTCGTCGACCATCAGGCTGCCGTTCTTGAGACCCATCTCGCGCAGCTCATGGCCGCCGAGACCGTCGGTGCCGACATTGCCGATCCAGGTCATGATGCCCGCCAGATCGGCAAAGGCGGCGCTGGGCGATTCCACCGGGGGCGCGTCCTGCGGCGACGCGTCGGGCTTGGGCTGCCGCGCCGGCTCGACCGTCGGCGGCGCGGTGACGATGGGCCGCTCCTCGCCGCCCGCGAAAACAGTGACCCGGCCGTCGGTCTCGATGCGGATCGACATCGCCGCGCCGACCAGATTGAGGCTGTGCGCCCGCACCCGGCCATAGAGCAGGCCAAGACCCGACAGGCCGACTTCGGCTTTCGGCGCGCTGGCGACGACGACGCCCTCGGCGTTGCGCACCTCGATATCCCGCAAACGCAGCGACGTTCGCCCCCGCTCGTCGCGCTCGATCTGCGTGCCGCCGACCGACACCTTGTCGCCGGCGCCGAAGTTCTCCTCGATTGCCTGCTTGAGCCACGGCGTGGCGATATCGAGTTCGATGGGTCCGGAATTGAGCCGCCACCACAGGCCCGCGGCGGCGACGACCAGCACCGCGGTCGCCAGCACGAGGCTCAGAGATACCCGGCGGAACGTCCTGTTGCGCAGCACGAGCGCGGCGCCGCGCCGGAAACGGCTCCAGCGCCGGCGGAGGCTCCGCCTGCGGCGGCGTTTGACGGCTTTGGCGCGCCGGCCATGGGCGGGGTGACGCGCGCGGTCTGTCGAAGGATGACCTTGATGGCCGTGTTCATGGCGCGCATGAGCGGCCGCATGGGGCGGCTTGGCCTCGTGCTCGGCCCGCGGACCGGGATGATGCGCCTTGGTGGTCATGCCCTCATGAAATATCTGTGCCAACGGGCCTGCCGGTCGACTCAGGCCACGTTTCCCCCCTGCCAAGGCGGTACCATCCTAAGGAACTGGCGGCCACAGGCACGCGCCGTCCTTTTCCCCATGTGGTCGTCTGCTTGCAGTCGCCCAGCGCAAATGGCATGGCGAGATTGACCGCGTGAAAGCGACGAAAGGAAGGCGTATGCCCACGAAAAAGCTTAGCAAATCACCGGCAAAGAAGGCCGCCAAAGCGCCGGCCAAAAAGCCGGCGGCGAAGGTCTCCGCCCGGTCGGCGGGGCTCACGATCGGCAACAAGGCGCCGGCCTTCAAGCTCGACCGCGACGACGGCAGCGTGGTGTCGCTGTCCGACTTCAAGGGCCGCAATCTGGTGCTCTATTTCTACCCCCGCGCCGATACGCCGGGCTGCACCCAGGAGGCGATGGACTTCTCTCGCCTGCGCAGCGCCTTCGCCAAGGCCGGGACCGATATCCTCGGCGTCTCCGCCGATCCGGTCGCCGCACAGGCCAAATTCAAGGCCAAGCACAAACTCGGCGTCACGCTCGGCTCCGATGAATCGACGGCGATGCTGGCCGCCTATGGCGCCTGGGGCGAGAAATCCCTGTACGGCCGCAAGTTCCTGGGCGTCATCCGCAGCACCGTCCTGATCGACGGCAAAGGCCGCATCGCCCAGATCTGGCCGTCGGTGAAGGTCGCCGGCCACGCCGAGGCTGTCCTGGCGGCGGCGCGCGGATTGGTCGCGGAGTAAGCCCATGGCGGCGCGACATGATTCCGGGCGTGAGGAGGTCTTTTTACAGGATTCTTAACCATGAGGGGCTGATATCGGGTCATGGTCCCGGCCCGCGCGGCGGCGGCCTCGCGTGGAGCGTTCATGTCTCAAGTCGCCTATTCCCAGCAAAGCTACCCTGGCCAATCCCGAATTCCGTCGGCGGAAGCGGTCTCGAGGCATCTCCACAAGGCCCATGCGGCGAACAAGGCGCATGCCCACGACTACACATTGCAGCATCATGGCCGGCAGGTGCGCATCGGCCCGGTGGCTTTCTGGATCGTGGTCGGCACCCTGGTGGTGATGGGCGTCTGGTCGATCGCGACCGGCACCTATTTCGCTTTCCGCGACGACGTGTTGACCGGCCTCCTCGGCCGCCAGGCCTCGATGCAGTTCGCCTATGAAGACCGTATCGCCGAGCTGCGCTCCCAGATCGACCGCATCACCAGCCGGCAGCTTCTCGATCAGGAGCAGTTCGACCAGAAGATTCAAGCCCTGCTCCGCCGTCAGCAACTGCTCGAACAGCGCACCGCCGCCATCGCCGGCGACGTCGTCACCACCGGCTCGATCAAGCCGGCCCGGATACCCGAACTGCGCAACGCCCCCAAACCGGTCAAGCCGTCGCCGATCAGCGACACGGTGATCTTCACGGCCCCGCCCGATCGCGAAGCGCGCCTGCAGTCACGCGAAGGCAGCGACGGCAATACGAGGCTCGCCGATGCGGCCGGCTCCGCCGGCGTGGGCGGTGTGCTCGCGCGCGTGTCGTTGTCGCTCGACCGCATCGACCGCAGGCAGACCGCCACGCTGACCGATATGGAAGAGAAGGCCGACAGCAAGGCGCGCGCCATCGGCGGCGTGCTGTCCGATCTCGGCATCAGCGCGCCGAAGGTTTCGCCGGCGCTGCCGAGCGCCACCGGCGGCCCCTATGTCCCGCTGAGGGCGCCAAAGGGCGACACCAGCGCCTTCGCGCGTCAGCTTTATCGCATCAACATCGCCAACGCGCAGATCGACCGCTACCTGCGCACCCTCACCACCGTGCCGGTGCGCAAGCCCGTCGTGGGGTCGATGGATATGAGCTCGCCCTTCGGCTCGCGCATGGACCCGTTCCTGGGCGGCGCGGCCATTCACACCGGCATCGATCTGCGCGGCGATACTGGCGATCCGGTTCGCGTGACCGCATCGGGCCGGGTCACCCGCGCCGGCTGGGCCGGCGGCTACGGCAACCTGGTCGAAGTCGATCACGGCAACGGGCTTTCCACCCGCTACGGCCATATGTCGAAGATCGACGTGAAAACCGGCCAGCAGGTCGCGATCGGCCAGACCATCGGCCGCATCGGCTCGACCGGCCGCTCGACCGGCCCGCACCTGCACTACGAGACGCGCATCAACGACAAGGCGGTCGATCCGCAGAAGTTTCTCCGCGCCGGCCTGCGCCTCGGCTCAGGCGTGCTGGGAGCGAATATCTAAGCTCAGTTGAACTTGATGACGCGGACGTTCTGCTCGCCGCTGCAGTTCAGGTAAGGCCACTCGCCCGCGCATGATTTCGCGGCGGTCTGGACCGGCGCGGCGACGGTCGCGGTTGCGGACGGAAAGCTGCCCGGCGCGCTGAATATCGTGATGATGCCCGCAACGACGGCGGCGGTAATCACGGCGTGGGACGCATTGAACGATCGGGTCAGTTTCAACACGACACTCTCCTGTTATCCGATGGCCACCGCTTGACCGGGTGGCCCTTATTGCTTCTCAGATTAAGGATGCGCCTGCGCTCAGGCTGTGCTGGCCATCACGCTTTCGCCGTCCGGGCAAAGAACGCCGAACGGCGCCAGGGAGTTCCACTGTCGGATAAACGTCCTGTGGGCCGTCAATCAGGCCTCGCCCGCCGGCGCAAAGGCCTGGCAGGTCGCATGCGCCGACAAATAGCGGTCGTGCCTGACGCAAATACCATCATCCCCCCGGGTCGAGCCGCGCGGCGATGACAGACTGTAGATGCCGGGCATGGCCTGCTCCAGGCTGGCCACGTCATTCCGGAAGTAGCGGCACCGGGCGCAAACCCTCGACCTTCCGTCCGGTGCCTTTGTCGTCGTCTTGTCCCTTGCCATCAATGGGTCGCCAGGCTGTTCCAGTGCGCGGCGAAGACGTAGGCCGACAGCAGGAAGCCGATCACCACATTGATGATCGCGCCGACCGTGAAGGCGGCGAAAGGCTTGATCCCCGCGCTTGCCAACTCGCGAAAGCGCGTCGTCAGACCGATGCTGAGGAAGCAGAAGACGAAGGCCCAGGTGCGCAGGTCCTTCACCGGCCCGACGAAGTTCGGCACGACCTGCTTGTTGAAATCGGCGAGACCGTAGCCGGTCGTCGCCAAAGTGACGATCAAGGACGCGACCAGAAAGCCGATGACGAATTTCGGGAACCGCCACCAGATCTGCGAGGCGTCGGGTTTCTGGCCGGTTTCGGTGCGCTCCCAGCGCGTGGTGGCGATGATGGCCAGCACGAACGCCCAGATGCCGATCCAGACGTCGCGGCCGACGACCTTCATCAACGTATAGGCGACAAGCGCCTGTTCGCCCTGCCCCGGCACCGCGCCGTTGTTGGCGAGGCCGGCATAGGTCTGCGCCGCGGCGAAGCCGGCGGCGTCCGCGAATTCGGACGTACCGATCCAGGCGCCGCCGACCCCGGCGCTAAGGTGAAGGTACTGCGCCGCGAAAGGCAGCGCGAAGATCATGATCACGGCCCAGATAATGACGACGGTGATCGCGATCGGCGCATCATCCTTCTTGGCGCCGACCGCGCCGGCAATGGCGATGGCCGCCGACACGCCGCACACTGCGCCGCCCGCGCCGAGAGTCGCCGCGAGCCGCCGGTCCAGACCAAATTTCACCGCGGTGAAATAGATCGCGAGAAAGGTAATGATCGAGATGATCGACGCTTGCAGGATCGCGATCGGTCCGGCCCAAACGATCAAGGTGAAAGGCAGTGTCGCGCCCAGCAGGACGATGCCGGTCTTGACGTAGAATTCGACGCGGAAGCCCGCGTCCAGCCAGCGCGGCAGCCCGATCACGTTCGACAGCACCAGGCCGACCGCGAGCGCCAGCAGCGGCGGTTCGATATTGTAGTAGCTGGCGCGATCCCATTGGCCGACGGCGAAGATCGCCACGGACAGGACATACAGCACGACGAAGGACGGCAGGAATTCGCGGGCCTTGTAGCCGAGGGCCGTGAGCGCGATGGAAAACATGACAAGCCAGCCGACGAACTGGGCGATGTAGCGCGGATAGTTCGCGGCAAAATGGGCGCCCAACTGGTCGAAGGTCGTCCACTTGGACGGCGTGACCGCCAGCCACTTGATGCTGCCGCCGTTGGCGAAAAGCAGATAGGCGACAAGGACGGTGCCGAGGCCGAGCCAGATCGCCCACCAGTCTTCCTTGAGCCAGAGTTCGCGCCAGCCACTGCGCGGATATTGCGCGGCTTGCGGCAATACGGAATCAAGATTGCTCATCTGATCGATCCTTCGTGAACCGGCGGCACGAGGCGCCGCGCCGGACGCGCCCGCGCCGAGCGCCAGGATCAGCTAGTCGATTTTTTTAAACAGCGGCAATAGGTCGCAACTAAAAAGAACAGGCATATTCCCAAACCGCCATCGCGCATCAGGAAATTTTCGCGCGGAGGCAGATCGGAAAAACAAATCGTCTGCGCCCTCAAGGCCGGCAGCGTCGGCTACGCATCGCCCTCGCGCCATCGCGCGAGCGGTCCGCTCAGGAAATTGAGAAAATAGGCGTACATCGCGTGCCGCGGCTCAACGAAGGTCATGGCGACGGACAGCAGCGCCGAGGCGATAAACACCGCGGTGCCGATGTTGTGCGTCTTCGCCTGAACGCGATGCTCGGGCACCACTTCGATCGCCCGCAGCCGCAGCGACAACGCGGATACGGCAATCATGTTGGCAGCGTAAAGCCAGACCGCCGACGCCAGATCGCCGTGGCGGCCGACAATGCCGCTGGAGAACGGCACGGAGGTAATAAAAAACAGGTGGAGGATCGACCAGGTCATCGCTTCCGGCGACACCTCCTCCACACGCCGCAAGGCGATCTCGGCGCGCCACTGCGCGGCGAGCACGAAGAAGCTGATGATGTAGACGAGGTACTCGGGCGCGAGCGCGCGCAAGCGCAGGATCAGTTCGGCGCCGTCCTTGATCGGCACATCGGTCGGCAGACGGATTTCGAGAACGAGCAACGTCATCGCGAAGGCGAAGATGCCGTCGGTCAGCGCGTCGATGCGGGCCTTGGGGTAGGTTCGCATGGAGCTTCTCGGCGACGTCCAATCGGCTGGCGTCACTCCGCGAATCGGCCAGTCCGCCTCGAGTTTACTCCACGTCCTCGACGTTGAGCGGTTCGCCGCCGAAGGCCTTCTGCGCCAGAGCGGCCTGCATAAAGGGATCGAGGTCGCCGTCGAGCACGCCCGAGGAGTCGGAAGTCGAGACGCCGGTGCGCAGGTCCTTCACCATCTGATAGGGCTGAAGCACGTAAGAGCGGATCTGGTGGCCCCAGCCGATATCGGTCTTGGCGTCCTGCTCGGCTTCGGCGACCGCCTCACGCTTCTTGACTTCGCGCTCGAACAGTTTGGCGCGCAGCATGTCCCAGGCCATGGCGCGATTGCGGTGCTGCGAGCGGTCCTGCTGGCACTTCACCACGATGCCGGACGGCTCGTGCGTCAGGCGCACCGCCGACTCCGTCTTGTTGACGTGCTGGCCGCCGGCGCCGCCCGAGCGCATCACGTCGGTGCGCACGTCCTTCTCGTTGATCTCGATCTTGATGTTGTCGTCGACCACCGGATAGACGACCACGCTGGCAAACGAGGTGTGCCGCCGCGCATTGGAGTCGAACGGCGAAATGCGCACGAGGCGATGCACGCCGTTCTCGCTCTTGAGCCAGCCATAGGCGTTGTGGCCCTTGATCTGCACGGTCGCCGACTTGATGCCGGCGCCCTCGCCTTCGCTCTCTTCGAGCCAGTCGACCTTGTAGCCCTTCCTCTCGGCCCAGCGCACATACATGCGCAGTAGCATGCCGGCCCAGTCGTTGCTCTCGGTGCCGCCGGCGCCGGCATGGACTTCGAGATAGCAGTCATTGGCGTCGGCTTCGCCGGACAAGAGCGCCTCGAGCTCGCGCCGCGCCACCTCGCCCTTGAGGCCCTTAAGCGCCACTTCGGCATCGCCAATGGTCGCCTGATCTCCCTCGGCTTCGCCGAGCTCGATGAAGGTCAGGTTGTCCGCGAGGTCCTGCTCGATGCGGGCCAGCGCCTTGAGCTGATCTTCCAGCGCATCGCGCTCGCGCATGGCCTTCTGGGCCTTGAGCGGGTCGTTCCAGAGCGTGGGATCTTCGGCGGCCTTGTTCAGTTCCGCGAGGCGGCGCGTTGCGGCATCGACGTCAAAGATGCCTCCTCAGCAGCCCGACCGACTGCTTGATCTCATCGACGAGATTCTGGGTTTCCGCGCGCATCGCTCTCAAATTCCATGCTCGATATCACCGGGCATGTAGCCTCCGGCGCGGAGTCCTGCAACCCCATGACGCGAACCGCCGCCCGCGTCCTGGACGCGCCTGAGCGCCCGGTAGACCGTGGCGCGGCTGACGCCCAGACGCGTGGCCGCGCCGGCAACGCTGCCCGGCCGGCCGCCGATCGCCGACACGGCCTCGACGACCAGCCCGTCGTCGAGCTTGCGCGGACGACCGACATGACGGCCGCGCTGGCGCGCCGAGCGCATGCCGGCCTTGGTGCGTTCCGAGATCAGCGCGCGCTCGAACTGCGCCAGCGCCGCCATGATGTGAAAAACCAGGACGCCGCCCGGCGAACCGGTATTGATGGCCTCGGACAGCGACACCAGGCCGATGCGGCGCCGGTCGAGTTCGTTCACAACCTCGATGAGATGCGGCAGCGACCGCCCCAGCCGATCGAGCTTCCATACAACCAGATCGTCGCCGCTCTTGAGTGCTGCGAGGCAGCGTTCAAGCCCCGGCCTGGTGCGGCTGGCGCCGGAGTAAGCTTCATCCCTAAATATTAAATGGCATCCGAAGCGATCAAGGGCATCAACCTGCAAGTCTATCGACTGTCCGTCAGTCGAAACGCGTGCATATCCGATACGGGTTATCACGCTTTTACCCTGCTGTTGCCTTTATATACTTAAGCTCCACATCAAGAATATGAATAAATACAACATTCTGTATAAATATTACTGTCTCAAAACCGTTCCTTTTTAGAACATGCCCTGTGGATAACGTCAAGCCTGATTGCGTCCAAAAATAGATAAATTTATAAACTTACAACCTATGGTTTAAGCCTGTTTGTGTCGATTGCCCCGCGGCGCCTGCGGCTCCAGCCGCCAGTTCCTGCTTCCGCAAAAGGGAACGCTTTCGGTCCGGTCACGAGCTCAGGCGGCTTCCCGCTTCCGCTCAGACACCGGCCGAGCGCGGCAACCGCGCGATGCGCGGCGCTCAACCCGTCAAAGGAGACAGAACATGGCTGCCCAGAACTACACCCTCCGCTTCAAGAACCGCAGCGGAAGCCAGCACGACTTCCTCTGCTATCAGCAGGGCATCGACGTGAACACGCCCTACATCTACACGCTGGCCTGGTTCGCCAAGCCGGTGGCGAACGGCGTCGACGTCGATTTCACCTGGTCGATCGACTACTCGTTCGTCTGGTCCGAGCAAGGCACGCTCAAACCCGGCATCACCTTCAAGGCTCAGCAGGTGATCCCGGCGGATCTGACCACCGCCAACCTGACCACCTTCACCGACAATGCGGGCGCCTTCCAGTTCGGCACGCCGACGGCGGGCGGCACCGCCGGCTCGCTGACCATCGACTGCGACGGCACCATCCCGAAGGGCGCTGCGACCGTCGGCATCGGCATGTCCGGCCAGGGCACGCATGCCGTGGCGGCCGAGCCGAACTTCGCCGCCGTGTTCAGCGTGCATCCGGAATACTGGATCAGCTTCGGCTCGTTCGTGCCCGGTCAGGTGGTCGACACCCAGACCATGGTGAACTCCGAGCAGGTCGATTTCCCGGTCAACGTCTACGGCATGACCGCCACGCTCGACAGCGGCAACAACTGGACGCTGGCGCAGGGCCTCGTCTGACGCACCGCTCACGAATGCGAGCGCCGCCTTCCCCGGGCGGCCTCGCCGCGAGCCCCCGTGCGGTCGCCACACCAGCGCGGCGGGCTCGCCCCCACAATCCATAAACCGACGGAGACTGACCTATGTCACTCACACGCAAACTTCTTGGCCCGGCTGCCATCGCAACCGCGTTGCTCGGCTGGTCGGCGGCCTCACACGCCGTTTGCATCCCCGCCAACTTCCCGGTGAACTGGCTGCAGCAGCAGGAAAACGCCGGCGGCCACACGATCGCTCGGCATGTCGACAAAACCGACCAGCAACTGGCGCAGCGGCTCGCCAACGATCCGAACATCCAGGAGGCGAGCTCCTACCGGACCGCAATGGCCAATCCGCAAGCGACGATCACCGCCGGACTGGCCAGCAACCGCAACGCCATCAACACCTGGGCGGCGAATGCGGCGAACGGCCAGAGAAGGGCCTATGACTACGTCGCGGGGGCCGATGTCGGCCGGGTCGCCTCGCGCAATCCCGCCGCGCCGCCCCCGGCCCTTTATGCCAACACCTGCACGTTCCGCGCGGTCCTTCGTGCTACCGGCGGCGGCAACTGCTATCTTCTGACCTCGTACCCGACAACTCCGGATCCAGGCGATTGCCCTTGAACGACACCGACGATTTCTACGGCTACCTGGCCGGCCAGTTCGCTGACGCGGATCTGGCCGGCCAGACCGACGAGCAGGCGGCGGTAGACGGTCTGACGCCCGAGACACGAGCGGCTTACGAAAACGTCTTGAGCCTGGGCCGCGCCATCCTCGCCTCGCCCACTATCGAGTGGTCGAAAATCGCCGACTACGCCAACCGGCGCTTCGGCACCGAGCGCGAAGCGCGCCGCTGGCTCACGCATATGATGGACGTGCTGGAAAAGGCGCTCCGGAAAAGCTGAACGGACATCACGGTTGATCGTACGGCGGTTTGTTCCTCCCTGGCCGCCGGGCGGTCACGCGAGCCGCCTGACCATCCCCTCGCGCCGGGCGGCTCGCGTCAATCGTCAATCCGGCGTAAGCCGATTGACGCTTCCCGGCAGAATCGAAACACTGCCGCGCGGTCGCAAAGCCCGTGACCTCGACGATCGCGAACGGATCATCCTGTTGCCGCTCCCATCCTTGTTGAAGCGTGCTGTCGCCGCCGGGTTTCTGGCGATCGGCGTCGTCCTCCTGCTGCAGCCTTTGTTCGTCGGCCTGCTGGTCGGCACGCGCGTGCAGGCCGATCTGCCGGCCATCCGCGCGCACATCACGCAGGCTTTCGCCGGCGGTTATCTGGCGATCGACGAGCAGCCGACGCGCTTCATGCACGGCGGCGGACACCAGTTCACCGAATGCGCCGGACTGCTGGTCGCGATCGATCCCGAGCCCGATCCGCTGACGGCGGCGCTGCATCCGATCATGCATTCGCCCTATGTCGGTCCGTGCGGCGAAGTCGAGAGCCTCGCCAGAGGCGTCGCCACCGACAAGCGCACCGATTATGCGCGCTACTGGCACGGCTACCGCGTCTATCTGTGGCCGATGCTGAGCGTGTTCAGCCTCGAGACCATCCGCGCGGTCAACCTGGTGCTGGTCTATGCGGCGACCGCATTCTTTTTCTTCGGCATGCGCCGCGCGCTCGGCGCGACACCGGCGCTTGTTTTCTTCATCGTGCTGATGAGCCTCACCGATATCTGGCGCATGTGGAACATCACCACGCATTCCTTGAGCACGATCGTCATCCTGGCCGGCGCCGGGTTGTTCGCCTACGTCTATCCCGAACGGCGCAATCTGACGCTCGCCATCATCCTGGCGGCGGCATTTGGCGCGGTGTTCAATTTCGTCGACTTTCTCATCAATCCGCCGCTGCTGCCGATGCTGCTCGCCTTCATCGTCATGGCGACCGATCTGAAGCGGCCGGCGGCGATCGACAAAGTCACCGTCATTCCCGCCGTGCTGATGGCCGGTTTCGTCGCGCTCGCCTTTTTCGGCGGCTACGGCCTCACCTGGGCGAGCGAATGGACGCTCGCGGTGCTGATGTCGCCCGACGGCGAGCAGGCCGGTTCATCGATCCTCAAGCAGATCGCGCTGCGGCTCTACGGCGTCGAAGCGGACTCGGTGGTGCCGATGTATCCGCTGATCCCGACACTCACCATGATCCTGCAGGCGTTCATCTCGGTGGGCAGCGTCGTGGTCGCCGCCCTTGCCGGCGCGATGTTCGTCTTCCTGCGCGCGCACTGGCCGGCTTTCGACGGGCGGCGCTTCCTGCTGCTGAGCTCGCCGACGCTCGTTTCGATGGCCTGGTTCGAGATTCTCAACAACCACACCCAGACGCACTCGCACTTCACCTATCGCAGCGAGTCCGCCGCCATCGCCATCGTCTTCGCCGCGGCGCTCTTGGCGACGGATGCGCCGGCAACATGGCGCTCGCTGTTGAATGACCTGTGGGGTGCGATCAAGCAGCGACGCGCGCCGGCGGCATAATTCTCGCCGTCATTCCGGGCGCTCCGAAGGAGCGAACCCGGAATCCAGACGCGCACTCAGCATTTCTGGCTGGATTCCGGATCGCCGCTTCGCGGCGTCCGGAATGACGATGCGCTAATACAATCCGCCCGTGCCCGAGCGCACGGCGCGGCCCGATTCCGGCGAGATGCGCTGGCCGAAGAACGGCGCGCCGCCACCACCTTGCTGCCCGTCGTAACCGGCCGTGGCATAGCCGTCCGGCGGCGCGGTGCCGGGCTTGAAGGCTTCGAGGATCCCCTTCGTCGTTTCCGGGCCGGCGCGCACGCCGGTCTTGGCATCGACGCGGATCAGCTTGATGCCCGGCGGAATGCGGAAAGGCGCGCCGGGCTTGTCGGCGAGCGCGTATTTCATGAAGTCCTTGACCACCGGCCCGGCGAGCTTGCCGCCGGTCTCACCGCGGCCAAGCGAGCGCGGCTTATCGAAGCCGAAATAGACGCCGACCGTGACATCGGAGGTGAAGCCGACGAACCAGGCGTCCTTGTAGTCATTGGTGGTGCCGGTCTTGCCGGCCACCGGCTTGCCGACTTCCTTCTGGAACCCGATGCCGCCGGCCGTGCCGCGCAGCACGACGCCTTCCATGATCGACGTGATCTGATAGGCGGTCATCGGGTCGATGACCTGCTGGCGCCGGTCGATCAGCGACGGCTCCGGCTGGTTCTCCCACTTCGCCGCCGAGCAGCCGATGCACTCGCGCTCGTCGTGACGATAGACGGTGTGGCCGTAACGATCCTGGATGCGGTCGATCAAGGTCGGCTTCACCTTGCGGCCGCCATTGTCGATCATCGAATAGGCCGTGACCATGCGCAGCAGCGTGGTCTCGCCGGCGCCGAGCGAGAACGACAGATACGGCGGCAGGCTGTCATAGACGCCGAAGCGCCGCGCATATTCGGCGATCAGCGGCATGCCGATGTCCTGCGACAGGCGCACGGTCATGACGTTGCGCGAACGCTCGATGCCGAAGCGCAAGGTCGAGGGACCGAAGAAGTTGTTCTCGTAGTTCTCCGGCTTCCACACGCCGAGGCCGGGGCCCTGGTCGAGTTCGATCGGCGCGTCGAGCACCACCGACGACGGCGTATAGCCGTTGTCGAGCGCGGCGGCGTAAACCAGCGGCTTGAACGACGAGCCCGGCTGGCGCAGCGCCTGCGTGGCGCGGTTGAACTGGCTCTGGTCGTAGGAGAAGCCGCCCACCATGGCGAGCACGCGGCCGGTCTGGGGATCCTGCACGACGATGCCACCGGACACTTCCGGCACCTGACGCAGACGGAACTGGCCGTCCTTCTTGGCGTCGGCTTCGACATAGATCACGTCGCCGGGGTTGAGCACCTGGCTGACCTTGGTGGGCGCCTTGCCGGACACCCTCGCCCACTTCATGTTGTCGAGCGGCAGGATGCCGATGTCGCGGGCGCGGTCAACGCGGCCGGCCGGATCGCGGCCCGGCTGCAAGCCGACACGCGCTGTCTGGTCGCCGACCTCGAGCACAACGGCGGCACGCCACGGCGCGATATCGTTGAGCGTCTTCACGTCGGCGAGCTTGGTGCCCCAGTCGCCGGAAACTTCGATCGTGGAGAAGGCGCCGCGATAGCCGTGGGCTTCGTCATATTTGACGAGGCCGTCGGTCAGCGCCTTGCGCGCGACCAACTGCATCTTTGGATCGAGCGTGGTGCGCACCGAAAGGCCGCCTTCGTACAGCTTCTTTTCGCCGTAACGCTCGTACAGTTCGCGGCGCACTTCCTCGGCGAAATATTCGGCCGAGAAGGTGTGAGCGACGCTGGTCTTGGTGGCGACGCCGAGCGAGGTCTTCTTCGCAACCTCGGCGTCGGCGCTCTTGATGAAGCCCGACTCCGCCATGCGGTCGATGACCCAGTTGCGGCGCTCGAGCGCGCGCTCGCGCTGGCGGAACGGGTGATAGTTGTTCGGCGCCTTCGGCAGCGAGGCGAGATAGGCGGCCTCCTGGACGTTGAGTTCGCTCACGCTCTTGTCGAAATAGACGAGCGAGGCGGCGGCGATGCCGTAGGCGCCGAGGCCGAGATAGATCTCGTTGAGATACAGTTCGAGGATCTTGTCCTTCGAATAGGTGCGCTCGATCTTGAGCGCGAGAAGCGCTTCCTTGACCTTGCGCGTCATCGACAGTTCGTTGGTCAGCAGGAAGTTCTTGGCGACCTGCTGCGTGATCGTCGAAGCGCCCTGCGGGCGGCGGTTCGAGCCAAGATTCTGGACGTAGTTCACGCCGGCGCGGGCGATGCCGACGAAGTCGAGACCGCCGTGCTCGTAGAAGTTCTTGTCTTCCGCCGCGAGAAACGCGCTGATGACGAGCTTGGGCACCGCTTGGATCGGCAGATAGAGCCGGCGCTCACGCGCATATTCGCCGACCAGCGAACCGTCGGCGGCATGGACGCGCGTCATCACCGGCGGCTCATAGTCGCGCAACTGCGAATAGTCCGGCAGGTCTTTCGAGTAATGCCAGAGCATCGCGGATACCGCGGCGACGCCGACCACGAACAGGATGGTGCCTGCCGCGAACAGGAAGCCGAGGAAGCGCAGAAGGAGTTTCATGAGCGAATGATGCAACGGCCGCCCGTGGCGGCGCTGTCCCCTAGGGTCTTGGACATTGAGGTCGTGAAAATCGAGGTCGTGGACATCGAGATCGCAGCGATCAAGTCCATGGCAAGACTGCCACTTTGCCCGGTTTTATGTTGAAACTGAGGCCGTTTTACAGAGCGAGCACCCCGATTTGGCGTCATCAGTTGGCCCCCGCCTGCCCGCGCGCCAGGCGCGGTCCGAAGAAGGTATCGATGGCCTGGGCCAGAGCCCCTGCCGTCTTGTTCTGCCAGACGTCGGAGACCATGAGCTTGAGGTCGTCCTTGGTGGACATGTAGCCGAGTTCGATGAGCACCGACGGCACGTCGGGCGCCGTGAGGACCTTGAAGCCGGCAGACTTCAGGGGCTGCTTGTGCAGGCGCGCGGTGCTCTTGAGTTCACCGACCGCCGTACGGGCAAACTTCATCGAGTAGGTTTTGGTTTCGCGCTGGGCGAGATCGAACAGGATGCTGGCGACGTCGTCCGGCTCGATGGTCAGATCGACGCCGGCGATGGCGTCGGCCTTGTTCTCGGCTTCGGCCAGGCGCGCCGCTTCGGCGTCGGAGGCGTTTTCCGACAGGGTGTAGACGGTGGCGCCCTCCGCCTGCCCTTCGCCCTTGGGCAGGCTGTCGGCGTGGATGGAAATGAACAGCGCCGCGCCGTTGGAGCGGCTGAATTTCACGCGCTCGCTCAGGGCGATGAAGGTGTCGTCGGTGCGCGTCATGGCGATGCGGTATTTGCCGGTCTTTTCCAGCCGGCTGCGCAGGATCTGGGCGAACTTGAGCACGACGTCCTTTTCCAGTTCGCCGCTCTGGGCCCGCGCGCCCTGGTCGATACCACCGTGGCCGGGATCCAGCACGATCAGCGGCCGGGTATCATTGTCCGCCTTGGCCGGCGGCTCGGGCGGTTTGGCGCTGGCGAGGCGGTCCGGCTTGTTCTCCAGGGTCAGCGTCCGCATGAAACTGGCGCGGTCGGTGGCGGCGAGGTCAACAACAAGACGGGCCGGCTCCCCCGCCTCCGCGTCCAGCACGAAGGCCTTTTCGACCTTCACCGGCCCTGAGGTGTCGAGCACGATGCGTGAGCCGCCCTGCATGATGAGACCGTAGCGGAAGGCCTTGACCAGCCCCCGGCTCTGCTCGCCAATCTTGTCCGGCAGACGGAAAGCAACCTGCGGCAGATCGACGACCACCCGGTAGGGATCGGCCAGCGCAAAGGCCGCGACCTCGATTTTCTGAGACAGGTCCATGATGAACCGGGTCTTCTGGCCGTCACCCCCGACCCGGACCGCTGTCACGGACGGAAGTTGCCCGGATTGAGCCAGAACAGGCCTAAATCCGCTCCAACCGCCCCAAAGGGCGGCGATAAGCGCCAAAATTGCGGTTATGCGACGGGCCACCGAATCCAATCCCTCTGGGGGCGCGTTTTACCCCATTAGCGGCTGCGCCGGTTAATGGAAGTTGACGATTGGACCGTTTTCGGCGGCATTCGCCGCGAAAGTGTGACGTTTGCGCCGCGACCGGGCCAAGCCCTTGCTTGCCAACAGCAGATTCCAGCCGTACATAGCTAGTGCTGACGGTTTAGTTCCGGTTGCACCGCGTTCGGGCATCCCGGCCCGCCAGTCCGGATCGGTCCCCCCAGGAGGCAGACCGAGCGGACGGCGAAGCGAGCCGAAACCCTTGGTGCCAGGATTCTTCAGGAGTTCTGGTGCGAGGACACCCGGAACAGCGATTGGCCCGTTCGGCCATCCGCGCTCCAGCCGGTCAGCAGTGAGAAATCTCGGCAGCGCCCGGTTTTTGGCGTCGCCGCAAGCGCTACGGGTCGCAAATTTATGCTGCCAAGGTCGCAGCAAAAGCCATTCGAGGTCCCCCGCTTTCGCGAATCCATCGTGACAGCTCGCTTCGGCATGGACCTTGTCCGGCTTCCGGGCCTTGGCTCGTTACGGCGTGAAAGCGCGCCCCACCCTTCAAACCCCCATCAGGCATCCTCCCCGTTTCGCCGATCCGTTCTTCGGGTCGCGTCCCGGCTCGCGCCTTCGTTGCGCGAACCGGCGGGCCGGACGGCCTCAGTGAGATATTCCAATGCCCGACAAAATGTTGATCGACGCGACCCACCCGGAAGAGACTCGGGTGGTCGTCCTGCGGGGCAACCGCGTCGAGGAATTCGACTTCGAGTCCGCTAACCGCAAGCAGCTCCGCGGCAACATCTACCTCGCCAAGGTCACCCGGGTCGAACCGTCGCTTCAGGCGGCGTTTGTCGATTACGGCGGCAACCGCCACGGCTTCCTGGCCTTCGCCGAAATCCATCCCGACTATTATCAGATACCGGTCGCCGACCGGCAGGCCCTCCTTGCCCAGGAAGAGCAGGACGCCCGCCAGGCCGAAGCCGAGCACGAAAGCCGCAGCAGCCGTGGCGGCCGCCGCAATCGCAACCGTCGCTCGGATCGCGCGCGCGACGCCAGCCGCACCGAGGCCGTGGCCGCTGAAACGCCGAACGAAGGAAACGCCGAAACTCTGAGCGAAGTCGCCGGTGAAGCCGCGCTTGGCGGCGTGACGCCGCCGGAAGCCGAGCACACCGAATTCCCGCTGTCGGATGCCAGCGCCCCGGCAGAAGCCGAGGCATCGGCTGAAGCGCCAGCCGCCGCCGAGCATCAGTTGCCGACGTCGGAAGAAATCGAACTGCCGCCGCTGCCGCAGGCCCATATCCAGACCGCGCCGGCCGAGGAAGCCATCGACACCGGCGCCATGAAGCCGGAAGGCGGCGAGGATCACGCCGAAACCGGCGATGAAACCCTCCTGCCCGACGCTCAAACCATCGCCGCGGGAGAATCGTCCGGCGACCACGATGACCAGAACGGCGGCGACGCGGGCCGGGACAATGGCCACGACAACGATCACGCCGATGACAACGGTAATGGCGACGATCACGACGACGAAGCCGAGCCGGTTGAATCCGTTGGCGGTGCCGACGCCCTCGAAGAAGTCGAGGATCGCAAGCCGCGCTTCCGCCGCAACTACAAGATCCAGGAAGTCATCAAGCGCCGCCAGGTAATGCTGGTCCAAGTCGTGAAGGAAGAGCGCGGCTCCAAGGGCGCGGCGCTGACGACCTATCTTTCGCTTGCCGGCCGTTACTCGGTGCTGATGCCGAACACCGCGCGCGGCGGCGGTATCTCGCGCAAGATATCCTCGGGTGAAGATCGCTCGCGTCTGAAGGAAATCATGCAGGAACTCGACGTGCCGGAAGGCATGGGCGTGATCCTGCGCACCGCCGGCGCCGCGCGCACCAAGATGGAGGTGAAGCGCGACTTCGAATATCTCCTGCGTCTGTGGGAGACGGTGCGCGATCTGACGCTCAAGTCGATGGCCCCCACCCTCGTTTACGAGGAAGGCTCGCTGATCAAGCGCTCGATCCGCGATCTCTATTCCAAGGACATCGACGAGATCATCGTCGCAGGCGAAGCCGGCTACAAGGAAGCGCGCGACTTCATGCGCATGCTGATGCCGACGCACGCCAAGAACGTGAAGCTGTACAGCGAAGCGCAGCCGCTGTTCACCCGTTACGGCATCGAAAGCCAGCTCGACGCCATGTTCCAGCCGACCGTGCAATTGCGCTCGGGCGGCTATATCGTCATCAATCAGACCGAGGCGCTGGTCGCCATCGACGTGAACTCCGGCCGCGCCACGCGCGAGCATCACATCGAGGACACCGCGCTCAAGACCAACTGCGAGGCCGCCGACGAAGTCGCCCGCCAGTTGCGCCTGCGCGATCTCGCCGGTCTCATCGTCATCGACTTCATCGACATGGACGAAGGCCGCAACAACCGCACGGTCGAGCGGCGCATGAAGGAAGCCCTCAAGCACGACCGCGCGCGCATCCAGGTCGGCCGCATCTCGCATTTCGGCCTGCTCGAAATGTCGCGCCAGCGTATCCGTACGTCGGTGCTGGAATCCTCGACCGAGAAGTGCCCGGTGTGCGGCGGCCTCGGCCATGTGCGCTCGGTGTCGTCGGTCGCGCTGCAATTGCTGCGCGCCATCGAGGACACGCTCAACAAGGGCGCCACGCACAACATCACCGTGCGCACGCGCTCGGAAGTTGCGCTTTATGTGCTCAATCACAAGCGCGCTCATCTGCGCGCGCTGGAAGAGCGCTTCCGCATCACCATCACGGTCTCCGCCGATTCCACCGTGGCGCCACAGGTGTCGTACATGGTCGAGCGCGGCGAACTGGTGCACAGCGCCGAGCAGGCAAAGGCCATTGCCGCCGCCGCACCGCCGATGCCCAACACGGTCGAGGGCGACGACTTCGTCGCGCCGGAGGAACCGGAATACGAGGACGAAAGCTTCGCGGCTTCCGCCGATGAAGACGAGGATGAAGGCGCCGAAGGCGAAACCGAAGGCCAGGGCGCCGAAGAAGGCGAAGGCGAGCGCGACGGGGGCCGTCGCCGCCGCCGGCGTCGTGGGCGCGGCCGGGGCCGCGGCCGCTCGCGCGACGAGGCCGAGCCGCAACAGCAAAACCTCGGCGAACATGCCGTCGCTCATGAGGACCATGACGCCGGCTCGCCCGAGGAAGAAGGTGTCGCGTCGGAACAGGATGGCGAGGAAGCCGTTGCCGAAGGCGGCGACGCCAATGGCGATCCGCGCCGCCGGCGGCGCCGTGGCCGCCGGGGTGGCCGTCGCAACCGTCAGCGCGATGAAAATTTCCAGTCCGGCGATGCGAACGCTGCGCCGGCCGAGCAAGGCGTACACGAGACCGCGGAAGGCGCGCCGCATCCGGTGCTCAGCGATGAGGATGCCGGGCTGATGGCGCCGCCCTTCCCGCAGCCGACACCGGTGCACGAGGCCACGCCTCCGCCCGCCACCGCCGAACCGCAACCCGAAGCTGCGCCGCGGCGTCGCTCGACGGTGCGCGAACCGGCGCCGGTTGGCACAAGCGAGCCGATCGCCGTAGCAATTCCGGCCCCGCCGCCGCCTGCGCCGGTGGTATCGTCGCCGACCGTGGATACCGCTGCGCAACCGCCGAAGCGCGGCTGGTGGGCCAAGCGGCTGCTGGGCGACAACAGTTAGCCGCAATCGGCCATCACATCGGGCCTGCGGCGGATGCGCCGCAGCCTGACAGCGCGCTGGCATTGCCGAAAGCGTGCTATATGGGAAGTGTGTTCCACCTGTACATGGAACCCGATCAAGGGACGACGCCGATGCCACGCATTTCGCCGCCGCTGAAAATGACGACGCTCGCGCTGGCGGGCCTGCTGCCATTCGCTCTGGCCGCACAACCCGCCGCTGCCGCGACCAAGCAGGAGAAGATGGAAACCTGCAAGGCCGGCGCCGAGCACGACAGCCTGACGGGCGCCAAGCGCGATGCCTTCATGAAGAAGTGCATGGGCGCCGGGAATTACGAACCGAAAGCGCGTCAGGATGCGCTCAAGCAGGCTAAATCGAAGAAGCCTGCTGCTGCCGCCCCAGCCGCCGCTCCCGCTCCGGCCGCGGACGACGAGCCGGAAGAGAAGGCGCAGTAGCTCGCGCCCGATGCGCAACGTCGGGTCATGACCCAGGTCAAGGATCGCGCGCGAGCCGTACCATGCTTTATTGCATGACACGGCTCGCGCTTTTTCTCGTCCTCACGATCGCAGCTTTCCCGGCCGCCGCAGCCGATGATCTCTAGAGCCGCCTGTTTGCCGGCGTGGACGGCGGCAGGCCTTGCTATCTGCGCGTCTATGACGAGGCGCATCTGCGCAGTCACCCCAGACAGACGGTGCGGCGCATCTTCATCGACTTCGATGTCAATGTGCGCTTCGACGAGACGCGCAAAAATGGCCCCGACAATTTCGAGGCCGGAATCGGCTTCATGCTCAAACGCTCGCCGGAATGGTATGGCCAGGCGCTGTCCTGCATGACTGTCGGCAACCGCATAAACTGGTACATCGAGGCCGATGGCGGCTCGCTCACGCCCCTGGGAAAGAGCGTGCGGCTCGAAATCGCGGGTAGCACCGCCGCCGTGATTGCCGCCGAAGGCGAGAAGGATTTCGGCAGCTTCGGCGGCCGCGGCTCCGACGATCGCGTTTTCATTCGGCAGCGCGGCGATCGCGCGATCTGCGACAAGGCCTTCCCGCAATAAACGCTACGCCGCCTTCGCGACAGGCCGCTCCAGCGGCATCACATCGAAGCTGCGCAACTGTCCTCGCCGCAGGACATCGAACGCAACCCGCCGCCCTATCCGCTCGCCATTGAGGATGCGGATCAGATCGTCGACGCCGGTCACCGCCTCGCCATCGACACGCACGATGATATCGAAGGACATCAGCCCTGCTTGCGCCGCCGGCCCGCTTTGTTCGAGACCGGAAATCATCGCGCCGGAGCGGTTCTCGATCCCGGCGTTGCGCGCCTGCCGGCGCGGCACTTCCACCGTCTGCCCCGACACACCGATATAACCGCGCCGCACGCGGCCGTGCTGGATGAGTTCGGACAGCACGAACTGCGCAGTGTTGGCCGCAACGGCAAAGCAGATGCCCTGCGCGCCGCGGATCACAGCGGTGTTGATGCCGATCACCTCGCCGCGCGACGACACCAGCGGCCCGCCCGAATTGCCGGGATTGAGCGCGGCGTCGGTCTGGATCACGTCCTCGATCAGCCTGCCGTTGCGGGCGCGCAGCGACCGGCCGAGCGCGGAAATAACGCCGGCGGTCACGGTCGATTCAAAACCGAGCGGATTGCCGATGGCGACGACCAACTGGCCGCGACGCAGCGACTTGGAATCGCCGAGCGTCGCGTGCGGCAGGTCGCGCGCCGCGCCGGCGCGCAGCAACGCGAGATCGGTGTCGGGATCGACGCCGATGGCGCGCGCCTCCATCACGCGGCCCTCGGTGTCGAGCAGCCGGATCTCCCTGGCGCCCTCGACGACGTGGCAGTTGGTCAGCACCAGCCCATCGGGAGCGATGGTGACGCCGGAACCGGTGCCGGCAGAACTCGTAGAGCCTTGGCGCCCGCCGGCGCCGCGTGTTTCCACGCGCAGCACGGCGGGGCCCACCGCGTCCGCGACCGAGGTCACCGCGCGGGAATACGCATCGAGGATTTCAGTTTCCGGCGCGAGGGCGGCCGCGGCCGCACCCACGCCATCGTCTTCCTCTGGGGAAGGAGGCGTGAAGTCGAGCATGTTCGGTTGTTTCTTGTAATGACGATCGGATTCGGATGTAGGTATCGACCATCGAGAACGAAAGACCGGTCGATCTGTCGCCCCCGCTGTGGCCGAAAATGCTTCACTCGACGTCAAAATGCCGCGGAAGCAGCCAGCCGAACCCGGTTTTAAGCCGGTATTAACCCTGCTGCCTAATCCTGTACCACCATGCTGGGGATGAAGCTCAAGGCGCAATCGCAACCGCGAGACGGGCAGGCTTTGCCTGATGCCTCCGCTGCTTCCGTCGCTTCCCCCGCCGCCACTTCCGATCACGAAGCTGCGACAGCCGCCCTTACCGCTTCGGTGCGCGAGACCATCGACCTGATCGAACTCGATCTCGGCGCGATGATCCGCGACGTCGCGCAAGCCGCCGAAGCCGTGCATTCCGGCACCACCGCCTCCACCCGCGCCCTGGCGTCGATTCGCTCGCGCAGCGAGAATCTCGCCGCGCAATCGCAGGACGCCCGGCGCGATGCCGGTCAGGTCGCCGAGGCCACTGTCGAACTGGCGCAATCGGCCGGCGAAATCGACGGCCGGGTCAAGGCGGCGGGCGCTCTCACCGACGACGCCGAGTCCGCCGCCAGCGCCGCGAATAAAAGCGTCGATGAACTCAAGTCATCGATCGGCGAAATCGGCAAGGTCGTCAATCTTATCGCCAGCGTGGCGCGCCAGACAAACCTTCTGGCGCTCAATGCCACCATCGAAGCGGCGCGGGCGGGCGCAGCCGGTCGCGGCTTCGCTGTCGTCGCCGCTGAAGTGAAAGAGCTGTCGGTGCGAACCCAGGCCGCCACCGAAGACATCAGCCGCAAGATCGAAACGCTGCAGAAAGCGGCCGCCGCCTCGATCGCCGCCGTGCATCGCATTTCCGACGCGACCAAGGCGGTACGGCCGGTGTTCTCGTCGATCGCCGAAGCGGTGCAGGCGCAGGTGACGACCACCGACGGCTTGTCACGCAATGCCAGCGAAACCTCCGCCTTCATCGGCGCTGTCGCGGACGGCGCCGGCGAGATCCGCCAGGCCGCAGCCGATGCCACCGCGCATGGCGACGTCGTCGACCGGTCCGGCCAGGAAGCCGGTCGTCTCGCCGAGCAGCTCAAGACGCGCTGCGTGATCTTCTTGCGCCTGACCGATATCGGCGACCGCCGCCAGCACGAGCGCCTGCCCTGCGAACTCGACGTGACGCTCGAGGTTGGCGGCGCGCTGCTGCGCGGCCAGACCGCCGACATCTCGGAAGGCGGCCTGCTGGTGCGCCTGCGTGAGCTGAGACCTTTGCAAACGGGGATGACGATAGACGCCGAGGTCGCGGGCATCGGCCGATGCGTACTCCACCTGGTCAATCAGTCGGACCTGGGATTGCACCTGCAGTTCGGGCCGCTCCCGCCCGAGACCAAAGCCAATCTCGATGACCGCCTTGCCGCCATCCGCGGCGCCAACAAGGAATTCATCGCACGGGCCATCGATGGCGCCGACCGCATTTCGGCGCTGCTAGAGGGCGCCGTCAATGCCGGGCGCATCGCGCTCGATGACCTGTTTGACAATCATTATGAGCCGATTCCCGGCACCGACCCGCAGCAGCACCGCACCAAGTTCCTGTCATTGTGCGAAAGCCTGCTGCCGGGCGTGCTTGAGCCGCTTCTGGCAAGCGATCCGCGCATGGTTTTTTGCGCCGCCGTCGATCGCAACGGCTATCTGCCGGTGCACAATGCCATCTACTCCCAGCCGCAGCGCGCCGACGATCCGATCTGGAACGCGGCGCACGCCCGCAACCGCCGCATCTTCGACGACCGCGCCGGACTGTCCGCGGGACGCGTCGTCCGTCCCTACCTTATCCAGAACTACCCGCGCGACATGGGCGACAGGGTCGTCATGATGTGGGAAATCGGCGCGCCGATCCGGGTTTTCGGCAAGAAATGGGGCGGCTTCCGCACGGCCTATACGCTGTGATGCCCCGGCCGCCCCCGGCGCAAATTTTCCGTAAAATTTGACGCGAGTTCTTTAAGCGACCGCAAGCCGGCAGGTCTAAGGTCCAGGGCTAACGCTGGTTTACCCCGGCCGCCCGGATCGCCATGTACCATACCCGCCTGCTCAGAGCGCACGAACGCAAGCAACTTCGCGCAAGCGATGTCTTCGCTCTCAGCGTTGGCGCAGCGCTGCTACTTGGCGTGCTGGCCGTGCTGGTCTTCGTCGCGCCACGGCTCAAGCCCACCCAGATTGAACCGACCGCCGAAGAGGTCGCCGAGATTGCGCGTCAGGCCTCACTCCGGGCAGCGCTCGCGCACCGCCAGGGCACGATCCTCATCGTCGATCCCGACCGTTGCTACGAGCAGTCCTTCGACAACTGGACCGGCGCGATCGACTACCGTGAGCCGATCGACTGCGACGCACGGCTCGCCAAGCTGCGCAAATCGGACGCCGAACGCAACGCCGAGCGCGTGCGCAGCGTCATCGAGGGTTTCCGGCGCTAGCCCCCCCGCGTCGGCGGCAGGCCTCGAACTACGCATCGGCGTTCGACGCCTCCCCGGAACATTTCCGCACAGCATCTGTTGACGCGCCATAAACGTGGCAAGCCAAAACCATTGGCCACGTTCATGGAGAGTTGGGCTCATGTCTATGACGGAGATCGATATCGTTGCCGCCCCGGAAGATGCCGGGCCGGCGATCAGTTGGCAGGCGATCATCGCAGGCGCGGTGACAGCGGCCGCCATCACCCTCATCCTTGTCGCGTTCGGCGTCGGCGTCGGCTTCTCGGTGATATCGCCGTGGGGCGGCCAAGGCGTGTCGGCCACCACCTTCACCATCGGCGGCGGTATCTTCCTCATCGTCGTCGCGATGCTGTCGTCGACCATCGGCGGCTACGTGACCGGACGCCTGCGTCCGCAGTGGGCGACGGTACATGCGCATGAACGCTACTTCCGTGACTCCGCGCACGGCCTTGTCACCTGGGCGGTTTCGACCATCGCGGTGGCCACCATTCTCGGCGGCGCGCTGGCCGGCGTTGCCGGCGTTACCGGCGCCGGAGTCGTTGCTGCCGGCGCCCAGCCGGCCGACATCTACGTCGATACTCTCCTGCGCACCGCCCCGGGGGCCGAGCGTCCGGCCCCTGCGGTACCGGCGCCGGCCGATGCCCAGCAGACCGCTCCGGTCGAAAGCAGCCAGGTGGCCTCGCCGCTGCAGGGCGGCCAGTTGCCGAGCCGCACCACAGCCGGCCCGGTGGACCGCGCCTCAATCACGCGCATCATCGCCCCGGCGATGATCAAGGGCGGCAGCGTGACGGACCCGGACCGCACCTACCTGACCCAGCTTGTCGCCTCCCGCAGCGGACTGCCGGAAGCCGACGCCCGCAAGCGCGTCGACCAGGTGATCACCCAGGCGCAGGCCGCGGCCGACAAGGCGCGCAAGTCGACCGCCGCCATCGCCTTCTGGGCTGCCTTCGCGCTGCTCGCGGGCGCGCTGGCGGCATCGCTGGCGGCGATCGAGGGCGGCAGCCTTCGTAACCGCGAATGGTGGACCGATGCGCGCGGCCGCGTGCGCACCGCGCCCGCCGAATAACCACCCGGCAAACAGGAGGAAACCTCATGCCTATACTGTTGTGGCTCCTCGGCGTTCCGATCAGCCTCATCCTCGTGTTGATGCTGCTCGGTATCACCTGAGACCAATCGCCGATACGACAAAGCCCGCCGGTCTCCCGACCGGCGGGCTTTTCGTTGAGCGTTTGAGCCTAGGGCGCCGACCAGGCGATGTAGCGGTCGTGCCGGTGATTGATCCAGATGACCATATTGAGCACCGACGCTCCGATTACGGAGGCCAGCAAGGCCAGCCGGCTCACAATCAGGCACGAGGCGGCGAGGACGGTGAGATCGACGGCAAGCTGCACCTTGCCGGCGCGAACGCCGTATCTGTCCTGCAAATAGAGCGCCAGGATGTTGACGCCGCCGAGGCTGGCTTGATGGCGGAACAGTACAATGAAGCCGACGCCCATCAGCAGCCCGCCGAACACAGCGGCGTAGATCGGATCGACGTCGCCAATATGGATGAAGCGCGTGTGCAGCTCGGTGAGCATGGAGGTCAGCGCCACCGCGCAGAAGGTCTTGAGCGTGAAGCGCCATCCCATCCGCATGAACGCAAGAACATAGAACGGCAGGTTGATGACGAAAAACGCTGCACCGAACGGGACCCCCGTCGTGTAGAACGCCAAAAAGGCGAGCCCGGCCGTACTGCCGGTGAGCAATCCGGCAAGCTTGAACAGCGTCAGCGCGAACGAAACAAACAAGGTGCCGGTCACGATCGCCAGAGCGTCTTCATAAGCGCCGTGGCGCGACCCTTTCTGCGTTGCTGTCATGACCTTGAACGTTTTGCCCGGCAGCGGCGGCGGCTCGCGCTCATTCGGCTTCCAGCCGAGGAGATTGATCTAGCGCAAAGCCGCGTCCGCGCCGTGTTGCATCGTGGCTGATATCCGGGTCGCGGAGGGGGAAATGCGCTTTCGTTACATGATTGCTTTGCTGAGCGCCCTGCTCTGCGCCGGGTCGGCAATCGCCGAACCCGCATTGCCGAGCGACGCGGTGCAGGAAAAACTGATCAAGACCTGCCTGCTGACGCTCAACGACGCCAACATCACCGGCAACTACGCCGTCCTGCACGCCAAGCTGGCCAAGCCGTTCCGCACACAGTTCAGCCCCGACAAGCTCAAAGAGGGCTTCCGCAGCTTCGCCGAGAAACAGCTCGACCTCTCCGGCATCATCCTCAAGCCGCCGGTCGCCACGACGCCGACCCGCATCGACGATCACGGTATTCTGCAACTGCGCGGTCATTTCGACACACAACCGAGCCGCGTTCTCTACGAACTCGCCTTCATCGTCTCCGAAGAAGAATGGAAGCCGCTCTCGATCGACGTGAAGGTGCGGCCGGCCTCGGAAAAGTGACGGTAGCACCTTAGTTCACCCGAAGGATCAGTACCATGACCCAGCCCGAAACCGCGCCGGTCCGACCGGTATCGACCGCCCGCAAAGTGTTCGCCGCGATCCTGGACTTCCTGTTCATCTTCATCATCGCCGGCTATGCGGTCGCCCGGCTCACCGGCGGCGCCACCGAAGAAGGCTTCGAGCTCAAGGGCATGCCGGCCTTCGCCGTGTTCGCGGTCGTCGTGCTGTATTTCATCGTATTCTCCCGCTTCCTCGGCGGCACGCTGTTTCAGCGCCTGCTCGGCGTGCGCTGAAACCGTCAGTCGCTCTGCAGAATGACGTTCTTGACCTGCGGATAGATCTGGTTCTGCCAGCTCTTGCCAGAGAATACGCCGTAATGGCCGACGCCGGCCTGCATGTAGTGGCGTTTGCGATAGGGCCGAAGCGACGTGCACAGATCGTGCGCCGCCAAGGTCTGACCGACCGCGCAAATGTCGTCGCGCTCGCCCTCGACGGTGAACAGCGCGGTGCGTTTGATCGCCGCTGGCTCCACCTTCTCACCCTGATAGGTCAGTTGGCCGAGCGGCAGCGTATGCTGCTGAAATACCAGTTGCACCGTTTCCAGATAGAACTCGGCGGCGAGATCGAGAACGGCAAAGTACTCGTCGTAGAACGCCTTGGTCTGCTCGGCCTTCTCAATATTGCCCTTGGCGATATTCTCATAGAGCTCGCGGTGCGCCTTCACATGCCGGTCCATGTTCATGGACATGAAAGCCATCAACTGCACGAAGCCCGGATAGACCCGCCTACCCGCGCCGGCATAGCGCGACGGCACGGTGGCGATCATATTCTCCTCGAACCATTTGATTGACTTGCTCTTGGCCAGTTCGTTGACCTTGGTCGGCTGGATGCGGGTGTCTATCGGCCCGGCCATTAAGGTCATCGAACGCGGCTGCGCCGGGTGGTCGCCCTGCGCCATGACGCTCGCTGCCACCAGCGCCGACACGCAGGGCTGGCACACCGCCACCATATGCGCGCCCGGCCCGATCCTCTCAAGAAAGCGGATCAGATGGGTGGTGTAGTCCTCGAAACCGAAGCGGCCGGCCGAAAGCGGCACGTCACGGGCATTGTGCCAATCGGTAATATATACGTCGTGCTCGGCCAGCATGGTTCGCACGGTGGCGCGCAGCAGCGTCGCGAAATGCCCGGACAGCGGCGCGATGATCAGGACCCGCGGCTGGGCCTGGTCGATATCTTTCTTGAAATGCAGCAGCGTGCCGAACGGCGTGACATCGACAGCCTCTTCGGTGACCGCAACGTCCTGATTGCCGACTATGACACTGTCGATGCCGTAGCCCGGCCGCGTATGAGTCAAGGTGGCGCGCGCGATCAGTTCGTAGCCGGCGCCCAGATTGCCCCAGAACGACGGCCGCGCCGCGCCATTGAGCTGTGCGCCGACGGAGCCGGCGGCCATGGCGGCGAATTTGCGTAGCGGATCAAAGAAGTCCGACTGGGCCTGATACGACTGATAGAGCATCCAATCCCCGGAGGACCCCGGCGAGTCCTCTAATCATCAAGCCTAGTTCATTTTATGCTGCGCTGCGAGATTATAATTAGCAAGCTTTCCTGAAGCTGGTACCGGCCGAGGTGGGGACAAGCCACCCTCCCGATCTCGAATTCTCTTCTAAAACAATTGATTAGTCTGCATTTTCATCTAAGCTGACGAAGCCGGGCTGCCTGTCGATGAGGACTTTGTACTCCCATGGATTCGTTCGCCCCTGCGAAAGCCACACTTACCATTGCCAGCAAGAACTACGGTTCATGGTCGATGCGCGGCTGGCTGTTGTGCAAGTTCGCCGGGCTCGATTTCGACGAGCAGCCAGTCGCCAGCGACGATCCCTCGACCCGCGCCGAACTGCTCCTTCTGTCACCCTCCTTCCTCGTGCCGGCGCTGACGCATGACGGCGTCAAGATATGGGACACGCTGGCGATTGCCGAATATCTCAGCGAGAACGTTCCGGACTGTACGCTGCTGCCGTCCGATCGTGCAGCGCGCGCGCATTGCCGTTCGGTGAGCGGCGAGATGCATTCCGGTTTCACTAATTTGCGGTCGGCGCTGCCGATGAATCTCAAGGCGCACCACCCCGGCTTCAAGGTCTGGGTCGGGGCGCAGGCCGACATCGACCGCGTCATCTCGATCTGGCGCGAGTGCCTTGCCAGGAGCAAGGGCCCGTTCCTGTTCGGCGATAAGCCGACCATGGCCGACGCGATGTTCGCGCCGGTGGTGACGCGCTTCATCACCTATGACGTCAACCTCGATTCCGATTGCGCCGCCTATTGTCAGTCGATCATGGATCTTCCTGCCGTCAAAGAGTGGATCGAAGGCGCCCTGGCCGAGCCGGACGAGGTGGTCGAGCTCGACGTCGAGTTCTGAGCCTCGCCTCGTTCTGTCGCGCGCGTCCCCCTCACGCCATAATGCTGCGACGTGATCGCCACCCGCGTTAAACGAACGAGGAAGCGCCTTGAAACTCGCCGCGACCATGACGGCCATGCTTGCCGCCATATCAATGACCTCAGCGCGGGCCGCCGAAGCACCCGACAAACTCACCGCCACCATCGAGCGCGCCGTGCGCCCCCTGCTCTCGCAGCATGACGTGCCCGGCATCGCTGTCGGGGTAACGGCGCACGGGCAGCAATATTTTTTCAGCTATGGCGTCGCCACGAAGGAGCCGCAGACGCCGGTGACGAAGGACACGCTGTTCGAGATCGGCTCGATCAGCAAGACCTTCGCCGCGACGCTCGCCACCTACGGCACGGCGACCGGCAAGCTCTCGCTCGACGACCACCCCGGCAAATACATGCCGGCGCTCAAGGGCACCGAGATCGACAAGGCAAGCCTCGTCCATCTCGGCACCTATACGGCCGGCGGCCTGCCGCTACTGTTCTCGGGCAAGATCAAGACTGAAGCGGAGGCGATCGCCTTCCTGCAGACATGGAAGCCGGCGGCCGCGCCGGGCACGCAGCGGCGCTATTCCAATCCGAGCATCGGCCTGTTCGGCCATGTCGCCGCCCTGGCGATGAAGGGCGATTATGCCGATATCGTCGAGCGCGATTTGCTGCCGAAGCTGGGGCTTGCCCACACTCACATCCGTGTGCCGCCGGCGGCGATGGCCGATTACGCGCAGGGCTATGACCGCGCCAACAAGCCGGTGCGCGCCGGCGCGGCGCCGTTCGGCGACGAGGCCTTTGGAATAAAAAGTTCAACCACTGACATGGTCCGCTATATCGAACTGAACATGCAGCCGGACAGCCTTGAGCCGGCGCTGCGCCGCGCCATCGACGGCACCCATGTCGGCTATTTCGCGGCCGGCGGCATGGTGCAAGGACTGGGCTGGGAGCAGTATCCCTACCCGGTGCCGCTGGAGCGTCTGCTGGCCGGCAACAGCGACAAGATGGTGTTCGAACCCAATGCCGCCACGCCGATCAAGCCGCCGCGTGCACCCACCGGAGCAACATTGTTCAACAAGACCGGCTCGACCCGCGGCTTCGGCGCCTATGCCGCCTTCGTGCCGTCCAAACGTATCGGCGTCGTCATCCTGTCGAACCGCAACATGCCAACGGCGGCGCGCATTGCGGCGGCCTATGCCGTGCTCGAAGCGATCGCGTATTGAAACGCGCGCCTTCGCCGTCACGAAGATAACTGTTCGCACGCCATTTGCCGATTAACATGCCGGCATGGCTGAGTCTTTGACGACGGTTGACGCTGTCTCCCGCAATGACGCGTCGCGACGCCGCCGATGGCAATCCCGCGCCGCGAAGATGGCCGCCACCGCGGCGACGCCCAGCGCCACGGCGTTGGCAGCGAACATGCAGAACGTCACGCACACCGGCGATCAGACTGGCGCCTGGGTAGAGGACGGTGGCCCCCGCGACATCGACGGCGTGGGTGCGCGCGGCGGCGGCGTAGTCAGACGATAATCCGGACCAGACGCGCTGTCGCGCCATTGCCCGGCCGTTCGGCGATCGTCATCATCACCGCCTGAGCCAGTCTCCGATCCGCGTCACCGCCTCGTGCATCTCCGGCGTCGAGCCGGCGTAGCAGAAGCGCAGGTAATTGTGGCCGTTGACCGGATCGAAATCGATGCCGGGGGTCGCAGCGACACCGGCCTCGTTCAGCATGCGCTTGGCGAAGTCGAGACTGTCGTTGGAGAAGCGCGAGACGTCGGCATAGAGATAGAAGCCGCCGTCGACGGGCAGGAATTTGTCGAGCCCGGCTTTCGGCAAGCCGTCGACCAGAATACGCCGGTTCGCCTCATAGACGTGCTTGACGGCTTCCATCTCCTCGGCGCCGTCGAAGGCCGCTTCCGCCGCGATCTGCGACAGAGCCGGCACCGAGATGGCGAAGTTCTGCTGCAACCGTTCGACCGATCGCGTCAGGGCCTCCGGCATCACCAGCCAGCCGATGCGCCAGCCGGTCATGCAGAAGTATTTCGAGAACGAATTGATGATCACGGCGTGATCGGACAGCTCGGCCGCCGTTTCCGCGGCGAAGGCGTAATCGAGTCCGTGATAGATCTCGTCGGAGATCACCTTGATGCCTTCGGCTTCGGCGGCCGCGATGAGCTGCGCCAGATGCGCGCGGTCCATCATCGTGCCGGTCGGATTGGCCGGGCTGGCGATCAGGAGGCCGGCCAGCGGCTTGTCCCGATGCGCTGCGATCAGCGCCTCCGGCGAGATCACCCAGCGCGTCGCCGCCGACGTTTCGATCAGCACCGGCTCGCAGCCGAGCGCGGTGAGGATGTGCCGGTACGGCGGATAGCCGGGATTGGCGAGCGCCACCCGATCGCCCGCCTCGAACAGCGACAGAAACGCCAGTATGAAGCCGCCGGACGAGCCGGTGGTTACTACCACCCGCGCCGGATCGAGGTCGAGGCCATAGGTGTCCGCGTAATGCCGCGCGATGCGCGCGCGCAGCGACGGCATGCCGAGCGCTTCGGTGTAGGCGATGCGGCCGGAGAGCGCGGCGCGCGCGGCATCCAACGCTGTCCTCGGCGCCGGCTGGAACGGCTGGCCGACTTCCATGTGCACGACATGCCGGCCCTGCGCCTCGACTTGCGCCGCCGCCGCCATCACGTCCATCACAATGAAGGGCGGAACGTCGCTGCGCCGGGACGGAAGAATGAGTTTTTTCGCCTTGTCGAGCATTGCCTTTTAGTCCTGTCGAGACGGTCCCGCCCCGCTGCTGCCGTATTCGGCGGCTTGCTTGGCAGACACCGGTTGCGCGGGCGTGAATCGCGGGTTCAGAATCGCCATTTTGTGATGACCGAACGCCGCAAAAATTCAATGGGGCCGTGTCAAATCGGCTTACATTGACCCGGTTCACCCGCGTCGCCTAGTTTCCGCGCCAATCGCCTCGAAGCGCCAACAAGGCCAGCGTTCAGAAGACCATGGAATTGACGGGCTTACCTAACAGGACCGCTTCGCTTGCGCCAGCCGCCGGCCGCCGCCTTCGCCGGGCTTTCGCCGTCGGCGTCGCCGCGGCGGTGGCGGTCGCCGGTATCGGCCCGATGACCGCGCCGGCGGCCGCGCAGCAGCGCTCCGGCGGCATGTCGGTCATCCGCGACACCGAGATCGAGAGTCTGCTGCGCGATTACGCCACACCCGTCCTGCGCGCCGCCGGACTCGCCCAGCAGAATGTCCGCGTCGTGGTGCTCAACGACCGCACCTTCAACGCCTTCGTCATGGACGGCCGCCACATCTTCATCAACGCCGGCGCGCTGTTCGACGCCAAGACGCCGAACGAGATCATCGGCGTGTTCGCGCATGAGACGGGCCATCTGGCAGGCGGCCATCTGCTCAAACTCCGCGAGCAACTGGCTCGTGCGCAGACCGCATCCATCATCGCGCTGCTGCTCGGCGCCGGCGCCGCGGTTGCCGGCGGCGCCAATGCCGGCGCCGCGGCGATCATGGCGCCGCAATCGGCGATCCAGCGCTCGCTGCTCGCTTATGTGCGCACGCAGGAAGACGCGGCGGACCACGCAGGCGTCAAGTTCCTCAATGCCTCGAAGCAGTCGTCGCGCGGCATGATCGAACTGTTCAAGCGGCTGTCGAACGAGGCGCTGTTCAATTCGCGCTATGTCGATCCCTATTTGCAGACTCATCCGATGCCGCAGGAACGTGTCGCCGCACTGGAAGTGGTGGCGCGGCAGAGCCCTTATTTTGACGTCAAGGACCCGCCGGCGCTGCAGGCGCGTCACGACATGATGCGCGCCAAGCTCGCCGGTTTCCTCGATCGGCCCGACGCAGTGGCAAGGCGCTTTCCCATGAGCGACCAGAGCATGCCGGCGCGCTATGCGCGGGCCATCGCCGCCTATCGCCACGCCGATCTTCGCAACGCGCTCGCCCAGATCGAGGGGCTGATCCAGGCCCAGCCGGGCAATCCCTATTTCCAGGAACTCAAGGGCCAGGCCCTGCTGGAAGCCGGCCGGGGCGCCGAGGCTGTGGCGCCGCTGCGCCGCGCGGTGCAATTGTCGAACAGCGCTCCCCTCATCCAGGTCATGCTGGCGCAGGCGCTGATCGGCTCGAACAACACGGCCAGCGCCGAGGAAGCCGTTGGGTTGCTCAATTCGGCGCTGGCGCGGGAGCCGACCATCCCGGAAGCCTATGACCAACTCGCCATGGCCTATGGCCGCAAGGGCGATATGGGCCGCGCCGATCTCGCCGCCGCGCAAGCCGCCCTTAACCGGAATGATCTACCAACGGCCCGGCAAATCGCCGCCCGCGCCAAGGCGCGCCTGCCGGTCGGCTCGCCGCCCTGGGTGCGCGCCAACGACATCACCAACGACAAGCCTTCAACCAATGCCCGTAATTGAACACCGACAAGGACCAACCCCGATGAAAACCGCAAGCCGCCTTCTCGCCGTATGTGCGGGCCTGTTCGCGCTGGCGCTGACGCAGTCCGCGAGCGCCGCCGAATTCTCCGGCCCGCAGCGCGACGAAATCGGCGCGATCGTCCGCGAATATCTGATCGCACATCCCGAGGTGCTGCAGGAGGCGATGGCCGAACTCGAGAAACGTTCAACAGCCGCCGAGGCCGAAAAGCACAAGGCCGCGGTGAAGCAGCATGCCGAGACGATCTTCTCCTCCAAGCGTCAGGTCACCCTGGGCAATCCCAAGGGCGACGTCACTCTCGTCGAGTTCTTCGATTACAACTGCGGCTACTGCAAACGCGCCATGGAAGACATGATGGCGCTGATGAAGGATCCCAACCTGAAGGTCGTCCTCAAGGAATTCCCGGTGCTCGGACCGGGCTCGGTCGAGGCGGCGCAGGTCGCGGTCGCGGTGCGTATGCAGGACCCGACCGGCAAGAAATATCTCGCCTTCCATCAGAAGCTGCTCGGCGGACGCGGTCAGGCCGACAAGTCGCACGCAATGGCGGCTGCCAAGGATGCCGGCCTCGACATGGCGCGGCTCGAGAAGGATATGGCGAGCAGCGAAGTGCGGGACACTCTGCAGGAAAGCTTCAAGCTCGCCGAAGCGCTCGGCATGAACGGCACTCCGAGCTACGTCATCGGCAACGATGTCGTCATCGGCGCCGTTGGCCTCGAAGTGCTGCAGGAAAAGGTCAACAACGCCCGCTGCGGCAAAGCGACCTGCTGATCCTCGATTTGCGCTGCAACGCACTGCGGCAATCTGCTTATGAACAACAGCCGCCGGGCCGCTGGTCCGGCGGTATTTTACGTCTAGACTGCGCGGGAACCCGAAACCGCCGAACGGGTTGTAGCGCGAATGTATACGATCGGACTGGAAGAGGAATTCTTCGTTTTTGATGCGTCGTCGCGCCGCGCGGTGCGACGCCTCGACAAGCAATTCCTCGCCCGCGTCAAACAAACGCTCGGCAAGTCCGTCGCCACCGAAATGCTGCAGTCGCAAATCGAAACCGTGACGCCGGTTTGCGAGACCATGGGTGAAGCGCGGGCGCATCTGGCGCGGCTGCGCCTTGCGCTGGGCGACGCCGCGCGCGAGCGCGGCCTCGGCATTGCAGCCATGGGCACCTTTCCGCTCGCCTTCTGGCCCGAGATGATGCCGACGCAGAAGGAGCGCTACGGCGCCATCATGGATGACCTGCAGATGATCGGCCTGCGCAACATGATGTGTGGCCTGCATGTCCATGTCGCCGTGCCCGACCTCGACACCCGTATCAATCTGATGCTGCGCGTCACCCCCTATCTGCCGCTGCTGCTGGCGCTGTCGACCTCGTCGCCATTCTGGCAGGGCCACCTCACCGGCCTCACCGGCTACCGGCTCGCCGCCTACGACGAATTGCCACGCACGGGTCTGCCCGAACTGTTCCGCACCAATCAGGACTACGACGAATATGTTGCGGCGCTGGTCGGAGCCGGCATTATTCCGGATGCCAGTTACATCTGGTGGGCAATCCGTCCTTCAGTCGCGAACCCGACCCTCGAATTGCGAATTGCCGACAGTTGCACGCGCCTCGACGACGCCATCGCCATCGCCGCACTGTTTCGCTGCCTGGTGAGCGCGCTCGACCGCGACCGGAGCGTCAATGTCGGCTTCGACCGCGTCGGCCGCGCCATCACCGCCGAAAACAAGTGGCACGCCCAGCGCCATGGCATCGCCGCGACCTTTGTCGAGCCATTCACCCGCCAGCCGATCACGATCCGGCAGTGGCTGGACCAGATCGGTTCCTTCATCGCGCCGGACATTGAAACCTTCGGCTGCGCCGCCGAAATCGCGCACCTCGCCCAAATCCTGGAAGTCGGCACCAGCGGCGACCGCCAAACTGCCATGTTCAAGGCGGCGACCGCCGCCGGCCGCTCTCGCCTCGCGGCCATACGCGATGTCATCGATTGGGCCGCCGCTGAAACCGTGGCCACGGGAGAACTCGCCTCGGCGGCGTGATTGTCATTTTATTTCAGGTACTTACGCCGCCTCGCACGAGTTGGGCTGCGCTCTTCCCCTCTCTGCCTCGGCCACCTATAAAGCGTTCCGGTTGGGTCGCGCCCGCGATTCAAGGCGCGGCGCTCGTCGATTACTGCCGGAATTCGCAATGTCTCAAACGATCTACGTCCTCAACGGACCCAACCTGAACATGCTCGGCGTTCGCGAGCCGGCCAAATATGGCTCGTCCACGCTCAAGGATGTCGAAAACCTGTGCGCCGAGACCTGCAAGCGCTTCGGCCTCGACATGGTGTTCAGGCAGTCCAACATCGAGGGCGAGTTGGTCACCGTCATCCAGGAAGCCCGCATCAACAAGGCGTCCGGCATTGTCATCAATCCGGCGGCCTACACCCACACCTCGGTGGCCATTCTCGACGCGCTGGCGCTGACGGAGCTGCCGGTCATCGAAATCCACCTCACCAACGTGCATCAGCGTGAAAGCTTCCGGCATCACTCCTATGTCTCAAAGGTGGCGCGCGGCGTGCTGGCCGGCTTCGGCATCCACGGCTACGCGCTGGCCATCGAAGGCCTTGCCGGCATGATCGGCGCTAAGGAACGTTAAGAAGTCGTACGCTATGCGCTTGTGCCCGGCGATGCCGGGGCTAGCGCCTCAACCTGGAACCGTTTGAATGGCAAAACCGCCGAAATCGCCTCTGGTCGACCGCGAGCTCATCCAGGAGCTGTCAAAGCTGCTCGACGAGACCGGCCTGACCGAAATCGAAATCGAGCAGGGGGGGCAGCGCATTCGTGTTGCCCGTGGCGGCGTTGTTGCCGCCGCCGCCGCGCCCGCCCCGCGGGCCGCCGCGGTGCCGCAGCCGATTACCGAGTCCGTGTCCAAGCCGATCGACCCGGCCAAGCACCCCGGCGTGGTCAAGTCGCCGATGGTCGGCACCGCCTACACGGCGCCGGAACCGGGCGCCCGCCCCTATATCGAGGTCGGCGCCAAGGTGAAATCCGGCGAGACCCTGCTGATCATCGAAGCGATGAAGACCATGAACCAGATCCCGGCGCCGCGCGGGGGTACGGTGACGCAGATCCTGTTCGAGGACGGTCAGCCGGTGGAGTTCGGCGAGCCCCTGGTCATAATCGAGTGACAGCTTTGCGACCGCGCGCACCTCTCACTTGTCCCGGGCGCAGCGCAACACGGAGTGGTGCGCTGCTGAACCGGGACCGCCACAGGTTGGAACGGTCCCGGCTCTGCGCTGCACCGCTCCGCTGCGCTACGCGCTGCACCGCGTCCGGGACAAGAGAACCCCATGTTCGATAAAATCCTCATTGCCAATCGCGGCGAGATTGCGCTGCGCGTGCTGCGCGCCTGCAAGGAGCTCGGCATCAAGACGGTCGCGGTGCATTCCACCGCCGACGCCGATGCCATGCATGTGCGCTTCGCGGACGAAAGCGTCTGCATCGGCCCGCCCTCGGCCAAGGACAGCTACCTCAACATCCCAGCCATTCTCGCCGCCTGCGAGATCACCGGCGCCGACGCCGTGCATCCGGGTTACGGCTTCCTGTCCGAGAATGCGCGCTTTGCCGAAATTCTCGCCGACCACGGCCTCCACTTCATCGGTCCCAAGGCCGAGCATATCCGCACCATGGGCGACAAGATCGAGGCCAAGCGCACCGCCAAGCGCCTCGGCATTCCGGTCGTGCCCGGCTCGGACGGCGGCGTGACCGACGACGCCGAAGCCGCCCGCGTCGCGAAAGAAATCGGCTTTCCCGTGCTGATCAAGGCCGCGGCCGGCGGCGGCGGCAAGGGCATGCGCGTCGCGCGCAGCGCGGAGGAACTGTCCTGCGCCCTGTCCACCGCGCGCTCGGAAGCCAAGGCCAATTTCGGCAGCGATGCCGTCTATATCGAGAAGTATCTCGGCAAGCCGCGCCACATCGAAATCCAGGTGCTCGGCGACGGCAGGGGCAATGCCATTCATCTGGGCGAGCGCGACTGCTCGTTGCAGCGCCGCCATCAGAAGGTGCTCGAGGAGAGCCCCTCACCCGCGCTCAATGTCGCGGCGCGCGACAGGATCGGCGAGATCGTCGCCAAGGCGATGCGCGAGATCCAGTATCTCGGCGTCGGCACCGTCGAATTCCTGTATGAAAACGGCGAGTTCTACTTCATCGAAATGAACACGCGCATCCAGGTCGAGCATCCGGTGACGGAAATGATCACCGGTATCGACCTGATCTTCGAGCAGATCCGCGTCGCAGCCGGCGCCGAACTGACGCTCAAGCAGAGCGATATCAATTTCTTCGGTCACGCTATCGAGTGCCGCATCAACGCGGAGAACCCGGTGTCATTCCGGCCGTCGCCCGGCAAGATCCTGCACTATCATCCGCCCGGCGGCCTCGGCGTGCGCATCGACAGCGCGGTGTATCAGGGCTACACGATCCCGCCCTATTACGACTCCCTGGTCGGCAAGCTCATTGTCCACGGCAAGACCCGCACCGAGGCGCTGATGCGGCTCAAACGCGCGCTCGACGAGGTCGTGGTCGATGGCATCGAGACGACGCTGCCGCTGTTCCGGGCGCTGGTGCGCGAGACCGACGTCATCAACGGCGATTATCACATCCACTGGCTGGAGCAGTTCCTCGCTCAGGGTGGTATGGAAGAAAGCCAGCCGCTGTCGTCGTGACGGCGGCCGGCGCGAGGTCTTCGGTCAGAACCTGTAATTGACGCCGGCGCGCACCAGGCCGAATTTCAGGTCCGCATCCATGAACGAACCAGGGCCGCCGATGATGCTGGCCAGGTAGCTGTTCTTGTTGCCCAGATCGACGTGAAGATACTCGATCTTTGCGCTCCAGTTGTCGCGCATCGCCACTTCCACACCGCCGCCGAGCGTCCAACCGACATGCGTTGCGGTATCGCTGACCTTCACGTTGTTGGCAACGTCGTTCACTTCGAGCTTGTTCTTGCCGAAGGCAACGCCGCCCGTGACGTAAGGCATGATGCGGTCGAAGGCATAGCCGATGCGGCCACGCGCGGCGCCGAACCATTCCAGCTTGTTGGTCGTCACCACCGTCGTGGTCGGGACCAGCGCGGTGCCGCTGACATCGGCGTAGTTCATTTCGACCTCGACGCCGAAGACGATAGACCCGGCCTGCCAGTTATAGCCGAGCTGGGCGCCGCCGACGAAGCCGTCGTACTTCGACGAGAACGGATTGGTCGCTCCGCCGACGGCGAGGAACGTATCGGCGTTGCCGAACGCATAGCCCGCGCTCACCCCGGCATACACGCCCGACCATGTGAAGGCACGGGCCGGAGAGAACACTTTGCTGACCGGCGCGACATCGGCGGCGGCGGCCGGCAAGATACTCGCAGACAGAAAACTGGTGGCCGCAAAGCCGATCAGGATCGTCTTGTTGATGTTCATTGTCGCCCTTCTGCACTTGATTGACTGGCATCGGAAAATCCGCCGCCAGAATGCCGAAGGCGCGGGAATTCGCGTTGTCCGCCGCCGCATCGAATTTGGACTCCCGCACGCGATACCTACATTTTTCAAAGCCCTGTGGTATTCTCATCACGGACGAACAAAGCGCATTGGAGTTGGATTTTTGCGCAACGAGCCCAAGCTTCGGAATTGAAATATTGCAATAAAAGCACATTGAAATGCCTGCCTTTTCGACCGACCAGTTCGCCGGCCATTTGAACGACACCCAACGCTTCGCGCAGTGGCGCGAGCAATACACAGCGCAGTTCGGCCTGCTCGACGTCGCGGCGATCGAGGGCCGGCCTTTCGCGGCGCATCTCGAATTCGCGCAGTTCGGGCCGGTGGCGGCCGCCTGGTTCAATGGTTCTCTGGCGCGCGTGCGCCGCTCCCGTCATGAACTGAGCCTTGATGCGCGCGACGAGTTGTTTCTATTTTTCAATCGCGGCCGGCATCCCATGACGATCGCGCAGCGCGGCCGCGAGTTGCTGGTGCAGCCCGGCATGCCCGCGCTCTTGAATTACTACGAAGCCGGCGACAGCCGCTTCGGCGAAGATCACGCCTGGATGGCCTTCACGGTACCGCGTGAGCGCCTGCAGTCGCTGATCAGAAACGTCGAGGACCTCGTCGCCGCGCCGCTCGATGGCGGGACCGAGGCAATGGCCCATCTGCGCCGTTACGCCGGCTTCCTGCAGGGGCCGGAAACCGGGAGTGCGGATGAGCCGCTGTCGGCTCATATCGGCCAGTCGGTGCTGGACCTGATCGCGCTGGCCGTCGGCGCCGGCCGGGATGTCGCGCAGGCCGGCGGGCAGCGCGGTCTGCGCGCGGCACGCCTGCGGGCCGTGATCTCGGAAATCGAGACGGGCTACGCCAATTCCGGATTTTCGCCGGCGCATGTCGCCCGGAAGCTCGGCCTGTCGCCGCGTTACGTGCAGGATCTGCTGCAGGGGACCGAAGCAGGCTTTGTCGAGCGGACCGCCGAGCTTCGTCTGCAAAAAGCGCGACGCATGCTGCGCGACCCCGCCTGCGACCTGATGGCGATCGCCGAAATCGCCTATGCCTGCGGCTTCAACGAAGTCCCCTACTTCAATCGCTGTTTCCGCAAGCGCTTCGGCGCATCGCCGCGGGCCTTCCGGACGGCCTGACCGGCAGCGGCCGCAACAATCGACAGCGGCATTGCCCAAGGCTATACGACCGGGAGTGCCCATGACTCGTTGAGAGCGTCCTTCGTGCCCCCGGCAGCCAAGCCAACGCGCCGCTCTTCGCGGCCTTGCCTGCAACCCTTTCGGGGGCTGGCGCTTATGATATCCGGTTGGAGCGGTTCCAGCCCTGGAACCATGGATCGCTGATGCCCGGGCGCAGACCGCTTACCGCCATCTACAAGAGCAAATTGCAGCCGGTCCTCCTGGGCAGTGCCTTTGCGCTGCTGGTCGCCATCAGCATAGCGACGGCCTTCGTCGTCAACCGCGCCGGCGACGATGCCGAGAACCTCAACCAAACCCTGCAACTTCAGGACCGTCTGACCAACGTCCTCCTGATCATGCGGCGGGCCGAAAGCGGCCAGCGTGGGTACCTGCTGACGGGCCGCCCCGACTACCTGACGGACTATAGTTCCGCCGCCCCCCGCATTGCTCCCTCGATTGATGAGCTGCGCCAGGCGGCCGGCGACGACCCCGCGCTCAAGCCGACGGTTGACAAGATCGAGGTGCTCAGCCGCCCGAAAATTGAAGAAATGGCGCGCACGGTCGATATGGCTCAGCGCGGCGACACCGCTGGCGCGCTTGCACTCATCGGCAGCGATGTCGGGCGCAATACCATGGAGGAAATCCGCCAGACCGTTGCCGAGGCCGTCGCGACACAGCGACAGGTCCGCATCGAGCGCGCTCAAATCAGCGACCGCAACAACACCGTGCTGCTGTTTCTCACCATCGGCGGCAGCCTGTTGATCGTCGCAATCGGGGCGGTGTCTATTTTTCTGGTGCAGCGCAACTATCGCCGCGCCGAGGTCGCCCGCCAGGAGCTTGCGGGCACCAACGCCAATCTCGAACGCATTGTCGAATTTCGCACCGCGGACCTGTCCGAGGCCAACGAGGAAATCCAGCGTTTCGCCTACATCGTCAGCCACGACCTGCGCTCGCCGCTGGTCAACATCATGGGCTTCACCTCCGAGCTGGAGGCCCTGCGCCAGGACATCTTCGCCGAGGTGGAACGCCTCCGGGCCGAGGTGGCCACGCTCAAAAACCAGGCCGACCCCGCCCTGGAGGCCGATCCCACGGCCCAGCTTGGACAGGACTTCGACGAGGCCATCGGCTTCATCAAGTCCTCGATCGGGAACATGGACCGCCTCATCACCGCAGTCCTCCGGCTGTCCCGGGAGGGCCGCCGCCAGTTCCATCCCGAGACGGTGAACATGAACGCCCTCGTCGGCGGCCTCATCGACACAGTCAGTCACCGCGTGACGGAACTTTCCGCCACCTTGAACGTTGCCGACCTGCCGTCGGTTGAAACGGACCCATTGGCCGCCCAGCAGATTTTCGGGAATCTTATTGATAATGCACTTAAATATGGCCGCGACGGCGAAAAATTGCAGATCGATATACGTGGCCGTTTGACAGCCACACATGCCATGTACGACGTCCAGGATAATGGCCGCGGCATCGATCCCGGCGACTTCCAGCGCGTCTTTGAGCTGTTCCGCCGCGCTGGTAAGCAGGATCGGCCGGGCGAAGGTATTGGCCTGGCTCACGTCCGCGCTTTGGTCCGGCGGATGGGTGGTACTATGGGGCTGAATTCGGAACCCGGTAAGGGCAGCACGTTTACCGTGACGCTGCCCCGGCGCTGGGTGGGGGACAAAAGGAGCGCTGCATGAACAGCCGGACTTCGGAGCGGCCCGTCGAGATCGTGATGATCGAGGACGATGAGGGCCATGCGCGCCTCATCGAGAAGAACATCCGCCGCGCCGGCGTCAACAACCCGATCGCGCCGTTCAAGAACGGCACCGACGGGGTCAACTACCTGTTCGGCGCCGACGGCTCCGGACTCGCCAGCAAAGGCAAGCCCCTGCTCGTCCTGCTCGACCTCAACTTGCCCGACATGACCGGCGTCGAGATCCTCGGTCGCATCAAGTCGAACGAGCACATGAAGCGCGTGCCGGTGGTGGTGCTCACGACCACCGACGACGCGCAGGAAGTTCAGCGCTGCTACGACCTCGGCTGCAACGTCTATATTACCAAGCCGGTTAACTACGAGAATTTCGCCAACGCCATCCGGCAGCTTGGTCTGTTCTTCTCGGTCATCCAGGTGCCCTCCCCCGAGTAAGCACCCATGCCCCGCAAGGTTCTCTACATCGATGACGATCAATGCCTGTGTGCGCTGGTCAAGCGCAGCCTGGGCCGGGACGGCATTGAGGTCATCACAGCCGGCGACGGCGAGTCCGGCCTCGAATTGCTGGCGCAACATCCCGACTTCGATGTCGTTGCCGTTGACCTATACATGCCCGGCATATCCGGCGCGGAGCTGACCGAACGCATCAACGCGATGCCCAATCACCCGCCGGTCATCGTCGTGACCGGCGCGCAGGATTCGCGCATGGCCGTCGCGGTGCTCAAGGCCGGCGCCTTCGACTACGTCGTCAAGGACGTCCAGGGCGAGTTCATTTACCTGCTCAAGGCGGCCTTCCATGCGGCCGTCGATGCCATGCGCATGCGCCGCGCCAAGGAAGCAGCCGAAGCCGAAGTGCGCGAAGCACGCGACCGCTTCGAGGCGCTGGCGGCCGAACGCGCGCTGCTGATGCGCGAAGTGAACCATCGCGTCGGCAACAGCCTGCAGCTCATCGCCTCGCTGCTCACCATTCAGTCCAACGCCGCGCACAACGCCGAAGTCAGCGAAGCCCTGAGCGACGCCACCGGTCGCGTGATGGCGGTGGCGCAGGTTCACCGCCGCCTCTACACGTCGGATGACGTGCAGGCGGTCGCGATCGACCTTTATCTCGAGGCGCTCGTTGAGGACCTGCGACGCTCCGCCGAAGGCGGCGCGCTGGCGCAGCTTTCGCTCAATGCCGAACCGATCGCCGCGACGCCCGATCATGCCGTCGCCATCGGCATGATCGTCAACGAACTCGTCACCAACGCGTTGAAATACGCCTACCCCGGCGGCAAGGGCGCGATCCGCGTCATGTTGCGCAAGGACGGCGACAACCGCGGCATTCTCGTCGTCGAGGATGACGGCGTCGGTATCGCCCCGAGCGGCGGTCCCAAATCAACGGGCCTCGGCCAGCGGATCGTCCGCGCCATGGCCGAAAAGATCCGCGCCAATATCGAGCAGGATCACAGCCACCGCGGCGCCCGCATCGTGGTGACGTTCGATCTGTTCGGCGCGCCGGCGCCGAAATCGACGCCCGAGGCCGCCTCGAGAACCGCCGCCTGATTCACGGCTTCAGTGCGGCCGCTCCGTCAGCCGCGCCAGCAGCGCGCAGACCTCGGCAGGACGATACGGCTTCGGCAGGAACAGCGAGCGCGTCACCATGCCGTCAAGGCCGAACGGCGCATGGCGCCCCGAGGCATAGACGATCGGCAGTTCCGGGCGCTTGGCGCGGGCGCGCGCCGCCAGCTCCCGGCCGTCGACGTCGCCCGGCAGATTGATATCGGTGAACAGGATGGCGATGTCGGGCTCGGAGTCGAGGTAGCTCATCGCCTCTGCGCCGGTGGTGGCCTCGTGAACCACGAAGCCGTGGTCGCGCAATTCGTCGGCGACGACGGTGCTGATGAGAGTGTCGTCCTCCACCAGCAGCACTTTGGTCGGTTGTGGTCCGCGTCCCATGATGACCTCGGCCTGACGGTTTCGATTCCAGCGGGTCTGGCGAGGCGGCAACGCGAGATGGCAAGCGAATGTTCAACCCGTCTAAAATTCGAATGATTGACGGTAAGCAAAATCTTAATGTGCCGGAACCTCCGGTTTGGGTTTAGATAGGCCGCCATGGCCAGCCGCGATCACGCCCCGTTCGAAATCACGCAGGACGTCCTCCTCAAAGCCTATGCCTGCGGCATTTTCCCGATGGCCGAGAATGCCGACGATCCGGCGCTGTACTGGATCGAGCCGGAACAGCGCGGCATCATTCCCCTGTCCGGCTTCCATGTCGCCTCCCGCCTCGCGCGCACGGTGCGCAGCACCGCCCTCACCGTCCATGTCGATCGCGACTTCGATGCGGTGATCGACGGCTGCGCGGCGCCGGCGCCCGACCGCGACCGCACCTGGATCAACGGGCGCATCCGCAAGCTTTATCGCGGGCTTTTCGATCTGGGCCATTGCCACACGGTCGAGGTCTATGACGGCGAGCGGCTGGTCGGCGGCCTCTACGGCGTCACGCTCGGCCGCGCCTATTTCGGCGAGAGCATGTTCCACACCGTGCGCGACGCGTCCAAGATCGCGCTCGTGCATCTCATCGCGCGTCTCAAGGCCGGCGGCTTCACTTTGTGCGACACGCAATACGTGACCGATCATCTGCGCTCATTCGGCGCCGTCGAGGTGCCGAAGAAGCGCTATCACAAGATGCTCGACGAGGCGCTTACCGGCCTTGCCGACTTCACGGCGCTGCCGGCCGATCGTCCGATCAGCGGCGCCGAGGCGCTCGCCATTCTCGAGAAGTAAGCACGGCGGCTATTGCTGGCGCGGCGCCGGGCGCGGTTGCGGCGTGCGTGACGCCGGCGCCGGAGCCTCAGGTGGCTTGCGGCCGGCCTGGCCTTCGCCCGCTTCCGCGACATTGGGCGACGTGCCGCCTTTGCAGTCGGTCAGCCAGACATCGTAGGTCGGATGCTCGACGGCGTTGAGACCGGGGCTGGCCGCGAACATCCAGCCGGAGAAGATGCGCTTGATCTCGCCGTTGAGCGTCACCTCGTCCACCTGGGTGAAGGAGTCGGTGTTCTGCGTCTCGGTTGGCGGCCGCGAATAGCACACGCGCGGCGTCACGCGCAGCGCGCCGAATTGAACGGTCTCGTCAATGGCGACGTCGAACGAAATGATGCGGCCGGTGATCTTGTCGAGACCGTTGAACACCGCGGTCGGATTGGCGATGCGCTGCGGCGGCGGCTCAACCACGATCTCGTCGCCGGGCTGCGGCGCGGTATTGGCCGGCTGCTGCGGGGTGCCGGGCGGCTGACGCTGGCCCGGCGGCAAACCAGGAAGGGTCTGCGTTGGATTGGTATTGGCGTTGTTCTGCGGCTGCTGGCCGGGCGGCGGCGCCGGCGCGACCGGTGTCATCGGCGTCAAATCACCCGGCCCCGTATTCGTGCCCGGCAAAGGCGCAAGTTCGTCGGCCTGAATGCCGCCACGGCCCGGCCGGCCCGATGGCGGTAAATTCATCGGCGCCGGCAAGGGCTGCGCCGGCGGCAAATCAGGATTGACCCAGTTGCCCGACTGCGTCGCGGTAGCGCCGCTTTGCACATCGCGGCCGCGGCCGAGATCGGCCGGCGGAACGTAATAGCCCTGCGGCGGCCGCTGTTGCTGCTGTACCGGCTGCTGCTGACCGCGCGGGACGCTGCCGGGCGGGCGCGGCGGCGGATCGCTGAATAGATCGGTGAACTGGGCGAGAGCCGGACCCGCGCCGAGCAGCACCATCATCGCTATCGCTGGAAGCCGGACCCGGGCCATAAATGTCGCTTGATCAGGGGTTCTCGTGGCCAGCGCCGCGCATGGATTCGCCCGCGCGCGCTGACGGTCCGGTTAACACGGTGAATGCGGCGGCGGAAGGGCGGCTGTGACGCCGCTCTCGGCGTTCAGCCTTCCGGCGACCAGGCCTTGTAGTCGCCGGTTGCCTTGGGACGACGGCCCGAAGCCAAAGTCGAGCCCTGCGGCCGATAGGCGCCGGGCGTACCGGTCAGGTTCGGCCGGTGCGGCTTCTGCCATTCGCGCGGCTGGTAGTTCTCTTCGGTCGGGGGAACATCGACGGTGTGATGCATCCAGCCGTACCAGCCCGGCGGAATCGTGCTCGCCTCGGCATAGCCGTTGTAAATGACCCAGCGACGCTCAAACTTCAGCGTCGGATCGATCTTGCCGCCCTTGGTCCGGTAATAGGTATTGCCGAACTCGTCGGTGCCGACCCGCTCGCCATGGAGCCGGGTCCACAAGTCGGTGCCGAAGGTGGACGAATTCCACCAGGTGAAGAATTTCAGAAGGAAACTTTTCATCGCCGACGCGCATTTCCGTTGCGAGACGGGCGCGTTGTGGCACCTCGGCACGCCCATGTCCAGCGCGCCGCCGGCGCATTTGCTGACATTTTTCATGCGTTTTCGAGAGGTTGCGTCGCATATGGATTCGCTGAGATCGACATTGGCGCTTGTCGCACCGTGTCTCCACTCGCCCGCCAAGAACGACTGCCTGAGGACTGGGTCGCGCTTTAAGCAAAGATCGAAGAACTCCGATCTGAGGGGAAAGATTGCAGCCGACCTTTTAATGGCGCACCGCTGACAGCGTCCTTGCACACGTTGAGATGGCTCGCGAACACTTGCCGCGACACCTGTTCGCGTTCCCGCAATCCCTTGATTTCCTCCGGCGGCACCGGGACCACAGGTGCCAGCCACGGCTGGACCGTCAGTCGATGATGTGCTGGCCGCCGTCTTGCGCCAGACGTGCCAGGCCCTCTTTCATCGCCCTCAACTGCTCGGGCGCATGGCCCTGCCAGCTGGTCACTTCGGCGATGATCCTGAGCGGCTCGCGGGAGCGGAAGGATTGCGTCGGGTTGCCGGGAAACTTCTTGTCGGTGAGATTGGGGTCGTCGACGATCGGCCCGGTCGGCTCCACGACATAGATCCGTTGTGGTGCGTCGCCGACGGCCAGCTCGGCGCCCCAGATGGCGGCATCGAGCGTGCTCGAGAAATAAACCCAGGAAAGCGCCTGGGTTTCCGAGAAATTCGACGCGTAGCCGGCCGCAATACAGTCGCCGGGGCGCAGATTGGCCCGCGTGCCATGGAAATACGACTGCGAAAACACGGTGGCCGCTGCAGACATTGTCCAAGTCTCCTCGAAACGCGGAAGGTATCCGTATCGGTGTCAGGTCACGAACAACATCAATTTCGAGGACGGGCGGCGGTTCATCTCCAGCCCCGCCGGCATTACGGACACCGCCCTCACCATCCATTGCCTTTGCCCGGATTCTGGAGTTATCGTGCCCGCGAATTCAGCACTGCCGCTGTTGTTTGGGCATTTGCGCTGAAAACGAGATGACAGTGCCGGGGAAACGAAAAGGCGGGCTCTTGCGGGTCCGCCTTTTCTCATGGGGCTTGGTCCCGGGCACATCGGCGATTCCTTTGCAAACCCTCAAGAACACAACAGCTTGCGTCTTCAACAGCGGTGGGACACTCCATACCGCTAGTCCCGGCGCCGCGCCCACCGGCTAAGCGGCTGATGCCAAACCGAGAATCATCGACTCCCAGTCGGGTTCCCCGGTGTTTATCCCGGGCTTATCCCCGGCTCCGCCCCTCAGAAAAGAAGCTGTGGGTTGTCGGCAAGGCCCCATTTTCCGTCATTTTTGCGTCACCGCTGTAGGCATCAAAACCCAGGTCAGCGCGCGAAAAAAACGACTTCACGGTCCGCTCATGAGGGCCATACTCGCCAGCGTGTGAGCGGGGCGTTGTCCCCGTCTTTCACTCAACAGACACAAGATTTAGGGATTTGGTTACTCATACCCACTATCTGTTGTTGACGTAAGCGGTGAGTCCACATAGCTTTGTAACAGTACGGTGTGGGTGATGAGTTCCCGTTTTTGCGTTCCCGCCGGAACTTCCAAACCCGACGTGACGTCGCGTTTTGAGCCCCGACAGCCCGCACAGGCGTTGTCAGGGAACGGGTGAAGTTTGCGTGCCGGACCCCACGGGGTACGGCGGTACCGGGTGCCGGTTCACGAGCGCCCGGGCCACAGGATGCAGGGTCAGACAGAGTCTGAGTTGTCGGAAGGCGGACAGGGACAGGTCCGTCTGGAATAATCGTCGGCGGCCGCTGAGCCGCCCGGAATTTGGGGACTAAGAAGATGCGGATCGAACGGCGCTACACCAAGGATGCAGGCAATGGTCAGAATTCGGCCTACGCGGGCATCCAATTCCGGCTGACCACGTCCGAGATCAAAAACCCCGACGGCTCCATTGTCTTCAAGCTGGACAATGTGGAGGTGCCGGAATTCTGGTCGCAGGTCGCCTCCGACGTTCTCGCCCAGAAGTATTTCCGCAAGGCCGGCGTGCCCGCCCGCCTCAAGAAGGTCGAAGAAAACGCCGTCCCCTCCTTCCTGTGGCGCTCCGTGGCCGACGAGGCCGCGCTCGAAGCTTTGCCCGAGAAGGAACGCTATATCGGCGAGACTTCGTCGAAGCAGGTGTTCGATCGTCTGGCCGGCACCTGGACCTACTGGGGCTGGAAAGGCGGCTACTTCGACAATGAAGACGACGCCCAGGCTTTCTATGACGAACTGCGCTTCATGCTCGCCAACCAGATGTGCGCGCCGAACTCGCCGCAGTGGTTCAACACCGGCCTGCACTGGGCCTACGGCATCGACGGCCCCGGCCAGGGCCACTATTACGTCGATTACCAGACCGGCAAGCTGACCAAGTCGAAGTCGTCCTACGAGCACCCCCAGCCGCACGCCTGCTTCATCCAGAGCATCAGCGACGACCTGGTGAACGAAGGCGGCATCATGGACCTGTGGGTGCGCGAGGCGCGCCTGTTCAAATACGGTTCCGGCACCGGCACCAACTTCTCAAACCTGCGCGGCGAAGGTGAGCGCCTGTCCGGCGGCGGCAAGTCGTCGGGCCTGATGTCATTCTTGAAGATCGGCGACAGAGCCGCCGGCGCCATCAAGTCGGGCGGCACGACGCGTAGAGCCGCCAAGATGGTGATCGTCGACGCCGACCATCCGGATATCGAGAAGTACATCGACTGGAAGGTGCAGGAAGAGCAGAAGGTCGCCGCGCTCGTCACCGGCTCCAAGATCAACCAGAAGCACCTCAAGGCCGTGATGAAGGCCTGCGTGAACTGCGAAGGTTCGGACGACGACTGCTTCAACCCGGAAAAGAACCCGGCGCTGAAGCGCGAGATCAAGCTCGCCCGCAAATCCTACGTTCCGGACAACCTGATCAAGCGCGTCATCCAGTTCGCCAAGCAGGGCTACACCGATATCGACTTCCCGATCTACGACACCGATTGGGACTCGGACGCCTATCTCACCGTCTCGGGCCAGAACTCGAACAACTCGGTGCGCGTCGACGACCAATTCCTCAAGGCGGTTGAATCGAACGGCAAGTGGGACCTGACGTTCCGCAAGAACGGCAAGGTCGCCAAGACCGTGCAGGCGCGCGATCTGTGGGAAAAGATCGGCCACGCGGCCTGGGCCTGCGCCGATCCGGGCCTGCAGTACCACACCACTGTGAACGACTGGCACACCTGCCCGGCGTCGGGTGAAATCCGCGGCTCCAATCCGTGCTCCGAGTACATGTTCCTCGACGACACGGCCTGCAACCTCGCCTCGCTGAACCTCCTCACCTTCCGCGACGGCAAGACCGGCGCCTTCGATGTGGAGAGCTACGAGCACGCGGTGCGCCTGTGGACCGTGGTGCTGGAAATCTCGGTGCTGATGGCGCAGTTCCCGTCCAGGGAAATCGCCCAGCTCTCCTACGAATTCCGCACGCTCGGCCTCGGCTACGCCAATATCGGCGGCCTGCTGATGACCTCCGGCATGTCGTATGACTCGGACGAAGGCCGCGCCTATGCCGGCGCCCTCACCGCGATCATGACCGGCGTGTCCTACGCCACCTCGGCCGAAATGGCGGAGAAGCAGGGTCCGTTCCCCGGCTACAAGAAGAACCGCGAGCACATGCTGCGCGTGATGCGCAACCACCGCCGCGCCGCTTATGGCGAGCGCCAGGGCTATGAGAAGCTCTCGCAGGCCCCGGTGCCGCTCGACCACGCCTCGTGCCCCGACCAGACCTTGATCGCGCACGCCAAGGCGGCGTGGGACCGCGCCATCGAGCTCGGCGAGAAGCACGGCTACCGCAACGCGCAGGCCACCGTGATCGCGCCGACCGGCACGATCGGCCTCGTCATGGATTGCGACACCACCGGTATCGAGCCCGACTTCGCGCTGGTGAAGTTCAAGAAGCTGGCCGGCGGCGGCTACTTCAAGATCATCAACCGCGCGGTGCCCGAAGCCCTGCGCACGCTCGGCTACTCGGAAGCGCAGATCGCCGAGATCGAGGTCTATGCCGTGGGCCATGGCTCGCTGGCGCAGGCCCCGGGCATCAACCACACGACGTTGAAGGCCAAGGGCTTCACCGACGAGATCATCGCCAAGATCGAGAAGGCGCTGCCGACGGCGTTCGACATCAAGTTCGCCTTCAACAAGTGGACCATTGGCGAAGCCTTCTGCCGCGACACCCTCGGCATCTCGGCCGAGCAGCTCGCATTGCCGACCTTCGACCTTCTCGCCGCGCTCGGCTTCGGAAAGCGCGAGATCGAGGCCGCCAACATCCATGTGGCCGGCGCCATGACCGTGGAAGGCGCGCCGCACCTCAAGCTCGAGCACTATCCGGTGTTCGACTGCGCCAACCCCTGCGGCCGCACCGGCAAGCGCTATCTGTCGGTGGACAGCCACATCAAGATGATGGCGGCGGCGCAGCCCTTCATCTCGGGCGCCATCTCCAAGACCATCAACATGCCGAACGAAGCCACCGTCGAGGACTGCAAGGAGGCCTATCTCCTGTCCTGGAAGCTGGCGCTGAAGGCCAACGCGCTGTACCGCGACGGCTCCAAGCTCTCGCAGCCGCTCAACGCGCAGCTCATCGCCGACGAGGAAGACGAGGACGACGCGATCGAAGCGTTCCTCGACAAGCCGGCAGCAAGCCGCGCCGCGATCGCCGCCGAGAAGGTGGTCGAGAAGATCGTCGAGCGCATCACCGTGCTGCGCGAGCGCGAGAAGCTGCCTTCGCGCCGCAAGGGTTACACGCAGAAGGCCGTGGTCGGCGGCCACAAGGTGTACCTGCGGACCGGCGAATATGACGACGGGCGTCTCGGCGAGATCTTCGTCGATATGCACAAGGAAGGCGCGGCTCTGCGGTCGCTGCTCAACAACTTCGCCATCGCCATTTCGCTCGGCCTGCAATACGGCGTGCCGCTCGAGGAATATGTCGACGCCTTCACCTTCACCCGCTTCGAGCCGCAGGGCCCGGTGCAGGGCAACGACTCGATCAAATACGCCACCTCGATCCTCGATTACGTGTTCCGCGAGCTCGCGGTGTCGTATCTCGAGCGCTACGACCTCGCCCATGTCGATCCGAGCCAGGGCTCGTTCGACGCGCTGGGCGCCGGCGAAAGCGAAGGCAAGGCGGCGCCGAACTTCATCTCCAAGGGGCTGACGCGCTCGCGCGCCGACAAACTCTCGGTGGTGTCGGCGCAGTCCGCCGCCCCGCAGGCGGTGGCGACAGCGAAGGTCACGGCCTTCTCCGGCGCGCACGCCGCGACCGCCCTGAAGGCCGAGCCGGAGATGAAGCTGTCACCGGCTCAGCAGCTCGAAGTCGGCCACGCGACGGCGGCCGTCGCCGTGGCGCAGCCTTCCGCCAAGGCGCTCGCCTCCGAGCGCCGCGCCGAAGCCAAGGCCAAGGGCTATGAGGGCGAGATGTGCGGCGAATGCGGCAACTTCACCCTGGTGCGCAACGGCACCTGCATGAAGTGCGACACATGTGGAAGCACGAGTGGGTGCAGCTGAGGCTTCGTACGCTCCAGTGTGAGAGGACTCATCGTTTTTCCGCACTGACCCAATGTGCTTCCGTAAATGGAAGCAAAGCATTGCCGCAGTAGGGAACGGACCGAGCTCAACAAATGAACGGACCCGCATCGCAAGATGCGGGTCCGTTCTCGTAGGTTGGGGCCACGCGGAGTTCTCTAGCTCAAGGGAACCGCCACCGAGACGCGCTCGACCGCCTTTATCACGGATGCGACGACTCGCGCCGCTTTGCCATCTACGACGAATCCAAGATCCATGGAGCGCCGTGCAAAGACCGTCAAATTGGCGCTTCCGACGTAAGCCAAGTCGCTGTCAGCTAGTGCAACCTTGGCATGGAATGTTTCGAACCCGTCACCTGTCGGAAGATGGTAATTAAGAACCTCCAAACCTGCGCTTCGTACTCGGTTCGCCCTCGACGTGATCAGATCGCGAGCTCCTCCAAGTTCGCGGACGATTAGCTTCCGTACAGCTGCCCGACTGAGCGCCGCTAGTGAAATCACGTACTCTAGTCCTTCTTCATTCAAGAAAGGGGTCATTAAAGTCAGCGTGTTGACTGCTTCCGCCGCAACTCGCCGCAAGGCATCGTCAGTCGAAAGCAACGAGGCATACGCGAAACCCGTCGTGGGCAGCGCGCGTTCTATCCAGCTTGGTGACGGCGGCAGCGTAATCGCCGCAGCTGCCCGCCCATGATCAGAGAACAGGTTGCCCATTGCAGCTGCGCCTTGAAGAAAAGCCGGAAGCAAAGAAGGCGCGAGATTCGGCCCAATCATCCAACCAGTGTTTGTGGGGGTTATCCAACCGCGCCTACCAAAATCCTCTGCAATCCGGCTGACGACAGCAGCCGGACCGATTCGGAGGCTATCTCTGTCGAGGAAGGCCCCCAGTTCTCTGGTTGCCACCGCGTGCGCAAAGTGGGCAGCGGCCGCGCAATCCGAGCCCAATGACTGGACGATAGAGTGCGCAAGCGCATCGCCGATCGGGGCCGCGTTGCTCACGTACCCCTCACCGCTGCGGCTCGTTGGCCCGCGACCTCGTAGAACCCTTTTAGATTGCGGACTGATTTGTCCCACCGCGGGGACCCGCGCCCAATCAGAACCGACCTGGACAAAAGCTCGTTTCGCGTGATGCAGGTGCTTTCTGGCAGCAAGATGCAGTCCGGACAGGCGCCGCCTCGGTGATTGCACACCGATTCCGATCCGCACCTTAGGCTCGCTGGATTCACCATGCGGTCGAGGACTTCGTTTCCATAAGTCGGATCCCCTCGGTCCCGCCACATCGAAGAAAGATTGCCCAAATCCATTGTCATTCCGCGTCTGTAGACAAGAAACGACAGATTGGGCACGAAGATGTGCTCACCAAACGATCCGGCGTCTAATCCTGACATTGACGCAGAGACGTTCACCAAGTGGTGCGCCATCGTATGCAGCAGCGTGTATACGAATGGGTACGCTCTCCTGTCCTGAGCCCGCTCTCTTCTGTACTCGTCGAGAAACCGCGAGAATTTCGTGTCATCATTGCCCTCAAGTTCCGCGAACTCCTCGATGAGGAGCCCACCTAATCTAACCCCAGGGTCCGAAGCCCTGGGCTGGACGGCATTCTCTGATAACCAATTCAGCACAGTCGCTTCGTCCAGTTTCACGTACAAACCTTCGTTCGATTGAACGAGGCAGAGAACAGGTGTTTGGGACACATCCCCGACTCGCACGCGGTCGAACAAACGCAACCGAACGGGCAATTCAGCATCCCTGGATTTCTCCCGTCGGATCACCGGTTGAGCGGAGGTTCGACTGTAGCCGAATGTGTACTCGCAGACGCGCACGTCCCGGACGAGGCGCATTTCCGCGACTCCCAAGAGCGTCAGTCGGCGCCGGACCTGCGTTCTCAAGCGCTCCAGCGCTTCGTCGGTGACGCCATCCGGTATCAAGAACTCGTCCAAGATGCTGACATCCACCGAAACCGCGCGACCGTCACTCATTTGGCCGCTATGGAGCTTTTCCTCTGCCAGGGTCTTGTGCTCGACCGCCATCCGGATTGGGTCGAACCTCCGAACGAATTGCTGTCGAAGACCCACGGCAGTCGCAATGCCGGCGCTCGCCTTCTGCGTACCCGCGAAAATCGTCGCGTTCCACTTATCTTCTGTGTTTCGCAAAAGTTGTCGAAGAGGGTCGAGCACAGACGCGTCAGCTCCAGTCTGCTCCAACGTCTCGATTGCCCGACGACTTTGAATGTATGTGTCCCATTCGCTTGCCCGGCCGGCGGCCTTCAGCAGAGCTTCTTTTTGGTCGTTGGATATCTGCGCAACGGGATAGCCGAACTCAGACGAGAGGAAGGCCTCCAGATCCCCCCTCTTTGTCTGCGCCAGCAATGACACGTACTGGTCAGCTTTGAAATCCAGCAGCCGATCTCCATGCGAGTAGTAGACGGCCGATGCTCGGCATGACACCGGCTCCATGTTTATTTCGGCTGGCAATGCGAGATTCTGACCGAGAAGCGGTCCAAGCGTCTGCAGTGTTTCGCGGTCGCGCTGAAGAATGTCGCGGACGGTGTTGCATACGACGCACCGGAAGTGCCATCGGGCTAGGGCTCCGGGCGGGCGCTCCAGGAAGAACCTGTCAGACTCACAAGACGTGCACTTTTCGATGTCTCGAATCTCTTGCGCTTCGTCGTTCCAATGACGGTAGCCTGGAGTAATTGGTTCGACTTCGCCCGACCAGTGCGCGAGGACCACATCGATCTGTTCCCAGTCATTTGCGCACGCGTCGCTTCCGGTTGGGCAGGCATTCCTGAACTTCGGCGCGTCCACGGAAAAGCGCTCGACCGACTTCGAGCCGCGATATAATCCGCAGCGGGTGCAGCGGAATGCCAGAGGAAAAGGTATGTAGCCAACTGTGTTGGGGACTTGAAATGCAAGGTCTCCAAGACGGACGCGAACCGTGTCGTTGTCGGCGATAGCACGGCTGTCGATCGCCAACCTCAGCGGCACTGGATGTTTAAGATTGTTCCCCCTGCGCGCGCGTTCGGCCCAGGCCTCGAAATACTCCTGAATTTGCTCGCCGATAAGTCTTTCGGTCGTCTGGCTGAGTTCGTCCGCTTTTCGGTTTCCGTTATCCGGCAAAGCCATGCAGGCGCCCAAACCACCTTCGAACATAAACAGCGAATGAGGCGCATAGGCGGTAGCCAACTGGCTCCGTGAACGTTGCATTGTGGGGGCTTTGGAGTCGCTCATCTTAACTCTCTTGATCCAACTCACTATTGGGAGATCGGCGCGACAGCGATATGCCGCGATTTCTTATGATGCTCATTGCCGTGGCGACGCACTCCGCAGAGATGGTCTGGTTTTTCTGAACACGCGTTGATCCGCGTATGCGGCCCGCCACGTCGACGTCGCGCAAGCTCGTCATTGGCTGCTGGAAATTTGAATATGAGTTTCTCCAAAAATCGGCCAGGCGACCAACGAATTCATTGCTTAGAATCACCGAGCGGACTTGGTCGGCGTATGCGCGGACGAGTCCGCTATAATATGAGGGATTCGCCGGGGCTCCCGTGCCTGCGGAAACGCCGACAGCCTCAACGACGAACCGGACGCAATCGTCAAACAGAGCCTTGTCGCGGAATATCCGCTCCGCTTGTTCGACGGTTGTGGGCAACGTCATCTGGCCCTTGCGGGCCGCGCGGCAGAATTGTTGTTGGTGCTGCACGCCTCCAAGCCACATCTGAACCAGCGAAGGTATGGTTCGCTGAATTGCGCGGTCGGCCCAACGCTCAGCGGCAGGAGGCGCGATCATTCTCTCCAGCAGCCGATGAAACGATTCGTGAACCTCGACCACAAAGCGGTCGCGGCGTGTCTGCGGCGTAGGAATCAGCAAGGAAAAGCCGACGTGTGTTCGGCCGACGCGCGAAGAGGCTTGTATGTATTCCGCGATGTCGGGAGGCATGCCCGCGAACGCCATCGCGTTGAATATCTCGACGTCTACACCGTGGGAAATGGCCGAAGTCGCAACGATGCCTCGCAGAGATTGGGATATCTGGTCCCGCATGGGATCGAATTGACGTTCTGCTGCCTTCACTACGGCCTGGATCCCGCGGATGTCCACGCCGCCTGAGATCAATTCCATCCGATATTCGTCGAGCTCATATTCCGGACCCATCGCCGCGTGCGCTTCGCGCACTTCGCCCATAAGCGCGGACAGAATTTGATCCCCGCCCTTCTTGTTCGTCACGTAAGAAAGTTCAATCCGATGCAGATCGATCAGGTTCGCCAACAGTTCGTATTTGCTCTCGGCCGTTGCCCGCCGAAGCGCGTCACGCCGTCGCTCTGCCCATATGGCATCCGACGTATTCTGCTCCAGTTCCCCGCAGACGCGCTGAAGACGTATGGGGTCGCCAGATGCGAGGTCGCGTTGCCATCGCGTAATCGTCGCGGCATGCGCCGCTAAAATGGACAACGTGGTCACGGTATGTAGACGACCGTTCGTCATGAGGCTTGCGTACACGCGTCCCCAAGGGGCGGCGCTCTCGCGCTGCCGCGCGCTTCCCACATTCCCATCGCGGGCGGCTGCGGCCTCTCCTCCATCTTCGAAACGTGCGACTCGTGTGTAAAAGCCTTCATGGAGGGACGGCCCGGGATGCGGGAATTGGGTCACCCGTCGTTGATAGAGTGAGCGGACATGACGCGCCACGTCGGCGGCCGTGGCGGTGGCGCCAATGACGTGAGGCAGACGCGGACGGTCCGGAGCCCCGGGAATTCGACAGGCGCGTTGACCCAGCAGCGGAGCTAACCGGCTCAGCCAGGCGAAGAGACCCGTTTCGAAAATTCCTCCGAATGTACCGAGACTCTCTTCCAGCAGATGCATCTCGTCTTGAACGATCAGGCTAGGAAACGGATCGTGAAAGACTTCGGTCCCGTCCTGATATGAAGGAGCGACTCTTGCGAGTTGTTGCTGCTCCGGCGAATCCGCTAGCGCGCCATTGAGCATCTGAAGGAGCCCGTTCGGACCCCCTTCAATGGCTCGCGCCATACCGAACATTCCGGCGATCCGATCGACCGTCTCGATGCTTTGACCGAGCAGGGCCAGCTTATCGATGGTTCCAAGCAGGACCGAAGGTGCTCTACGGTAGATGTCGGTATCGACGACAAAGAACGGAAGCGGCTCTGGTGCGATACCTTCGCCGCGAGGATGTGCGGCGACCCAAGCGCAAGCTTGGTTGAAACATACGATGCCTAGCTGATTGCGGCGCTCGGGAAATAGCCGCAATCCCGTCCCCAGCCTAGACCGGCAAAACGGACACTCCGGGAGCTTGTTCCAGGACTCCTTCGCTATCACATAGTTCCTGTCTTCCGGCTGTTCGCTCGCTTCGAGAAGCGTTTCGTCTGCAGCACGCTTGTGATTCCAGGTTGGAATGCACCTCAAAGCATCTTCGACTTCGCCGGGCTTCCTTTCGGTGCGGTTCGGTGTGTTGGAACTGCCAACCCAGAAGCCGATTTCAAATGGAGCCCCATCAATGCGCTCGCGGCGCCGGACGAGTTCGGCCTGGGCGAGCAGTTTGGCGAGCCGTTGCGCCTGCTGAACGGTCAATAGCCGCAGCGGATAGTGCATCATTGCCGTGACGCCACGATGTTTGCCCCGCAGCCGATCGATGAAAAGCGCATAAACAAGCGTACCGAAGAAGGCTTCCGTCTTGCCGCCACCGGTCGACATGTAGAGAAGGCTTACGGAATCTTCATCGTACTCCGCGTCGAATTCATCCGCATATTCAGGGAGACGCGATGCAAGCGTTGGCAGGTGTGAAAGCACGAAAGCCATTTGAAACAGCCGCCAGCCGGGCTTGCTGTTTTCTTTTCTGGGCGGAGTCGCGTCGGCGAATGCTGTATTCAATAGAAGCCACGCGCGGTATGGAATCGCCTTGTTCGACGACGGATCGCGCTTCCACTCGTTGCGCGACTTCAGAAGGAGACGGATCCCTTTCTCGATCCGGATGCGTTCCCGCCCCCACGCAGCGAGATCGTCATCGAACCGAGCACGCTGAGCTGCCTCATCGGAGTCGCTTCCTTCCTCCCCAGCTTCCGACAGACGGATATCTGTGCGGATCCGCTCAAGCCACTCCTCCATGCTCTTGGACAGGCGCAATAGATCGGCGACGTCCGTGGAGCTCGAAGCTAAAGCACTATAGGTCGTCGGAACAGATGGAATGCTGACCGCTTGAATGCGTGGCAGCACGTACTTTGGCATCCAACTCGTTTTGAGGACGCGCACGTGATCCTTAATGCTGAGATCCGTAACGCCACCGTTCACTCCGATCGCCGGCATGGTCATGAAACCGGAGAGGTGATAGCTGCGTCGGACGCGCTCAAGCCGCATCGGCCGCAGCGAGGCAGTCGGAATGTTGGCGACCAGCGAAACTCCGAATAGGCCGTGCTCTTTGTCCTCGTCCCTCTCCTGCAAATTTTCCAACGCCAGCCTTACGGAAAATGTGCCTTCCTCCAGAGGATCGGGTAGTGCTTGGACCAGAATTTGGACTTTAAATTCAGGGATCAAATCGCTGGCGACCGGTGCCGTCGCACGCAAGTTCGCGAGAAACTCATCCCACTTTGCAGCGCCCCAGAACGCTTCGGAGGGCGGGCGCTTCTTACGCCATGCATTAGCTTTTCCCACATCCGAAGCAAGCCAAGTCTGACAAGCGCCCCGGATGCTGGCTTCGAGCTGCCTTCGATAATCGGCGCTTGCGGCCTCCCATTCCGACGGACGACAGGGAAGTGACAGCTTCAGGACCGGCGCGTCCACATCGACGCGGAGCCACTTAACAGGGATTTCGTACTGCCGTGAAAGCCGGTCGGGAATCCGCAACCTGCCTCCGTTTATCACGGGTGGCGGGGGGACGCCGTCCTCGATGGTTTCAGCTGCCCGATCATCGCCAGCAGCCAGAGTTGTGTCATCCGGAACGATGACACCGATCGAACGGTAGACCTCTCGGGAAATTGCCGCTCGCAGCTGGGCCCTCTCTCTGGACTTGGTGCCTTTTGGAATTTCTGATTCCGAACGCCGCCGTATCTCGGCATTGATCTTCGAGCGAGTGTCCTGGTTGAAGTCCGCCTTTGGAATCAACCTGCCGTTTCTGGCAAAAAGCTCCGCCGACGTCGGAAGGGCACGCACATAGACCCAGAATGATGGCTTGATCGTAATTGTACCGCTGTCGATGGATCGAAGTCTGATGTCCAGACCATGGGACGCAATGCGGATGTCGCTCGATTCGTCATCGCCGTCTTCATTGAGTTTCGGCAGAATGAAGCCGCTCGAAAGCACCTTAGAAGGCTTTTCGCCCAAAATGGCGGCTCCATGCGGACCCTCGCCGGATACGACACGGCGCGTGCGCTCCAATACCGCATCGCAGACGGCCTCTTTGAGTTCTTGTTGCTCGTCCCAGCCGAGCTCTTCGAAAACCGCGTCACGCATGGCTGCCTCCGGCTGCCGATGATGAAGGCATGATCTCACTGATCTGGTCGACGGATTCGATGACGATCTGCCACAGCCCGGGCATCGTCTTCCAAGCGCCGAACCCAGAAGAAGTGCCTTCGGGATCAAGTACAAACTGCACCACGCGCTGGTTGAAGGCGTGCCCTTCCCGAGCCCGAAATGCTCTCGTCGGCAAAATCGCAAGTTTCCAATACACATCTGCCAGCTCAACAGGCACGCCGACAGCCTTCATGAAGATGCCAAATCGCATTTGGTCTTGGGCAGCTCGCGGCTGTTTGACGCCGTCCGAATGGCCCGGAGCTAAATCGGCGGTCAACCACCGTCGAATGTTTGGAACTTCGTGCGCTCCAACGGCTGGGTTGATCCCGCGCATCTGCTCAAGGACATACCGCGCTTTGTCGGTGTCAGACCCGCCAGGTAGCGCTGCTCTGATGCGAGTGATGTGGTCATGGTACAGAGCGAGTTGCCGCAGACTCTGCCGCGATCCGGCCATAGCCTTGCGAATTGGCTCACGCACGGTTTCATCCAGCACCAAGATGCTCTCGCCGACGTCGAGTTCGCGCGCCGCGATTCGCTCGAAGGGTCGTACTTCGCTTTGTCGGAAAATGAGGACGTCGCTTGCTGGACGATATACCAATTTATGGCCACGGCTCGTCGTAAGACGTACGACGTCCCCGCGGTAAGCGTCATCTGAGCGCGTTAGATCGATCTCTCCCTCGGGGGGCTTCGCTTCAATGCGGAACTGGACCTCGGAAATATCGAGTTCTTCGTCGCCGCCGCCTTTGCCAAGCGCCTGGACGAAAGCTCTTGCTCTGGCTGAAAAGCCCGAGAATTCAGGGAGTCGCTCCAAAGGAGCAACTTCGGTGCCTAGCAACGACGCGCCAGCTACATCACCCAACAACGCCACCAGGTGGGGAACGTCTTTTGCGGTGAGCAAGGCACGTATCGCTTCTGGCGTCGGACCCAAAAGAAGTAACCGTTGTGGCTTCTCTGCCTGGAGTCGGCTGGCTAAGGAGCCGTGATCAACAATGGAGCAGCGACACGACAATGCTCGGTCGGACGCCATAAACAGTTCCGCAACCGTCCGTTCCGAGATCGATATCATCGATCTACTTGAATTCCATTTCGCGTCGGCCAAGAGCGAAGATAGTTTTGCGGAAACGGGAGAGTCAGTCACCCAATTTGCACATTTGCCTTCTATTGCGCTGAGAAGACTGTCCGCCTCGACGCCGAACTCGGGCGCAACGTCTTTGATGGAGCCCAATTGCCCGAGTGCCATTTTCGGTCTGAACATCGCACGGATGGCGCCGTCAACTTCATCTTCTCCATCGAAAAGAATGTCAGCGATCTCTTGTGCCTCGCGCAATCCAAGCGGCGACGATGCCGAACGACGAACGAACCTCAGGACGGTTGCCGCAGCACTCGCGGCGAATGCCACTCCGCTTCTTTTGAGATCCCGCCCTAGAGATAGAAGTCGCCGCCGGATCGGAGCCAAAGACGCGTCTTTGATGTCGGCTTCAAAGGAAATCGGCGCCAAATCCTGAGGCAACCGGCTTTCCGCGCCAAATATCCCATCGCGGTCAAGATAAACGCCGGATTCGCGCAGCTTTCGTCTCGGATGAGCACTCGCAAGCTGCCTATTGGCGAGTCTAGTCGCGCGCCGCATGACAAATGCGTCGTCAATGAACATCACGATCGGCGGGCGCCGACCGACGTGACTATCCAAAGCTTTGAGAAGGGCCTCGAAATGGAGCTCCCAGTCTTCTTGAAGGTCGGATCGTCCGGTCCGTGTCAAATCGACAACGATCGCGTCCAAGCCATATTTTTCAATTCTTGGGCACGAAAGAAATCGGCCAAGTGCTTCTGGCACTATTACCGGAGGCAATCCCAGGACTGCAAAAGGAGCACTTATAGGCCTTCCGACAGCCTCAAGATGACCTTCGAGGCCGGCGTTCGGATCGCCCATATGGGTGTGTTCACGAACGCGGCGAAGGATCTGTTGCGTATCTGAATTGTAAGCGCTTTGTCGCTTGTCTCTGTTCGGCGAGAAGACACATGTCGTTTCAAGCAAAGTTGGGCTTCTGACGATCAGGTTTTTTTTCGCCTCTGTCGATCGGAGATCGCGAAGCCGCATCTCGATCATGCACAGCGACTTGTGGGCCAAGTTCGGTGACGCCCACTCGGCACCCGCATCAATCTCGTTGACTGCCTGCGTGGCCACCTGAGCAAGATCGACCGGATTTACGAGAACCTGACGAGCAGCCCAAGTCGTTCCTGACCGCCACGGCCAATATGCAACCGTGCTGTGCGCAAGCCTTCCTGTGGATCGGGCCTCTCGAAGTGCCACCGCCGCGATCACGAAGCCGCTGCCTGGGCGATGGGGCCAGCAAAATAGGGCGCGATCTGCGCCGTCCTGGATCGAAGTCAGGAGGCCTTCTATCAGAGGACGCCCAGCGTCCGGTCGCAACCACGCGCTGGGATCCGCCGTGGAGGCATAATGCACCAAGTTTCCCGAGGTGATTCCAGGTCTAACCAACATTTCAGGAGATGAAGACGAACGGCTGGTGGCCAGCGCCGCCTTCGCCTGGGTCAACTGCGACTGGATAGCGGCGCGCGATTGCTCGCGACGGCCATGGATATCGGGCCGCCCGCGGCCAGCCGGAGACCGTCCCTGAGCGCCCCGCTTCGATTTCATACGGGCACCGGGTCCCGCTTGCGGGTGCCTAGCGCGGAAAAACGATAGGCTCGTTCGACCGCCAGGTCGAAGTCGTCGGTGGTCTGCAGCGCGCGTTCTAGGTCTTCCGGAAACGGAAGCGGCAAGTCCCGCAATGACGAGACCGAAATGCTCGCCGTACCGCCTACTCGGCGATAGAGATCATCCACTGATTTTGAATTCAATAGCTTACAAAGCAGCGACAGCCGAACGTTCTCGCGAGATGGCAGAATCGCGATCGTGTGATTTTCACTGACCACACCACCAAGTCGCTTCACGAGACTTTCGGCAATTCGACCTGCGACTAAACGCCGGGGTTGTTTGTTATTCGTAGTTCTTTGCAGAAATATTGCGCCAGATTTAATTATAACAGAATTGCCTGGGGCAATGGTGACGTAGTCGACACCGTGCCCCTCGCGCGCACGAGGGGTACAAAGTTTTCCCGCCTTGATGTTGTTAGCCCAGATCAGAGGAAAATTTGGCTTGCGTGCAGACTTCTTCCGAGACATCCGCTGCTTCTGGCGATTCCAAACAAAATAGCCGGCCTTGGCCGTGACACCGTAGTCGGACAATCGGCCGGAACAGGACTGAAAAACGTCTTCACCATGCTGACTGGGGAGAACCCACGGGGCGCTCAAATCATCCGTTGATGCGGTCAGGTGCCCAACATGAACGATATCCCATTTCCTATCGATATGGGCGCAAGTCGGCCGGAATGCGTATGTAGCCAGTTTCGGCGCATCCAGTCGCCGCATCAGAGATACACAGGCGTCTTGTTGGACCTCATAAAAGACGTGCTTCCGTTCCAGAACATCCACTCGCAGCACTTCGGCTTGAGTTCTAATAGTGCTCCGAAGTCGCCCGAATGAAGGTCCTGCGATGAAGCTCGACGGTGCGACGACCCCGACTATGCCACCCGGCTTCGCGAGACGCAGCGCAAGCCCGATGAAGAGGGCATATTTGTTCACATGACCAAGAGCTGATGACTGTTCCCAATCAGGGGGCAAATTGTCGACCGCATCAAACGCTCGGCCGTACGGCGGATTAACAAATACAGCGTCGAAGCGACCTGTGAACTTGTCAGAAAGAAACAAAGCATCGGCGACCTGAAACGTGGCCTGCTGGATAGATGCATTACCCAGACGCTGAGAGACTAAAAGTTCGCCTAAGCGAGCAAGATGTCGATCAAGTTCAATCCCGAACAGTCTCCTCTTTATGTCCCACGGGTGGCACCCGAGTTCACGCATACGGCCAGCCAGGCTGGATACAAACGCAGCGCCGCCGGCTGCCGGATCGATCACTTCCGCAGTTTTGAGGTCGAGCCCATGATGCTCGGCCTGGGCTAGCAAATGGCGAACTATTGGGGGAGGAGTGAAGTACGCGGCCAATTCCGCCCGCTTATGCGGCCGCATCAGTAATGTCGAAAATGTACTGATCCAGTAGTGTTGTTCATCGGGCGGCTGGCTCGAAAGCAGCTGGCAGAGCGGATCCAGAATTCGTGCGATCGCCCGCGTAGATTGTTCTAGGCCGAGCAGGTGACGACAGATATCAAGACGGGTGCGCGGCGGAACCGCCCTGCCCGCAAAGGCGGTCTCGATGCCAGCCACGGCAGCGCGCACGGCCGATTTGATCTCGGTCGGTTGATCCCGAACATCAGTCCGCCGCAGATGCACGCTTACCGCCCCCGACCACCCGGCTCGTAATTCAGCCTAGAGTTGCACGTCACTGACATGTGAATAGAGTCGCCGACCGGCGATTGCACTCACGCGCCTTTACCATCTCTCGCTGATTAGCAATTTCCAAGGGCGCAGACGCCACCATGCACAGATCGGGCCCGCACCTGGGCCATTGAAGCTGGCTGGTCCGCGCGGAGCCGACCTTCTTCCAAAATGCTCCCCGTACGAGGTGGGAAGCGCCTCCTAATCGCTTTCAGCCACGCCGATACGATATTTGTGGACTCCTCTCGCTCAGGTCTGTTTTCTACCCCAAAATCACAAGTAGCGACCGGGGTAGAAATCGTGTATGATGAATTGATTGATATCGGCCCGACCGAGCGCCGCCACATCCAGGACCTGGAGAAAGCTTGGGCGTCCTACGGGCCGGCCCTCCGACAACGGTCGTCGCTCGACGGCGGCATGCAATGGAAGGTGGTCAACGGGGCCGCCTACCTGGCCCGCTACCGTCAGGACCCCGAGACCGGCAAGAAGAAATTCACCTCGCTCGGCCGGCGCGCGCCGGAGACCGAGCGCACCTACGACGATTTCATGAAGCGCCGTGAGGCGGCCAAGCAGACGGTGACGTCGATGCGGGACGGCATTCTCACGGCTGGACGCGTTGCCAAGGCCTACCGCTTGGCGCACGTGCCGACGAAGATGGCGCGCATTCTGCGCGCGCTGTGGGCGCGTCCGCTCGCAGAGGACGTGACGGTGTTCGGCGGCACCGCCTTGCGCGCCTACGAATTCGCCGCTGGCGCGCTGGTGCCGGGCGATCTGGCGGACGAGGACCGGCTCATCTTGTTGGCGCTGCGGTCTGATCTGAACCACCAGGACATCGCAGGGGTGTACAAGGCCGTGACACTTGACCATGCAGCCATCACCAAGGAGCGATACCGGACGATCTTCCGGACGTCCGGCTGGCCGCCCGTTGAGGTTTGGCACCCGGACCAGCTGCTGTCCGCCTTGAAGACCAGGGGCAGGCTCAAGTGCTCCAGGAAGCGATCGGTGCCAAGCCGCACGTCGGTCTCACGGTCGCGCGGGATGCCGAACCCCTCGAACTTCGGACGCTCGATCCCAGGGCCTACGCGATCGCCTCACACGTTCTGTCATCGGAGCCGGACGACGTGTGGTCCGGACGGACAAGATGCGCTTCAGACCTCCTGTCGCGCATGAATCTCGCCTTCGAGCCCGAGCAGGAGGACGTTTTGCCGGAGCTAACCACTGGCGATTCGATCGATTCTCCAAGGATTTAAGCGGCGCCAGCTAAGTGACTCAAAATTCTGCATTTTTCGACTCGGGACTTGCAGGATCCCGAGTCATCTTGCGCGCGCAATCGGGAATTGGAGGCCACAATGAGCACGTAGCCTACAAAAGCGAAGGCGGCCCGCAGGAACGGACCGCCTCGCCGTAATGGTCGTCCCCACGGAGGGGAGCGGAGCCACAGCACTAGCGCTTCGATTCTCCCTCACACCGCGGCATGGCGCAAGCGCCAAGTCTCGGACTGGGCGCGCCACCTCCCACATCGTTGAGCTGTTGCACGCCGGACCTGTCCGGCGAATGGGATCGCATTGCCGTACCGGGTCATGATCGAGCAGCCTGTACCGACTTCGTCGTTCTGGAGACCGCCGGGAGCCTCGGTCGCGACGCGGATTCCGTCTCGGCGGTCTCGCTTCTCGGCGCGCTCTTCCATCGTCGGCGGTGCCGAACCTCGGCGCATCTACTGTGAGGGCGGCCTAGAGGAGCAGGCCGCGTACGTGTTTTGCACCCACCGCGACGTTGCCGACGTCCGCGAGCAGCCAACTCCGGTCTGCTACGTGGACGAGCACGGTAAGGCCAGCAGGCATACGTTCGACTTCCTGCTGCTGATGAAGGATGGCCGCAAGATTGCGGTCGCGATCAAACCGGCCAAGTTCAAGAAGAAGTGGTGGCCGATCATTCGCTGCATCGCCGAACAAATGTCGCGCAGCTTTGCCGACGCGGCCGTCCTGATGACCGAGGAAGACCTGCATCCGGACCTGGTCCACAACGGCAGACTGATCCATGCAGTGCGTCGCGACCCGCCCGGAGCGCCGGACGACCGCATGCGCGAGCTGGTCGGCGACCTCAAAGGCAGCGTCCGGATCGGAGAACTCGTCCGTTATAGCGGCCTCGAAGGACGGGGCTTCCGCGCAATCGTCCGCCTGATCGGCGACGGCGAGCTCGATATCGACGGCGGACGCATCGGCTATGACACGACGATCTTCCGACCGGACAGGGAGAAGGCGCGATGATCCCGGCCGCGGCGCCGCCGCTTCCGCCACCGCGATCGCCAGAGATACTGCCCGTGCGCATAGGGCCGTTCGACCGCGTGATTATAGGCGGCATTCCCTTCGGCAACGCCAAGCCTAGCGGCGACGACAGCGGCAGTTATCTCTTGTCGCGTCTCGATGTCAGTCCGCCGCTTTCTGAGACTTTCACCCAAGCGCGCCTGCAGCAGGAGCGCGACAAACCCGGATACAGGTTCGACCGCGGGTGGTTCGCCCCCGAAAAGGCCGGCACGCGCGAGCGCACCAGCATCGAGCGGCTCGCCGACCTCGCTGACGACGAACTGCCCGCGGTCATGTGGAAGCTTGAATGGGTCTCACGCTTCCTGGTGCGTGAAGCGAACGGCCAGGCGGTGCGTGCATCCGGCCGCAAGGTCAGCCGCTCTGACGACGTCATGGAAGAACTGATCCCTGAAATCGAGGCGGAGAGCGCCGAACTCGATATCGCAAAATCGCGCAAGCCTGGACGCGGCAAAAGAAAAGCCCGAGCAGGCACCAAAGGACCGCCGCCGACCAATGCACCCTGCGTCCGCATCTGGCGCGACTGGATCGTCACCTACGAAAACGCCGGCCTCAATCCGTGCGTGCTCCGCAACAATAAGGGCGGAAATCGCGACCGTAGGATCAGCATTAAGATTGCTCTGTTGATGTGGAAGCACGCGGTCCGCTACGCGGCGCTGAACCGCCCCAAGAAAAAGCACCTTTACAAGGACCTCTGCGACGAGATCGATACGCTGCCGGAGAACGCCCAAGCGGTCGCCGCAAATGCCGCAGCGATTGCAAGAGGCAAAGAGGGACCGACCAAGCTGCCGTTGCCGCATCCGAGCGACAAGGCGTTCTTCAACGTCATCAATAAGCTCGACAGGTACGACGTTTATGCCGGCCGTTATGGCGTCCTCGCCGCCAAGCGCAAGTTCGCCATGGTGGCCGCCGGCCTCGACGTAACGAGGCCGGGACAGCGCGTCGAAATCGACGAGTGGCAGGTCAGCCTCATGGTCCTGCTCATTGACGCAGGTCTGTGGGAATACCTCAGCCCAGAACAGCAGGCACAGATCGAACGGGGCCGCATGTGGATCTGCGCCGCCATCGACTGCGCCACACGCTGCATTGTGGGCATGAGGCTCGCCCCCACCCCGTCCGCGGCCAATGCGATCGCAACACTCCGCATGATAGTCAGCGACAAGAGCGCTTATGCCTCGGCGGCAGGAGCCGTCACGCTATGGGACATGCGATGCTCCCCCGAACAAATTGCATCCGACAGTGGCTCATCTTTCATCGCCGATGCGACGCAGTCCGTGATCATCGATCTTAGCGGGTCGCCCAAAATCCCGCCCATCGATCTCACCCACCACCGCGGCCGCATCGAGCGCGTGTTTGGCACCGTCCACACAGCACTGATCTCCCGCCTGCATGGCAGAACATTCGAAAACACTGTCGAACTCGGCGACTACAATCCGCAAGCCATGGCCAACCTAGACGTCGACGAGCTCGCAGTCGTCTTGGTCCGTTTTGTGGTCGATGCTTACCACAACATGCCACACGAGGGCCTGGGCGGCGAGACGCCACGAAATGCCTGGCGGCGCCTCACCAAGGCGTTCCACGTCAACGAGCCGCCGGATCGCGACAAGATGCGCGCAATCTTCGGAATCAAGAAAACCTACAAAATCCGCGCCGGCGGCATCCACATGCTCGGCCTCAACTACAACTCAGAGCATCTCGAAGTTCATCGCCGGCACGTCGGCAGCGGCGTCGAGGTTGACGTCCGCGTCGACGCAGAAGACATCGGCGCTATCTCGGTTCGCGTCGGCAAAGACTGGCTCACCGTGCCGTGCGTGCACGGCGGTTTCGACCGCGTCCGGCTAAGCGACTGGATCGCCACATTGGCTGACATCGGCCGCCGCTTCGCACGCGAAGCTAAGGTCGCCGAGCCGGCCGTCCGCGAGGCGCTCCGAGCCATCCAGCAGGTCTCGGCAAACGGGATCGCGCGCTCCGGCATCGGCGCGCGGATTGACACGGTCGCGGAGATAGAGCGCGCCGAACGCGATCTCGCCATCAGCTTCACTTGGGCCAAACCGGATCCCCAAATCTCCAGCACCGGCGCAGGCCTGTTCGACAACCTCGTTCCGGTAGGCGGCGACGAACCGTCGGCGAAGGCTGCACCCCAGATCGCACCCGATGACGAGGCCTCGCCGTCCCCCACCAAACCGGCAGACCGCAGCGCGCCCGCCCGAAAATACCGGATGGAGGACTGACCTTGTCCGACGACGACGTCATTCACGACGATCCGCTCGCACGCATCCGCGCGCTGCAGGGTTCTGAAGTGCGGGCAAGGCTCGACCGTATGGAGCGCGTCAAGGCGCGCTTCCTGCGCTTGAACCGCGACGACAAGCTCGCGACCGAGTTCCAGGAAGTGCTAAACGAACTGACCCTACGCGCCGACCCGAAGGTGCCGGAAGGTCCGGGCAACCGCCGCGAAGGCCGCGCCATCATGCTGGTCGGAGAGTCCGGTGCAGGCAAGTCGCTATCGCTCAAGCGGCTCATCGGACGCCACCCGGCGTTTCCGGGATACATGGTTCCCTATTCGGGATGCGCCGCCGTTTACGTTCGCGTGCCGTCGTTTTGTACGCCAAAAGCGTTCGGACGCATCACTCTGGGAGAACTGGGACTGCCGATCAAAGGCAATCCGCCCGCCCACATCGTATGGGAGAAGATCTACCGGCGCATCGAAAGGCGCCGCAAGGTTGTGGTCCACTTCGACGAGATTCACAATGTGACCAGATATGCGAACGAGGAGGAAATCGACGACATCCGCAACATGATCAAGACACTGCTTGTGTCGCCTACATGGCCGATCATCGTCGTCCTCAGCGGCCTGCCGGAAATCGTCGCCCTTACGCAGCCTGTCGACGAAATCAGGCGCCGCACCCGGCATTTCGAGTTTCCATCGCTCGTCCTGCCGGATGACATCGAGGTAATGGAGGAAGCGATTGCGGATTTTGCCAGCGTCGCTGAGCTGCCCCTGCAAAACACCGTGCTCGATGCACTCATTCCCAGGCTCATCCATGCGGGCCTCTATCAGGTCGGCACCTCGATCGAGTTAGCCCAAAAGGCGATCTGCTTGGCCCTGGAGTATGGGGCGGACGGCCTAACCAGGCAGCACTTCGCCGAGGCCTTCGCGGTGCATACCGGATGCCTCGCCAGCGAAAACCCCTTCACGATGCCGAACTGGGCCGACATCGACTGCACCGCAGTGCTCGGCCGGCGGACCGAAGAAATCGATGAGGACAGCGAGGACGGCGGCAGGTCTGACCGCGGAGCCGGCAAAGGAAAACGGTCTAAGGGAAAGCGCGGGGGCCGCCGTTGAGCTACCTCGATCCTGTCTTGCCGATCGCGCCCGACGAATGCCCGACCAGTTACGTCTCGCGGCTCGCGGTCGCGCACTTCGAGCAGTCCGCCCAGGAGTTCTGCACCCTGGTCGGGGTGCCATTTCGCGGCATCGTCGCCGGCCGCGCCGACGCCTTCCAGGCGCTAGCCGAACTCACAAGGATCCCGGCCGCAGAACTCGCCCGCAATGCCATTCGGACGGACGAGGCTGGCACCACACTGCGCGGCGAGAGGCTGTTGCGCCTCAACATCCGGCGCTCTCAGGTGTTCGTCTGTCCCGAATGTCTTCAGGGCGACATCGCCACCTCGCGGAGCCCGCCCAAGCAGGCCGTATACGGCCGCATCATATGGCGGCTCGCGGCCGTCCATACGTGTCCGATGCACGACGTCGCGCTCGCCGAAATCGCCCACGCAGACGTCACCACGATGTACGACTTTGCGGCGCTGGTAGCGCCGGCGCTGGCCAACCTGCCCCGGCTGGTCGCAGACGCCGTTCGGCGGCCTGCCGCAGGACTCGAACGCTACGTCGCTGAACGGCTCCAAGGCACGTCCGGACGACCAGCGTTACTCGATAGCCTCGACCTTTTCGCCGCCATCAAAACCTGCGAGATGTTCGGCGCCGCAGCGCTCTACAGCCGAAAACATAACCTGAAAGCGCTAACGCCTGAGCAATGGCGCGTCTGCGGCGGCAAAGGCTTCGACATCGTCCGCGACGGCGAACACGGCATCCGCACGTTCCTCGCCAGGATGAACGCCTCATACCAAGAATCGCGCGTGCCAAACGAAGGGCCGCGCGCACGGTTCGGCAAACTTCACGAATGGCTCACGGCGGTGGGTCAGCAATCCAGCTACCGGCCCATCCGCGATCTTGTCCGGCGCTGCGTCATCGAGACTATGCCGCTCGGCCCGCCGACCAAGCTTTTCGGCACGGTGATCGAGGAACGCCGCGTCCACTCCATCCGGACCGCGTCCCTGGAAACCGGCATGCACCCCATGGGCCTCCGGAAGGCCCTGGAAGCCACCGGCATCATCGACGCCCACCAAAGGCGCCTCCGGGACCACCGCGTCCTTTTCGACTCCGGGAAGGCACGACCAGTCCTGAAGATGCTGAAGGGAGCCATTTCGCTAAAAGAGGCTGAAACCTACACCAACGCTGGACGTGTCCATACGAAGCTCTTGCTCGAACACGGCTTCATCGAGCCGGTGCTCGGCCACGCCGCCAAGAAGCTGAAGACGCTCTTGTTCGCACCGGCGGAGCTCGACGGGTTCTTGGACAGGCTGCTCGCGGGCGCCGAGCCGGTCACCAAGGCGCCCGCCGGCATGATGGGCATCGCCAAGACCGCCAAACGCGTGAACTGCAGCGCGATAGCGATCGTCCGCGGCGTGCTGGACGGCAAGATCAGAAGACGCGCCAGGCTTGATGGCGAGCGCGGTTACACAGCCCTGTTGGTCGACCTCGCCGAAGTCCGCCAATACGTCAGAAAGCCCGCACCGGACGGGCTCACCCTCGAAGCCGTGATGGTTGAAATGAGCACTTTCCACGGCGTTGTCCGTGCGCTCATCGACAACGGCAATCTGCCGACCTACCGCGCCATCAATTCGGTCAACAACGCAGCCGTCAGGCTCGTCGCCAGAAAAGATCTGGTGGCCTTCCGGTCAAAGTACGTCCAACTCGCCGAGCTGGCCGAGAGCGCGGGGCAGCATCCACGTGCGGTGCGGGCCGCACTGAGACGAAAAGGCATCGAGCCGGCGCCGGAGTTGCCAAAGGCTACGTACAAAGCCCTCTTCTACAGGAGGGCGGAGGTCGAAAGGTAAGCCGCCTATCCGTGCCTCCAGCAGCCCTCGCTATGCCGAGGGCTTTTTGTGCCCAGATCCGCCGATCTGGGCACCCTGCGGGTGTGATATGGTTCCATTTGCGGAGTTCGTCGAGGACGTGTCTAGTGAAACTCGAATGGAATCAGGGCGGCAAAACGCCGAATGCGGAAAATCAATGGATCGCCTGACATCCAGTAAGCTTAACGCTGGCGCTCCGCAAAGGCGCCAGCGTTTTCGTTTTGCATGTTTTGAAATTCCAAGCGTACGCGCCACACCTCGGGGACGAACCATGAAAGCTTCTGAAGGACCAAAGTTCGCGTGATTAAGCGGCAACGCACGAAGAAATGCGTCGAAGGAAAACCATTAGCTTCGGGGATATTTGATACTAACCGCCGGCAGCCGGCTGAATAATAATTAGCTGAGCATTAAAGTTTTTTGTGGCTTCGTCTGCCAGTTCCCGCAGCAGCATCTGCTCTTCGGTTAGTCGGCGCGACGAGCGCAACGGCACTCCGTCTCGCGAGACTACAGAATCGTGAATCTCAGTCACGTAAGTGAGATAGCCAGACTGAGATTCACGTTCCTCGATGCGATCTCTAGCTCGAGCGACTGCCGATTTTTGCCTGCTTGACATTTCAGTCAATTTTGTACGCAACGGCCGCACGTCGTCCGAAAGCATGGTGACTATCGTCTGAGCCACCTCGCGCGCGCCAACGAAATCGATTTTCTTAGGTTCAGAACAGAGCCATGCTCTAGCTCCATCGAAGGCAACATGATGACTTTCATCGTCCAGCGAACCTATATCGCCAGGCCGCAAGAAAATAGATCGATCAGCGACCCTATTCTGGCTCCAAGCATGGTTTATTTCGTCCAAAAGATGAAATTGAGGAGCCGCGTAAAAAACAAGGTCTTCATCTTCATCTAATGCAAGGAGCATTTCATGTTGATTGGATTTTTTCGCTTCGGTAATTGCAAAACGATAGAATGGTATCGCCAATGGCAACCCATATTCGCTTATTTCTCGTGCGTTGGGACGCACCATACAGTGTGACCTCTTAAATTGAAGGTATATCGCCAAACCGGGCTGATCCAATTTCACGTCGTACCCGCCACCAGCCTTACCCTCCTCAATCAAACTCGGAAAAAGCGGCGCAGCGGCCAAGGGGGCCCAACCAACAATTTCGTTGGTCAACGCAAAACCATAAGAAAATTCTGAAATTTCAGGGGTCACTTGAATGCCGATTCAATAAAATTTCTCGATTACCGCAACCAGTTGGTTTGATGAGCGCACGGTCAAACAAACTACAGAAGGCCCTGCGCCACCTGTATCTCGTGCCGCTCGTTTCCGACCAGCACCGAGATCGTATAGGTCTTGTTGCCGTCGGCGCTGACCAGCGGCGCGATGTGAAGCTGGCCGCCATACCATTCGCCCGGCATCAGCGTGTTGTCCTTGATGACCGCCTGCTCCAGCACGGCGAGATTGCGCTGGCCGGCTTCGATCGTATTCGAGATCATCGCCGAGTTCTGCGCGTTCGCGTTCGACTGCGCGATCGCCGCCGCGGTCGGGCTGTAGCCGGTGGTGTGCACCTGATAGCTGCCGCGCGGCGTGTAGACCGTCGAATTGGCGTTGTAATAGCCCGCGCGCGAGGCGCTGTAGGAGTTCGCCCCGGCGGACAGGCCGGTGGCGACGGCGGCGAACACCTGCCGCGTCTTTTCTTCCTGCACCAGCTTTTCGTAGGTGATGACTTCTAGCGGCGTGGCTTCGCCGTTGACGACCTGCGTCACCTGCACGCCCGAGACCAGAAAGTTCTGCGGCTGCTGCGACAGGTTGTTGATGCCGACGACGAATACCGGCCGTCCGCCCGACTGGAATTGACGCGCCGCCGGCCGCGCGATGACGATCGAGTTCTTCTTTTTTGAAACCAGCGCGGCCTGGCCGTCGCGGATGATGGATTCCTGGCCCTGCTGGGCACGAAACTGAACGGTTTCTCCGGTGACGCAGCCCGCACATGACAAGGCTGCCACCGCCGCAAGAACGATACGCATTACTGCCCCTCCCCCAAGGTGGGCATACTGTTGCGAAAATCCGGCCCGGTTGCAACCTGCAATCGTGGGGCCGGTATCCCGTCATCCCCGCGCCCCATTCGCCCGTCACACTCGCCGCATGAACGCGCCGATCACTCACCCTTTCCCCTGGAATTACGACCGCGCCGAGACCATTGCCGATGGCGTCGTGCACATCCTCGGCATCGCGCTGGCCATTGCCGGCGCGGCGGTGCTGCTCGTCATCGCCGTGCGCCACGCCGACGTCTCGCAGGTCACCGCGGTGGCGATCTATCTCGCCGGGCTGATCGCGATGATCGGCTTTTCCGCCGCCTACAACATGTGGCCGCTGTCGCCGGTGAAATGGTGGCTGCGACGCTTCGACCATTCGGCGATCTATGTGCTGATCGCCGCGACCTACACCGCCTTCGTGCTGCCGATCACCGCGCAATCGGGCGGCGCGGCGCCGCTCGCCATCCTCATCGTGCAGTGGCTCGCCGCCGCCATCGGCATCGCGCTCAAGCTCGCCTTCCCCGGCCGCTTCGACCGCGCCGCCATCGCGCTCTATCTCGTCATGGGCTGGAGCGGCCTGTCGGTGATCGGCCCGGTCGCCGCGGCGCTGGAGCCGGTGACCTTGGCGCTGATCGTCGCCGGCGGCGTCCTGTATTCTGCCGGCGTCATTTTCCATGTCTGGCGCAGCCTGCGGTTTCAGAACGCGATCTGGCACGGCTTCGTGCTGGCCGCCGCGGTGTGCCACTACGGCGCGGTGCTCACCTCGGTGGCGTGAGCCGCGCCGTTGCGGCTATAGTGGCGGCATCATGAGACTCGCCATCGCCGCCCTTGCCGCCAGCCTGATTGCCGCCTTGCTGATCGCCGCGCCGCCCGCCCTCGCCGCGGCGCAGGACGCGCCGACCACCGTGACGAAGCCCGTCAGGAAGCAGGTGGCGAAACGCGTGCCGAAGGGCGTCGGCTTCCTGCCCGGCTATCGCACGCCGGAACAAATCGAGCGCGACCGGCAGAAGGAAATCCAGCGCGAGCGCCGCGCTTATTACCGCGCCGGCGGCGCGCGCATCGCCTACTGGCGCTATCCGCAGCCGCAGTTCTACCGCGGCCGCTGGAACGGCGGCGATTTCGGCCCGTGCTGGACGCACACGCCGATCGGCTATCAGTGGAATTGCGGACGCTAGCGGCCGTTACGCCGCCTCTTCGACGACGCGGTTGCGGCCGTCGCGCTTGGCGCGGTACAGCGCCTGGTCGGCGCGCTTGAGCATCGCCGCGGCGGTGTCGCCATTGGCGCCGAGCGCCGCGATGCCGATCGACAAGGTGACGTCGAGGTGCTTGGCGCCCTGCTGGATCGAGAAGGCCTCGCCGGCAATGCGGCGGCGGATGCGCTCGGCCACCATGCCGGCGACCGCCAGATCCGTTTCCGGCATGACGATGACGAACTCCTCGCCGCCATAGCGGCAGGCCAGATCGATGTTGCGGATCGCCTTGCGGATGCGCACCGCGAATTCGCGCAGCACATCGTCGCCGGCGTCGTGGCCGTGGTTGTCGTTGACCGACTTGAAGAAGTCGATGTCGAGGATCAGCACCGACAGCGGCTTGCCGCGCTGCGCCGCCTGCTCGGTGAGCGCGCCGAGATGGGTTTCCATGTAGCGGCGGTTATGCAGCCCGGTCAGCGCATCGGTGACCGCCATCTCGATCGAGGCGACGAAGGTGTCGCGCAGGCGGTCGGTGTAGCGCTTGCGCTTCACCTGCGTGCGCACGCGCGCCAGCATCTCGTTCTTGTCGACCGGCCGGACCAGATAGTCGTTGATGCCGATCTCGAGGCCGCGGACCAGCCGCGCATTGTTGTCCGGCTCGGCGATGGCGAGGATCGGCAGCGCGCGGGTGCGCTCGAGCGAGCGCACCTGGCTGCACAGCCGCAGGCCGTCGAAATCCTTGAGGCCGAGCGACACGATCATCAGTTCGTAATCGCCCTCGGCGGCGCGGAACAGCGCCTCTTTCGGATCGGACTGCACATCGACCGTGTGTTCCGCACCGAGCGTCTGGGCGATGCGCTCGTAGGAAGACTGGCGATCGTCGACGATGAGGATCTTGCCGTTGCGGCCGCTGTCAGCGACCGACTCGCGCTCGGCGCTCTGGATGCCGATCTCCCGCGAGGTCAGCGCGCGCATGCGCAGCTCGTCGGTCACCATCTTCAGGCGGGCCAGCGAGCGCACGCGCGAAATCAGCGCGACGTCGCTCACCGGCTTGGTGAGGAAATCGTCGGCCCCGGCTTCCAGACCCTTGACGCGGTCGGACGGCTGGTCGAGCGCGGTCACCATCACGACGGGGATGTGATGGGTCAGCGGATTGGATTTGAGCCGGCGGCAGACCTCGAAGCCATCCATGTCCGGCATCATGACGTCGAGCAGCACGATGTCGCATTCGGCGCGGTCGCACAGCGCCAGCGCTTCGGCGCCCGAATAGGCGCTGGCGACGTCGAAGTATTCGGCGGACAGCCGCGCCTCCAGCAGCTTCACATTGGCCGGAATGTCATCGACAACGAGCACGCGGGCAGTCATTACAAATTTCCTTCCAGGCAAAGCCTCAAATCAGGCAGGCCCCAGAAACTGACGAACGGTCTCGATGAACTTGCCCACCGAGATCGGTTTGGAGAGATAGGCCTCGCAGCCGCCCTCGCGAATGCGCTCCTCGTCGCCCTTCATGGCGAAGGCGGTCACGGCGACCACCGGGATCGCCTTGAGCTCGGCGTCGTCCTTGAGCCACTTGGTGACCTCGAGCCCCGACACTTCCGGTAGCTGGATATCCATCAGGATCAGATCCGGCCGGTGCTTGCGGGCGAGATCGAGCGCGTCGATGCCGCTGCGGGTGCCGACGACGTCATAACCGTGCGCTTCCAAGAGATCGTGGAAGAGCTTCATGTTGAGTTCGTTGTCCTCGACGATCAGGACGGTCTTCGCCATGGTCCGCCCCGTTGTCCCCAGGAACTGCCTCCCCTGACGCGGCGGCGTCCGAAGCTGGGCCGGCGTGGGGTATGATCGGTTTAGACGTTAGTCGCGATTTCTTACGGAAAGGCAAATTCGTTCAGTGAAAGCGCCCCGCCCCATGCCTCTCGAGGCCGCCGAAGCGCTGGCGATTCAAGCACTTGGCTTCATCGCCGAGGATGCGGAACGGTTAACCAGGTTCTTCGGTGTCACCGGCCTCGACCCGTCCGGGATTCGCGACCAGATCGGCGAGCCGGGGTTCCTCGCCGGCGTGCTCGCCTACCTCGCCTCGGACGAGCAGACCGCCGGCGAATTCATCGCCCATGCCGGTTGCGCGCCGGACGACATCTTCCGCGCCCACATCGCACTCGGCGGCCAGCCCTGGGAGCGCGAGATTCCGTGACCGCCTTCTGCCGCGATTGTCTCAAGGACGCGGCCGATACGGCAAAACGCTGCGCGGCCTGCGGCTCGCCGCGACTCATCCGCCATGCCGAGCTGGCGAGCCTGACCATCGCCCATATCGATTGCGACGCGTTTTACGCGACCATCGAAAAGCGCGACGATCCCTCGCTCGCCGACAAGCCGCTGATCGTCGGCGGCGGCAAGCGCGGCGTGGTCTCGACCTGCTGCTACATCGCCCGCACCTACGGCGTGCGCTCCGCGATGCCGATGTTCAAGGCGCTGGAGCTCTGCCCCAAGGCGACCGTGGTCAAGCCGGACATCCGCAAATACAGCGAGGTCGGGCGCCAGGTGCGCGCGGCGATGCACGCGCTGACGCCGCAGGTCGAGCCCCTGTCGATCGACGAGGCCTTCCTCGATCTCACCGGCACCGAGCGCCTGCACGGCATGAGCGCGGCCAAGGTGCTGGCGAAGCTGGCGCGCGACGTCGAGCGCGACATCGGCGTCACGGTGTCGATCGGCCTCTCCGCAAACAAGTTCCTCGCCAAGATCGCCTCCGACCTCGACAAGCCGCGCGGCTTTGCCGTGATCGGCCAGAGCGAGGCCCTCGCCTTCCTCGCCCCTCGCCCGGTCGGCTTCATCTACGGCGTCGGCGCGGTGAGCGCCGCCAAGCTCGCCCATGACGGCTTCCGCCTGATCGGCGACCTGCAGCGCGCCGACGAGCACGACCTGATGCGCCGCTACGGCGAGGAAGGCCAGCGGCTGTGGCGGCTGGCGCACGGCATCGACACGCGCAAGGTGGATCCGGAGCGCGACACCAAGAGCGTCTCGTCCGAGACCACGTTCAACACCGACATCAGCGACTTCCGCCCGCTGGAGCAGACCTTGTGGGAACTGACCGAGAAGGTGTCGGCGCGCCTCAAGGCGGCCGGGCTCGCCGGCTCGACGGTGACGCTCAAGCTCAAGACCGCCGACTTCAAGACCCGCACCCGGGCGCGCTCCCTGGCCGCGCCGACGCAGCTTGCCGGCCGTATCTTCGCCGAGGGCCGCGACATGCTCAAAAACGAGATCGGCGCGACGCGCTTCCGGCTCATCGGCATCGGCGTCAGCCATCTCGTCGAGTCGGACGGCGAGGATCTGTCGGACCTGCTCGACCGGCGCGGCGCGCTGGCCGAGCATGCGATCGACAAATTGCGCGAAAAGTTCGGCAAGGCCGCGGTGGTCAAGGGACTGGCGATCGAGGAGGAGTAACGGCTCACTTGTCCCGGGCGCGGCGCAGCGTGGAGCGAAGCGTAACGGTGCGCCGCAGAACCGGGACCACCCCAGGCTCAGAATTCGCGAAGGTCCCGGCTCTGCAATGCACCGCTACGCGCTGCATTGCGCCCGGGACAAGTGCCCTCACTTGCACGCCTTCGCCTTCTTCATCTCCAGCGAGCTCATCTCGCCCTTGATGGTGAAGTCGTTGTAGTCGAGCGTTAGCGACCGCGAGATGCCGTTCTCGTACAGCTCGAAGGCGATGGCATAGACCGGAGTCTGCTCGCCCGTGCGCTCGTCGTCGGCGCCCTTCTTGTCGAAGTAGCTCACGGTCACCGGCCAGCGCAGCATGCCGGCCATGGACGGCTCCTTGCCGGTGGCATCGTCCGCCGGCTTCCGCGCCGGATCAATGGCGGCGCCGATCACGGTCAGCGTGTTGTAAACCTTCTCGCCGGTGTCGGAGCCGTCATAGACCGGGAATTCGAGGATGGTCTTGCCGGCATGCGCCGCCTCGACGATGCGGCGCATGTGCTCGGTCGGAAACACGATTTCGGACGGCACGGTGAAGGTCTTTTCCTTCGGCTTCTTGAGCTCGACCTTGACGCCCGAGGCGGTGCGCTCGGCGTTGCCATCGACCGTGTCGGTCACCGTGGCGTTCAGCACGTTCTCCGAGTTGAAGCGGAATTTGGCAGCGTCGGCACTCTCCCAGGTGGAGGAGCGCAGATCGCTCAGGACCGTCTTGCCTTCGCCGGAGTCGAGTTCGGAGACCTGGCGGAATTGCAGATCGTAGCCATCGCAGGCGCTGCCGCCGAAATCGTACAGGATGCGGCCGCGCACCGCCTGGATGCCGCGGCTGCCGCTCGATTTGGCAAGCTTGAGGTCGTACACCGCCCGGTGCAGCGCGAGCGCGACAGGCTTGACCGCCTCGGCCGCCGGCGCCGGCGCTGCGATCGGCGCGGCGCGAACCGGGCTGTCGGTCGGTCCCACGGACAGCGCCACTCCGAAGGCGGCGAGCACCGGCAGCGCGAAGCGGAATATGGTCTGTGTCATGGGCAACCCTGCGAAGAATCCCGCGTATCTGGCGCAATGATAGGGGCAATAAGGAGGCGTGTCTTGGACGCGAGTGTTGGGCCCGAGTGTCGGGTCCAAGCCTTGCGCTCAAAGCCCCCATCGGCCAAGACTTTACGCCAGCTTTCCTAGAACCATGCGACAGACGGAGACGATTCATGACCGGCGCCATCGACAAGAAACTCAGCGATCTCGGCATCACCCTGCCGACGCCGGCGGCGCCGATCGCCAACTATGTCGCGTGCGTGCGCACGGGCAATCTGCTGACCGTCTCGGGCCAGCTCTGCTTCGGCGACGGGGGCAAGCTGGTGGCCGCCGGCCAGCTCGGCGGCGCGGTCTCCATGGAAGACGGCCAGAAGGCGGCGCGGGCCTGCGCCATCAACCTGATCGCCCAGGTCAAGGCCGCTGTCGGCGACCTCGACAAGGTGGTGCGCGTGGTGCGGCTCGGCGGCTTCATCAATTCGGCACCCGGCTACGCCGACGGCCCGAAGGTGATGAACGGCGCGTCCGACCTGATGGTCGAGGTGTTCGGCGACAAGGGCCGCCACGCGCGCTCCACGGTCGGCGTTTCGGCGCTGCCGGCCAATGCCGCGGTGGAAGTCGAAGCCACCTTCGAGGTCGCCTGACGCGCGGGACCGCTCATGCCGGATCTGGACTGGCTCACCGCACGTCCGATCGCCCATCGCGGGCTGCATGACGCCGCGGCCGGCGTCATCGAGAACACGCGGTCGGCGTTCGAAGCAGCCATCGCCGGCAATTATGGCATCGAATGCGACGTCCAGATCAGCGCCGATGGCGAGGCCATGGTGCATCATGACGACGCGCTCGGCCGGCTGACCGAGGGCAATGCCGCCCTCAAGAGCCTCGACGCCGCCGCCCTGAAGCAGGTCCGCTTCAAGGCGACGGCGGACCTGATGATGACCCTGCCCGATCTTTGCGATCTGGTCGGCGGGCGCGTGCCTCTGGTCGTTGAAATCAAGAGCCGGTTCGACGGCGACCTTCGGCTGGCGCGGCGGGTCGCGGAAGTGCTCGGCCGGTACAAGGGATCGGCCGCGGCCATGTCGTTCGATCCCGCGCCGGTCGTGGCGCTGCGCGACATGGCCCCGGCGCTCACGCGGGGCATTGTCGCCGAGCGCCATTACGATCATGCCGAATGGGCCGCGCTGCCGGCGGCCACGAAACGCAACCTCGCCTTCCTGCTTCACGCCCCGCGGACCCGGCCGCATTTCATCGCCTGGTCGGTCAGGGACCTGCCGTCGCCGGCGCCGCTGGTCGCGCGCCATGTGTTCGGCCTGCCGCTCCTGACATGGACCGTGCGCAGCGCCGAGGATCGGGCCAGGGCCGCGCGCCATGCCGACCAGATCATTTTCGAAGGCTTTCGGGCGTCTTGAAGCGGCGGCCGCCGGAACCATCTTTCCGGCAGGATGGTTATTCACCCATGCGCTTTGCCCGGATACTGACAGCCACTTTCGCATTGGCCTTTGCCACGGCCGTGGCCGCCCCCGCTCTTCCGGCGGCGGCACAGTCGTCGCAGCAGGTCATGAAGTCGAAGAAGAAACCCGTCAAACGGCCCGTGCGGTCGGCGCCGCGCCAGATCGCCTGCACCGAATTCGGCTGCCACCCGATACCGCCGAATTGCCGTCCGCAAACCGGCTACCGCTGGGACGGCATGCCAAGCGGTTACGACGTCGTGGTCTGCCGCTGACCCGCATCCTGCGCGGCGGCTGCCCAGCCTCTCGTAATCGTGTCGGCGGCCACCATGACTTGCGGCTAGGATAGCTGCCTCAGGACACCCGCGAGGCTAACGATCACATGATGCGAGCTTGGACCCTTCTCCGCCGAACCACGGTGGTCGCCGCCATGGTACTGGTCGTGGCGCTGCCGGGCGCCGGCCAGGCGCAACCCAACCCGGTGCCGAAGCCCAAGGCTCCACACGTGGCGCCGAGGGCGGCCGCGCCGCAAGCGCCGATTATCTGCACCAAGCGCGGCTGCAACCCGCTGCCGCCAAACTGCCACGCGGAACGCGAAGAGACATGGGAAGGACCGACGGGCTACCAGATGATCGTGTGCCCGTAACGCGAGGGGCCGACGCTCCACCATCGGCCTCCGACGCGCCGCAGCCTTTCCACAGCACCCGCCTGAAGTCCTGAATTGTCCCCATGAGCGACGACGAAATCCGCATCCGCATGGTGCAGAGCCTCGCCGAGATTTCTGCCGAGGAATGGGATACTTGCGCCGGGCAGCGGCCGCCGGAAGCGCCCGGCTTGTCCACAGGCGGGATAACTTCTCCACAGGCCACCAGGGCGATCCACAGTCCGGGTGGGGAAATCCGGGCTCCTGATGTGGATGATGAGGACGACTTATCCCCAGAATTATCCACACGAGGACAATGGAATAACCCATTCGTTTCTCACGCTTTTCTCTCGGCCCTTGAACAGACCTCCTGCGTCGGAGGGCGGACCGGCTGGATGCCGCGCTACCTGCTGGCGGAGAGCGCCAGCGGCACCTTGCTCGGCGCGGCGCCCTGCTACGCGAAGACACATTCGCGCGGCGAATACGTTTTCGATCAGGGCTGGGCCGACGCCTTCGAACGCGCAGGCGGCGCCTATTATCCCAAGCTCCAGGTGTCGGCGCCGTTCACGCCGGTGACGGGCCCTCGCCTGCTCGCCCGCCCCGGACCGGGCGCCGCCGGCATTCGCGACGTGCTGGCCGAGGCGCTCGCCAAACTGACGGACGCGAACGACCTGTCGTCGGCCCACGTCACTTTTTGCACCAAACCGGAATGGGACCTGCTCGGCGAGCGCGGCTACCTGCAGCGCACCGACCAGCAGTTCCATTTCGAGAACAAGGGCTATGGCGGCTTCGAGGACTTTCTCGGCGAACTGTCCTCGCGCAAGCGCAAGACCATCCGCCGCGAGCGCAAGGAAGCCCTGGAGCCCGGCATCGATATCGTGTGCCTCACCGGCCCCGACCTGACCGAAGCGGTCTGGGATGCCTTCTTCGCCTTCTACATGGACACCGGCTCGCGCAAATGGGGCAGCCCGTACCTCACGCGCGCGTTCTTTTCGCGCATCGGCCAGACCATGGCGGACCGCGTCGTGCTGATCATGGCGAGGCGCGGCGGGCGCTATATCGCGGGCGCCATCAACTTCGTCGGCGGCGACACGCTCTATGGCCGCAACTGGGGCGCCATCGAGCACCACCCGTTCCTGCATTTCGAGGTCTGCTACTATCAGGCCATCGACTACGCCATCGCCAAGGGCCTGCGCTGGGTCGAGGCCGGCGCCCAGGGCGAGCACAAGCTGGCGCGCGGCTACCTGCCCCACACCACCTATTCGGCGCATTACATCTCCGATCCGGGGCTGCGCCGCGCCATCGCCGACTATCTCAAGCGCGAACGCGCCTATGTCGAAGCGGCCTCGGAAGAGCTTGCGGCGGCCGCGCCATTCCGCAAGGATTTGGACGAGCAGGAATGAACATCCGTCATTCCGGACGGCGCGTCAGCGCCGATCCGGAATCCAGATGCGAAGTCAGAATACGCCACTGGATTCCGGGTTCGCGCGTTCGGCGCACCCCGGAATGACCAGAATGAAACCGGAGCGCCCCATGCCGAGCTACGATCCCAACAACATCTTCGCCAAGATCCTGCGCGGCGAGTTGCCCTGTCACCAGGTCTATGAGGACGACAAGGCGCTGGCGTTCCTCGACATTATGCCGCGGGCGCCGGGTCACACGCTGGTGCTGCCGAAGGCGGCCGCGCGCAATCTGATCGACTGCCCGGCCGACGACCTCGCCCATGTCGCCAAGGTGGCGCAGAAGATCGCGCAGGCGGCGATGAAGACGCTCGGGGCCGACGGCGTCACGGTGCAGCAGTTCAACGAGAGCGCCGGCGGCCAGGTGGTGTTTCACCTCCACGTCCACGTCATCCCGCGCAAGACCGGCGTGCCGATGAAGCCGCCCGCGGCGGAAAAGGAAAAGCCGGAGTTGCTGGCGGAGATGGCCAGGAAACTCGCGGCGGCGCTCGCCTGACGTTTCAGGGCGCGAAAAAATAGCCGCCGGCCAGCAGCACCGCTTCGCCGACCAGGACGCCCGCCAGCGGCGAGCGGCGGATGAGCAGAAAAGCGGCGAAGCCGATCACCACGGCTCCGATGCGCACGCCGAGCGGAATGGTCGCCAGCGAGCCGCTGGCGAATACGACGAGCTTGGCCACCACGCCGGCGAGGATCGCGGTCGCCACCGCCCGCGACCACAGCACAATCTCGGATTGTTCGTTCAGCCCGCGCGCCAGAACGAGGCCGACCAGACGCCAGGCCTCGTTGGGCAGAAAGCCGACGAGCATGAGAACGACATAGGGCCAGAGGTCCGCGCTCATATGTCCGCCCTCGCCGGCTTCCTGCGAATGCGGCTCACCAGATAAGCGATGGTGCCGCCGCCGACGCCCGCCCACAGGAGATCGAATTCGATCTGCATGGCGGCGAATGCGGCGCCGCCGACGAGGCCGAGCCCGAGCGCGAGACGATCAAGCATCGTCACCGCGCTGCGCGCCGTCGAAATCAAAAACGAGATCGGGGTGATGAACAACAGTGCGGCCGCAAACAAGGACGGCAACCCGGCCGCGAGATAAAAGCCGACAAGGCCGAAGGTCGCCGCGATGCCGGTATAGGTCGACGACAGACCGTTGCAGTAAGCGACGCGATTTTCATGGGCGATGCCGGGCAGGACGCGCAGCGACTCGATCCACATGCTCACCGCGGTGAAATGCGCGGGCAGGATCAGGTCGCTCGTGCGGGTTTCGCGCGTGCGCAACAGCGGCAGCAGCGCCATCACCATCGGAAACAGGCGGATGCCGCTCAGGGTAACGGCAATGGCGACCTCGACCAGCGCCGCCCCGGCGCCGATGCCCGAAATCAGAATCACCTGCGCCGGCCCGGCCCAGACGAACAGCGTGGAGAGCGTCAGCCACAGCGCGGACAGGCCGAAATCATGCGCCAGCGCGCCAATGCCGATATAGGTGCCGGCTATCACCGGAAAGAACACGGAGGTCAGCGCGTGCCTGACGCCGCCGAGATACGCCGCGGATGATGATGGGTAGGACTTGAGAACCGGCATTGGCATCCGGTTTCCCATACGGCCCAGGCGTCCGCAACCGGCAATGCGCGCAGGCCCCTTCGCGGCGCGCAGGCACGTCCTGCCGAATCAAAAGGCCGGGCGCGCGGCCCGGCCTTTCGATTGGTTGCGAGGGCGCCTTACGCCTTCAGGAGCGGCACCTTCGGCACCGAGCCCTTCTTGCCGCCGCCGTCACCGCCGCCATCGCCTTTCGGCTTGTTCGGGCGCGGCTTGGGCGAAGCGCGGCGCTTGGCCTTCGGCTTGACCGCCGGCAGCTTCTCCGGCTTCGGCGTGACCGGGCCGTCGAGGAACTGGAAGCCGAGCTTGTCGCGGCCGTTCTCGTCCTTGTCGACGATGACGCGCACATGGCCGCCGTTCTTGAGATGGCCGAACAGCACCTCATCGGCCAGCGGCTTCTTGATATGCTCCTGGATGACGCGGGCCATCGGCCGCGCGCCCATGAGCTCGTCGTAGCCGTTGGCGATCAGCCAGCGCGACGCCTCGTCCGACAATTCGATGGTGACGTTGCGGTCGCCGAGCTGGGCCTCGAGCTGCAGCACGAACTTCTCGACCACCTGGGCGATGACCGACTGCGGCAGATGGCCGAAGGTGATCGTGGCGTCGAGGCGGTTGCGGAATTCCGGCGTGAACAGCCGGTTGATCGCATCCTGATCCTCGCCTTCCCGCTTGGTGCGCGTGAAGCCGTAGGCGGCCTTGGCCATGTCGGAAGCGCCCGCATTGGTCGTCATGATGAGAATGACGTTGCGGAAATCGACCTGCTTGCCGTTGTGATCGGTGAGCTTGCCGTGATCCATGACCTGCAGCAGCACGTTGAACAGGTCCGGATGCGCCTTCTCGATTTCGTCGAGCAGCAGCACGCAATGCGGATGCTGATCGACGCCGTCGGTGAGCAGGCCGCCCTGGTCGAAGCCGACATAGCCCGGAGGCGCGCCGATCAGCCGCGAGATGGTGTGCCGCTCCATGTATTCGGACATGTCGAAGCGGATCAGCTCGACGCCGAGCGACAGCGACAACTGCTTGGCGACTTCGGTCTTGCCGACGCCGGTCGGGCCCGAGAACAGGTAGCAGCCGATCGGCTTCTCCGGTTCGCGCAAACCCGCGCGGGCGAGCTTGATCGATGCCGACAGCGCCTCGATCGCCTTGTCCTGGCCGTAGACCACGGTCTTGAGCGTCTGCTCGAGATGCTTGAGCACCTCGGCATCGTCCTTCGACACGGTCTTGGGAGGAATGCGGGCCATGGTCGAGATGGTGGTCTCGATTTCCTTGACGCCGATGGTCTTCTTGCGCCGGCTCTCGGGCAGCAGCATCTGCGCCGCGCCGGACTCGTCGATCACGTCGATCGCCTTGTCGGGCAATTTGCGGTCGTGGATGTAGCGCGACGACAGCTCCACCGCCGCCTTGATGGCGTCGTTGGTGTATTTGAGCTTGTGGTATTCCTCGAAATACGGCTTGAGGCCCTTGAGGATCTCGATCGCATCCGGCACCGACGGCTCGTTGACGTCGATCTTCTGGAAGCGGCGCACCAGCGCGCGGTCCTTCTCGAAGTACTGGCGGTACTCCTTGTAGGTGGTCGAGCCGATGCAGCGGATCGAGCCGGACGACAGAGCCGGCTTGAGCAGGTTCGAGGCGTCCATCGCGCCGCCCGACGTCGCGCCGGCGCCGATGACGGTGTGGATTTCGTCGATGAACATGATCGCGCCCGGATAGGCCTCGATCTCCTTGATCACCTGCTTGAGGCGCTCCTCGAAGTCGCCGCGATAGCGCGTGCCGGCCAGCAGCGTGCCCATGTCGAGCGCGAACACGGTGGCGCCCTTGAGCACGTCCGGCACCTCGCCGTGGATGATGCGGCGCGCCAGACCCTCGGCGATCGCGGTCTTGCCGACGCCGGCTTCGCCGACGAACAGCGGGTTGTTCTTGGACCGGCGGCACAGCACTTGAATCGTTCTGCTGATCTCGCTGTCGCGGCCGATCAGCGGATCGATCTTGCCGTCTTTCGCCTTCTTGTTGAGGTTGACGCAGTAAGCCTCCAGCGCGTCGCCCTTCTTCTTGGGCTCGTCGCCGCCACCGCTCTTGGCGTCGGTCTCCTCGTCGGCGCCGCGCACCGGGCGCGGCTCGGTGAGGCCCGGACGCTTGGCGATGCCGTGGCTGATGTAGTTGACGGCATCGTAGCGCGTCATGTCCTGCTCCTGCAGGAAGTACGCGGCGTGGCTCTCGCGCTCGGCGAAGATCGCGACCAGCACGTTGGCGCCCGTCACCTCTTCGCGGCCCGACGACTGAACATGGATCACGGCGCGCTGGATGACGCGCTGGAACCCGGCGGTGGGCTTTGAGTCTTCGCTGCCGTCGGTGATGAGATTCTCGAGTTCCGACTCCAGATAGGACACGAGGCTGCGGCGCAGCTTCTCGAGATCGACATTGCAGGCCCGCATCACCGCGGAAGCGTCCTGATCGTCGATCATGGCCAGCAGGAGATGTTCCAGCGTGGCGTATTCGTGATGCCGCTCATTCGCGAGCGCGAGCGCCCGATGAAGCGATTGTTCCAGGCTGCGGGAGAATGTCGGCATTCAGTGTTCCAGTCCCGTTATGTCGAAGCGTCTGTCGGTCGTATCGGCGAAAGCGTCCCCCACTCCCCGAAGCCTACTTTTTTTCCATCACGCATTGCAAAGGATGCTGATGTTTGCGCGCGAAGTCCATGACCTGCGTCACTTTGGTCTCCGCGACCTCATAGGTATAGACGCCGCACTCGCCCATGCCGTGGTGGTGCACATGCAGCATGATGCGGGTTGCCGCCTCATGATCCTTGCTGAAGAAGCGCTCGATCACGTGGACGACGAACTCCATCGGCGTGTAGTCGTCGTTCAATATAAGGACGCGGTACAGATTTGGCCGCTTGGTCTGCGGCTTCGTCTTGGTGATGACCGCGACGTTCGGCTCGCCGCCCGGCGGTTTGCCCTTGCGGTCGTCGTCAGCCATCCGCACCGATATGCGCGGCTGCATGCCAGCGCTGCGCTCCGGCGCGGCGACAGGCCGGCGAGACAAAGGGTCGAGCGTCACGTTCCTGGTCATGGTCAGTCAGAATTCACGTCCGAGCAAAGCAGTTAGCGGAAAGCCGGTGCGGCGACTTTGGCCCGTCGAGCGTTGCACCCTCGGGACCTGCCGTCACCCCCAAATGCCTCCGTTATTCACCATCATAGGGACCCCGGCGCCGTCCTTCCAAGCCGCGAAATTGTCATTCTACGCAGACGCGCCCGAGGCCTTCCGCTCGGATTTTGCCGTTCCCTGTGCGTCAGATAGCCACTGAACCGCCCTTGGCAAGGCATCCGGGCCCTCACGAACGACAGATTGCGCTCCGATTTCGACGGAATTCGCAGCGGGACAACCGCGCCATTCCGGCGCGATCCTCCCGCGTCCGGCGGGCACGGTGGTATTCCTACAACCGGGCGTTAACGACGACATCTAAGAACTAATCGGCATTCACCGGGTCTGACGCAATGCCGGTTAACCATCGAACCCTTTGACCTGCCGGCGCTTGCGGCCCGGTATCGGCGCCGAGGTTTAGGAACTGTCCCTGTTTTTCGACGCCGCCGTATACGTGCAATTTAACAGCACCGTTTATCGGAACGGGAGAACATAAAGCGCGTCTGGTGGACCGTCATGAAAACGATCTGGAACCGTTTGGCCGACGGGGCGGCGCGCAGTCTGCGCGCCTTTCGCGGCGACCGCCGCGGTAACGTCGCCATCACCTTCGCAATGGCCACGCTGCCGATGGTCGGCGCCGTCGGTTATGCCGTCGATTACAGCCATGCCAACAACGTCAAGGCCGCGATGCAGGCCGCGCTCGACTCGACCGCGCTGATGCTGGCGCGCGACGCCGCGACACTGAGCAGCTCCGAGCTCAACGCCAAGGCGCTCACCTATTTCACCGCGATGTTCAATCGCCCCGAGGCCTCGAACCTCAACATCAAGGCGTCTTACACCAGCACCGGCGGCTCGAAGATCGTCGTCGATGGTTCGGTGTCCGTGCCGACCACCTTCCTCGGCGTCATCGGCTACAACGACCTGACGGTCGCGGGCTCATCCACGACGGCGTGGGGTTCGACGCGCCTGCGTGTCGCGCTTGTGCTCGATACGACCGGATCGATGGCTTCCGATGGCAAGATGACCGCCCTCAAAGCGGCCACCAAGGATCTGCTTACGCAGCTCAAGAACGCCGCCACCGTGAACGGCGATGTCTACGTGTCCATGATTCCGTTCAGCCGCGGCGTGAATGTCGGCGCCGGCAGCTACAACGCAAGCTGGATCGACTGGACCGAATGGGAGTCCGAACCGGCTTATATGGCGACCTGGCTCGCCAACAGCAGCAACAAAAGCACCTGGGATCAGACCGGCCCGGGCGACAACTGCCCGTTCAGCAACTCGAAAACCGGCTTCGGCTGTGCGTCGGGGCCCTCCGACGTCGCCGGCTCGGTGTCGAAGATTCCCTCGAGCGGCGCCTATTCCGGCTACATCTGTCCCGGCATTGATAGCGGCGGCAAGGACGGCACCAAGGCCGGCTTCTACTATCCCGGCTGCTACAACAGCACGACTTTCTCGGCGACCGGCAGTTCGGCCTCCTGCTCGGGGCGCAGCAATTGCTCGTGCTCCGGCAGCGGCAGCAGCAAGGTGTGCAAGACCAACAGCGGTTACTACGAGCATACGTGGATTCCGAATGCCCGAAGCACGTGGACCGGCTGCGTCGCCGATCGCGGCTCGACCAGTGCGCCGGGCACTTCGGCGGGTAACGACCAGACTGCAACGACGCCGAACACCGGCAACAAGACGACGCTCTATCCGGCGCGTCAGGACACCTATTGCCCGTCGCCCTCGATCGGACTGACCTACAACTGGTCGCAGTTGAATTCGCTGGTCGATGGCCTCGACCCCAACGGCGGCACCAATCAGCCGATCGGCCTTGTGATGGGCTGGCATTCGCTTGTCGGCATCGGGCCCTACACCATGCCGCCGAAGGATCCGAACTACGAATACTCCGACGTGATCATCCTGATGTCGGACGGTCTCAACACCTGGGACCGCTGGTACGGCAACGGCTCGGCGATCAGCACCTCCGTCGACTACCGGATGTACGACAACAACGGCAACGGCACCTGCGCCAATATCAAGAAATCAGGCGTCACGATCTACACGATCCACGTCAACACCGACGGCGATCCGACCTCGGTCTTGTTGCGGAACTGTGCGGGCACGAAGGACAAGATGGCGGACCCGTCGAAGTTCTTTGTCGTCACCAGCGCCAACGGCATCGCGGCGGTGTTCAACCAGATCGGCACCAACCTGACCCAACTGCGCGTCGCCAGGTAAGCCGCCGCTCACAGACCAGAACGCAAAAAAGCCCGGCAGTGCCGGGCTTTTTCAATTCGTCGCGCGGTATCGTACGCGCCGTGTCTTGCAGATCGAAGTGCCTACTTGGCCTTCGCCAGCAGGCTTTCGAACGGCTTGTAGCTTTCCTTGGCGAGCGCCGAGTACATTTCACCGAGCTTGGTGGATTCGGCGACAAAGCCCTCGTAAGCGGCCTTGGCGTACTCGCTCTGCACTTCGAACGCCTTCTCCAGCGACTTGGCGCCGAACAGCTTTTCCAGCGCCGCGGTGCTTTCCTCGAACGACTTTTTCGAGTAGTCGGCGATTTCGGCCGCGATGGCCTGGGCGCTCTTGGAAACATTGCTCACCGACTTCACGGCGAGGTCGATGTTTTCCTTGCTGGCTTGCTGGATTTCTTCGAAATTCTTGACCATGGTAATTCCCTTCCCGGCCGCTCCGGCGGCGTTCCCGATGAATGAATCGGCCCGGTCAACCCCGGACTTGGGGAACATTTGTAGTGCACCGCACAATAAAGTCAAGCATTTCTGTTGCGGTGCAAAATTTATCATAAAATCAGAGGCATAGATTAGGATTTTGGTAACGACGTTTGCCTAGCCTGCGCCGTTCTAGCGTCAAAGATGCGCTATAAATTTGTCGACAAGTCGAAGCAAGGCCAGCACGTGGTTCGGTGGGGTATGAGAGGTCCGATGACGCGGCAAGACAGCGACCGCCAACGCTTGTTGCGTTGGAGTTCCCTCGGCCTTGCCGTTGTCATAGCCGTAACTGCCGTAAGTGGCAGCGCGGAAGCGCGCTCGCGCAAGAAATCGCGGGGCAAGCCGGCCCAGGCTGCGAGCACCTACAATCCGCCGACTGCGTCGATTGTTGTCGATGGCAATACGGGCGCCGTGCTGCACGCCAGCAACGCCGACGCTATCCGGCATCCGGCATCGCTGACCAAGATGATGACGCTCTACATGCTGTTCGAGCGCCTGGAATCCGGCAAGGTCAAGCTCAACAGCAGCATGCCGGCTTCGGCGCACGCCGCCGGGCAGGCCCCGTCGAAAATGGGCCTCAAGGCCGGCGAGACCATCAGCGTCGAGACCGCGATCAAGGCGCTGGTCGTGAAATCGGCCAACGATGTCGCCACCGTGATCGCCGAATACATCGGCGGCGACGAACCCACCTTCGCCCGCATGATGACCGCCAAGGCGCGCTCGCTGGGCATGTCGAACACGACCTATCGCAACGCCAACGGCCTTCCGGACGACGCGCAGGTCACCACCGCGCGCGACCAGGCTTTGCTCGGCCGGGCGCTGCAGGACCGGTTCCCGAACTACTTCCGCTATTTCAACACCCGCTCCTTCGTTTATGAGGGGCGCACCGTCCGCGGCCATAACCGCCTGCTCGGCAGCGTCGACGGCGTCGATGGCATCAAGACCGGCTATATCCGCGCTTCCGGCTTCAACATCGTCACCTCGGTGAACCGCAACAACCGCCACCTCGTCGCCGCCGTTTTCGGCGGCCGCTCGGCGGGCGCCCGCGACGCCGTGGTGCGTGGCCTGATCGGCAAGACCTACCAGGTCGCCTCGGCCCGGCGCACGGCGCCTCCCGTTGCCGAAGGCACCACGGCGGTCGCCGAGATCAAGATGCCCGCGCAGCCGCCGACCCCGGTCGCCGACCCGCGTGCGGTGGAAGTCGCGGCCGTCGACAGCCCCGAAATCGGTTCGTCCGCGCCGATCAAGCCGAATGCGGTCAAGACCGTCCTCGTTCGCTCCGGCAAGACGCAGGTCGCCGCGCTGTCGCAATTGCCGCCGGCCGGCCGCGCCCTGATGCCGCCGCCGCCGGGACCGACGACCGTCAGCACGATCGCCACGGTGAAGAGCGACCTGCCCGCGCCAACCGGCGAGCCTGAAACCGGAATTCTCGGCACGCTGCCCGCCACCCCGCCGTCCACGCGGCAGCAGGTCGCCTCGGTCGGCGCGACCGTTCCCGTGCCGTCGCCGGCTCAGGAAACGGTCGGCGCGTCCAGGCCGCGCAGCGGCTGGATGATCCAGGTTGGCGCTTTCCCGGAGGAAACCGCCGCCAAGGAGCGTCTCGAAGCCGCGCAGACCAAGGCCAAGGCGCAACTCGGCCACGCCGAGCCTTTCACCGAAAAAGTCGCCAGAGGCGAACGCTCGCTGTTCCGCGCCCGCTTCGCCGGCCTCGAGAAGACCCAGGCGGAAGCCGCCTGCAAGAACCTCAAGCGCAGCGAAATTCCCTGCCTGCTAATGAAGAACTAACCCGTCGGCATTAGACGGGAGCCATAACAAGCCGGGCGACGGCAATTGCGTCGATCGTCACGGCAGATAACAGGAAGCATCGAACGACAGGAGCCGCTGGTGGTGTTGCGTGTGGAGAGCATCAGCGATGTCGGCGAAGCAGCGTTTCCTTGGCCTCGTTAATCCGGGCCGCGAGATACGTCGATCCCCCCTGGTCGGGATGAAATTTCTTCATCAGGGCGCGATGCGCCCGGGTGATGTCGCGCTCGCGCGCGCCGGGTTCCAGGCCAAGGACCTGATAGGCCTCCTCGTCCGTCATTTTGGCGCTGGCCGGCGCAGCCCGCCCCGCTGCCGTGTCACCTTGCGCGTGTTCACGCCAGGCGGGATCCCGGCGGTCAAGATACGGCATCAATAGCGCGCGGGTTTCGTCGTCGGCCTCGGCGAGCAAAGCCAGCAGCGCATCGACCGTCAAATCGTCCAGGCCGCGGCCGGCATAACGGCCGGCCAGCACCGTGCCGCTCATGGCGCCGGAGTCGTGATCGAGCGTCATCTCGATATAGGGCGTGCGCACCCGGGACACCTGCCCGCCAGACTTGCGGATGCGGTCGGTAAAGCCCGCCGGCCCGATCCAGCCGAGCAATCCCAGGCCGAACATGCCGAGCGGGATGGCGATGAAGGGCTGGCCGCGCAGGCCGAGATAGATGGCCATGCCGAGCGAGATCAGACCGCCGGCAGCCTTGACCACGCGGGCGGCGACCTTGGGATCGACGCGCGACATCACGCCCATCACCCACAGCGCGCCGACCAGAATGAGAATGCCGAAAACGAGTGTGGGCATGTCAGCGGCGCAACTGGGCGAGCAGCAGTTGCGCGCCGCCGGCCTGGCGACTGGACAAGGCGGTGAGCGCCTTCATGCCGCCGGCGGCATAGGCGGCAACCGCGCGCAGCAGTTCGGCGAGTTGATGCGCGGCGCCGGGGTCGAAGTGGGAATACGCGCCGCGCGACAGCCGGGCGATCTCACGAAACGCATTTTCCGCCACCGGGTCGCGGCCCTCCTGGAACATGAAAACCGGCACGCCGAGCAGGCCGAGTTCGCCAGCGGCGGCGGCGAGATCGTCGACCGCCTCCTCCATCGCGTCGCCAACATAGACCAGCGCCTGCACGGCCTGCGTCTTGTGCTCCTTGCGGGTGTGGCTGAGCACCTTGGCGATCTGGGTGTGGCCGCCGCGGCAGTCGATGCGCGACATCAGCGTGGACAGCCGGTCGGCGTCGGCGACGAAGGCGGACGAGCGGCACTCGCCCATGCCGCGGAAATAGACGAGCTGGATGTCGAGGCCGCCGATCGCGGCCGCCTCGCGGAACATCTCGGCCTGAAGCTGCTGCGCCGTGTCCCAGGTCGGCTGCCGGCTCATGGTGGCGTCGAGCGCGAACACCAGCCGGCCGCGCTTGCCCGCCGTCACGGCCGGGCCGAGCGACTTCACCTTGGAGAGGAAGGCGTCGATATCGGCGCGCGAGGAAGTTGCGGGGGCTTGCTCGGTGCCTTTGCGGGTCGGAGTGCTCATGGGCGGAAGTGTACACCGGTTTGCGCGGGATCGAGGCAACACCTAATCATGCGCAACGATCCGCGAAAGCGGGCCGCCGACCGGTAAAGTGCGACAAAATGGAGGGGAAAGCTCAGGCCAGCAGGTCGTGAACCTGCAGCGGCTGATCCATGACCGAATACCATTCGGCCCGGGCGGCGGCGCGGCGGCGGCCGTTTTCCGACATCGGCAGGCGCAGCGCGTTCAGCAGGCCGATGACCTCCTCGCGGGCCGTCAGATGCGACATGTTCGGCCGCATGCCCAGCGTCTGCTCGTCGAGATCGTCGAACGCGGTCAGCCCGCGCGGAAAGAACTCGCGATAAACGACGCGCTCGGCGAAACCGTCGACGCTGCGGAAGCCCATGCGCTTGGCCAGCGCCTGGATGCCCTCGCCGACCAGCTTCTTGTTGCGCGAGCCCAGCGCCGACAGACGGTTGCGCACCACGATCCAGTCGGTGAGCTTGCCATCGACGAGGCGGCGCTGACGGCGCGCCTCGCGCACCATCTCCGCGTAATGGCTCTCGCCCGTGACGGTGAAATTGGTCTGGTCGATCTTGGCCAGCACGTCGAAATCGACGAAGGAGTCGTTGAGCGGCGTGACCAGGGTATCGGCCATCGAGTGGGCGAGCCGCATCAGATAGGTGTCGTTGCCGGGCGTGTCGATGATGACGACGTCGTGGCTGTGTTCGATGCGGGCGATCGCGCGCGAGAACGCGGCGAACTCGGCCGCCTCGTTGGCCTCGACCAGATTGCCGTCGGCGCGCGGCACGCAGTAGTGCGTCGGCAGTTCGAGGCGGATGCCCGCGCGCTCGGCCCAGTCGCGGCGGTTCTGGATGTAATGGGTGAAGCTCTGCTGGCGGGAATCGAGATCGATGGTCGCGACCTTCTGGCCGGCCTTCATCAACGCCACCGCGATATGCAGCGCGGTCGTCGATTTGCCCGAGCCGCCCTTCTCGTTGCCGAGCACGACGACATGCGCAGACTGCGGCTTTGGATTGATCGGCTGGACCAACATGGATGCGTCCCTTACTGGGGCAATATTCTTTGAACGATAGGCCTTTCGTCAAGTTTGCGGCAGTTTAACCATTAACCCGACCGGCCTTATCAACCATGACGTCGCGGTTTTAACCGTGATTGACGACGGTCCGCCGACAGGGCCATAACGCGCCGCCGATACCGGGACCTTCGACCATGGCCGACCGACCGAAAATTCTCCGCACCGTCTCCTCGCTGCGCCGGGCGATGGAGCCTTATCGCCGGGCCCGGCAGGCCATCGCCCTGGTGCCGACCATGGGCGCCCTGCACGAAGGCCATCTCAAACTGGTGCGCGAGGCCCGCAAGCGCGCCCGCCGCGTCGTGGTGTCGATCTTCGTCAACCCGACCCAATTCGCGCCGACCGAGGACTTCGGCAGCTATCCCCGCACCTTCGACGCCGATGTGAAGGCGCTGGCGGCGCTCAAAGTCGATGCCGTGTGGGCGCCGACGGCGGCCGAAATGTACCCGGAAGGCTTCGCCACGCGCGTGGCGCCCGAAGGCGCCGCCCTCGCCAGCCTCGAGGACCGGTTCCGCCCGCATTTCTTCGGCGGCGTCGCCACCGTGGTGAGCAAGCTGTTCACGCAGGTGCGGCCGGATTTCGCGCTGTTCGGCCAGAAGGACTACCAGCAGCTTCGCGTCGTCACGCAGATGGCCAGGGATCTCGATCTCGGCGTCAAGGTGATCGGCATTCCGACGGTGCGCGAGAAGGACGGCCTCGCGATGTCGTCGCGCAACGTCTATCTCTCCGAGAGCGAGCGCGCCGCGGCGACGGTGCTCTCGCGCGTGCTCAAGGCGAGCGCGGGGCGCATCAAGCGCGGCGAGCCTATCGAGATGGTGATGGAAGAAGGCGCCAGCGAAATCGCCCGCGCCGGCTTCAAGCTGGATTATCTCGAGGCGCGCCATGCGCTAACGTTGAAGCCGGTCGCGTCGATCAAGGACGGGCCTATCCGTCTGCTGGTGGCGGCCAAGATCGGCAAGACGCGGCTGATCGATAATCTCGGGGTTTAGTCTGTCGTCTTTCCTGTCCTCCCGTGGCGAGGAAGGGTGACGCGCGTATGACGTGTCCTCGATTTCCTGATTCAGTTTTCAAACAGCCAACGCTCCGCCACCCCTGTTCTTTACGGCGCGGGTCACGCCGGCTTTCCCTTCCACCCCCGGCGACATGCCGAGGGAATGGAGCGCCGCGAGGCGCCCAACAGATGCACCTTGCGGTGCCGGCCCCTCCTTGCGATCGGAGAAAGGCCTGCGCCCCGCGGCGCTCCATGGTGGCGATTTCTGTCCGCGGGGCCGCACTTCCGGCGGCCGGCCAGCGATCGAGCCTCCTTGTGCGAGGACATCGACCTGCGGCAGGCTTTCGCCCGCGTTCACCGAACCCCCGTCCAGCCATTGAAGGCAGAGCCCCGTAGTGGGCCCGGACGGCTACCCGCGGCCTCCCGCGAGCGGGGTCACGAGCCCCGACCGCAGGCGCCACCGCGGGGCGCGTCATCAAGACGTCTCTGGGTGACGTCCCCGGCGGGGCCGGACGGCAATGGTTATAGTCCTTCTAGGCATAATG
>JAFIGS010000023.1 GCA_017849615.1 Pseudolabrys sp. | reverse complement strand
GGGGCGGCGGGCGCGGCTCCCGGAGCGGCGGGGGCGCCCGGGGCGGTCCCGGGGGCGGTGGCCGTCTGGCCGGGGGCGGCCGGGGCCGGCTGGCTCTGCTGCTGCGCCTGCTGGGCCGCCTTCTGCTTTTCCGCCTGCGGGACGGCGTAGAAATACTGCCAGGCGATCAGCACGAGGGCCGACAGCACGATGGCGATAATGGTGTTCTTGTTGTCGGTCATCGGGATTCCGTCTCGGGCTTTCCTGCCGGTGGGTTCTTGTGCGCGCCCCGCGCTTGTCGCGTCTGGTCTTTTCGAGAGCCGTCTTTCGGCGAACCGCCCCTTGGCGCGCCGTCATGGGCTCGCCGCAAGGCCCGTTCGAAGTCCTGGATCATGCGCTCGAAAGGCAGGCTGAGCGCCGCCTGCCGCCCGACTAGCACATAATCGGTGCCGGCGTGCATGCGGCCTTCGCCGAAAAGCCGAACCATTTCGCGCAGGCGGCGGCGCACCCGGTTGCGTTTCACGGCGTTGCCGACCTTGCGCGAGACGGTGAAGCCGACCCGGACTTGTCCGGGTGCGGATGCGTCTCGTTCGCGCGCCTGCAGCACAAAAGCGGCGGCCGGAACTTTGGTCCCGGTCGCCGCTTTGAGAAAATCCGCCCGTTGCTTCAATATCTGCATTTAAAGCAGCGTCGCGGCGGGAAAATGCCGCCTTTAGGCGCTGAGCCGCTTGCGTCCGCGGGCGCGGCGGGCCTGGACCACCTTGCGTCCGCCGGTGGTCGCCATGCGCGCGCGGAAACCGTGACGGCGCTTGCGCACAAGCTTGCTCGGTTGGTAGGTCCGCTTCACGTTCAAATCTCCGCTGAAAGCACTGTGGGGACAGGGAAAACCCTGAAAATCCGCCACGTCCCGGGTCGCTTCATGACCGAGGGTCATATGTTGGGCGGCTTATAAGGGACCCATCCCCCCCCGTCAATCCGAGTAAAGGGGGCAAAACCTGGCGATTTGAAGCTAGCGCCCGCAATCCGGCGAGGTTTTTCGCTCGAGGATGAATTAGGATTTCACCAGAACCGGACAGCGCTCCGCAGACGGAACGCCCGGCGGCGCCGGGCGGGGGTTGGCCATATTGTGGCGCCTTGCGCCCTCTATAGTTGCTTGCGATGGGATTGACCGAGACCTCCGGATCCGAGCCGTCGGTTGACGCGGCAGAAAAACCTGCGGGCTGGTGGGCGCGTTTGCGCGTCGGCCTGTCCGGCAAACTGCTGATGCTCACCATCCTCTTCGTGCTCGTCGCGGAAATCCTGATCTATGTCCCGCTGATCGCGAACTACCGCGTCAACTGGCTCAACGATCGTCTCGCCGCCGCGCACACCGCGGCCCTCGTGCTCGATGCCGCGCCGAGCGGCATGGTGCCGGAGACCCTCGCCAAACAGATCCTGGACTCCATCGGAGCCCGCGCCGTGGCGGCGAAGATGGGCAACCAGCGCCGTCTGCTCGCCTCCGCCGAACTGCCGTCGTCTGTTACCGACGACGTCGACATGCGCAATGTGACCTGGTGGCGCTCGATCAAGGAAGCTTTCGAGGTTTTGCTGTTCTGCCGCAGCAGCGATGTCATGCGCGTGATCGGGCCGGCGCCGATGGCCAAGGGCCAGTTCATCGAAATCGTTTTCGACGAGGCGCCGCTTTACAACGCGATGTTGAGTTTCTCCGTCAACATCCTTGTCGTTTCGCTGGCGATTTCGGCCTTCACGGCGATGCTGGTGTTCCTGGCGCTGCATTATCTCCTGGTGCGGCCGATGGAGCGCATCACCAGCAATATGGTGGCCTTCCGCGCCGATCCGGAAAATCCCACCCGCATTATCCGCCGCTCCCGCCGGAACGACGAAATCGGTACCGCCGAGGAAGAACTGGCGGAGATGCAGACCGAGCTCGCCTCGATGCTGCATCAGAAAAATCGCCTGGCCTCGTTGGGGCTCGCGGTCGCCAAGATCAACCACGATCTGCGCAATCTGCTGGCCTCGGCGCAATTGTTCTCCGATCAGCTCACAAGTCTGCCTGATCCGAAAGTGCAGCGCTTTGCGCCGAAGCTGATGCATGCGCTTGAACGCGCCATCGCGCTGTGTCAGTCGACGCTGTCTTATGGCAGGGCCCAGGAGACGGCACCGGACCGCCGCCAGATCGCCGTCGAGCCGCTGCTGGAAGACGTCCGCGAGGCGTTGGGACTCAGCATTGAAGTGCCAATCCGCTGGATCGTTTCCGTTGAGCGCGGTCTCACCATGGAAGCGGACGCCGATCAGATGTTCCGCGTCGTCGTCAATCTGGCACGCAACGCGGTGCAGGCGCTCGAAGCTCACGGCGCCCGCGATCCCGCACGCGACCAGATCCGCATCACCGGCCGGCGCGAGGGTAGCGTGGTTGCGATCGAGATTTCCGACACGGGCCCCGGCATCCCCGAGAGGGCTCGCCAGAACCTGTACAAAGCCTTTCAGGGCTCGACCCGTACAGGGGGCTCGGGGCTCGGGCTCGCCATTGCCGCCGAGTTGGTGCGAGCGCATGGCGGCGACATCGCGCTTGTCGAGGGCACCATGGGCGCGACGTTTCGCATCACGATCCCCGATGATGTAGATGAATTGCCCCATCGCCGGTCAGTGCGGGCGAGCGGTTGATCGCGGTCGTTAAGTTCCCCAAACCCGTTTACCCGGATTACTGAATAAGGGCACTCTCTGCCGATGGTGGCATCTCCCGCTGAGATCACCGAGGGCGCGGTCAAACGAGGCGCTTCGGCGGCGGGCTGCAATTGTCCTCACGAGGCTTGCCAAGGGGTGCCCAAGACGATAGCTAGTGCCCCGTCGCGGCCCGGCTCCGGGCCCGGCGGCATCAGCGCCCGTAGCTCAGCTGGATAGAGCACCAGACTACGAATCTGGGGGTCAGAGGTTCGAATCCTTTCGGGCGCGCCATCTTTTCAATGACTTAGCACCGGTCCGACCGTCCGCGTTACCGGATGTTACCGAGTGCGTTACCGAAAGCCGGTTTCGGGCCAGAGCGCCTTCCCAATCATCATCAGGGCGGCTCTCTTCACCACTCTGACCTGGATGAAATCCGCATTGTCGTAGCGCCAGACAACATCGTCGACGTGGTGGACCGCCCGGTTCCCGTCGTGAAGAGCGACGTGCGCGTCGATCTGCCTTATCCGCGCCACTACACCGTCAAGACGAGCTCCGACTTCTCGGCGTTGAAAGCGCGTCTTACTCGACGATCTGCCCTTCGCCCAAAGCGGCGGCCAGCTCCTGTTCCACCTCGTCAGCCGGCTCTACGAGCGCACTTCGATCATCGTCGCCCCAACCTCGACTTCGGGGAATGGCCTGCCGTCTTCGGCGACGCCAAGATGACGACAGCGCTGGTCGATCGGCTGACCCATCACTGCGATATAGTCGAAACTGGCAACGACAGTCGACGCTTCAAGAGCCGTGACGAAGATTACGCAAGTCGCGCTCGCGCCGTCTCCGCAACCCCGGTCAGCTCCGACAGCGCGAACGCTACCGTCAAAACTCGCTGTTCTAAGGGGTCAACATTGAACGTCGATTGACAGCGAATTCGGAGCCGCCGTTTGCTACCTGTATCCGGCTGCTTGCTAGCAAGCTAGCATCGCAAGCGGGCGAGGGAGCGGTGCGCTATTGCTGGCGCCACGAGTCGCCGAGGAGGTGCACCGGCAGGCAGCCGTTAACTCCGCTCGTGGGCCAGCTCTTGCGTCATGCCGCCGCAACCCACATTTTATCAGCGTTCGTGGCTTGCAGCGGTGGATGGCGACCAGCTGGCCATATCGCCCACATTTTGAGGACGCAAGCTTCTTTCCAGCGCGCCTTCGGCGCCCCCTGGGGTCTCAGGCCTGACTCGCGACAGCAAGACGCCTTTTCTGGGGCTCAAATTGACCAAGCCTCGGAAGTTGAACGCGTTTCATTCCTCAAAAAGGAAGAGCTAGACAGCAGGGTTCTACAGCGTGCTGTCATGACGCTCCGGGCGGTTTCGAGAGGCATGGAGGTCGAGCCACAGAATTCCACTCCCGCCAAGAGCGTTTGGAGCAATTCGGCTTCGGGTCACCTAACACCGCGGCCGAGAATGAAGGACACCGTCGTTGTCGAGCTGCCACCAATATTGACAGTCGCGGCGCGGCGGGCGTCGTCGACCTGCATGTCGCCGGCCCGTCCCGTCACCTGCCGGTGGGCATCGAGAAACATACGAACGCCGGTGGCGCCTACCGGGTGGCCGAGTCCGATCAGTCCGCCGCTGGGATTGACCGGAATGCGGCCGTTCTTTCGGATTGAGCCGTCCTCGACCGCCTTCCAGCTTTCGCCAGGCGCCGTGATGCCGGCATGGTCGATGATCATGTACTCAGTCATGGAGAAGCAGTCGTGCACTTCCATCAGATCGAGCTGATCGACGCCGTCAATGCCGGCGCGCGCGTAGGCATCCGTCAGCGCACCACGGACATGCGGCAGCACGTAGTCCTTATCCTTGCTGCGCGCGACCTTGTCGCTGAATCTCATGGTCGCGGTGCGATGGCCCCAGCCTTCGATCTTCGACAGATCATCTAGCGAAAGCCCGCGCGCCTTGGCATAATCCTCGGCAAAACGGCGCGAGGCGAGAAACACCGTGGCGGCGCCGTCGGTGACCTGGCCGCAATCCTGACGGCGAATGCGCCCCTCGATTACCGGGTTCTCGCTGTCGTCTTCGCTGAACGCGCGATTGCCGAAATTCCATTTGCGTGTCTGGGCGTTCGGGTTGACGCGCGCATTGTCGTAGTTGTTGCGTGCGATTTCGCCGAGATGCCGGTAGTTGACGCCATAGCGGCGGTCGTACTCGCCCAGCAGATCGTTGAACAGCGCCGGCCAGATGTAACGGGCGTCGGTGGCTTCCTCGCCCCGCCAGCAAGCGGCGCCGAGATGATCGGCGGCGACCTCGCCGGACACGTTGCGCATATATTCGACACCGACCACGCAGGCGCTGTCATAGCGGCCGGCCTCGATTTCCGCCGCCGCCGCCAGCAAGGCGATGCTGCCCGATGCGCAGGCCGCTTCGTGACGGCCCGACGGCACCCCGTCGAACTCCGGACGGATCGCCGCGAACATGCCGCCCAGCTGCGCCTGATTGCAGAACAGATCGGAAACGAAATTGCCGATATGGGCCGTCTCGATCTGCGACGCTTCGAGCCCGGTCGCCGCCAGGCCGGCCTCTACGGATTCCGACATCATGTCATAGATCGACTTGCCTTCGCGCGACCAATTGCGGGCGAAATCGGTTTGCGCGCCGCCTAGCATATAAACATCGGCCATTTTTGCCTCCTCGGTTTACGGTTTGTCGCGGCGATCATTTCAATGGCGAGAACGATGTGCCTTTCAGAATGACATCTTCCTGCGTCTGGATAAGCGGATAGAGCTTCTTGGCTGCATCTTTGAAGCGCGCGTCGCTGAACATCTTTTCTCGGCGCGCGTCGCGTTCGACGAAGCTCTCGTAAGCCCAGATGTGAATGATTTTGTTGAGCGGACCGATCTCGCTGGTGAAGTAGCCGACAAGATGGCCGAGATGCTCACGCTGTACCGGCAGCGCCTCGCGCTCGTAAATCTCCAGATATTCATGTGTCTTGCCCGGATAGAGCGTATAGGTTCGGAAGTCGTAGATCATGAGAATGTTACCTGCTGGGTGACGTCTAGGCGGGATTGGTCAGCACGATTTTTCCGATGACGTCCTGCGACAGCAGGGCCTCCATCGCCGGCACGAGTTCAGGCAGCGGGAAACGCGCGCCGATCTTAATCGGTAGTTTGCCGCCCGCCGCCAGTTCCAGGACTTCTTGGTTCATTGTCTCGAAATCTCCCGGATGATTGGTCATGAAATCACCCAGCCAGACGCCAAGCAGCGAAGCGTTCTTCAACAAAAAGCGGTTGACCTTGACCTCGGGAATACGACCGCTGGTGAAACCCATAACAATGATGCGGCCGTTACGCGCGAGACAGCGTACGCAGGCGTCGAAAACGTCGCCGCCGACCACGTCGAGAATGACGTCCGCGCCCTTGCCGCGGGTCAGGTCGAGGATCTGTTCGCGCAGGTCGCCCTCCGAACGGATAATAACTTCGTCGGCACCCGCTCCGAACGACGCCTCGCGTTTGGCCTTACTGCTCACCACCCCGATGACGCGCGCACCGAGCACTTTGGCAAGCCGCGTTGCCGCCAGCCCGACGCCACCGGCGGCACCGGTAATGACGAAGGTCTCGCCGGCTTTGAGATGGGCGCGGTACTTCAGCGCCAGATAGGCAGGCGAATAGGCCAAGCGGAACGTCGCCGCCTGCTCGAAATCCATCGACGAGGGTAGAACCGACAGCGTGTGCTCGTCGGTCGCGATCTGCTCGGCAAAAGCGCCGTAGTAATTCAGAAACGAGACGCGATCGCCAACCTTGGCACGCGTTACGGCATCGCCGACCTCGGTCACGACACCAGCGCCGCAGGCTCCCGGAATATAGGGCAACGGCGGCTTGAGCTGGTATTCGCCCTTCACCATCAGGATGTCCATGAAGCCGACCGACGCGACGCGGATGGCAACGCGCACCTGGTTCGGCTGCAAGACAGGGTCGGGAACCGTCTCGAAGGACATGTTCTCGATCGGACCGAACGCCTCGCAGCGAAACGCTCTCATCGCGCCGCTCCCGGCAGATTGCTGAGTCGAATGGTGCCGGCGGCCAGACCGTCGCGCACGATGTTGATGCCACCGGCGCGGACAATCCAGTCCAGACGATGATCGCGATACTGCCGCGGCCAGCGGCCTGACATCACCTTCTCGGTCGCCGAGCGGAAGTCGGCGATCTCGGCCTTTGCATCGACCAGGCAGCGCTGGAAGCCTGGCTGGGCCTTGGCGCGCTCGAACCATCGGCCCAGCGGCGTATCGACAGCCGGCGCGGCCTTGTAGAGCGACGCGGTCTGCATATAGGGCAGCACCGCCATGTCGCCCATGCCGTAAGCGTCACCGTTGAACCAGTCGCGGCCGCCGAGTTGCGATTCGAGCCAGGCAAAGAATGTTGCGAAGTCTGCACGTCCTTTGGCCAGGATGGCGTCCCCGAGTTCGCCGCTGGCTCGCTTGAACACCATGATCTCGGTAACGCCGAAAATGATGGCCTCGAGCTGCGAGTCGCACAGCGTCGCGATCATCCGCACCTTGGCGCGATCCACCGCGGATTTCGGCAACACCGGATTGTCCGGAAATTTGTCGTCGAGATATTCGACGATAATCGCGGAATCAAAGATCGCGGCGCCGTCATCGACCAGCACCGGCACTTCGCGTCGCGGGCTCACGTTGAGAAAGTCCGCCGGGGGATTGCCGAGATCGGGCACGATCCGCTCGAACGGCAAACCCTTGGCGACCAGCGCCATCTTCACTTTCTGCGCGAAGGGCGAGAGACCGGCATCGTACAACGTCAGCATGCTAACTTATCCTCCGTGCAAGGTTACTGAACCGGCCGCTCGTCGATGACCCACTCAGCCTTCAGCTTCTTGGCAAAGAGTCGGGCATCGAGTTGCGCCAGCGTCTCAAACAGAATGTTGTCGACGCTGACCTCAGTGTCGCGCAGCACATTGTGCCGAAGCGTGGTCGTCAGCGTTTCCTGGTCGACGTTCTCATGACAGGCGACAACGACCGTCAGCGTGTCACGCGACACCGGGTCGGACGGATCGCTCTTGCCTATCAGCACCTGGAATGACCGGATGCCTTGGGTACCACGCACCGCATCGGTCAGCCGCACCAGCTCGACGCGCGTGCCGCGGATCTTGGTTTCATCCTTGTCGGCACGCCAGATCGGCGTCACTAGACGCGGAATGGTGAAGCCACAGTGCGGGCAATCGCCCCACACCATGCCGCCCGACACATAGTCTCCAGTCCAGTAACGGAGGATCGCCGTGCCATGCCAGCCGATGTGGCTCCAGACGAACACGCCGGGCTTGCCGGCCTCGACCGGCTCCTTAGTATCGGGATCGAGAAGTTCTCCGAAAAATCCGACAGGGTCGAAATGCAGTTTGCCGGCCTCGCTGCATTCATAGAAGCCGCCGGTCCGCAATTCGGTTGAGCTCATGCCCTCGAGAACGGCGACATCTTCGCTGCCGAGCTGCCGGAACGCATCCTTGATCAGATCGCGATAGGCGTCCGTCACCGGCTCACCGACGCAATAGGCAACCTTGAAGCTCCCGATTGGCCCGATCTCCCCCGCCTCGCGCATGCGCACCGCCATGCGCAACCAGTGGATGAGGTAGGACGGCAGCGCGATGACTACCGCGAAATTGTCCTCGGCAGCGATGCGGATCTGCCGCTCGGTTGGCATCACCTTGCCGCCGAACGTATTGAAATTGGGCTGCCCCTCGAACAGCGGGATCAACATCGTGGCATAGATGCCGAGATGCGGCGCTGCCGGAAGGATGTTCAGCCACTTGTCGTTCTGGTGCAGCCGCTTGTTGATGCCGTACCACCAGGCGCCTGACCGCGCGAAGCGCTCGTAAAGATCGCTGTGGGTGTAGCCGCTGACGATGGCCTTTCCGGTCGTGCCGCCGGACATCTGAAAATGTATCGGACGCCAGTCGCGCAGAAACTGTTCACGCACGCGCTCCGCTTCCGGACGCATGCCGAACAGATCGCGCCAGTTTCCCTCCGCGGCGCGCTGCTGGTAGATCGCCATCAGTTCGGGCGATGCTTCGTCGGCATCATGCGTGTCGCCGGCGCCTGGATAGCGCGGCATCACGGTGAAGTCATTGAGGTTGTCGACAATGATTGACTTGGTCGTCAGCGGAATGCGCCGGAAGTCGTCATAGGAGCGGATGCCGTCGGCAGAGATGTCGAGCTGGCGGAACAGCCTTCGGTAATAAGGATGATAACGCGCGATCGTCGTGTTGAGATAGGTCAGCAGGCGCGCAAAGGAGCGCGCCTGCTGCTCGGCCGGCGCCATGCCAGAGAACAGAATCTCTGGGCCAAGCGGCTCGGAGATTCCGTTCATCGGCTGCGCGCCGGACATCATGCGATTGCCGTGCATGCTTACTTCACGAGCGGGCAGCTGCCCGCGGCGACCGGTCGGAACGCCGCGTCGGGCTCGATGGTCTGCACCACATTGTAGTAGTCCCAAGGCTCCTTCGATTCTTCAGGCGACTTGACCTTGAACAGATAGATCGGATGGAGCTTGCGGCCGTCGGCGCGGATCGAGCCCTTGCCGAACAGCGGATCGTCGGTCGGCATGGCCTTCATGGCGTCGACAACGGTCTTGCCATCATCGCTGTTAGTTTTCTCGACCGCCTTGGCGTAGTGCAGAATGCTGGCATAGACGCCAGCCTGGATCATGTCGGGATGAACGCCGCGATTGCGTTTGGCGAGGGCTTCCGAGAACTTGCGCGTTTCTGCATTGCGGTTCCAGTAGAACGCGCCGGTGAACATCAGGCCCTGAGCGGCTTTGAGACCAACGGCGTGAATGTCCGGGATGGTGATCAACAGGCCCACAAGCTTTTGGCCGCCACGCGTAATGCCGAATTCGGCCGCCTGCTTGATGGAGTTTGCCGTGTCGGCGCCGGCATTGGCGAGGCCGATTATTTCGGCCCTCGAGCTTTGCGCCTGGATGAGGAATGAGCTGAAGTCATTGGTGTTCAGCGGATGACGAACCGAGCCGATCACCTTGCCGCCATTGGCTTCGACCAGGGCGCCAGCATCGCGCTGCATGGCGTGACCGAAGGCATAGTCAGCCGTGAGGAAGTACCACCGCTTGCCGCCCTCGGCGACGACGGCCTTGGCGGTGCTGTTGGCGAGGGCCCAGGTGTCATAGGTCCACTGCACGGTCGTGGGTGAGCACTTAGAGCCCGTCAGATCGGACGAGGCCGCGCCGGAGATCAGAATAGCCTTGCCGCGCTCGCGAGCGATTTCATTGACCGCTAGCGCAACGGCCGAGTTCGGCAGATCGACAATGACGTCGACGCCTTCGGCATCGAACCAGCGCCGGGCGACGCCGGCGCCGATGTCAGCCTTGTTCTGATGATCGGCGAAAACGAGTTCGATCGGCTTACCGGCGATCTTGCCGCCAAGCTTCTCGATGGCCATTTTCGCGGCCTCGACCGAGCCCGCGCCGGTCACATCGGAGAAGACGCTCGACATGTCGGTGAGGACGCCGATCTTGACGACATCACCGCTAATCTCCGCCTGACTGATCCCGGCGCTGCCCAAAAGCAGCGCGGCCGCCAACGTCTTCGTCACAATACGCTTCATGTTTCTCTCCCTGGGTATTCAGCCTTTTGTATCTTCTAGTCAGCTTGTCGTGAGCGCCTGATCGGTCACCGCGCGCCCTCCGAGGCGCGCGGTTATGCGTGCTCCGATCGTTTTCACCAGTCGCCCTATTTTTTCGATTCGCGCTGCGGTGTAGCGTTGCTCGATGCCGCCGACGCTGATGGCGCCGACCAGTCCCTGCGGATCGAAAATGGGCGCTCCGACCGCGACCACGTAGTCAAAGGCGTCCTGATTGCCGATGGCGTAGCCGCGCGCCCGCGTCTCCATCATGCAGCGACGTAAAGCTGCCTTGGTCACGAGAGTGCGCGCCGTCCGGCGCGGCAGCGGGTTCGATAACACCTGCTCCGCGACGTCATTGGTCGAAAAGCTGAGCAGCGCCAGCGGACCACCGCCGCAATACAACGGCAGGCGCCCGCCTTCCGATACGCCCGAGACACGAACCGGATAATCGCCGTCGAAACGCTGCACGCAGAGCGCGGTGCCATCGTCGAGGACATGCAGCAGGACCGAGTCGCCTGTTTCTTTGGCGAGCTTTTCGAGATCCTCGCGGCAGGCGTCGCGGAGCGACGTTGCGCCGAGATGCAGCCGTGCGAAGGAGATCAGTTCTGGGCCGACGCTATAGCGGCCGCTGGCCTCGTCCTGCACTAGAAAGCCTTCTGAGACCCAGGTCGCAAGAAAGCGGTGGCAAGCCGTCTTGGACAGATCCAGGCGCTCGACGACGTCGCTCAGAGTCAATGAGCGACCGGGCTCGCGAAACAGCCGGAGGATACCGACCGCGCGGCGCACTGAAAGGCTTTCTCCCTTGTCCATCGCATGTTCCGATTATCGGAATTCTGTTCTGATATTGAAACGCTAGACGCGCGCCCGGCGCCTTGTCAATGCATGAGCCAGGTTGCGCTGCGCTCAGCGCACGCTTCGGGCAACGTCGTTCTGTCGATCCGCTATGAATCTGAAAAGACAAGGTTGCCATCATGACCGGAAAAAACGGAGGCCTGTAGTCACCACGGTCATTGCAGCCTTTGAGGCCCGGTGAGCTTGACGCTGCGATTGGCGCGGTGCCCAAGCTATGAAGCTATCGATAGCGGCTGCCTGCTGCCACGCGCAAGAACGCCGCTGGCGCTATCGGCATTCGTCTTGCGGCTTTCTGGCGTCAGATCCAGTTCGACAGTCCCGCAGGAGCCAGCAAGCCATGACCGAGACGTTTTTCGTCGCCTTCGACTACGAGGTCATTCGCCTCCACCGCTACGGCGGCACTGGATTGCTGAGCCTGCGACGCGATACGATCGCCGTCGAAGTCATGACGCTTCGTAAGGCCGACCTGCCGGTGGCTCACCGAGTGCGCGATCATCGAGGCCTGGGCCGGGGGCATCATTCCATCCTCCGCCACAACGAACGGCTGTGGTGGCTGCTAGTGGACAGCAGCTACTCTTGGGATATCAAGATGGAGCGGGATCTATTGCAGGCATTGCGCGCAGGCAGATCGGACCTGTTCTTGCGATTGCCGCTCGACCGTCACTTTGCCGGGCGCAACATCCATCTCGTCCGCCATGGGCGGACGAAACGCTTGCAAACGTCGACCGCGGCACCGACGACTTCGTGATCGTCGACGATGGGCTCTACGTCGCCGGTGGCGCGCCACTGCTCGCCGAATTGTCTGGCACCATTCGCATCGCCAGTACTGGGCACAACCGTGGCGTTCCGTCGGCGACCGGCAGCCTTCGGGTCAGAGCCGCCAACGGACATGCCGGCGGCCTGGATCATGTATTTCGCGCTTCGCGACTTCGTGCGCTTCTTCGGAGAAGCTAAACTGCGACCCGTCGCCGTGAGCGAATGCCTCAAGGATGTGCGCTGGACGCTCGACCTCGCGTCGCCGCCTCTTAGGCACCTGTCGCCGGAGGATGCGATGGTCTTGCTGAGCGACGCGGAAGAGGAGGCCCTGGCGTGAATTGGGTGCAGCCATTTGCCGCCGGGTCCGGCTGCTTGCTAGCGAGCTAGCAACGCAAGCGGGTCAAGGGCCGGCGCGTTGCCGCCGGCGCCAGGGGGCGGGCCGAGGAGGCGGGGGCCACCGGCAAGCTGTCGTTAACTGACGTCTTGGGCCAGCTCTTGCGTCTTGCCGCTAGAACTTCCATTGTACCTGCACTTGTACCAGCGTTGTCGCTACGCCCTTGGAAGTGCCCGTGAAGTCGGCACGAGGATAAATAGGCGAAGAGTTCCTCCCTCTCCGTCGGCGATCCATTCGAATTCTACGGAAGCAGGAAGGCTCCAGGAGCTTTTCGGTAAGCCGAGGGATTTTCCGGGCCTCAAGCTCCAATTGTTGCCGCTTCCAGCAAGCGCTTACGGTAACGAACCTTAATGATTTCAATGGTCGACCCCAGACTACGAATCTGGGGGTCAGAGGTTCGGGTCCTTTCGGGCGCGCCATCTTTTCAATGACTTAGCAGGGATTGGACCACCCGCGTTACCGCAAGCCGGCTCCGGCTCAGAGCGCCCTCGCGATCCCGATCGGCGCGCCTGCCCGTCGGACGACGGCAAACGCGGTGGCCAGAAGTCGCACCCATCCGCGAACCAAGGTCACGTTAACGCGCGTTCGTGGCCGCTACCTCGGGGTGGCATGATTGTTGCTGCGACCCAGCCAGAAAATGCGCCTCGCATGATGCTTGCCGGCGCCCGGCAAAAGGCCGCCGCGGCCTGGTCGAAGGGGCCATGGAATGGGTCTTGCATGATGGTCATTCGAGACCGAAGGGCTTTTAGCGCGGCGGTCGCGCAACGCGCCGTCGTTTCGGAGATCGTGTCTGTGCCGGAAAGCCGGAAAGGTCCAGATGCCGCGACGCAGCCGCAAGGCGGCGCGCAGGGGGGGCTGCGCGATTCATCGCTCAAGATCATCATTGTCGATGAAAGCCCGATCCGCGCCGCGATTCTGGAGGACGGCTTGCGCGAGGCGGGTTTCGTCCAGGTCCAGCGTATCGACGAGACGCGCAATCTGCTGGCACGCATCTACGCGCTCGATCCGGACGTCATCCTGATCGATCTGGAAAACCCGAGCCGCGACGTGCTCGAGCAGATGTTTCAGATGAGCCGCATCGTGAAGCGGCCGATCGCGATGTTCGTCGACCACAGCGACGCCGCCTCGATCCAGGCCTCCGTCGATGCCGGCGTCTCGGCCTATATCGTCGGCAATTTGCAGAAGGACCGCATCAAGACCATCCTCGATCTCTGCATATCGCGTTTCAACGCCTTCTCGCGGCTGCAATGCGAACTCGACGAGGCCAAGGGCGCGCTGGCGGAGCGCAAGATCATCGACCGCGCCAAGGGCATACTGATGAAGGCCAAGGGCCTCACCGAAGAACAGGCCTACGCGCTGATGCGCAAGACTGCGATGAACGAGAACAAGAAGATCGCCGAGATCGCCCAGTCCGTGATCACGGCGGCGGAGCTGTTCAAATGAAGGCCAACCTGCGCATCGGCTATATCCCGCTGATCGACGCCACGCCCATCCTCGTCGCTGTCGACCACGGTTTCGCGGAGGCCGAAGGGCTCGACGTCGAGATCGTGCGCGAGGTGTCGTGGTCCAATGTGCGCGACAAGCTCAATCTCGGCCTGTTCGATGCCGCGCATATGCTGGCGCCGCTGCCGATGGCGTCGAGCCTCGGCATCGGTCATGTGAAAGTGCCGCTGATCGTGCCTTTCACGCTGGCGCTCAACGGCAACGCCATCACGGTGTCGCCGGCGCTGTATGCCGAATTGTCCCATGTCGTCGACGGCGATCTGACCGACCCGCGCGTGTCGTCGCGCGCGCTGCACCGCGTCGTCGCCGACCGCAAGGCGCGCGGCGTGCCGCTCGTGAATTTCGGCATGACCTTCCCGTTCTCCAATCACAATTATCAGCTCCGTTTCTGGATGTCGGCGGGCGGCGTCGATCCGGACGAGGACGTACAGATGGTGGTGCTGCCGCCGCCATACATGGTGGACAGCCTCACCAGCGGGCATGTCGATTGCTTCTGTGTGGGCGCGCCGTGGAATTCAGTCGCGGTCGATAACGGCGTCGGCCACATCCTGCATTTCGGCCGCGACATCGTGCGCCGCATGTCGGAGAAGGTGCTGGCGGTTCGCGACAACTGGGCCGGCGACAATCCGGATACCTTGTCCGCTCTTATCCGCGCATTGGCGAAGGCGGCGGCCTATGCCGAGGACCCGGCTCATCTCGGCGCGGTGTGCGAGTCCATCGGTCGGCGCATCGGCGCAACACCGGAGATAATCTCGCGCACGCTCAAGGGTGTGCTCAAGGTCACGGCGGACGGCCAGACCCGGAGCAGCGACGAATACATCCTTCTGGAGCGCCGCGGCGCCAATCGTCCCGACAAAGCCCATGCCGCCTGGATGTACGCCGATATGGTGCGCTGGCGTCAGGCGCCGCTGACCGACGACTTGCGTCTCGTCGCCGAAAACACCTTCCGCCCTGATCTCTACGACCACGCGCTGGGGCATCCGCCGTCGCTGGACGTCATCGATCCGCTGGATCGCGTCGGCGCGTTTTACGGGCCCGATTTCGTCGCCTCCGGCATCGCCGGGCACCTCGAAGCCTGGCATCTGCGGCACAACGGAAGGCCGCGCCTGCACGTCGTCCGCTGATCGGGCCGGCTTTTCCGCATTGCACAAAAAGGCAGCAAGCCTGAGCCTCAGGCGGGCAGGGGTGCCATCTGCGGTTCAAGCTCAAACAAGCAACTCATTGAATTATATATTCTTTTCCGAATTTTCGGCTCTGGCACGCGTTTTGAATAGGTGTAACTGACAAGCCCGGCCCGTGAGCGCCGCGCTTGGGTCCAATGAGGGGCCAACGGGCAACGCCGCTGTCTTCGGTTCGCGCTTAAAGCGCGGCTGGGAGACTGCGGCTTTTTTTATGCCCGAGCGCCGACGACCAATGACGTCTCGCGACGAATTCAAGCGACTTGGGCCGGGGATCCGCAACAGCAACAGGGATGATGAGGACAATGACGACGAAGCACACCATGACCGGCCGCAAGTTAAATCGCCGAACGTTCCTCAAGGCCGGCGCCTCGACAGCCGCGCTGATCGGCGCGATCGGTACGCAGTTTCCGTTCGGAGTCCACGTTGCCGAGGCCGCCGGTCCGGAAACCACCAAGGCGATCCTCGGTTACATCGCGCTGATGGATGCTTCGCCGCTGGTGATCGCCAAGGAGAAGGGCATCTTCGCCAAATACGACATGCCGAATGTCGAGGTCGCCAAGCAGGCCTCGTGGGGCGCGACGCGCGACAACATGGTGCTGGGCGGCGAAGCCAACGGCATCGATGGCGCGCACATCCTCACCCCGATGCCCTACCTCATCTCGGCCGGCAAGGTGACGCAGAACAATGTGCCGACGCCGATGTACATCCTTGCGCGCCTCAATCTCGATGCGCAGGCGATCTCTGTCGCCAACGAATACAAGGACCTCAAGGTCACGACCGATGCTTCGCCGTTGAAGGCCGCCTTCGCCAAGAAGATCGCCGACGGCAAGAAGGTCAGCGTCGCCATGACATTCCCGGGCGGCACCCACGATTTGTGGATCCGCTATTGGCTGGCCGCCGCCGGCATCGATCCCGACAAGGACGTCTCGACCATCGTCGTGCCGCCGCCGCAGATGGTGGCCAACATGAAGGTCGGCAACATGGACGCGTTCTGCGTCGGCGAGCCGTGGGGCGAACAGCTCGTCAATCAGAATATCGGCTTCTCGGCCTGCTCGACCGGCGAGATCTGGGCCAAGCATCCGGAAAAGGCGCTCGGCATGCGTGCCGCCTGGGTCGACAAGAATCCGAACGCCGCCAAGGCCCTGCTCACCGCCGTGATGGAAGCGCAGCAGTGGTGCGACAAGCCGGAAAACCGCCAGGAAATGTCGGAGATCGTCGGCAAGCGCCAGTGGTTCAATGTGCCGGTCGCGGACATCATCGGCCGCGCCAAGGGCGACATCAATTACGGCAATGGCCGTGTCGAGAAGGGCACCAAACAGTTCATGAAGTTCTGGCAGGACCACGCGTCCTACCCGTTCAAGAGCCATGACACCTGGTTCGTCACAGAAGATATCCGCTGGGGCAAATTCGAGCCGACGACCGACATCAAGGCCATGGTCGACAAGGTGAACCGTGAAGACCTGTGGCGCGATGCCGCCAAGTCGATGGGGGTCGCGGCAGCCGACATTCCGGCCTCGCCGTCGCGCGGCAAGGAAACCTTCTTCGACGGCAAGGTCTTCGATCCCGAAAATCCCGGCGCCTATCTCAAGAGCCTGAGCATCAAGCGCATCGAAGCCTGAGCACGCACAGGGTCGCTCGGCAACGAGCGGCCCGTCACTATTCTGGAAATGGAGCACCCGCGCGATGAACATGCCTTTGGCCAAATCCGATATGTCGGCCAGCATCCCCGCAGCACCGGCCGCACCGGCAACGGCGAAGGTCCTTGCGCTACCGTCGCGGCAGACGCCGTTCAACGCGCGGATGCTTGCCGCGCTTGGCCGCTTCGCCACCGCGGTGCTGCCGCCGCTGGTGATGCTGCTTCTGCTGCTGACGGTGTGGGAGATCCTCTGCTCCCGCCCCGGCGCGACATTGCCGGCGCCGAGCAAGATCTGGACTGAAGCGCACGACCTCATCGTCGATCCGTTCTTCCGCAACGGACCGCAGGATATCGGCCTCGGCTGGCGCGTGCTGATCTCGCTTCAGCGTGTCGCGATCGGCTACGGCTTCGCCGCATTGATCGGCATCGCGCTCGGCACGCTGATCGGCCAGTCGGTCTGGGCGATGCGCGGCCTCGATCCGATCTTCCAGGTGCTGCGCACGATTTCGCCGCTGGCGTGGCTGCCGATATCGCTGGCCGCGTTCCGCGACAGTCAGCCTTCGGCGATCTTCGTCATCTTCATCACGGCGGTGTGGCCTATCATCATCAACACGGCGGTCGGCATTCGCAACATTCCGCAGGATTACCGCAACGTCGCCGCGGTGCTGAAGCTCAATCACCTCGAGTTCTTCTACAAGATCATGATCCCGTCGGCGGCGCCCTACATCTTCACGGGGCTGCGCATCGGCATCGGCCTGTCATGGCTTGCCATCGTTGCCGCTGAAATGCTCACCGGCGGCGTCGGCATCGGCTTCTTCATCTGTGATGCCTGGAACTCGTTGCGGCTGCCCTACATCGTCGTCGCGCTCGTCTACATCGGCGTCATCGGCTTCGTGCTCGATCGCCTCGTCGCCGCCATCGCCGGCATCATTACCCGTGGCACGTCCGTAAGCTGAGGGAGGGCATCACCATGCGCCCGTTCTGCAAGATCGATCACGTCGACAAGGTATTCACCCGCGGTTCGACTTCGACCCGCGTGCTGAAGGACATCACTTTCGAAGTCACGAAAGGTGAGTATGTTTCGCTTATCGGTCATTCCGGGTGCGGCAAGTCCACTTTGCTCAATATCGTCGCCGGCCTGACCAATGCGACGACCGGCGGAGTTTTGATTGACGGCGTCGAGGTCAATGAGCCGGGTCCGGATCGCGCCGTGGTGTTCCAGAACCACAGCCTGCTGCCGTGGCTGACGGTCTACGAGAATGTACGGCTCGCGGTCGACAAGGTGTTCGGGAAGGGCAAATCCCGTGCCGAGCGGGACGAATGGACCCTGCACAATCTCGAACTGGTGCAGATGACTCACGCCAGGGACAAGCGCCCGTCCGAAGTCTCCGGCGGCATGAAGCAGCGCGTCGGCATTGCCCGCGCGCTGGCGATGGAGCCGAAAGTTCTGCTGCTCGACGAGCCATTCGGCGCGCTCGATGCGCTCACCCGCGCACGTCTGCAGGACACGGTGATGGCGTTGCACCAGAAGCTCGGCAACACGGTGATGATGATCACGCACGACGTCGACGAGGCCGTGCTGCTGTCCGATCGCATCATCATGATGACCAACGGCCCGGATGCCGAAATCGGCGAGATCCTCACCATGCCGATGGCGCGGCCGCGCAAGCGCCTCGAATTGGTCAGCGATGCGGCATTCCTCGCCTGCCGCCAGCGCGTGCTGGAATTCCTCTACGAGCGCCATCGTTTCGTCGAAGCGGCGGCTTGATTTTCGAGAGAAGACTATGAGCGAACCGCTCGTCATCATCGGCAACGGCATGGCCGCGGCGCGGCTGGTCGAGGAGCTCAACAAGCGGGCCCTCGGCCGTTACGCCGTGGCCGTGATCGGTGACGAGCCGCGGCTGGCCTATAATCGCGTGCTGTTGTCCTCGGTGCTGGCGCGCGAAGTGTCGCGCGGCGATATCGAGCTGAAATCCGCCGACTGGTGGCGGGCCCATGGCGTGACATTGCTCTACGGACATCGCGCCGTGTCGATCGACGCCGATATTCGCCGCGTCAAGCTGGCCAATGGCGCGACCTTGCCATACGGCAAGCTGGTGCTGGCGACCGGCTCGAAGGCGATCCGCCTCAATGTGCCGGGCATGGACATGCCCGGCGTCGTCACCTTCCGCGATCTTGCCGATGTGGCCTCGATGGAGCTGGCGGCGAAGGCGCACAAGCAGGCGGCCGTGATCGGCGGCGGCCTGCTCGGCCTTGAGGCTGCTTACGGCCTGGCGAAAGCCGGCATGCAGGTGTCGGTCATTCATCTGATGGAGCGGCTGATGGAGCGCCAGCTCGATCCGCACGCCTCAGCGATGCTGAAAGCCGCCGTCGAGGCGAAGGGCATCGCCGTGCATCTCAACGCCGAGACCGCGGCCATCAAGGGAGAGCGCCGCGCGAACAAGGTGCTGCTCAAGGACGGCCGCGACATTGGCGCTGACCTCGTCGTTGTCGCCGCCGGCATTCGCGCCAATAGCGATCTTGCTGCGACGGCGGGCCTCGCGATCAATCGCGGCATCACCGTTGACGATCATCTGCGGACCAGCCGCGCCGATATCTACGCTATCGGCGAATGCGCCGAGCATCGCGGCACGTGCTACGGCCTCGTCGAGCCGGCTTACGAACAGGCCCGCGTGCTCGCGGGGCATCTCGCGGAGCAACAGGTCGCCTACGAAGGCAGCGTGCTGGCGACCAATCTCAAGGTCTCCGGCGTCAGCGTCTATTCGGCGGGCGAGTTCATGGGCGCGCCCGGCACCGACAACATCGTACTCAGCGATCCCGGCCTCGGCAGCTACAAGAAGCTCGTGTTCAAGGCCGATAAGCTCGTCGGCGCAGTGCTGTTCGGTGATACGGCCGATGGTCTCTGGTACTCCGACCTGATCAGGACGGGCGCGCCGATCGGCGCGATCCGTGGCGATCTGGTTTTCGGCCGCGCGCTTGCCGAGCGGTCGCCGCCGAAGGCTGAATCAAAACCAGTTCTCAAAGATCTGGCGGCGTGAGATGCGAAAGCGCGCTCACTCATTGTCGCTGTCATTCCGGGGCGCGAGCACTAGCGAGCGAACCCGGAATCCAGCGTCAGATTTCGGGTTGCCCGGCTGGATTCCGGGTTCATGCGCTGCGCGCATGCCCCGGAATGACAGGGTGAGCTGATGTCCAGCGACTTCTCACCCGACCAGAAGCGCTATCTCGAAGGCTTCGCCTCCGGCCTCACGGCGGCGCGCGCCGCGCGCGGCACTATGCCGAAAGGCGGCGCCGAAGCCGCCGGCCCCGATGCCATTCACATCAAGGCGCAGGACGCGACCGTCGCGCGCGGCGGCAAACTGACCGATCAGGAGAGGATCAAGCGCGAGCAGCATCCGTTCGATGCCTATGGCCGGCTCAAGGATCAGGCGAGGAAGAACGAGGCACCGAAGGCCGCCGATAATTTCCGCTGGCGCTATTACGGGCTGTTCTATGTCGCGCCGGCGCAGTCGTCGTACATGTGCCGCCTGCGCATTCCGAACGGTATTCTCAAGCACTGGCAACTCGCCGGGCTGGCCGATCTCGCCGATCGCTGCGCCGGGCCCTATGCGCACGTGACGACGCGCGCCAATCTCCAGATCCGGGAGATCGAGCCGAAGAATGCCGTCGAGGTGGTCGAGGGCATCATGGAACTCGGTCTCGGCTCGCGCGGCTCCGGCGCCGACAACATCCGCAACGTCACCGGCTCGCCGACCGCGGGCATCGATCCGCAGGAACTGCTCGACACGCGGCCTTATGCGCGCGAGTGGCATCACCACATCCTCAACGAGCGCGCGCTGTATGGCCTGCCGCGCAAGTTCAATGTCGGCTTCGACGGCGGGGGCCGGATTCCCGTGCTGGAAGACACCAACGACATCGGCTTCCAGGCTGTCGAGGTGAAGGACGGCTTCGGTGTTGCGCCGGGCGTCTATTTCCGCCTCGCGCTCGGTGGTATCACCGGCCACCGCGATTTCGCCCGGGATACCGGCGTCATCCTGAGGCCGGAGGAGGCGACGGCGATCGCCGACGCCATCGTCCGCGTCTATATCGAGCACGGCGACCGCACCGACCGGAACAAATCGCGCCTCAAATACGTGCTCGACGCCTGGGGTTTCGAGAAGTTCCTCGCGCATGTCGAGGAAAAGCTGAGCCGCAGGCTCACTTACGTGCCGGCCGGCGCCCTCGCGCCGCGCCCGGCGTTCGACCGCACCGCGCATATCGGCGTGCATCCGCAGAAGCAGGCGGGGCTGAACCGGATTGGCGTTGTTTTTCCGGTCGGCAAGATGACGACCGACCAGATGCGCGGCCTCGCCAGCGTTTCGCAGTCCTTCGGTGACGGCGATATCCGTCTCACGGTGTGGCAGAACCTGCTGATCTCCGGCGTGACCGATGCGCGTGTGGCCGATGCCGTTGCCGCTATCGAAGCACTCGGCCTCAAGACCTCGGCGACGCCGATTCGCGCCGGGCTCATTTCCTGCACCGGCGCGACCGGCTGCCGTTTCGCTGCCGCGCACACCAAGGAGGATGCCGAGAAGATCGCGGAATATTGTGAGCCGCGCGTGCGGCTCGATAGTCCGGTGAACATCCATCTCACCGGCTGTCATCATTCCTGCGCGCAGCATTACATCGGCGATATCGGCCTGATCGCCTGCAAGATCGACATGGGCGAGGATGCCGACGCGGCGATGGGCTACCACGTTCTCGTCGGCGGCGGTTATGGCCCGGATGCGGCCATCACGCGCGATCTTTACCGCGATGTGAAGGCGCAGGATGCGCCGCGCACCGTCGAGCGCATGCTGAAGGGCTATTTGGCGCATCGTGACGGCGACGAGACGTTTCTCGCTTTCTCGCGCCGTCATGAGGTCGAGGCGTTGCAGGCTTTGTTCAAGGCGGAGCACGGCGAATGACGCAGAACGTGCCATCGCCGCTTCCGATGCTGGTGCCGGAAACCGCGCCCTTCAACGACGAACAGCGCAACTGGCTGAACGGCTTCTTCGCCGGGCTGATCGCGCTCGACTCATCGGGCGTTACACCGCTGTCGGCCGATCAGGCAGCGGCCTTGCTCGGTGGCGCGCCGGGCGTGGTGAATGCAGAAGATGATGACGGCGACGCGCCGTGGCACGACCAGTCGCTGCCGATCGCGGAGCGCATGAAGCTGGCCGAGGACAAGCCGCTACGCTGGAAAATGATGGCGGCGATGGCGCAGCAGGATTGCGGCCAGTGCGGCTATGACTGCAGGAACTACTCGGGTGCCATCATGTCGGGCGCCGAGACGCGGCTGAACCTGTGCGCGCCGGGCGGCAAGGAAACCGCCCGCATGGTGAAGGCGCTGTTCGAGCAGATCGGTGATACGCCGAAGGGTGACGCCGCGCCCGCTGCGAAGGCGCATGCCGAGCCCGCCCCTGCGCTCGGCACTTCGCGCGACAATCCATCGACGGCGAAAGTGCTGTCGCGCCGCAAGCTCAACAAAGAAGGTTCCGCGAAGGAGACGTGGCATGTCGAGATTGATCTGTCGGGATCGGGCATCGCTTACGAGGTCGGCGATGCCTTCGGCCTGTTTCCGCACAACGACCCGGAGTTGGTGAAGCAGGTGATGGCCGCGCTCGGTGCGCCGCCGGACAGCGATATCGGCGGCCGCACCTTGCGGCAGGTGCTGACCGACAGCGTATCGCTGTCGCCGGCGCCGGACATGCTGTTTCAACTGTTTTCCTACATCACCGGCGGCGACAAGCGGAAGAAGGCGCGGGCACTGGCGACCGGCGAGGATCCCGACGGCGATGCCGCGACGTTGGATGTGCTCGCTGCGCTGGAGAAGTTCTCAGGTTCGGCGCCCGATCCGGAAGCCTTCATCGAATCGCTCAATCCGCTGCAGCCGCGACTCTATTCCATCTCGTCATCACCGAAGCCGGACCCGAATCGCGTTACGCTCACTGTCGACACGGTGCGTTACACGATCAGGAACCGCCAGCGCCTCGGCGTCTGCTCGACCTTGCTGGCCGAGCGCATCGATCCCGGCGCCATCCTCAAGGCCTATGTGCAGAAGGCCCATGCCTTCGCGCTGCCGGCCGATGGCAACACGCCGATTATCATGATCGGGCCCGGTACCGGCGTCGCGCCGTTCCGCGCCTTTTTGCATGACCGGCTCGCCGACAAGGCGCCGGGCCGCAACTGGCTGTTCTTCGGGCACCAACGCTCCGCCAGTGACTTCTTTTATGAGGACGAACTGAAGGCGATGCGCGCGTCCGGTTTCCTCACGCGTCTGTCGCTGGCCTGGTCGCGCGATGGCGACACCAAGACATATGTCCAGGACCGCATGCGCGAGAACGGCCGCGACGTTTGGGCTTGGTTGAACGACGGCGCACATGTCTATGTTTGCGGCGACGCCAAGCGCATGGCCAAGGATGTGGAGCTGGCGCTGGTCGACATCGTTGCGCAGCACGGCGGCAAATCGGGCGAAGACGCGGTGCTGTTCGTCGCTGATCTGAAAAAGAAGGGCCGCTACCAGCAGGACGTGTACTGATGAACGCGCCGGCGCAGCATTTGCCCAACGTGCGCACGGCCTGCCCCTATTGCGGCGTTGGCTGCGGCGTATTGGCTAAACCCGATGGTCGTGGCGGCGCGGCGATCGCGGGTGATCCGGAGCATCCGGCCAATTTCGGCCGGCTGTGTTCGAAAGGCTCGGCGCTGGGCGACACGCTGGGTCTGGAGACGCGGCTGCTACACCCGATGCTGCGCGATGGCGATGCGATGCAGCGTGTGGGCTGGGACGACGCGCTGGACCATGTCGCCGACAATCTGTCGTGCAGCATCATCAAGCATGGCCCGGACTCGGTGGCGTTCTATCTGTCCGGGCAATTGCTGACCGAGGACTACTACGTCGCCAACAAGCTGATGAAAGGCTTCATCGGCTCGGCGAATGTCGACACCAATTCGCGGCTGTGCATGGCGTCTTCCGTCGCCGGCCATCACCGCGCCTTCGGCGCAGACACGGTGCCGGGCAGTTACGCCGATCTCGACGCGGCCGATCTCATTGTATTGGTTGGCTCCGACGCGGCATGGTGTCATCCGGTGCTGTACCGGCGCATGATGGCGAACAAGCGTGAGCGCGGCGCAAAGCTGGTCGTTATCGATCCGCGCCGCACCGCGACAGCGGAAGAGGCCGATCTGTTCCTCTCCGTCGCGCCGGGCATGGACGCAGCTTTGTTCTGCGGCCTGCTGGTGCATCTCGCCGGAACACAGGCTTTCGATTTCGCCTATATCGACACCTATACGACAGGCCTTGCCGAGGCGCTGACGCGCGCCAAACAGATCGCGCCGGATGTGGCGGCGACGGGAAGGCTGACGGGTCTTGGCGTTGCCGAAGTTGCGAAGTTCTTCGATTTGTTCACGGCGACGGCGAAAGCCGTCACGTGTTTCTCGCAGGGCGTCAATCAGTCGGCGCAGGGCACCGACAAGGTGACCTCGATCATCAATTGCCATCTGGCGACGGGTCGCATCGGCAAGCCGGGCATGGGGCCGTTCTCGCTCACCGGACAACCCAATGCAATGGGCGGACGCGAGGTTGGAGGTCTTGCCAATCAACTTGCGGCGCACATGAATTTCGGGCCGGAAGACATCGACCGGGTCGGCCGCTTCTGGAACGCCAAAGCGATGGCGCGGCGCGAGGGGCGCAAGGCCGTCGACATGGTCGACGCCATTTCCCGCGGCGAAATCAAGGCGTTATGGGTGATGGCCACCAACCCGGCGGTGTCGCTGCCAAATGCGCGCCATGTGCGCGAGGCGCTGGGCAAACTCGATCTGCTGGTCGTTTCCGAGAACGTCGCCGGCAACGACACCATCCGGACCAATGCCCATGTGCTGCTGCCGGCCGCCGCCTGGGGCGAAAAGGACGGCACGGTGACCAATTCCGAGCGCCGCATCTCGCGCCAGCGCACCTTTCTGCCCCTGCCGGGCGAGGCACAGCCGGACTGGTGGATCGTGTCGCAGGTGGCCCGGCGCATGGGCTTTGCCGAGGCCTTCGCCTACCGGAGCGCCGCCGACATCTTCCGCGAACACGCGGCGCTGTCCGCATTCGAAAACGAGGGTACACGCGATTTCGACATCGGCGGTCTGAAAGACATCAGCGACGCCGCGTTCGATGCGCTCAAGCCGGTGCAATGGCCGGTGCGTTCGGCCTCGCGCGAGGACTCCCGTTTTTTCGCCAAAGGCGGCTTCTACACGCCCGACGGCAAGGCGCGCATGATCGCGCCGGACATGCCGCACCCGCACGCGGCCGTGACGCCCGAGTTTCCGCTGCGTCTCAACACCGGCCGTATCCGCGACCAGTGGCACACCATGACGCGGACCGGCCTCAGCCCGCGCCTCGGCGCGCATCTGCCGGAGCCGTTCGTCGAAGTGCATCCCGACGACGCCGCCAAGGCCGGCCTCAAGCATGACGGCTTTGCCCGCGTGACGACGCCTTACGGCGCCTGCGTACTCAAGGTCGTCGTCAGTGACGGCCAGCAACGTGGCTCGCTGTTCGCGCCGATCCACTGGAGCGGCGAGACGTCATCGCATGCGCGCGTCGGCGAACTGGTAACGCCGGCCGTCGATCCCCACTCGGGACAGCCCGAAGCCAAGGCGACACCGGCCTCGATCGCGCCCGTTTCGTATACGCATCGCGGCTTCGCGCTGTCGCGGGATCGTCTGCTGCTGCCGGACGATACGTGGTGGGCGCGCGTCAAGGTGGGCGGGGGCGAGGGCGTCCTGCTCGCGAGCAACGCTGCGCCGGACGTCTGGCGCATGCGCGCGGCGGACATGTTCATCGGCTGCGAGGTCAGCGAATTTATCGATACCGCCGGCGACAGCTACCGCATGGCCGCCTTCGCCGACGGTCGTCTCGTCGGCGCGCTGTTCATCGGCCCCTTTGCACGCACGCCGCAATGGGACGCGGTGAAGGCCCTGTTCGAGGTGGAGGCGCTCAGCGACGCGCAGCGGCGTGGCGTGTTGTCGGGCAAGTCGACCGACGGTCTCGCCGATCCGGGCCCGGTGGTCTGCGCCTGCTTCGGTGTCGGCCTCAATATCATCCGTACCGCGCTGGCCGATGGCACGGCGTCGAATGTCGAGGAGGTCGGCCAGGCTCTGCGCGCCGGCACCAATTGCGGCTCTTGCCTGCCCGAGCTGAAAAGGATTGTGAACGATGTCGCGCACGCCGTCTGAAACAAGGCCGGACAGAATGGCGAAGCTGGCGCGTCTGCCGGTGTTCTTCGCCTTGCAGGGCAAGCGCGTGGTGCTGGCCGGCGGTTCGCATGCGGCGGCGTGGAAGGCTGAGTTAATGTCGGCCGCCGGTGCCCGCGTCGAGGTTCATGCCGAGGAGTTCTCCGACGAAATGCGCGCCGTGGCGCTGGATGCGCCCGATGGCGAGATCGTGCTGATCGCGCGCGGCTGGAGCCCGGACGATCTGGATGGCGCGGCTGTTGCCATCGGCGCCTTCGAGGGCGATGAATGCGCGGCGGCGTTCGCCGCCGCGGCTCGCGCGGCAGGCGTGCCGGTCAATGTCATCGACAAGCCGGCCTTTTGCGATTTCTCCTTCGGCGCCATCGTCAACCGTTCCCCGCTGGTCATCGGCATTTCGACCGACGGCGCGGCTCCCGTCTTTGCGCAGGCGATCCGCGCCAAGCTCGAATCCCTTCTGCCGAAGGGCTTTGCCGATTGGGCCGCCGCGGCTTCGCGCTGGCGCGAGCGGGTGAAGGCCTCGGGGCTGTCATTCTCCGGGCGCCGCAAGTTCTGGCAGGTGTTCACCGCTCATGCCGTGATGCATGCAGAGGACGCGCCGGGTGAATCCGACTTCGACCGTTTCGTTGCCGCGGTGAGAGGGCTTGGTGCCGCGGTGGAGACAGGATCGGTGACGCTGGTAGGCGCCGGTCCAGGCGATCCGGAATTGCTGACGCTCCGCGCCGTGCGGGCGCTGCAATCGGCCGACGTTATCCTGTTCGACGATCTCGTCGCGCGCGGCGTGCTCGACTTCGCGCGGCGCGAGGCGCGCAAGATGCTGGTCGGCAAAACCGGCTTCGGCCCGTCCTGCAAACAGGACGACATCAACGGGCTGATGCTGTCTCTGGCGAAGCAGGGCAAGCGCGTGGTGCGCCTGAAAGGCGGCGATCCGCTGATCTTTGGCCGCGCCAGCGAGGAACTCGGCGCCTGCGCGGCGCATGGCATCAAGGCCGAGGTCGTGCCCGGCGTCACGGCGGCGCAGGGGGCGGCGGCTGCGCTCGGCCTGTCGCTGACCGACCGCAAGAATTCGCGCCGCCTGCAATACATCACCGGTCACGCGCAAAGCGGCCGGTTGCCCGACGATATCGACTGGCATGCGCTGGCCGATCCGGTGACGACCACGGCCATTTATATGCCGGTGCGTACACTGGAGAGCCTCGCGGCGAAGGCGCAGGACCATGGCCTCGATCCGCGGACCCCGGCGATTGCGATCGCGCGAGCGACGCGGCCGGATCAGCAGGTCATCCGGGCATCGATCGCGGATCTGCCGTCGCAACTTGCGGCGGCGAAGCTGCCGGGCCCGGTGCTGGTATTGCTCGGCCATGCGCTGGCGGCCGGGGGCGGGGCGCGCATGGGACTCGCGCGCCGCGCGGTTTAGCGCCGCGGCAGCAGCACGTTAGCGGTCAAAGTTGACCCACGCCGTCAGGCCGGAATCGACGTCCCGGGCGGGCCCAGGCCAGGCGTCTTTATGCCGTCTTGATGCCTGTCGCGGGCAATTCCCATCGCTTCCTTATGCCCTCGATCCTAATTGTCGCGTTACTCCGATTGAGAGGAGAGCGCGATGCTCGATTTCATCATACTGGCCTTCGGGCTCGGTCTCTTTGCCTTGACGCTCGGCTACGCCAGCGCCTGCGACCGGCTTTGAAGGTATGCCATGTCCATCGACTATAGCCTTGCCGCCCTCGTGACCGTGGGCGTGCTCATCTATCTCACCTACGCCCTCATGCGCCCCGAGCGGTTCTGAGGCGCATGATTCCGTAAAGCGCGAAGCGGCTTTCGGAAAACGATCATGCGAAATGAAAGAAGCATGCCATGACATTCATCGGCTGGATTCAGATCGCGCTGTTCTGCACCATCATCGTCGCGCTGACGCCGATCGTCGGCGGCTACATGACCCGCGTCTTCACCGGCGAGCGCACCTTGCTTTCGCCGGTGCTGCGGCCGGTCGAGCGGCTGCTCTATCGCCTCGGCGGCGTTGACGAAACCCGCGAGCAACATTGGCTCACCTACACGGTCGCGATGCTGCTGTTTCACGTCGCGGGCTTCGTGATCCTTTACGCGATCTTGCGGCTGCAGGACGTGCTGCCGTTCAATCCCGCCGCGCAGGGCGCGGTCGCACCCGATCTCGCCTTCAACACGGCCATTTCGTTCATCACCAACACCAACTGGCAGAACTACGGCGGCGAAAGCACGCTGTCTTATCTAACCCAAATGCTCGGCCTGACGCACCAGAACTTCCTGTCGGCCGCGACCGGCATCGTGCTGGCGGTGACGCTGGTCCGCGGTTTTGCCCGGACATCGGCAAAGACGGTCGGCAATTTCTGGGTCGATATGACCCGCTGCACGCTCTACATCCTGCTGCCGGTCTGCATCGTCTTTACGCTTTTCCTGGTCTGGCAGGGTATTCCGCAGACGCTCGGCGCTTACGTGGATGCGACGACGCTGGAAGGCGGCAAGCAGACCATCGCCATCGGCCCGGTCGCCTCGCAGGTCGCGATCAAGATGCTCGGCACCAATGGCGGCGGCTTCTTCAACGCCAATGCCGCGCATCCTTTCGAGAACCCGACGGCGCTGTCGAACTTCGTGCAGATGCTCTCGATCCTCGTGTTGGGGGCCGCGCTCACCAATGTGTTCGGCCGCATGGTCGGCAACCAGAAGCAGGGCTGGGCGGTCCTCGGCGCGATGGGCGCTCTGTTCCTGGCCGGCGTGCTGTTCTGCTACTGGGCCGAAGCCTACGGCACCAACATGCTGAACGCGCTGGGTATCACCGGCGGCAACATGGAAGGCAAGGAAGTCCGCTTCGGCATCGTCGGCTCGGCGCTGTTCGCCGTCATCACCACCGCGGCGTCCTGCGGCGCCGTCAACGCCATGCATGACAGCTTCACCGCGCTTGGCGGCATGATCCCGCTGATCAACATGCAGCTCGGCGAAATCGTCATCGGCGGCGTCGGCGCCGGCCTCTACGGCATGCTGCTCTTCGTCATTCTCACGGTCTTCGTCGCCGGTCTGATGGTCGGCCGCACGCCGGAATATGTCGGCAAGAAGATCGAGGCGCGCGAGGTGAAGATGGCCATGCTCGCCATCCTGGTCCTGCCGCTGATGATCCTCGGCTGGACCGCGATTGCCGTTGCCTATCCGCCGGCGGTTGCATCGATGGCCAATGCCGGCCCGCACGGCTTCACCGAGGTGCTGTACGCCTATTCGTCGCAGACCGGCAATAACGGCTCGGCCTTCGCGGGCCTCTCCGGCAACACCTTCTTCTACAATCTGTCCGGCGCGGTTGCGATGTTCGTCGGCCGTTTCTGGGTGATCGTGCCGGCCATGGCGATCGCTGGCTCGCTCGCACAGAAGAAGATGGTTGCGGCTTCCGCCGGCACGTTCCCGACCACGGGCGGCCTGTTCGTCGGCCTGCTGGTCGGCGTCATCCTCATCGTCGGCGGTCTCACCTTCTTCCCGGCGCTCGCGCTCGGCCCCATCGTCGAGCATCTGGCGATGCAGGCCGGCCAACTCTTCTAATTCCGGAGTTCACGTCCATGGAAACGTCAAAAGTCCGCAAGCGCATGGCCGCCTCGTCCTTGCTCGATCCGGCGATCGTGCTGCCCGCGATCGGCCAGGCCTTTGTCAAACTCGATCCGCGCACGCTGGCCAAAAACCCCGTGATGTTCGTGCTCGAGATGGTCACGGCGCTGACGACCGTACTGCTCGTTCGCGACATCGCGGCCGGCGCGCAGAACATCGGCTTCGAGCTGCAGATCGTGGTCTGGCTGTGGTTCACCGTGCTGTTCGCCAATTTCGCCGAAGCGGTGGCGGAAGGGCGCGGCAAGGCGCAGGCCGACACGCTGCGCCAGACCCGTGCGCAGACCCGCGCCAAGCGCCTGCTGTCGGCCGACAACCACGAACTCTACGAAGGCGTGACGGCTGAGGAACTGGAAGCCGGCGATCTCGTCGTCTGCGAGGCGGGCGACATCATCCCCGGCGACGGCGATATCATCGAGGGCATCGCCTCGGTCAACGAAGCCGCGGTGACCGGCGAATCCGCGCCGGTGATCCGCGAGTCGGGCGGCGACCGCTCGGCCGTGACCGGCGGCACCACCGTCATTTCCGATCGCATCGTCATCCGCATCACGTCGTCGCCGGGCTCTTCCTTCCTCGACCGCATGATCAAGCTGGTGGAAGGCGCCGAGCGGCAGAAGACGCCTAACGAAATCGCGCTCAACATTCTCCTCGTCGGCCTGACCATCATCTTCGTCTTCGCCACCGCGAGCATCCCGAGCTACGCTCTATATGCCGGCGGCGCGATATCTGTCCTGGTGCTGGTCGCGCTGTTCGTGACGCTCATTCCCACCACCATCGGCGCGCTGCTGTCGGCGATCGGCATTGCCGGCATGGATCGCCTGGTGCGGTTCAATGTGCTGGCGATGTCGGGCCGCGCGGTGGAAGCCGCCGGCGACGTCGATACGCTGCTGCTCGACAAGACGGGCACCATCACCTTCGGCAACCGCCTGGCGACCGAGATCATCCCGGTGCCCGGCGTGTCCGAGCGCGAAGCGGCGGAGCTGGCCTTGTTTGCCAGCGACGCGGACGAGACGGCGGAAGGCCGCTCGATCGTGCTGCTGGTGCAGGACAAGTACAATGTCCGCCGTGACGCCGCGCCGGAAGGCTCGCGGTTCATCGAATTCTCCGCCACCACGCGCCTGTCGGGCGTCGATATCGGCGCGCGCAAGTTGCGCAAGGGAGCCGTCGATTCGGTGCTCAAGTTCGCGCAGGAGCAGGCGGGCCGCGACGTCGCCGAGCCGCCGGCGTTCCGCGCCGCCGTGGACCGGATTGCCCGCGCCGGCGGCACGCCGCTCGGCCTCGCCGATGGCGGGCGCATCATCGGCGTCATCCACCTCAAGGACGTGGTGAAGCCGGATGTGAAGGAGCGTTTCGCCGCGCTGCGCCGCATGGGCATCAAGACGGTGATGATCACCGGCGACAATCCGGTGACGGCGGCCTCCATCGCATCGGAAGCCGGCGTGGACGATTTCATCGCGCAGGCGACGCCGGAGGACAAGCTGCGCTATATTCGCGGCGAGCAGGCGCAAGGCCGCCTGATCGCGATGTGCGGCGATGGCACGAATGACGCGCCGGCGCTGGCGCAGGCAGATGTCGGCGTCGCCATGCAGAGCGGCACGCAGGCGGCGCGCGAAGCCGGCAACATGGTCGATCTCGACAGCGACCCGACCAAGCTCATTGAAGTCGTCGAGATCGGCAAGCAGCTCTTGATGACGCGCGGCGCGCTGACGACATTCTCGATCGCCAACGATGTCGCCAAGTATTTCGCCATCATCCCGGCGATGTTCGCGGCGTTCTACCCGCAGCTCGGCGTGCTCAACGTCATGGGGCTGACGACGCCGCAGAGCGCCATCCTGTCGGCGATCGTCTTCAACGCGCTGATCATCATTGCGCTCATTCCGCTGGCGCTGAAGGGCGTCACCTATCGCCCGGTGGGGGCTGCCGCGCTGCTGCGGCGGAACCTTCTGATCTACGGCGCCGGCGGCATCGTTCTGCCGTTCATCGGCATCAAGGCGATCGACCTCGTCGTCGTCGCGCTGCATCTCGTCTGAAGGAGGCGTGCCATGCTCAAGGAAATCCGCCCCGCCGTCGTGCTGCTGGTCGCGCTGACCATCGTCACGGGACTTGTTTATCCGCTGGGAATGACCGGCATCGCCGGCGTGCTGTTCCCGGTTCAGGCGCAAGGCAGCCTGATCGAGAAGGACGGCAAGGTGATCGGCTCGGCGCTGATCGGCCAGGCCTTCACCAGCGACAGGTACTTCCACGGCCGCCTGTCGGCGACCACCGCGCCGGATCCGCAGGACGCCACCAAGAGCGTGGCGGCGCCCTACAACGCCGCCAATTCCGGCGGCTCCAATCTCGGCCCCACCAGCAAGGCGCTGGCCGAGCGCATTGCCGCCGATGTCGAGGCGCTGAAGAAGGACAACCCGGGCGCCGCCGTGCCGGTCGATCTCGTCACCACGTCGGCGAGCGGCCTCGACCCCGATATTTCCCCCGCGGCGGCGCTGTTTCAGGTCCTGCGCGTGGCGAAGGCGCGCGGCTTGCCGGAAAACCGGGTGCGGGCGCTGGTCGAGGCGCAGATCAAGGGCCGGACCCTCGGCCTGCTGGGCGAGCCGCGTGTGAATGTGCTGGAGTTGAACCTCGCACTCGACGGCCTGACATCCTAGACTTGGCCGCCCCAAGAGGAGCCGGATGCCCGGCACGGATAGCCCACGAGCCTCACCCGACGCGCTGCTCTCGCTCGCCCGCAAGGAAGGGCGCGGGCGGCTGAAGATATTTCTCGGCGCCGCGCCGGGCGTCGGCAAGACCTACGCCATGCTCACCGCCGCCCGCAGCGAGCGCGACGGCGGCCGCGACGTCGTCGCCGGCCTGATCGAGACCCACGGCCGCCGCGAGACCGAGCAACTGACCGGCGGCCTCGAGGCCTTGCCGCGCAAGCCGATCATCTATCGCAACCAGGTTATGCGCGAATTCGATCTCGACGCGGCGCTGTCGCGCAAGCCGGGGCTGCTGCTGGTCGATGAATATGCTCACACCAATGTGCCGGGCAGCCGTCACCCCAAGCGCTGGCAGGATGTCGATGAAATTCTTGAGGCCGGCATCGATGTCTGGACGACGCTGAACATCCAGCATCTCGAAAGCCTCAACGATGTCGTGCAGAAGATCAGCAAGGTGCGGGTGCGCGAAACCGTGCCGGACACCGTGTTCGACAAGGCCGACGAAGTCGTGCTGGTCGATTTTCCGCCCGACGAACTGCTCAAGCGTCTCGCCGAAGGCAAGGTCTATGTCCAGGAGACCGCGGCGCGCGCGGTCGAGAATTTCTTCAAGCCGCAGAACCTGACGGCCTTGCGCGAGCTGGCGCTCCGCCGCGCCGCCGAGCGTGTCGATGCGGCGCTGATCGAGCGCATGCAGGCCCACGCCATCGAGGGGCCGTGGGCCGCGGGCGAGCGCATTCTGGTGTGCATCGGCCCCGATGCGGGTGCGCCGATGCTGGTGCGCGCGGCCAAGCGTCTCGCCGATCTCATGGACGCCCCGTGGGTCGCGGTGACCGTCGAGCGGCCCGGCGCGGTGCTCGGCGATGCCGGGCGCGCGCGCCTCGACAGCGCGATGGCGCTGGCGCAGAGCCTTGGCGCCGAGACGCAGACGTTGACCGGCACCGATCTGCCGGGCGAATTGCTGCGCTTCGCCCGGTTCGAGAATGTTACGCAGATCGTCATCGGCCGCTCGCGCGGCGGCTTCCTGAGCGAACTGCTGCGCCGCTCGCTGCCGCATGAACTGGTGCGCCGGGCGCAGGACATCGCCATCCATCTGGTGACGCGCGAGGCGGAAGGTGCTGGTGCGGCGAAACGGGCCTGGCGCTGGCTGCCACCCCGGCCGCTGCATTTCGTCTATGCCGCGCTGGCCGTCATGGTGGCGTTGGGCGCCGGCAAGATCATCACCCAACTGACGCCGCTGCCCAATCTGTCGATGATCTTCATGCTGGCTGTGCTGTTCACCGCCATCAATTTCGGCATCCTGCCGGCGATCGTCGCGTCGCTGTTGTCCTTCGCTGTCTACAATTTCTTCTTCATTCCGCCGATCTATACTTTCACCATTGCCGAACCGTACGAGCTTCTGGCGCTGGTGATCTTCCTGGTCGTCGCCGTCGTGTCGTCGGCCATGGCTGGCCTGGTGCGCGAACAGGCGCGCGTCGCCGCGGACCGCATGCGCGCGATGCGCCGCCTCTACGAGTTCACACGGCGGATGTCCGGTCTGGCGACGCAGGATGCGCTTGCGGAGGGCGCCGCCAGCGAGATTCACACCGGGCTCGGCCGCGCCGTGGTGGTGCTCTTCGCGCGCGACGACGATCTGGTGCTCACCGCGGCGTGGCCGCCGGAGGACGAACTGGATGCGGCGGCGATGACGGCGGCGCGCTGGGCCTACAGCCATAACGAGCCCGCCGGCGCCGACACCGGCACGCTGCCCACGGTGCCGTGGTATTTCGTGCCGCTGCGCATCGGCGAGCGCACACTGGGTGTCATCGGTGTCGCGCGCGGCGCGGGCGAGGCAAGCCTGGATTCCGAGGCGAAGGCGCTGCTCAATACATTGTCGGAGCAGACCGCGGCGGCGCTCGACCGCGCAGCGCTGGCGCGCGAAATGGTGAGCGCGAAGACCGCGACCGAAACCGAGCGCGTGCGCAACACCTTGCTGGCGTCGATTTCTCACGATTTCCGCACGCCTTTGTCGTCGATACTCGGATCGGCGACCAGCCTGATCGATTACGGCGACAAGCTTGGCGACGCGGCGAAGACGGATCTGCTGGGACAGATCAAGCAGGAGGCAGAAGGACTCGACGAGATGGTGCGCAACCTGCTCGCCATTACGCGCATCGACGCCGGCGCGCTTGAACTGCGGCGCGACTGGATCGATCTGCGCGAGATCGTCGAGCGGGTTGTCGGGGCGGCGCGGCGGCGTGGCGCGATGCAGGTCATCACGGTGGACCTGCCGGCCGATCTGCCGCTGGTGCGCGCCGACGCCACTCTGGCGGAACAGGCGATCGGCAATGTCATCGCCAACGCCATCGTGCATACGCCGAAGGATACGCGCATCGTCGTCGACGGCGCTATCGCCCCCGGCGCGCTGACCTTGCGCATGACCGATAACGGGCCCGGTATCGCGCCGGCGGCGCAGGCGCATATCTTCGACAAGTTCGCCATCGGTGGCGAGCGCGGCGCCATCCACGGCGATGGGCACCAGAGCACAGGGCTTGGGCTGGCCATTGCCAAAGGCATCATGGAAGCGCATGGCGGTTCGATCGCGGCGGATACGCCGCCGGGCGGCGGGGCGCGTTTCATCCTGACATTCCCGCGCGAGAGTGAGGCGACATGAGCGCCAAGACGTCGGTTCTGGTGGTCGATGACGAAGCCGCGATTCTGCGCTTCCTCAAGCCGGCGCTGGAGGCCAACGACTACGAGATGGACAGCGCTGGGACGGCGGCCGAGGCGGTCAAGCGCATTGCCGCGCGCCCGCCCGATATCGTGCTGCTCGATCTCGGCCTGCCCGACGGCGACGGAAAGGACGTGATCCGGCGGGTGCGCGAATGGTCGGATGTGCCGATCGTCGTGCTGTCGGCCCGTGAGCGCGAGGCCGAGAAAATCGAGTCGCTCGATCTCGGCGCCGATGACTACGTCAACAAGCCGTTCACGGTCGGCGAACTCATGGCGCGGATGCGGGCGGCGCTGCGCCACCGCATGCAGCGCAAGGCGGAGGTGCCGGTGCTGCGGGTCGGCGATCTGGAGGTCGATGCCGTGCGGCACCGCGTGACGCGCGCCGGCGCCGAATTGAAGCTGACGCCGAAGGAGTTCGAGTTGCTGTCGTTCCTGGCGCGGCATGCCGGGCGGGTGCTCACGCACAAGCAGATATTGTCGGCGGTGTGGGGCCCGGCGCATGTCGAGGATACGCAGTACCTGCGGGTCTATATCGGTCAGCTTCGGCAAAAAATCGAACTGACGCCCAATGAGCCTGCAGTCGTGCTCACCGAGCCGGGCATCGGTTATCGCATCGCCGAGCAGTGAACGTGGCGCCGCGCCGGTGGCGGCGCCGCCGCCGGGCTTCTATACTGTGCCGACGATCGCCCATCTGGAATTCATGGACGAGGCAATGCAAGACCTCATGGTACGAGAGGCCGCGGGTTGGGGCCGCGCGCGGGTTCCGGTGCAAGCGTGAGCGAGGACGGAGCTTTTGTCGCCGTCGATTGGGGCACCAGCAGTTTTCGCGCCTGGCGCATGGCTGCCGATGGCACGCCGCTCGCCTTTAGCCGCGGGCCGGAAGGCATGTTGCATTGCGCCAGCGCCGGCTTCGCCCCGGTGTTGCGGCAGCACCTCGAGAAACTTGGCGCCACCGAGGGCCTGCCGGTTCTGATCAGCGGCATGGCCGGCGCGAAGCAGGGCTGGGTCGAGGCTCCTTATCTGTCGACGCCGTGCCGCCTCGACCGGCTGCACGAAGGCGCTGTCCGTGTCGATACGGCGGGCGACGTCCGCATCCTTCCCGGCATTGCTCATCGCGATCCGGCATGGCCCGAGGTCATGCGCGGTGAAGAAACGCAGATTCTCGGCGCGATCGAGGATGGCTTCAGCGGTCTGGTCTGCGTTCCGGGCACGCATAGCAAGTGGGTGGCGCTCGAGAGCGGCAGTATCGTCGGCCTGACGAGCTTTATGACCGGTGAATTGTTCTCCGTCATCACCTCGCACACGATTCTGGCCCACGCCGTCGAAACCGGCACGTTGCCGGTGCGGCCGAGCGAAGCCTTTCACCAAGCGCTGTCCGCGGCGGTGTCGGGACAAGCCGAATTGTCGTCCGCGCTATTCCGGCTGCGCGCGGCCCAATTGCTCGGCTTCGAGCAGCGCGCCGATGGCGCGGCGCGGCTCTCCGGGCTGCTCATCGGCAGCGAGACTGCCGGCGCGATCCGGCGCTACGGCAACAAGCAGGCGCTGCGCCTCATAGCTTCTGGCGATCTCGGCGCGCTCTATGAAGACGCTCTCGAGCATCTCGGCTATGAAGTGCGGGCGGACGACGCCGAGCAGACGGCGCGGCGCGGCCTGATCAAGGCCGCCAAGGGGCTATGGAAGGAGCGTTTCCGCTGATGCAAATGCCGACTTGGCCGAGGCTGAAACGCTCGCTGGTCGCGATCCTTCGCGGCGTAAAGCCGGACGAGGTGGAATCGATCGGCGAGAAGCTCATACATGCCGGCTTCGAGATGATCGAGGTGCCGCTGAATTCACCCGATCCTTTGCGCTCGATCGAGCGGCTGGCGCGCCGGTTCGGCGCTGAATGCATCGTCGGGGCCGGCACCGTGCTCACGGTGGCGGACTGCACACGGGTTTGCGATGCCGGCGGACGGCTGATGGTCAGCCCCAACATCGATCTCAATGTGCTGGCGACGGCGCGCGCGCGGGGCATGATCAGCCTGCCGGGCGTATTCTCGCCGACCGAGGCGCTGGCGGCGCAACGCGCTGGCGCTTCCGCGCTTAAATTTTTTCCGGCGTCGGTTCTCGGCCCGTCAGGTATTGCCGCCATTCGCGCGGTGCTGCCGGAGGAGACCGTTATCGTCGCCGTGGGCGGTGTGTCCGACAAGAACTTCGCGTCATACTTGGCCGTCGGCGTGCGCGCTTTCGGGCTCGGCAGCAGTCTTTATCGGCCGGGGATGAATGCCGCTGATGTTGCCGCCGCCGCCGCCGCCGCCGTCGCCGCCTATGACGCCGCGGTTGGCTGACGACCGGCAAACTTAGTCAGGCGCTCTAGGCCGGGACCTGCGTTTCGCCGGCCTTCAGCGCGTCGCGGAGCAGCGGCTCCGACGGCTCGGTGCCGGTGAAGTGCCGGAAGGCATCGACGCCCTGATAGAAGAACAGCTCATAACCGCTCAGCAGGTCGAGTCCGGCTGCCGCGGCCGCGGCCATGAACGGCGTTTCGACCGGCGTGTAAACGGCGTCGAAGGCCCAGCGCCGCCCGGCAATGGTGGCCGGCGGGAAAGCACAGCCGCCGATGCCGACCATGCCGATCGGCGTCGAGTTGACCAGGCCGTCGGCGTCGCGGGTTGCTGCCTCGATGGTGCCGGCGGCGCTCACGGCCGCGCCGGAGGGCAGCGCCCGCAAGGCTTCGGCCAATGTCCTCGACTTCGCGGCATCGATATCGAACAGGCGAAGCTCGGAGGCCCCGAGTTGGCACAGCGCGAAAGCAATGGCGCGGCCGACGCCGCCGGTGCCGGCCATGGCGACGCGGCCCGGCGGTTTGTCGCCGAAGCGGTGGCGATAGGCGGCCATGAAGCCGGAATAATCGGTGTTCCAACCGACCGGCCGGCCCGCGCCGAACAGGACGGTGTTGCAGGCGCCGACGGCGCGCACCGCCGGATCGGGCACGTCGAGATGGGCGACCACGCGCTCCTTGTAGGGATAGGTGATGTTCAGGCCGCGGTAGCCCGAGGATTCGGCCCAGGCCAGCACCTCCTCGAACGACCGGTTGAGATCGGCCGGCCGCAGCAGGTCATAAGTGACGGTCAGCCCGGACAGCTGCCCCGCCAGGCGATGCAAAGCGGGCGAACTGGACGCGGCGATATTGTCGCCAATCAGCCCCAGTCTGATGGGGGAGGGGCTCATGCGAAATCTCCACGGGACGGCCATGGCCAATCTCGCATAGGAGAACTTCAAGAACAACTGAGATTTTTGATTTACTCAGGCGATCTTGCCGACAGCCAGAGCGTGGTCCACGCCTCCGGTTATGTGCGCCCTGAGCACCGCGCCGGCTTTGGCGGCGTCGCGCTTGAGCGCGCATTGCATCAGCTGCTTATGCTCGCGGGCGGCGATGTCGCCGCGGTCGGTCAGCGCCAGCACCTGATAACGCAGATATTTGTCGAACACGGCGCCATGCGTTTCCATCAGTTCGCGCGAGCCGCAGGCCGAAATCAGCGCCTGGTGAAACTCCCAGTCATAGCGCTTCCAGGTTTCGGCATCGGGGCTGCCTTCGCTCTTCTTTCTGTCTTCCATCGCCGCGAGCTTGTGATGGGCGGCGACGACTCGCGCCTCCCATTCCATGTCGCCGCTCTGGAAGGATTGCGCGATGGCGTGCACCTCGAGCAACAGCCGCAGCGAAGCGATGTCCTTGAGATCGGCGGCCGAGACCGGCGCCACCTCGAAGCCGCGCTGGCCTTCGGCCACCACCAGCTTCTCCGACGCCAGCCGGCTCAGGACCTCGCGCAACGTGCTGACGCTGACGCCGTAATCGTCCTTCAGCCGCTCCAGCTTGAGCTTTTCGCTCGGCGCCAGACGGCCGAACAGAATGTCGCCTCGAATGCGGCGATAGGCGCGCTCGCCGATGGTGCCTTCGTCCATGGAGTTCATCCGGCTCATGCGGACGCCAGCGCGCCGGTCTTGAGGGTGTATTCGACGCAATCGCGAATATGGGTGACCAGGATCCGGCTTGCCGCCTCTCCGTCACGCGCGAGCGCCGCATCGCGCAGCTCGCGATGCTCGCGCGCCGGCACTTCGCCGCGAAACACCACGGCGATGATCTGATAGCGCAGATATTTGTCGAAGATCGCCGAATGCGCGTCGAGCAGCGCCGCGGAGCCGCAGCACGAGATCAGCGCGTGGTGGAATTCCCAGTCGTAGCGTTTCCAGGTTTCGGTCTGGTCGCGGGCCCCGGCCAGCAGCCGCTTTTCCAGCGTCGCCAGCTTGTGGTGCGCGGCGACGACGCGGCCTTCCCACTCGACGTCGCCATTGTCGATCGACTGGCGCAGGGCGTGGCATTCCAGCAGCTCGCGCATCTGCGCGATTTCGTGCCAGCGGTCGGCGGACACCGGGGTCACCTCGAAGCCGCGCTGGCCCTCGGCGACGATCAGGCCCTCGACCAGCAGCCGGTTCAGCAGTTCGCGCAAGGTGGCGATGCTGGTCTCGTATTGCGCGCTAAGCCGTTCAAGACGCAGGCGTTGTCCGGGCTGGAGGCGGCCGAAGATAATATCGGAGCGGAGCCGCCGGTAGGTCCGCTCGCCGACGGTTTCCGCAATATCCGTTACTGGCAACACCGCAGCGCCTCATCCGATGAAACGGGGAATCTACGATCCTTATCATGAATATTCAGGGGTCCTCAACTTGAGCCGCATATCCGAGGGTTTGCGCCGCGACCGTGGGTGCAACGACCATACGGAGCGAAAATCATCTGAGATTTTTGAATTTGACTATTGATTTTCAGGTGATCGACGAGATAATTGCGTCACCCAAAAAATGAAAAGGGGAGGACCACATGAATAAGCCCATCAGCCGGCGCAGCCTGCTGGCCGCTACCTCGGCCGTTGCCGTTGGATCGATGCTCCCGGCGACCGCGTTCGCCGCTCCGACAAAGATGAAGATCAGCGGCGCCTTCTCCGACACCGATTTGCGTGTGCAGGGTTACAAGGCGTTCGCCGAGGCGCTCAAGGGCGATATCGAGCTCGAGACCCACTGGTCGAACTCACTGTTCAAGCAGGGCACCGAGCTGGTCGCCCTGCAGCGTGGCAATCTCGAACTCTGCAATCTGGCGCCGGCCGACATTTCCAAGCAGTTGCCGGCCTGGTCGCTGATGACCTCGGCCTACCTGTTCCGCAACTACGATCACCTCAAGAAGACCTGGGCCAGCGACGTCGGCAAACAGTTCAAGGACATGGCGCGCGAAAAGCTCGGCGTGGAAGTGATCCGCCCGGTGTATTTCGGCGCCCGTCAGATCAATCTGAAGCCGGACAAGCAGATCAAGACCCCGGCCGATATCGCCGGCATCAAGCTGCGCATGCCGCCGGGCGAGTACTGGCAGTTCCTCGGTGAATCGCTCGGCGCCCACCCGACGCCGGTCGCTTATGCCGAGCTTTACACCGCGCTGCAGACCGGCGTCGTCGACGGCCAGGACAATCCGCTGGTCGCCGGCCGCACCATGAAGTTCTACGAGGTGACGTCGCAGTTCGTGCTGACCCGCCACGTGCTCGGCTACGACATGCTGACCGTCGCCGGCAAGGTGTGGGACGGCATGAGCAAGGACCTGCAGGCCAAATTCCGCGCCGCCGCCGACACGGCCTTCGACGCCAACGCGGCCGAATACGACAAGCAGGAAGCCGAGGCGATCGAGTTCTTCAAGTCGCAGGGCAAGAAGGTCTACGAACCCGACCAGAACGCCTTCCGCGAATTCGCCCAGAAGAAGTATGTCGCCACCTACGGCAAGGAATGGCCGCAGGGCGCCATCGAGAAGATCAACGCGATCAAGTAGACCGGGGCCTTTTCCCGTCTGTCATCGGCCGGCGCCTTGCGGCGCCGGCCGTCCGCCCACCTGAGCGCCCTCGATTCCATCGATCAGAAGGACGAGCATCATGCCGACGGCAACCGCTGCCGCGCACTGGCTTCGACGGCGGGCCGACAATTTCATTGTCGGCCTGATCGGAACGATGTTCCTGACGTTCCTGCTGCAAATCTTCTTCCGCTACGTGATCGGCCGGCCGCTGGGCTGGTCCGAGGAAGTGATCGTCACGGTCTGGCTTTGGACCGTGCTGTGGGGCGCGGCCTTCGTCATCGGCGAGTCCGAGGAAATACGTTTCGACATCGTCTATTCGAATATCTCGGAAGGCTATCGGCGCATCTTCACGGTCATCACCGGCGTCATACTGATCGTCGTCTACGGCATCTCGCTGCCGGCGGCCTACGGCTATGTGAGCTTCATGAAGGTCGAGCGGTCGGCCTACCTCCAGATCCCCATCAACGTCCTCTACTCGATCTATGTCGTCTTCGCGGTCGCCAGCATCGTGCGATACGGCTTCCTGGTTCTGCGCGCCATCAAGGGCACGCCGTCGCCGCAGACCGACCCCGCCGACCTGAGGGATTGAGCGATGCCGATCAGCCCATTCACACTTTGCGTCATCGTCATCGTCTTCCTCAGTCTTCTCGGCCTGCCCATCGGGCACTCGATGATCGTCGCGACGACGATCTATCTCCTCGTGTCGGGCCTCGACCTCGGCACCGCGGCCGAACAGATCCTCAACGGGCTGTTCAATTCATACGTGCTGATCGCCATTCCGCTGTTCATCCTCGCCGCCGACCTGATGAATGTCGGCAGCCTGACCGACAAATTGCTGCGCTTCTGCCTGGTGCTCGTCGGCCGCTTCCGCGGCGGCCTCGGCCACGTCAACGTCGTCGCCAACATGATCTTCGCCGGCATGTCCGGATCGGCGATCGCCGACGCGGTCGGCATCGGCAAGATCATCGTCGGCATGATGGCGAAGGATGGCCGCTACCCCGTGGCCTATGCCGCCGCCATTACCGCCGCGGCCGCCATCATCGGTCCGATCATCCCGCCGTCGATCCCGATGGTGGTCTACGCGCTCGTCTCGGACGCCTCGATCGGTTACCTGTTTCTCGGCGGTGTCGTGCCCGGTCTTCTGCTCGGCGTTGCCTTCATGATCACCAACTCGGTCATGGCGCGCCGCCGCAATTTCCCGATCGAGGAGCCGGTGCCGCTGCGCGAAGTGCCGCAGATCACCGTCAAGGCGTTCCCCGCCCTGCTGCTGCCGATCATCCTGCTGTTCGGCATCTATGGCGGCGTCATGACGCCGACCGAGGGCGCGGCGGTTGCCGCATTCTACGCGCTGTTCGCCGCCACCGTGATCTATCGCGCGGTGACATGGCGGCAGCTCTACGAGGCGCTGCTGTCGAGCGGCAAGTCCGCGACTTCGATCGGCATGCTGATCGCCGGCGCCTTCGCTTTCAATTATGTGGTGACGCTGGAGCGCGTGCCGGATTCGCTCGCGCAACTGATGTCGCACATGGAGCTGGGCAAGGCCGGCTTCCTGCTGATGGTGAACCTGCTGCTGCTGGTGCTGGGTTGCCTGCTCGAAGGCACGACGATCCTGCTCATCATCGTGCCGATCTTCATCCCGACCGCCAAGGCGCTCGGCGTCGATCTGGTTCACTTCGGCGTCGTCGTGGTCGTCAATGTCATGATCGGACTGGTGACACCGCCATACGGACTTCTGCTGTTCGTGATGGCCAACCTGACCAAGCAGCGGCTGGGCAGCATCGTCAAGGAAGCCGTCCCCTTCATCGTGTCGGCGATCGTGGTGCTCGCGGTCATCACCGCCGTTCCGGAAACGGTGCTGTGGCTGCCGCGCGTGTTGGGCTACAAGGGATAAGCAAGAGAGATGACCAAACCGATCTACGTCATCAATGGGCCGAACCTCAACCGGCTCGGCCTGCGCGAGCCGGAAATCTACGGCACCACGACCCTGGCCGACGTCGAGAAGATGTGCCGCGCGGCGGCGGGCAGCAACCCGGTCGAATTCCGCCAGAGCAACAGCGAAGCCCAGATCATCGACTGGGTGCACGAGGCCATCGACAAGGGCGGCGGCATCATCATCAATCCGGCCGCGTTCACATTCGTGTCCATCGCCATTCTCGATTCGCTGAAGATGTTTCCCGGGCCGATCATCGAACTGCACATCACCAACATTCACAAGCGCGAGCCGATCTACCACAACTCGCTGGTGTCGAAGGTGGCGACCGGCGTCATGGCCGGGTTCGGCGCCGAGGGTTATCCGCTGGCGATGCGGGCGATCCTGACCATGGTCGCGGCAAAGGCGAAGTAGCGTTCGCGCGGGTATCGGCGCGGACCGTCACTGCGAGGTTGGAATGCCCCTGTCAGGCCAGGCCGCTGTCGCCATGTGGTGGACGATCCGGCCCGAGCACCGCGCGGAATTCGGCGACTGGCACTCGCACGAGCATTTTCCCGAACGCATGAGCATTCCGGGTTTCCGCCGCGGCTCGCGCTGGGCTCATGCGCGCGAGGACGGCGGCTTCTTCGTGCTTTACGAGCTCGACGGCTATGACGTCCTCACATCCGACGGATATCTCGCGCGCCTGAATGCGCCGACGCCGTGGTCGCAAAAGATGATGCCGCGCCACCTCGGCATGGTGCGCAGCCAGTGTCGCGTGGCCGCCAGCTTCGGCGGCGGCATCGGGGCCGCGCTCGTCACGATCAGGCTGTCGCCGCGCCCGGCCGGCGCGGACGGGTTAAAGCGCCGATTGGCCGGCGTGCTCGCGGATTTGCCGGCACGCGCCGGCATCACCGGCGCGCATCTGTTGCTGACGGAAACGCCGCCCGCGGGCGGCCCGACCGTCGAGCAGACGATTCGCGGCGGGGACGGCGTCGCCGACTGGATCGTCCTGCTTTCCGGGTATGATCCCGCGGCCGTGCTGGACGCCGCTTCACGGAACCTGTCGGCCGCCGCTCTGATGCCGGACGGCGGTTTCGATGACCACAGGACCGATCACTACGGCCTCGCTCTGGCGATGACGCCGCAAGATCTCTGAGGGGCCGGGACGTTACTCGGGGACGAGAACGACCACCTTCATCTTCCGCTTCTTCATCTCGTCGAGCAGCATCGGCAGGAGCTTCACCGTCTCCGGCTGCTTGTCATGAAGGAGGATAATGCCGCGGTCCTGCCGGTCGAGCAGGGCCCGCAGGCGCTCGAAGGTCACGTTCGCCGGCTGGCCGCGCCAATCCGCCGGGCTGATATTGGTATTGACCACGGCGCCGTGATGCTGGTGCACGAATGACACGAGGTCGGGCGTCGATTTGAACTCGGGAAAGCGCACGAGGCGAGGGCGGTCGGCGGCGTTGCCATAGACAGCCTTCTCCACCGCCTCGTAGCCGCGCTGAACGTCGTCCCTGGCTTCGTCCGCGGGCAAACCGTTCAGTTCGCGATGCGAGTAGGAGTGGCTGCCGACGGTATGGCCGCCATCGCGCACGCGTTTGGCGAGCGCGGGGTTTGCTTCGGCGCGCTTGCCGATCATGAAGAAGGTCGCGCGCACGCATTCCTTCGCGAGGATGTCGAGAATGGCGGGCGTCGTCCCCGGCATCGGCCCGTCATCGAAGGTCAGGATGATCTCGCCATGGGCGAGGCCCATCGCGGGATAACCCTGGCCGATGCCTCTGACGTCCTTCGTCGCCACCTTGAACTCGCGCGAGGTGTTGAGCGCGTCCGCGCCGCAGGCATAGGCCGGCGCGGCGCCGGCGAGCCAAGCGATCGACAGAAGGGCGGCGATGGATCTCATCGTGCCGATGTGCCGCGCAAAGGCGTCGTTTTTGCGACGCGCCGCCTCACAATTGAGTCGCGATTCACGGTCATGCTCTGCGCATGACAGTGATCGCACGACGCACGATTCTTGCCGGCCTTGCATCGCTCGGCGTTGCTTCCCTCGCGCGAACGGGGCACGCCGCGGCGGCGACGTTGAAGGCCGCCGCGCAGGCGCGCGGCCTGATCTGGGGCGCCGCGGTCCAGCAGACGCAGCTGCGCGACGACGCCGAATTCGCGGCGCTGGTGGCGCAGCAATGCTCCTCCTTCACGCCGGAATGGGAGATGAAATGGGCCTCGATGGAGGCGCGGCGCGGGCAGCGCAACTTCGCGCGCGCCGATGCGATGGTGGCCTTCGCGAAGCAGCACGGTCTGGGCGTGCGCGGCCACGCTCTGGTCTGGCATCGCAGCGTGCCCGACTGGGCGAGCGCCAATCTCACCTGGGACGCCGTCGCCGCGCATGTCGAGGCGATGCTGAAACGTTACGGCGGCGCGCCATTCGCGCAATGGGACGTGCTCAACGAGGTCATCGAGCCGCAGGACGGCCGCGATGACGGGCTGCGCAACAGCCCGTTTCTGAAGGCGCTGGGGCCGGATTACATCGCGCGGACGCTGACGCTGGCGCGCGCCACGGCTCCGAACACCAAGCTCTACGTCAACGAATACAGCCTCGACTATGACAGCACCATCGAGCGGGCGCGGCGCGACAAGCTGCTGCGCCTCATCGACTCGTTGAAGAAGGCCAATGCGCCGCTCGACGGCATCGGCATCCAGGCTCATCTGCGGATCGACAGGACGCCGTTCTCCGCCGAAGCCTTGCGCAAGTTCCTCGCGGAGCTGGCCGGCCGCAACGTGAAGATCGCGATTACGGAACTGGATGTCCGCGAGCAGAATCTCGAGCTTCCAACGGACGAGCGCGACCGGATCGTCGCCGCCGAGGTCAAACGCTATCTCGACGTCGTGCTCGACGAGCCGGCGGTCACGGGCATCACCGCCTGGGGGCTGTCCGACCGCTATTCGTGGCGCACGACGCCGGAGATGATCGCCAAGGGACGCCGCAATCGCGGGCTGCCGTTCGACGAAACGCTGGCGCCCAAGCCGTTCAGGGATACGATTCTCGCGGCGCTGGAGCGGGCCCGGCCGCGCTGACGGGGGCCGCCGCGGCGCGGGCTCGCACCAGCGGCGCGATGACAAGCGCCAGCGTCAGCGCGAAAGCGATGCTGGCATAGCCGACCATGCCGCTGAACGGCGTCGCTTCCGTCAGTCCTCTCAAGATGAACACCACCAGCAGCGCGGCCTCGTTCACGGCGCCCGACCGGATGGCCTGGCGGAGCGTCTGCCAGAGCGCGAAAAGGAAAAGCGCGAGCAGGAACAGTCCGCCGCCGAACAGCAGTTCGAGATACATATTGTGCGCGTGCGCCGCGACGTGAAACAGCCGCGGATCGAGCGGCAGTATCGCGAGCGCGGAGGTGTAGCCGTATCCGGTGAACGGCTTTTGCGACCACATGTCGAGCACGACCGACCAGATGGCCGAGCGCCCGGTGGCGCTGGTGATTTCCTCGGCGCGGCCGGAGCGCGACAGCAGCGCGAAAATTTCGTCGGAGAAGAATACGAGCGCGGTCGCGGCCACCATGCCGGCGGTGAGCGTCATCAATATTTTTGGCGCGGCGTTCCGGCGGAAGACGAAACCGACCCACAGGGCGGCGGCGAGGGCCAGCATCGAGCTGCGGTTGTTGCTGAGCACGAGGCAGACGAGCGCGCTCGGAATCAGCGCCAGCGCGACGCATCGGCCGAAAAAATCGACCGAGCGGAAATAGAGGATCGCCATCGCGGCGCCGAACGCGGCGATGAACCCGATCCCGTTGGCGGAACCGGTCAGCCCCTTCATGCGGCCGATCTCACCGAAGCCGCCCTCGGCGGTCCATGCCTGCATGACGCCGATTGACGGAATGGCGTAGTAGACGAAGATCGAGCCGACGCAGAGCAGAAGCGCCGCGCACATCATCACCTGTATCGCGACGCGCTGCGTCAGCCATACGCACAGGTGGACCGCATACAGATAGCAGGCGAGAAACAGCAGCGAGCAGGTCAGCGCGAAGGGGACTTTCACGGCGTAGAGCGAGCAGCCGACCAGCGCGGCGAAGAACGCCAGCCATGCATAGAACAGGCGCGGCAAGCGCAAGCGGCCGATCGCGTAGCTGTAGAACAGCGCGCTGGTGGCGAAGATCATGGCGAAGGAGCCGAGCTTGGCCGCGACCTGGATATCGATGCTCTTGTCGTCGTAGTCGCGGATGCGGAAAATCGCGGCCGCGACGAAAATGTAGATCACCGCCATGACGGCGCCGAAGTGCCGATCGCCGAGCACGCCTTGCGCCACCACATAGCAGCCGATCAGCGCGGCCGGCGTCAGCGCCAGCACGTAGAGGGCGAGCTGGTCGTCGCCGGCGAGCGGCATCGCCGCGGCGGCAGCGGCGGCGCACAGCAGGGCGAACGGCACGGCGACATAGGCCATGCGTGGCGAGGTGGGTGTCATCGTTGCGTCACCGGTTTCGTGTCTCGCATGCGTGCCGAAATTTTGAGCAGCCGAAGTTCCGCCGATAAATCTACTTGCGCCATCACTGTGACCAGATTGCGGGGCATCGTTCGCCGGTGAGCAAGGATCAAATGGTACCGCCAGCACCCGACACGACACTGACGCGGCATCAGGCGACGATGCGCGGCCTGAAGGAACGGCTCGGCGGCATTGCGTCGGTGCTGCCGCCGTCGCGGCCGATCGTCTATCTCGACTATCCGGTGCACGACAATGTCGGCGATCTCCTGATCCATCAGGGCGCCGACGCGTTTCTCGACGACTACGGCTATACGGTGCTCGGCCGGTTCAGCATGCACGATTTCACGCGGCGCGGCCGTCACGACGAGGCATCGGTGGTGCTGAAGCCGTCGATCCGCGATCTCGATGCGCTGATGCAGCGCGGCTGCGCCATCGTCCTGCACGGCGGCGGCAACTTCGGCGATATCTGGCCGCAGTTCCAGATGTTCCGCGAACTGATCATCGCGCGCTATCCCGATACGCCGATCGTCGTTCTGCCGCAGACGATCCATTTCGCGAGCATCGCCCAGCGCGGGCGCTCGGCGCGCCTGCTGTCGGCGCATCGCCAGCTTTACATCTTCGTCCGCGACCGCGAATCGCTGACGTTCCTGCGCGAAGCCAATGCCGGCGGCGACCTGATGCCCGACATGGCGCACCAGCTCTGGGAGCGGCCTGCGCTCGCCGTGCCGGAGCGCGAACGCGGCACGCTGGTTGTCCGGCGGCGCGACCGGGAGAGCCGCAACATCGACAACGCCGCGCAATTCGACTGGGACGAGCTCAATGGCCGTGTCTCGCGCTTCACGCTGCGCGCGCTCCGCAAGTGGCAGACCATCGACAATCCGCTGCGCCACCTGGTGTCGAATTACGCGCTGTGGCGCGTCTATCGCGACAGCCTGGTGGCCCGCGCGGTGGCGCGTTTCCGGCCCTATGCCGAGATCGACACGGACCGGCTGCACGGCATGATCCTCGCCGCGCTGATGAACAAGGAGGTGCGTTACAGCGAAGGCAGTTATGGCAAGCTCCAGCGCTATGCCGGCCTCTGGCTCGGCGGCTCCGACCGGGTCGGCACCGGCGACGTCCCCTCGGCGGCGGAATAGAGCGGGCCGGCGGTGTCGAAACGCCTGAAGAAGCAAGTCGTGCGCGCGGTGCCGTGGAGCATCGCGGAAAGCGTCCTCAACGGTCTTGCCGGTCTCGGGCTCGTCTTTACGCTGGCCTGGCTGCTCACGCCGGCCGAGATCGGCAAGGCGGCCGTGGCGCTCGCCATTGTCGGAACGGTCGAAATCATCGCGCAGCTTGGCATGGTCGAGGCCCTTGTCGGGGCGCGGTCGGCGCATACGCGCGCGTCCGATACGGCCTTCACCGTCGTCATCGTGATGTCCGTTCTGGCGGCGGCGCTCTGTTTTGTCGGCGCCGACGCGGTCGGCCGGTTCTACAACGAGCCCGAGATCGCGCAGCTTCTGAAAGCCGCGGTGTTCATTCTTCCGCTCAACGCGCTGGTCGCGGCGCCGACCGGGCTGCTCGTGCGCAAGATGCGCGCCGCCGCGGTCACTTTGCGCATGACGGCGACCCGAATCGTCACCATCCTCGCGACCGCGCTTCTCGCCTATTTGCATTTCGGCGCATGGTCGCTGGTGCTTGGCACCCTGGCGGGCTCGGTCGCGACCTTGCTGGCGGTCGCGCCGGTGATATCGAGGTGGCCGCGCTTGCGCTTCCATCCCGCGGAGTTTCGCAAGCTGATCTCGTTCGGCGCGGCGCTCAGCATCGAGCGCCTGCTATGGGGCGTGATGACGCGCCTGTTCTGGCTGGTGATCGGCTATGTCCACGGTGCGACGATCCTCGGATACTTCCAGTTCGCGCAGCGCCTGATCGATGAAACCGCCAATCTGGTACAGACCTTCGCGATCCGCTTCGGCCTGTCGTTCTTCGCGGCGCTCGAGCGCGCCGGGCGGGACACCGCAGATGCCTTCCTCAAGGCGACGCGCCTCATTACCGCGGTCGCGGCGCCGATCTTTACCGGGCTGGCTTTGGTCATGCCGGATCTGGTCGGCACGATCTTCTCGGCGAAATGGGAGCCCGCGGTGATCGTCGCCCAGGTGGCGGCGCTGGGCTGGGTGGTCGGATTCAACCGCGTGCTGGTCGGCCCGGCGTTGCGCGCACGCGGGCGCCAGGCGGGGCTCGTATTCTATGCGGCGCTGGCTTGCGCCGTTTCGATCATCGCCGCATTGCTGACCGCGGGCTACGGCCTGCCGGCGATTGCGCTGGCCTGGGTCATGCGCCATCTCGTCGGCGCGCCGTGGAGCGTCTATGCGATCCGGCGCTATCTCGGCATCCCGGTGGCGCGGCAGGTCGGAGCGGTCATCCGTTCCCTGGCGGCGGCGGCCTTGATGGCGGCTGTGGTGATCGCCGTCGAAATCGCGATGCAAGGGCAGGCGACGATGGCGCGGTTGATTGCCGAAGTCGCGGTCGGCGCCGTGACCTATGCGGTGGCGCTCGTCGTGTTCGACCGCGCGACCTTGCGCCTGCTCCGGGATCTCGCTGTCGATATCCGCGGGCTCAGGGCACCGGCACGGCCGCAGCCGGCCGAGTAAATTCTTCCGTCGGGTCCGCGTGCGGCGCCAGGGCGACGGCGTCGAGCCGGTCGAAAAACGCCGCGCCGTTGGTGGTCTCGAACTTGCGCGCGAAAACGTACTGCTTGCCGAGAAAATCCGGGGCGTCGTCCGCCCTCAGAGCCTGCGGGTGCCCGCGCCGCGAGCCCCGCATGTTGTAGTAGCGGCGGTTGTCATTGACGAAGCGAAAGCGCGGCTCATTCACCAGCACCGTCTGGACGAAACTCTCGTCGGGGATCAGGACGCGGCGCATGTAGCCGACGATGTCCGGGTTGCCGTCGGTGAAGTCGAGCAGATAGTCGGCGCAGGCGCGCCGGATCGTGTGCCAGTAGCTGCCGGCGTAGCAGCGAAAGCGTTCGGTGAACGGCGGCGCCGCGGCACGGCGGCCGAACAGCAGACCATAGGCGGTGTTGATCCGGTACGGCGCATCGAGCCGGTCGAAGACGATGCGCGGTGCCTTCAGCGCCGCGCGCTCGATTACGCTCGCGCTGTCCTTGACCTTTTTATACTGAAAGTAATAGCGACCGTGGCCGTGTCCGGGCGGCCAGTGCATCGGCTGCATGTCGATCGCGTCCTGCTTCACCGCATCGAAATGGTGAAGAAAGCCGTCGTGCTCCGCGCCGGCCAGTTCGGCGGTGAAGGCCTCGAGCGAAGATACCGGATAATCCTGTCCGCTGAGATTGGTGATCCAGTCGTAGTCGATATGGTCGCGCGCCCAGCGCAGCGCGGCGAGATAACCGTCCACGATCTCGAAATCGCCGCGGCCGCCCTTGCCGCCGATGACGTGGACGCGCGGGTCGCCGCCGAATGTCGATGCCGGCAGCGCCGCGCCGCGAATGTCGTGGCTGATGAGCACATGGCTGTCCGGACAGCCGCCCCGCAAGACGCGAACGAGCCGCGCCAGTTGCGCGGGCTCCTTGTGGCTCTGGATCAGAAACAGGGGCTGCATCGGTGGCCGCATCAATCGAACGCTCCCGCCGCGGCAAGCCGCGCCTTGTTTTCCTCGGCGTCGCTGAAGCGCCCGTAACGGCCGACGTCGATATCGCGGCGGATGATCTGCGCCGGATTGCCGGCCACGACGCAGCGCGGCGGCACGTCCTTGGTCACCACGCTGCCGCTGCCGACAACGCTGCCGTCGCCGATCTGGATGCCCGGCAGGATGATGCTGCGCGCGCCGATGAAGCAGTTCTTGCCAATGCGCGTATGCAGATAGAGCCCGCGCGTCATGTCGTGGGCGAGGATCGCGACGTCGAACGCGATGTAGCTCCAGGCGCCGACATGCACGCCGGCGGGGTAGGTCTTGTCGAAGCGCGCGCTCAGCGAGAACGATGCGGTCGGATCGATGTCCATGCCCCAGACCCGCGTGAAATACAGCGCCTTGGCGCGCACCAGCGCCCGCCGCAGCCGGCCGAACGCGTTGAGGCTGCGCTGTCTGCCCCGGCGCGGCGCCTGCGCCGCGGATGTCTGTAAGGTCGAAGAATCGCTCATGAGCCACCTCGCTTGGCCTGGCACGATCTTGCGGAAAGCGCGGGCATCAGCACGACGAGCGCGGTCGATTTTGGCTGCCGTTGTTCTCCCGGCGTGAAAACCCGAGCGGTGCCGCGCGGGAAGCGGCGGCAGAACTGCGTCAGCGTCGAGGCCGTCGCCATCAGGGTATCGCGCTGCGGCTCGATGGCGATCAGCCCGGCCTTGAGCACATGGGCATCTTTCACGTTCGCCAGCTCGAGCGTTTGCAGACAGACCTTGAAAAGATCCCGATAAAGATGGGCGGGCTTGATGAGGGGCCCGGCCATGCCGCCGAGGATGTAGTCGCGGCTCTGCACACAGCCGTTGGCCGCCATGGCGCTGGCCGCGCCCAGCCCCAGCATCGCGGTGGCGACCAGCACCGCCGCAGCGCGCATCCTCACGTCGACTCCGTGGCGCCGGCGCGCGGCTGGCCGAGATAGGAGTAAGGTGTGATGTAGGAGCTGCTGCGATAGTAGTCGTAGTCACGCAGCTTCTGCATGTCGACGCGCGTGAGCACCGTGCCGAGGAGGCGGTCCTGCATCGGCGCCAGCGTTTCGAGCGCCTGGGCCACGACATCGCGCGGCGTGGCGTCCCAGCGGATCGTCAGGAGCACGCGGTCGGCGATTTCGCCGAGCGCGCGCGCATCGACGAGCGGCACGAGCGGCGGCGAGTCGATGATGACGCAGTCGAAATGCGTGCGCAGGCGGTCCAGCATGTTGCGCATCGCATCGGAGAAAACGAATTCATTGGAGGCGCCGCGCGGCCGGGGCGGCGAGGGGAGCACGGCAAGTCCGGTCGGGCGGTCGACGAACAGCGCCTGCTCGATCGGCGCCTGTCCCAGCGCCACCTCGACGACGCCCACCTGCGCCTGCGGGCACAGCGAGCGGCTCATCTCGGGATTGCGCAGGTCGCCCTCGACCAGAATTGTGCGTTGGCCAAGGGCGGCGATCGACAGCGCGAGATTGGCGGCGAGCGTCGTCTTGCCTTCGCCGTCGATCGACGACGTCACCACGATCGATTTGGCCGGCCCGTGCCGCGCGGCGCGCTGGATCGCGAGGCGCACCGCGCGCACCGATTCGGCGAACAGCGAGGTTGGCTCGTCCAGAACGTAGCGCATCAAGGGCGGCTGCATCGCCGTCGGCAGCAACTGAATGGCGTTCGGATCGTAATGCTCGAGCGCCGCGCGTCCCTTGTTGGCGCGATGCGAAAGCTCGCGCGTCCCGATCACGGGTATGGCCGCCAGGGTCGGCACGCCGGTGACTTCCTCGGCGTGCCGCAGCGACTTGACGCGGTGGTCGGCGCTGTCGAGCAGGAAGGCGAGCGCGCCGCCGAGGCCGAGGCCGAGCATGCCGGCCGCGGCGAGAATCAATGTGCTTTTCGGGAACGACGGCTGGAGCGGCACGGCCGCCTTCGCCACCAGGCGCGCGTCGGGGAGCTCCAGCGTCTCCTGCGCTCTCGTCTCCTTGTATCGGGCGAGGAATGTCTCGTAGAGCGTGCGCGTGGCGTCGGCCTCGCGCTGCAGCTCGCGCAGGCGAACCTGCTCGAGACCGGATTCGTTCGATGTCGTCTTCATGTTCGCCAGGCTGCGCGTGAGCGCATCCTCGCGGGACCGGGCGACGGTGTAGGCCTGGCGGGTGCTTTCGAGAATCCGGCGCACCTCTTCGTCGATCAATCTCTTGGTCTCGCGCAATTGCGCCTTGGCGTTCATCACCAGAGGGTGCTGCGGGCCATACTTGCTCGAGACGTCGGCAAGCGTCTTGGTCACGTCCGCGTACTGCGTGCGCAGCCGCGTGATGACGTCCGAGGAGAGCGCCTGCGCGATGGTGCCGGGGTCGCCCTTGGTCTTGGCAATGCTCTCGACCTGCTCGAATCGCGCGCGGGCTTCGGCCGTTTGCACATGCGCCTCGACCAGCTTGTTGTTGAGATCGGTGAGTTGCTGGTCGTTGACGGTGACGCCCTGCGTGACGGTCAGGTTGTTCTTGGCGCGATAATCCTCGACGGCGCGATCGGACTCCTGAACCTTGGTTCTGAGCGTCTGAAGTTGCTGGTCGAACCATGTGGTGGCGATCTTGCGCGTGTCGAGCTTGCTCTGCACCTGCTCCGTGAAATAGGCGTTGGTCACCGCGTTGGCGATTCTGGCGGCCTTCTCGGGGTTTTCCGAGGTGGCGTCGATATTGATCACGAAGGTGGAGCCGTCGCGCGCCACCTTCAGCCGGCTGGCGCCGAGATAATTGACCGCCTTCGTGGCCGCGAGGTCTCGCGCATCCAGCTCGGCGAGCGCCGGGCGCGACGGGGAGAACAGCCCCATGATCGGAGCGAGCAGGCTGGTGCGGCGGCCGAATTCGTCGTCTTCACCGAGATTGAGCTGATCGACGACGCGGCGCAGAACGCCCTGGGACTGCAGCAAGACCGCCTGGCTGTTCACCGTTGCCTCGTCGCTGGTCGGGCTGGAGCCTTTCTGCTGGTTGCCGTCATTGTCGGCGACGCTGGAGCGGCGCGGCTCGATCAATACGGTGGCAGTGGCCGTGTAGCGGGGCGCGGCCAGCGTGACGAACAGCATCGCCGCCGCGACGAACGCCAGCGTCGTCAAGGCGATGACGCCGCGCCGGCGCTTGAGTACGCGCAGGCTTTCGCGGATGTGCTGTGTGTAGTTTGCCATGACCTCCGGCGGAGGCGGCGGCGAATCGCGTTTCTCGTTCCGTGCGTTTGACACCGAGACGTGCTGAAGCATCAAAAATTTCTCCGGGAGCTCGTCCGGCCTCTGATCATACGACGCGAGGGCGCGCCCTTCCGAGAGAACGGCTCACGCCGGCTGCGCGACGCAAAATATCGATGCTCAACAACAGAGCGACTGAACCGTTCCTGCGATGCAGCATGAAAACCAAATGCGTCGAAGGCGCGGCAATTGCGTGACGTTACATAGGTGATGGTGTTGCGCGTATTTTCATCATGTCGCTTGCTGCATGTGCCGATGCAATGTGCAAACGCGCGAGTCGGAACAAGTTGTTTTCGTGCAACGGAGTCGTCGATCTGCTGACGTTACTATTTGTGCCGCAATGTGCCGCCATAGACATTGCACCGCAGCCGGTTGCAACGGCGGTGTTGCAGACAGTCATTGGGGCGTAAGATGAAACTTGTTCTCATTTCAACGTCGGATGTCGAATCCGGACGTATCGATGTGCTCGAGCGCATGGTGCGCAGCGTCGAGCAGGCCGCCGCGGTTCTCGATACGCGCGTGTCGATCGGAATTCTTCTGCTGCTGCAAAGGTGCCCCGAGTATCGCTATTGGGCGCTGAGCCGGAGTCTGCCGGCTTTCGTGCAGGCGATTCCGTGCACCGAAGCGATGTCGCTATCGGCGGCGCGCAACCTGTTGCTGACCTATGCCAAGTCCAACGGCATGATCGATTCGACGACCGTCGTCGGCTTTCCCGACGACGATTGCTGGTATCCCGCGGGCGTGCTCGAGTCCATCACGCGTTCTTTCGCTACCGAATCGAAGCTGGGGCTGTGGTTCAGCAAATATTCGTCGGCGCCGGTGCCGATCGCGCTGGCCGACCGCGCCGGGCGCGCCACGGCGCGCGACGTCGTTCGCGAAGTGTCGTCGAACACGATGTTCGTGCGCGGGCATGTGCTGCGCTCCGCCGCGGTCTTCGACGAGACGCTCGGCGTCGGCACCGTGAACGGCGGCGGCGAGGATACCGAGTTCGCCCTGCGCGCCTACCTGGCGAGTGCGCAATCGCTGTATGTGCCTGCTCCGGTCATCGGCCATCGCGATAAATCCCCGCAACTGCGGCCGAAGTATTATCGCGGCGGGCTCATCGCGCTGGCGCGCCACGCTCGCCAGCAGCCGCGCATCGGCGTCGAGTTCGCGCGCAAGCTCGCCGTTGGCGTCTGGCTGGTCGGAACGCGGCAGTTGCCCGTCCGCGCCTTTCGCACCGCGGTCGCGGTCGCGCTCAAGTCGCGCCGTCCCGCCGCCGCCTGACTTCAAGACATACGGAGAAGCCCGATGGCCGAGAGGTCGTGCGTCATTGTCGTTGAGAATCTGCCCGTGCCGATGGATCGCCGCGTCTGGCAGGAAGCGCTGGCGTTGCGCCAGGCCGGCTGGACCGTTTCGGTCATCTGCCCGACAAACGAGCGTCATCCCTCGCTCTACGAGGAGCTCGACGGCATTGCCATTTACCGGCATCCGCTGCCGCTCGAGGCGCGCGGGCGCTTCGCCTTCATGTTCGAATATGCCGCCGCGCTGTTCCACGAATTCCGCCTGCTGTGGCGCGTCTGGCGCGAGCGCGGCTTCACCGTGATCCAGGGCTGCAATCCGCCGGATCTCATCTTCCTCGTCGCCCTGCCGTTCAAGCTGATGGGCAAACGCTTCGTGTTCGATCACCACGATGTCTGCCCCGAGCTGTTCGAGGCCAAGTTCAACCGCAAGGGACTCATCCACCGCGCCTTGCTGCTGGCGGAGCGGCTGACCTTCATGTCGGCCGATCTCGTGATCTCGTCGAACGAAACCTATCGCGAGCTGGCGATCACGCGCGGCGGCCGGGACCCCAAGGACGTCGTCACCGTCTACAGCATCCCGGACAAGTCGCGCATCTATCGTCTGCCGCCCGATCCCGGCCTGCGCCGCCGCGAGAAGTTCGTGCTCGGTTATGTCGGCGTCATCGGCGATCAGGACGGCGTCGATCATCTGGTGATGGCGCTCGACCATCTCGTTCGTGATCACGGCCAGCGCGATTTCCATGCCGTCATCGTCGGCGACGGCCCGGCGCTCGCGTCGGCGCGCGCGCTGGCGGACAGCCGCGGCCTCGGCGATTTCGTCACCTTCACCGGCTACCTGAACGGCAAGGATCTGTTGCGCCAGCTCAACACCTTCGATATCGGCATTATCCCCGATCCGGTGAATGCCTATAACGACAAGATCAGCATGAACAAGGTGTTCGAATACAGCGCGCTCGGCGTCCCCAGCGTCGCCTATCCGCTGTTCGAGACGCGGCGCCTGCTCGGCGGCGCGGGTGTCTATGCCGAGGGCGACACGCCGGCCGATCTGGCGCGCGCCTGCGCGACGCTGATGCAGGACGATGAGCTGCGCGCCCGCTGTTCCGACGAGGCGGCGCGGCTGGCGCAACACGCCTTTAGCTGGACGCGGGAAGCCGGCAAGTATGTCGCCGCCTACGATCGGCTGGTGCCGTCCGCGCCGGAGACCGTCGCCGTCAAAATCGAAGGGAAGCGTTGAAGCCGATGACGTGCTTGTCGTAGCTGTTGATCGCGACGCTGCTGTCGCGCTGCAGGTACCGGTAATACACCGAGCTCGACGCCCAGTTGTTAATCAGGTGCTTGAGACGCAGTTCGGCGGCGTAGACGTTGTCGTTTCTGTCCATACCCTGGAATTTGTCCTTCTCGTAGACCAGCAGGGGCGAGAGGATGAGGTTGGGCCGGAGTTCATAATCGGCGCCGAGTTGATACGATGAGGCGAGCGCGGCGGTCGGGCTGGTGTCGGACGTGGTCGTGACCACCTGCTCGGTCTTGAAATGCACGTCCATCTGCCGCGTCGGGCGCCAGGTGAGCGTGGCGCGATAGGCCGGGCCGGAAACGTCGCCGATCGCAGCCGATGCGAAATTCTGACGCAGATAGCCGGCCGCGAACTCACCCCGGATCAGCCGCGACAACTCGAGATTGACGCCGGCCAGGGCGCGATAGCCGTTCGAGTTGAGCGACGTGGTCGGCGTGCCGCGCAGCTCCCGCCAGTTGTTCTCGAACGCCGCGAACACCGCCGATTTTTCGGAGAAGGCATAGTCGATGCGGCCGTGCGCCGTATAGACCTCGCCGTCGCGCGCATCCTGATTAATGGTCGCGCCGTCGGCGGCGCGCACCGAGCCATAGTCGTAACGGTCGACGCGCGCGCCGCCCGATGTGGTGATGCGGCCGAACTGCTTGCGCAGGGTCACGTCGCCGGACAGGAAGCCATAAGGCGTCGGCTCGATGGCGCCCGTCGGGGAGGTGAGCGATCCGATCTCGTCATGCAGATAGGCGGCCTGGAAGCGGCCCAGCACCTGCGTGCTGTGGTCGATGTCGATGCGCCCGTTGGCGCTGAAGTCGATATCGGTCGAGTTCAGGCTCGTATTGCTGCGATAGTTCGTCGTGTCGGCGATCAGCCGCATATCGAGCGAGTGCCGCTCCCACAGACTTTGCGCGCTCAGGCCGGCCGAGAAACGGCTGGCGAAATCGGCCTGCTTGTTGGTCGAGGACGAAAAGACGTTGCTGTCATAAAAGGCGCCCGCCGTCAGCGTCGGCGTATACATCCACGGGCCGAAGCGGATGCCGCGCGGCGCGTATTCCGGGCGCACGCGCGTCGCCACCGGCGTATCTTCGGGTGCCACCGGATCGCGGGTTTTTGGCTCGGACAGAACCGGCAGCGGCGTTGACTCAAACGGGCGCAGCGCGTTCCAGGGCGGAGCGATCTCGCGTATCGGATCGATGACGAGTTGCGCCTGCGCCTGTCCCGCGCCGAGCGAGACGGCGAGAAACGTCCCTCCGAGCAAACGGGACAAAAGCGAATGAGGTCGGCGCCTGGCCGCCATCGAGCGATGCACGGATGGCGCCTAGAAGTAACGCTCTGCGACCCGCAGATTGTCGCCCGGATAGACGCGCACCGCGCCCTCGAGCGGGACGATCACCGTTTCGTGCGACCCGGCGCGCCGCAAAAACACTTTGCCTTCGTTGGCCCGGTAGGTGAGGCCGCCCGCGGTCGCCACGGCATCGGCGACGGTGATGCCGGGCTGGAATGGATAGACGCCGGCCTTCTTGACCTCGCCGTGGACATAGAATGACGCATAGGTCGCGATCTCGACATTCACCTTCGGATCGTTGGCGACCTTGCCGTGCATGCGGGCCTTCAGCGCATTTTCGAGTTGCGCCGTGGAGAGGCCGGCGGCTCTGACCTGTCCGACGAGCGGGATCGACACGAAGCCGGCGCTGTTGACCTCATAGTCGCCGTTCACCTCGGCATCGCCATAGATCTTGAGACGCACCTTGTCGCCTGGCCCCAGCACATAGGGGCCGGCCGCGGCGCGGCCTGGGGGCGGGCCGTAACTCGAAACCTGAGTGTCCTGATAAATCGCCTGTTCGCTTGCAGCGCAGCCGCCCAGGACGAACGCCGGCAACAGGCACAATGGAATCATACGTAGCTGAACCATGTTCGCCACCACACAATACAACGTTGTTACGCACATTCCCCCGGCTGACGTTGCGAACGCTTGAATGGCGTCGTTGTTCCGCGCCCGGTGAGAATTATTTACGAGAGAAGTTCAAAGCTCGCGAGAATGACCACCCAGACAAGCAAATTAAGCACCAGAAAGCCGCCGCGCATTTGCGACGCGCTGCATTCGTCGCGCCCTGACATGCAGTTGTTGAGGAAAGATCGAAACTTGGTCCGTTTTACGGCCTCCATGCGCAACTCTGCCTCATGTCGCGGCACCAGTGCAGTCAGTCTGCACACAATTTGACACACATTATGACAGCCGCTGTCGCGTGCGTGCCCCAGTGTCTTCACATTGCCCGTTCACTCTCGCTGCACTGCACGCGCAGAAAGAGGACGCCGATGAACTTTTCAATCCCGATGGATCAACTGCGCCGTTCCGGAGACGCGGCGGCGCTTGGTGGCTCCGATTCGCTGCTGCAGCGATTGCAGACGCGCCCCATTCAGCATCGGTCGCAGCAGCCCGTTTCACGCGTCATGCCCGAGCCGTCGAATGCGATGATCGCGGCCAAGCGCGCGATCGATATCGCCGGCGCCTTGTTCGGCCTGATCGCATTCGCACCGCTCTTCATCGGCATCGCCATCGCGATCAAGGCGACGTCGCCGGGCCCCGTTTTCTTCCGGCAGAAGCGCTACGGCTATCGCAATCGACGCTTTTGGATTTTCAAGTTTCGCACGATGTACACCGATCGCGGCGATGCGCGCGGCGTGCAGCAGACCGTCGGCAACGATCCGCGCGTTACGCGGATAGGCCGCATCCTGCGCAAGTCGAGCCTCGATGAGCTGCCGCAGCTCATCAACGTGCTCAAAGGAGACATGTCGCTGGTTGGTCCTCGCCCGCACGTCCCCGGCATGCTGGCCGGCGGCATGCTCTACGAGCAGCTCACGCCATACTACTTCCAGCGCCATATCGTGCGCCCGGGCGTCACGGGCCTGGCGCAGGTCAGCGGCTTTCGTGGCGAGACCACGGTGGCGCTGTCGGCGATCGAGCGGCTCGATTACGATCTGCGCTACATCGCGACCTGGTCGCTGTGGCTCGACATCAAGATCATCGTACGCACCGTGTTCCGCGAGATCACCCGGGGCTCGGGCGGCTAGCCGCCGCCTCAACCTGCTGTGGCTGCTGGTCCGCAGCCGCCGCGCGCTGTCGAAGGGTGGCAATGGCGTCACGGCTTTCCTGTGGCGCGCATCGGCAGCACTCACCGTCGCTGCCGCCGCCGCGATGATCTGGATCGGCATGATCTTGCCGCTGCCGTCGATGTGCCGACAGCGCGCCGTCTCATCGCGGCACATGCTGCGTCCGTTTGCACGCCCGGTTGACCGTGGCCGTTAGCGTTAATTCCGCTCGGCGATTCAGTCGCACGCAATGGTCGCTATAATTCACTCACGCAATCTGCAGTGCATACTTACTACCGGGGATCTGCGATGAGGAAGCGCGCGGCGTTGTCGGCCGCTTTCTATATAGGGCTCGTTATGGCCGTTGCGCCCGGCGCGCTCGCGCCCGCGCCCGCCCGCGAAACCAAAGCGCCGCCGGTTCAGGCAACCATTCCGGTCTCGACGACGCAGCGCTTTCAGCAGCCCGGCCAGATCAGGCCGGCGAGACCGCCATTCGAGGAACCGGCGATCCGCGCGCAGGCCCCGGCCGGCCCGCCACCGCCGCCGAACGATCCGCGTTCGCCCGGCGCGCTGCCGCCGCCGGTGACCGCCGAGCCGAACCCCGACACGCTCAACATGATCCGCACCGCGCCGGAGCAGATCGGCCAGATGCCGGGTCAGTTCATGTGGATCCGCGACGGCCTGATGGCCGTGCGCGGCCCGCTCGCCAACGATCTCGTTTTCTTCAACGACGAGGGCCGCGTGCTCGGCCGCGCCAAATTCCCCGAGGGCTTCGATACCGAGGACATTGTCGGCCTGCCGACGGCGATCCGCCTGATCGACTTCTCGCATCGCACGCAGGCGACCATCCAGCGCAATGTCGATCCGGCCACCTTCACGACGTTGCAATCGACGCCGAACGGTTCCGATCCGTCGATCCGCGCGCGCCGGCTGACGCGGCGCGGCGCGCAGGAAATGATCGTCAATGACGAGCGGCAGAACGGCACGCATCCGCTGACCGTGCGCTCGGTCGCCGGCGGCCAGTTGGCGCAGGCCTATGAGATTTCCACCGGCACCGGCGACAACCGCTATGTCGTCAGCGAGGAAATCGTGGCGGTGAAGCCGGCGCTCACCGTACGCGTCGTGGTGCAGCGCTTCGACAAGGCCGGCAAGCTGTCCGGCGTCGTTCATGTGCCGCTCGACAACTTCGAGATGGTCACCCGCAATTTCATCGCCATTACCGGCGGCGGACAGGCGCGCGTGCTGCGCTCGACCGTCGAGGGCGTCAGGATCGACGAATACGATTTCGCCGCGCCGCCGCGCGCCGGCAACCGCCGCCTGGGCGACACCGAACTCAAGAGCCTGTCGCGCAAATTGCGCGAGATCGCGGTCGATACCACGGTGCAGGGCGACAACTCGACGCCGTTCAACGGCGCCGGCGCGCCTGTTGAGATCGACATCGCCGCGCCGCCGGTTTCCCGCGCCAAGGTGCTGGAGAATGCGCGCGCCTATCTCACCGTCAACTGGACGATGCAGCGCGAGAACTTCGAGCGGTCCGGCATCGAGAGCCGCTGCGACCCGGTGCGCTCCTATGTCTGGCTGCGGCCGCGCAACTTCACCCGCGACATGATCGGCACCACCATCGGCCCGATGCCCTATCGCTGGGGCGACGATGACACGCCGGCCACCTTCCGCACCCGCACCGAATGGGGCGCGCTGGCCGGCAACCTCTGCACCTGCCGCCAGGCCGAATTCAATTACTGTGTCTTCGCCGACTCCGCCGGCGTCGATTGCTCCGGTTTCGTGTCGCGGGCCTGGGGCATCGACAAGCGCGGCACCTCCGGGCTGCTCGATGTCGCCACCGATCTCGACAGCCTCGCCGATCTCAGGCCGGGCGACGCCTTCGACTGGCCGCAACGCCATGTGCGGCTGTTCACCGGCATGGCCGAGGGCGCCGCCATCGCCTTTGTCGTGCTGGAATCCTCGACGCGCTTTCTGTGTCAGGGCGTCTGCGAGCGCACCTATCGCCCGAGCGAGATGCACGGATATCGGCTGATCCGCTACAAGGGCATCACCGACAACGCCGGTGTCGCCGGCAATGCCAAGCCCAATGGAGCGGCCGCCGCGGCGACGGCAGCATCGCATGGCGCCACGACCGCGCCGGCGGCGACCAGCGAAGCAGGCGCCGCCCCGGCGCCGAAGGTCACCCGCAAGTCCACCAAGGTGAAAGCCCGCGCCGCCGCCTCGCAGCGCCGCGTCACCATCATCGACAGGCGGACGTCATGGTGACGATCATTGCATGTTGCCCGGGTGGAGCGAAGCGAAACCCGGGATCGTGGCCCCGGATTTCGCTGCGCTTCATCCGGGCTACGGGGATGCTTGCCGTCCTCGCGTCGTTGTTCACCGCACCTGACCGCGCTCGCGGCATCACCCGCGAGGAAGACATCATTCGCAATCTCAACGAGACCTTCAAGGCGCCGTCGGTGTTTCCGCCGAATCCGGCTTTGCGGCCCAATCCGGACGGCACGCGCAATCACAACGGCAACAATCACGACGACCGCGTCATTACGCCGCTCGGCCACGATCAAGGCGCGCCGCCGGAACAGGCGCTGGATATCCTGCCGGAGCGCACCTTTCCGTTCCTGGTGGCGCTCGTCGAAGACCAGCGCCCGCCGCAGGAAGGCTATGTCTGCGTCGGCACGCTGATCGCGCCGCAATGGGTGCTGACCGCCGCGCATTGCACCTTCGCCTGGACGCGGCGCTGGCCGATCGATCCGGAGGTCTTCGCGCTGTTCAACACGACGCGCCTGTCGCAGCCCGGTCCCAAGGTCGCGGTCCGCAAGATCGTGGTGCATCCGCAGTACGATCCGCGGACCCTGAAGAACGATGTTGCGCTTCTGAAGATCGATACCAACGGCCAGAGTTTCGGTCCGCCGCTCAAACTGGAAGGGCCATCGCCGATGAGCCGGAAGGGCGATATCGGCCACGTCGTGGGGTGGGGCGTCACCAATCTGGCATTGCTGGCGCGGCAGAAGGGCGAGGTGCAGCAGCTGTTGCAGGTCGCCGTGCGCGGCGACTCCTGCTTTTCCGCCGGCAACTTTCCCAAGCTCAAGGGCGCCGGCGTGTTCTGCGCCTCCTCGCTCTCGGCGCATCACGACGTCTGCTACCGCTTTGGCGGTGGCCCGGTGATCATGCGCGACGCATCGGGGCAGCAATATATGGGCGGCATGGTGTCGTGGCCGGCGGTGTGTCCACCCGTCGTGGACAAGATGAACGCCTATCTCGACGTCCAGCACTTCGTGCCCTGGATCAAGAGCATCATCGCGGCTAATGGCGGAGCGGGAAAATGACGGGCGCGGCCACACGAGGTCTGGCGGCCGCCGCCATCGGGCTGGCGCTCGTCGCCGGCGTTCGCGCGCAAACGCAGGACAGCATCCTGCGCTCGCTGCCGAATGTGGAGCGGCAATACCAGCAAAGGGTCGAACAGCTCAGGTCTGGCGAGCCGCAGCAGGTCTTCCTCGGAACGGCCAGCGTGATGCCGGACCGCGCGCAGAGCAACGTCGTGTCGATCGGGGTCGCCGGCGTGCCGCAGCAGCGCGGCCATTATTGCGGCGGCGTTCTGATCGCGCCGGCCTGGGTCCTGACTGCGGCGCATTGCGTGGCCGAGGCCACGGGCACGGATAGCCGGACGCAGATCGCGCCGCTCGCGCCCGCACAACTGCAGATTCTGTTCGGCACCAATGTTCTGTACCGCGACGGCGTATCCACGCCCGTGGCCCGCATCCTGCCGCATCCCGACTATCGCATCACGGCGCAAGGCGTGCCCGAGAACGATCTGGCGCTGCTGCAATTTTCCGAGCCGCTGCCCGGCACGCCGGTCAGCATCGCCTCCGACACATTGGTCGCGATCGGACTTCGCGACGGCGACCGCATGCTGATTACCGGCTGGGGCAGCGCGTCCTTCAATGTCGGCAGCCCGATTTCCGGCAATCTGCTGCTCGCCATCGTGCCGGTGGTCGGCAACGACAAATGCAACGAAGCCTATGGCGGCGCCGTCACCGACAGGATGCTCTGCGGCGGACTCGGCGCTGCCGACTCCTGCCAGGGCGACAGCGGCGGCCCCTCGTTTATCTATGACGAACGCGGCGTGCCGGTGCTGATCGGCATCGTGAGCTGGGGCGCGGGCTGCACCGAGAGGCGCTATCCGGGCGTCTACGTCAATGTCAGCAAATATCGGGACTGGATCAATGGCGTCACCGGCGTACGCACGGCCGCGCAATAGGGCACTTAGCCTCTCTGCCGCGCTCGCGGCGATGGCCGCCTGCGCGGCCGCGCCGGCGCACGCGCAATACGAACAGCATTTCGGCCCGCGGCTGCTCTATCCGCCAGTGACCGTCCAAACCAGCCACAGCAACACCACGCTGACGATGCGTGACGCGATTCAGAGCATCGCCATCGGCACGCGCCTCCTGTCGGTGAGGTCGCGCGTCATTGGCGGCCAGTTGGCCCCCGCCGGCGTCGATCCGTGGGCTGCCTCCATCGGTTTGAAGGGTGTGGACCCGCGCGTCGGGCATTTCTGCGGCGGCTCGTTCATCGCCGCCAACTGGGTGCTGACCGCCGCACACTGTATCGCACCGGACTCGGCGGCGAAGATCCACGTCTATGGCGGCAGCGCCGATCTGGAGAGCGGCGGCGCCATCCACGCGGTCGACCGCGTCGTTATTCACGAAAAATTCGACGACGACACGCTGGAAAACGACGTCGCGCTGTTGCACCTGGCCACGCCGTTCAAGGGCAAGACGCTGCCCTTGCTGACGCCGGCCAATGTCGAGAAGCTGGCGCCGGCTGCCGCCATCGGCACCGTCATCGGCTGGGGCCTGACGCCGGAAGGTTTCGAGGTGCAGAACGCGCTGCGGCGCGTCTCCGTGCAGATCTTCAGCAACCAGACCTGCAACGGCATCGCCTCTTACGCCGGCGTGGTGAAGGACGGCATGATGTGCGCCGGCTTTCCCGAAGGCGGCAAGGACTCCTGCCAGGGCAGCGGCGGCGCGCCGCTGATGGTCGGCGATCGGCAGGGCAGCTATGTGCAGGCCGGTATCGTCAGTTGGGGTGAAGGCTGCGCCCGGCCGATGAAGTTCGGCGTCTATACGCGCGTTGCGCCGGTGTATCAGTGGATTCAGGATCGCATGGCCGGCAAGCCGCAGCCGCCGCGGCAGGCCAGACCGCAAGTGGCGCAGCCGCCGGTGCCGCCGTTGACGGCTCCGGCGGCGCCGCGCATGGCCGCCGTCGCACCGGGCCAGACGCAGACGCGTTCTGCCGGCGCGCCCCCCGCGCCGGCCGCGCCCTCGGCGCAAGGGCTGCAACTTGGCCCGCGTTCGCTGTATCCGCGGACGGCCGCCGCGCAGAACAACACGCCACTGGTGATGCGCGACGCGCTGCAGTATCTCCAGTCCCGCACGCGCCTGCTGGCGCTGAAGCCGCGCATCATGGGCGGCGAGGCGGCGCCGCCGACGGCCTATCCGTTCATGGCCTCGATCAGCGTGCGAAATTCCAATCCGCGCGACGGCCATTTCTGCGGCGGCTCGTTCATCGCCGCCGACTGGGTGCTGACGGCGGCGCACTGCGTCAAGCCGGAGCAGGCGGCGAACGTCCAGGTCTATGGCGGCAGCAACCAGCTTGCGAGCGGTGGCCGTATTTATGGCGTGAGCCGCATCATCGTGCATGAGGGCTACGACACGGTCTCGCAGGAGAACGACGTCGCGCTGCTGCAACTGACGCAGCGCGCCGCCGTCACCACGGTGCAGCCGCTGCCGCCCGAACTCGCCCAACGCGCCGAAGGCGGGCAACAGGCCACCGCCATCGGCTGGGGCTATACGGCGGAAGGCGGCGACGTGCAGAACGTGCTGCGGCGGGTCAGCCTGCAGATCGTGTCGAACGAGGCCTGCAACGCGCCGACCGCCTATGCCGGGGGCATTACGTCCGGGATGTTGTGCGCCGGCTTCCGCGCCGGCGGCAAGGATTCATGCCAGGGCGACTCGGGCGGGCCGCTGGTCGTCGGCAACGGCAATGGCGGTTTCTATCAGGCCGGCGTGGTAAGCTGGGGCGAGGGCTGCGGCGAGCCGAACAAATACGGCGTCTATACCCGGGTGTCGTCCTATCAGCGCTGGATCGCGGACCGGATCGGCGGCCGCTCGGTAGCACCGGCTACACCGCAATCGCGCAACGGCGTGCCGAGCAATAGCCGCGCCGAAGCGCTGGCGGTCAAGAAAAAGAAAGTGGAGCGGTGAATAAGGCTTCTGGCGTTCGCGCTGGGCGGTAGCGCACCGTGACTGGTGCTCTCGTACTATTTGCCGGTGGCCAGATTTCATCTGCAGTGTTTTCTCCGTTGTCGTCGGAATGCGAAAAAAGACTACAACCTGAAGGATATGTCGTGCTATAATACTTAAAATGAGGTGCAATCAGTCGAGGCAAGCCATGACTGAAAAACTAACGCGCCATGCTGACGGTCCTCGCGACGGGGCGTCATCGCGCTCCCTTCAGAGATTGTCGAACCACGAGAACAGCGGCTATTTGCGTTCCCGCGTGCTCAAGCGTTCCATCGTCGTGGGACGTCACAAGACCAGCGTCAGTCTCGAGGACGTGTTCTGGCAGGAGTTGCGTCAGATTGCCCGCGATCTCGGGCTGCATCTGTCGCAACTGGTTGCCCGCATCGATGCCGAACGTCAGCACGGCAATCTGTCGTCGGCGATCCGGCTCTTCGTTTTCGAGCAGCGTTGCAAGTCCGCCGGAGCCAGGTCGCCTGAGGGACAACGCGCCGGCTTGACGCGATAACGAGTGCGACTGCGACGGCATAACCGTCTTCGCCTGGCACGGCGCGTTCCGCGGGCCGATCGGCTGCCGCCTATCGTCGGTGAGACGAGCGGACGCCGGCGCAATCCCTGCCGGGCCGCTGGAATCTGTTTCTGCCCTTCCGGTCGGGCGTCGATCTGACGGACCCGAGCCCGGTCCAGTTCGCTGGAACATGTCGATCAAATAGCGGCGATCGAAGCAGCGGTTTTCGTGGCGCGCTGTCGCAAACAGTATGATGTTGCCATTCGCCGCGCGCGGCTCTTCCGTTGCGTGGTACCGCCTTGTCCGTCCACGTTGACGCTGATCAATGCCGCCGCCGACGGTTCTGCGCGAAGTACGGACGGCAAAGCGGCGGCAGTAATCGATGGCAACATTCGACGATAGCCTTCCCGGGCCCGGCGCCGCTGATTCGATCGGCACCGGCGGCGTCAGCCGGGCGCTGGCCGAATGTGCAATCGAACTGCTGCAGGCGCCCGCGCCCGACGCCCTGATTCCCGCAATACTCGCGCGGATCGGCACCGTCTGTGGCGTGAGCCGTATCCGGATATATGAAGATCCGCGACAGACCGCAGAGGGTGCGGAGCCGACGTTAAGCTACCAGTGGAAGACTCCCGGTCTTTCCCCGGCAACCCCAAGCGCGACCGATGGCGCCGCTTATGCGTTGGCGCAGTCGCTTGGCAAGGGCGAGATGAACGCCCTCCTCGCCAGCCAGGCCGACGCGCCTCTCAATGAATCAATGGCCGCGATGGGCGTCAAGTCGATGCTGATGACGCCCGTGTTCAGCGGCGCCGGACGTTACGGCGAGGTCGCCCTGGAAGACTGCGAGGCAGAACGCGCGTGGTCGGAGCTCGAGGTCTATGTCCTGAAGTTGCTGGCGCAAATGATCGGCGCCGCGCTCGAGCGCGCGCGCGACCATCACGAGTTTTTGGACATCAGCCGGGTCATCCAGCACAGCCCGGTGCTGCTTTACAGGATCGGCGGAGATCCGCCTTATCCGCTCCTCTATGTTTCGCGCAACGCCGGCCGTTACGGTTACGACGCGCGCGATCTGGCGGCGACGCCGGCGCGTTATCTCGACCTCTTTCATCCGGACGACCGGCCAGGCGCCCTGACGAACATCAAGGAACTGGCGGCCGGCCGGGTCGCGGAGGTGGCGTCCGAGCGGCGTTTGCGTGCGGCCGACGGCCGCTACGTCTGGTTCGAGGATCGGACCCGCGGGCACTATGGCCCGGACGGCAAGCTTCTGGAGATCGAGGGGCTGCTGGTCGACATCAGCGAGCGCAAGGCGGCCGCGGCGCGGCTCGAGCAAGTGTCGTCCTTCGACCCCGTAACCGGCCTTCCGAATCGGAGGTCCTTCATGGCGGAGCTTGAGCGCGCCTTTATCGCGGCGCGCCGCGGCGGTCCGGCCTTTGCGATCCATTACCTCGATCTCGATCGTTTCAAGGACATCAACGATGTGCTGGGCCACCCGAAAGGGGATGAGTTGCTCAGGGCAGTGGCCGACCGTTTGCGCCGGCTGCGCCGCAAGAATGGCGACATGATCGCGCGATTTGGCGGCGACGAGTTCGCGATGCTGCAGGTCGGCATCAGCGAACCGTCGGATGCCGGCGCTCTGGCGGCGCGCGTCATCAAGGAGCTGGCCGAGCCCTATAATCTGGGCACCGAAGTGCACATCACCGCCAGCATCGGAATTGCCGTTTATACCGCGGAAGTGTCGGGACCCGAGGAACTGATCAAACAGGTCGATCTTGCCCTGTACCGGGCCAAGGATCTCGGCCGCAACCAGTTTCATTTCCATTCGGAAGAGCTGGATGCCGCGACCATCGAGCGTGTCATACTGGGCGGCGATCTGCAGCGGGCGCTTGAACGCGGCGAATTGAATCTCGAATTTCAGCCGCAGGTGGAGATCGCGACAGGCCGGATTGTCGGATTGGAGGCGCTGGCGCGCTGGACCCATCCGAAATACGGGCCCATCACGCCGGCGCGCTTCATCCCGATCGCGGAAAGCAACGGCACCATCCAGCGTCTCGGCGCCTGGGTCGTCGACGCGGTGTGTCGGCAGATCAGCGAATGGCGTGCCGCGGGACTCAATCCGCCCCCCGTTTCGTTCAACGTTTCGGGAGGGCAATTGCGCGGCCTCAGCGAATTCGATCGCGAACTGTGCGAAAAATTGCGGCTCTGGGCGATCGAGCCGCAGGCTATCGAAATCGAGCTTACGGAGTCGGTGCTGATGGAAACGACCCATCGTCATCATGAAATCATCGACCGATTGCGGGCGCTCGGTGTGCCTATCGCCATCGACGATTTTGGCACGGGATATTCATCGCTCGCTTACCTGCGCAGCTATCGCGTCGATCACATTAAGATCGCGCAGGAGTTCATCCACGACATCAAAGCCGGCTCCGGCGACATCGCCATCGTCCGCGCCGCCATCAGCCTCGGGCGCGAACTTGGCATTCCCATTGTGGCTGAAGGCGTCGAGAATGAGCTTCAGCTCGGTCTGGTCACGGCGGCCGGCTGCCAGTTGGTGCAGGGGTATTACTTCAGTCCGCCGGTGTCGGCGGCGCAGGCGGCCGATCTGTTGCGGCAGGGCAAGCTCACGCCCGCGGCGAAAGCTATTTCTCCGGCAGCCCCGCCGCGATCATGAACGCAATCTGCCGGTCCGACGACGCCCTGAAAAGCGGGCTGGTGTTTTTCATCGGCGGGGCAACGGTCAGCGCCGTGGTGCCGGGCCGCAGTTTCAGCCCTTGCTGCATCGCCGCCTTTGCCTCCTCGGTACGCCCCAGTTGCTGATAGGCCGCGGCGAGCAGCATATGCGTGCGGCCGGTGGCCGGGGTAATGGCGATGGAGCGCTGCAGCCAGGGCAGGGCCTTCTCCGCATCGCCGAGCACGAGCTGCGCCCAGCCCGCGCCCACCAGCCAGGTCCAGCGCGACACCGGCGGCGTGTCATAGCGATCGGCCAGCTTGAACGTCGCCAGCGCATCCTCGAACCGGCCGAGATGCAACTGGCCGAGCCCGACCAGAAAGTACGCGAGGCCGTTCCACGGATCGAAGCCGAGCGTCCGCGCGCAGGTTACAAGGCTGTCCGCGAAATGATTGGTCGCGCTGAGAAATCGGCAATAGGTTTCGAGCACGGCGATCGAGTTGGGCCTGGCGCGGATGGCGCGCGCGAGCGTGGCGTGGGCCTTTTCCTCGGCCGCGACGGCTTCGTCGGGCGTGTACCAGACCATCTGGATGCCGCGCATCTGCAGCGCGGCGAGCGCGACAGCGACATCGACATTGTCGGGATCGTCGGTGAGTGCGTTCTGCAACAGCGTTTGCGCCATACCGAAACGCTCGCGAGTCGTCTGGTAGATCGAGGCGACCGCCTGCTCGATGACGACCTTGGCGCTGCCGCCGGTCATCCGGTCTTGCCCGGTGGACCTCTGGTCCAGCAGTTCGTTCAGGCGGCGCGCCAGCGGGTGGCCGACACCGGCCGCGAGCCTCGATTGCTGCACATCGGCATCCAGCCCCTCGGTGCTGACCGAGACCGTGGCGGCCGATTGCACCTCGCCGGTGCTCGCCTTCACCAGGCGCGCGCGTAATGTCCAGGTGTTGTCGCTGCGTTGCAGTTCGCCGCTGAGTTCGTAGTCCGGGGAGGCGGTCGCGGACGCGGGCGCGGCGCCGGGCGCTCCGGATCGCGGCGCGATCAGGCTGATATTGGCAATCCCGGTGAATCCGTCGGTGAGGCGGGCGGTGACTTCGGCTGCCATCGCCGTGCCGGTGCCGTCTCCCGCGGAGTCGGTAATGGCGTTCAGGGCGACGAGCGGCCGCTCATCGACCGAAGCCGGTTTCAAAGTCAGGGCGGCGGCGCCAAGCACGACGACTCCGCAGAGGCCGGCGATCCCGGCCGCGATCGCGACCGTCCGGCGCAGACCGAAGATCGTTTGCGGCTGCTTCTGCGCCGAGGCCGCTGACGCGGACGGTCGAGCCGCAGCTCGCTTGCCGGGTGCGGCCGGCGGTCCCGGCGCATGCCGAGTCACATCGGACGTGAAAAGATAGCCACCGCCGGTGGCCAGCTTGACGATCTGACGGCGGTCGTCGCCGAGCGCGGTGCGGATTTCACGAATGCATTGGAACAGGCTGTCTTCGCCGACATAAATCTTCGGCCAGATCGCCTCCATCAGTTCCTGCTTGGTGAGGACGCGGCCGGCATTGTCGACGAGATATTGCAGCATCTCGAATGCCTTCGGACGGAGCTTGAGCACGCCGCCATCCGGGCCGCGCAACTCGGCCCGCTGCCGATCCAGTTCAAACCCGTCAAAACGAAAAACCATAACTCCCGTCCGCGGGCTCCGGACCGCCGAAGCGGCCACGCATAGCGGAAATATCCTAAACTAAAACATCGAACTGAAAATATCAGAAAGCTTCAGCGTTCTTTCAGCCGCTTTCAGAGCAGATCGCCCGCCGTGGTCATGACGTCGCGTTGCGGAAAAAAACGCCGTTCCGGAAAAAGCGCGCGGCTGTTGTCGCATCGGTCGGGAACAGACGCGCGGGTTTGCGCGGCGCTTGCACCGATGCACAGGCGTCGCGCGTGCCGGTGACGCGGTGTGTCGCTTCTGACCGGCGTCATGAACGGGCCGGCCCGAAGGCGCCGCAGGGAGCGAAGCATCACGAAATGGCCGGAGATGGGCCGGGGCTCGGGTCAACCTCCTCGCCCCGCGCGGTGGCAAAGCGATCATGTGTGGTCGCGGACCATAAAAGATGTGCGGCCGCTTACAGGGGAGGGGCGTCAGCATGCTCCGGCCATTCCAGCCCGAGGCCGGTTAAGCCGCGGCTAGTTGCAAGTCATTCGCAAAAAGATTGACTTTGTCGGAGCGCGGGCCCAGAATTTTTGCAACTGATTTGCAATTGCAGGAATTGCCGGTGCGAACCCGGCCGGAGAGTGCCAATGCGCCTGCGTTTTTGTCGTCGAGGACTGCTGCTGGCCGCGCTCGGCCTGGCCGGCGCCGGCCTTGTCGCGCCGGCCCCCGCGCAAGGCGCCAAGCCGTTCCGCGTGGTGACGACCTTCACCGTCATCCAGGACATCGCGCAGAACGTCGCCGGCGACAAAGCCGTGGTGGAATCCATCACCAAGCCTGGCGCCGAGATCCACGACTACCAGCCGACGCCGCATGACATCGTGCGCGCGCAGGAGGCGAGCCTCGTCCTGTGGAACGGCCTCAATCTCGAGCGCTGGTTCGAACGCTTCTTCGAGAACGTCAAGGATGTGCCGGGTGTCACCGTCACCGAAGGCGTCGAGCCGATGGGCATTGGCGAAGGGCCCTACAGCGGCAAGCCCAATCCGCACGCCTGGATGTCGCCGCGCAACGCGCTGATCTATGTCGAGAACATCCGCAAGGCGCTGGTCAAATACGATCCGGCCAATGCCGAGAGCTACAACCGCAATGCCACGAGCTATGCCGCGAAGATCAAGGCGCTCGACGAGCCGCTGCGCCAGCGGCTTGCGGCAATTCCCGAGGGCCAGCGCTGGCTGGTGACGAGCGAAGGCGCCTTCAGTTATCTCGCCCGCGACTACGGCATGAAGGAAGCCTATCTCTGGCCGATCAATGCCGACGAGCAGGGCACGCCGAAGCAGGTGCGCAAGGTCATCGACCTCGTCCGCAAGAACAAGATCCCCGTCGTGTTCAGCGAAAGCACCATCTCGGATCGCGCCGCCAAACAGGTCGCCAGGGAAACCGGCGCGCGTTATGGCGGCGTGCTCTATGTCGACTCGCTCAGCGCCGCGGACGGGCCGGTGCCGACCTATCTCGATCTTCTCAAGGTGACGGTCGAGACCGTCGCCAAAGGGTTCGGCCGATGACCGCGCATCCCGCCGCCATCGCCGCCGCGCCCTTGCCGTCCGCCCCCGGCGCCAGCATCTCGGTGCGCGACGTCACCGTGACCTACGCCAACGGCTTCACCGCGGTGAACAACGCTTCGTTCGATCTCGATCCCGGTTCGATCTGCGCGCTGGTCGGCGTCAACGGCAGCGGCAAGTCCACCATCTTCAAGGCCATCATGGGTTTCGTGAAGCCGGTGGCCGGCGAGGTGAGGTTGTGCGGCCTGCCGGTCGAGGCCGCGATCCGCAGGAACATCGTCGCCTATGTGCCGCAGAGCGAGGACGTGGACTGGAATTTCCCGGTGCTGGTGGAAACCGTGGTGATGATGGGACGCTACGGCCACATGAACTTCCTGCGCATGCCCTCGCGCGTCGATCGCGACAAGGTGGACGAGGCGCTGGCGCGCGTCGGCATGAGCGAATATCGCCACCGCCAGATTGGCGAACTGTCCGGCGGCCAGAAGAAGCGCGTGTTTCTCGCCCGGGCGCTGGCGCAGGAGGGTCGCATCATCCTGCTCGACGAGCCCTTCACCGGCGTTGACGTCAAGACCGAGATGGCCATCATCGAATTGCTGCGCGAACTCAAGGCGGCCGGCCACCTCATGCTGGTCTCGACGCACAATCTCGGCAGCGTGCCGGAATTCTGCGATCACGTCGTGCTCATCAACCGCACCGTGCTGGCCGCCGGCCCGACCGCGGAGACCTTCACCCAGGCCAATCTCGAGCGCGCCTTCGGCGGCGTGCTGCGCAATTTCCGGCTCGGCGGCGCCTCGCTGCATGACGACGACGACACCCGTCATCTCACCGTGCTCAGCGACGACGAGCGGCCGCTGGTGTTCTACGGCGACAAGCAGAGCCGGCAGCAGGGCGGCGAGGGCAAGCCATGAGCGAAGGCGGGCTGCTCGCCGAGTTGCTGGTGCCGTTCAGCTACGGCTATATGCTCAAGGCCATGTGGGTGAGCGCGCTGGTTGGCGGCGTCTGCGCCTTCCTGTCGGCCTATCTGATGCTCAAGGGCTGGTCGCTGATGGGCGATGCGCTGGCCCATTCGATCGTGCCCGGCGTCGCCGGCGCCTATATCCTTGGCGCGCCTTTCGCCGTCGGCGCCTTTTTCGCCGGCCTGCTCGCGGCGGCGGCGATGCAGTTCGTCAAGCTCAAGTCGCGGCTGCGCGAGGATGCCGTCATCGGCCTCGTCTTCACGACCTTGTTCGCGCTCGGTCTGCTGATGGCGTCGATCTGGCCGACCTCGGTGAGCGTGCAGAGCATCGTGCTCGGCAACATCCTGGCGATCTCCGACGAGGACGTCGTGCAGGTCGCCATCATCGCCGGCGTGTCGTTTCTGGTCATGGCCTTCATCTGGAAGGACCTGATGGTCACTTTCTTCGACGAGAACCACGCCCGCGGCGTCGGCATCGACACGCGCCGGCTCAAGATCGTGTTCTTTACGTTGCTCAGCGCCTGCACCGTGGCGGCATTGCAGACGGTCGGCGCCTGCCTCGTCATCGCCATGGTGGTGACGCCAGGCGCCACGGCCTATCTGCTGACCGACCGTTTCGGCCGGCTGATCCTCATCAGCATCGGCCTTGGCGTCGGCACCAGCTTCGTAGGCGCCTATATCAGCTACTTTCTCGATGGCGCCACCGGCGGCGTCATCGTCACGCTGCAGACCGTGCTGTTCTTGGCCGCCTTCTATCTGGCGCCGAAGCACGGCGTGCTCGCCGCCCGGCGCCGGCAACAGGTCGCGGCGGAGGCATCGGCATGATGGCCGCATTCGACTGGCTCGTGACGCCGCTGTCGTACCCGTTTATGCAGCGCGCACTCGTCGTGTCGGTGGTCGTGGCCGCGGTCTGCGCCGTGTTGTCCTGCTATCTGGTGCTGAAGGGCTGGTCGCTGATGGGCGACGCCATCTCGCACGCCGTACTGCCCGGGCTGGTCATTGCCTATGTGCTCGGGCTGCCGCTGGCGCTCGGCGCCTTCGCCGCCGGCCTGTCCTGCGCGACACTCACCGGCTATCTGAAGGAGAACAGCCGCGTCAAGGAAGACACGGTGATGGGCATCGTGTTCTCCGGCATGTTCGGCCTGGGCCTCGTTATCTTCACCAAGGTCGAGACCGAGTTGCACCTCCTGCACATCCTGTTCGGCAATGTGCTCGGCGTGACCGTGCGCGATCTCATCGAGGCGGCGGTGATCGCCGGCGGCACACTTCTGGTCGTGCTGGTCAAGCGCCGCGATCTGCTGCTGTACTGCTTCGATCCCAATCATGCCCGCTCGATCGGCCTGCCGGTGGCCTGGCTGCATTACGGGCTGCTGATCCTGCTGTCGCTGACCATCGTCGCCTCGCTCAAGGCGGTCGGCATCATCCTGGTCATCGCCATGCTGATCGCGCCCGGCGCCACCGCTTATCTGCTGACCGACAGTTTCGAGCGCATGCTGGTCATCGCCACCGCGGTCGCGGTGACCTCGGCCGCGCTCGGCACCGTCGTCAGCTTCCACATCGATGGCGCGACCGGCGCCTGCATCGTGCTGATCCAGGCTCTGTTCTTCGCGCTGGCGTTCCTGCTCGCGCCGAAGCGCGGCATCCTGCGCGCAACGCCGCGGCTGGCGGCCGCGGCCGCGGACTAGCGCGCCTCAGCGGCTGGAGGTTCATCGTCATTCCGGACGCCGCAAAGCGGCGATCCAAAATCCAGCCATTACCGCCTGTCCATGACACTGGATTCCGGTTTTACGCCTGCGGCGTGCCCCGGAATGACGTGACTCATTTTCCCTTCCACTGCGGCGGGCGCTTTTCGACGAAGGCCTTGACGCCTTCGCGGAAATCTTCGCTGCCATAGGCCGCGCGCACGAGGTCGTCGCCGTCGGGCAGGCCGGCATGCTGCAGCCGGCGGATCGCTTCCTTGGTGACGCGCATGGTCACCGGCGCGTTGGCGGCAAGGTGCGTGCAGATGGCCTCGATGCGGGCATCGAGCGCGGCCGGCTCGACGACATCCATCAGGAAGCCGGCGGCCAGCGCGTCTTCCGCCGGCACGTTCTCGGCCATCAGCATCATGCGCTTGGTGCGCGCCGCGCCGATGCCGGCGACCAGCCGCGCGTAATTGGCGACCGACAGACAGTTGCCGAGCGTGCGCGCGATCGGCACGCCGAACTTCGTGCCCGGCGTGGCGATGCGCAGGTCGCAGCAGGCGGCGATGGCCAGCCCGCCGCCGATGGCCCAGCCCTCGACCACCGCCAGAGTCGGCATCGGCAGGGATTCGAGCGCGGTCAGATAGCGCTCCATCTTCTCCTCATACTCGCTGCCCTGCTCGGGTTTCGAGAACTGGAGGAATTGCGCGATGTCGGTGCCGGCGATGAAGGCCTTGCCGCCGGCGCCGCGCAGCACGGTGACGCGGATGCTGTCGTCCGTGGCGAGTTCCGCGCAGGCCGCGGCCAGCCCCTCATACATCGCCCAGGTCATGGCGTTGCGCGCCTGCGGCCGGTCGAACAGGATGGTCGCCACATTGCCGTTGCGGGTGAGGTGGACTTGGCCGTCGGACATGGCGTCATACTCCGCTCATCCCGCGAAAGCGGGGATCCAGTCTTCTCTTATAGTATGAAAAAGTGCGTGTCGCCTCTGCATCCCCGCTTTCGCGGGGGTGAGCGGTGGAAGAATCACACCTGCAAATAGCGCTGCCGCACGCTGGTGTCGGCGGCGAGCTCGGCCGAGGTGCCGCTCCACACCGTGCGGCCTTTCTCGATCACCACATGGCGGTCGGCGATCTTCATCAGCGCGCTGATGTGCTTGTCGACGACGAGAATCGCCTGGCCCTGCTTCTTGAGCAGCATCAGGCAGTGCCAGATTTCGGTGCGGATCTTCGGCGCGAGGCCTTCGGTCGCCTCATCGAGAATCAGCAGCTTCGGATTGGTCATCAGCGCGCGGCCGATCGCCAGCATCTGCTGCTCGCCGCCGGACAACTGGTTGCCCATGTTGCTCTTGCGCGAGGCGAGCGAGGGGAACAGCTCGTAAACGCGCTTGAGCGTCCATTGCGGCGCGCCGAACCGCGCGGCGTTGGTGGCGATCAGGTTCTCCTCGACGCTGAGCGTCGGGAAAATCTGGCGGCCTTCCGGCACCAGGCCGATGCCGGTCTGCGCGATGGAATAGGGCGGCAGGCCGAGCAGCTTCTTGCCGTCGAAGCTGGCGGTGCCGGCCTGCGGCGGCACCAGCCCCATCAGCGTGAAGATGGTGGTGGTCTTGCCCATGCCGTTGCGGCCGATCAGCGTCACCACCTCGCCGTCATTGACGGAGAACGAGATGTCGAACAGCACCTGGGCGGGGCCGTAGGAGGCGGCGAGGTTCTCGACGCGGAGCATTATTCGAGCTCCTCGCCGAGATAGGCTTCCGTCACCGCCGGATCGTTGCGCACTTCATGCGGCGTGCCGCTCGCCAGCACGCGGCCATAGACCAGCACCGAAATTTTGTCGGCCAGCGCGAACACCGCGTCCATGTCGTGCTCGACCAGCAGCATGGCGAAGCGGCCCTTGAGTTTCTTGAGCACGGCGACGATGCGCTCCGACTCCTCCGGGCCGGTGCCGGCCATCGGCTCGTCGAGCAGCAGCAGCTTCGGCTCCAGCGCCAGCGCGATCGCCAGCTCCAGCGCCCGCTTCTCGCCATGCGACAGATGCGCGGCGACGATATCGGCGCGGTGATCGAGGCTGACTTCGGTGAGCGCGGCCATGGCCTGATCGTTGAGTTCGGCTTCGCGCGCGGCGGGGCGCAGGAAGCGGTAGCTCGAGCCGGAGCGCGCCTGCACGGCGAGCGCGACATTCTCCAGCGCCGAGAAGCGCGGCAGCACCGAGGTGATCTGGAACGAGCGGGCGAGGCCGAGCCTGGCGCGCTCGTTTGGCGGCAGCGGCATGATGTCGGCGCCGTTGAGCAGCATGCGGCCGCCGTCGGGCGTGAGCGTGCCGGAGATCTGATGGATCAGCGTGGTCTTGCCGGCGCCGTTGGGGCCGATGACGGCGTGCAGTTCGCCGGGGCCGATCTCGAGCGTGACGCCGTCGGTGACGACGAGGCCGCCGAAGCGCTTGCGCAGGTTCTCGATCAGCAGGACGGCGTCAGCCACGGGTGAGCCTCGCCTTGATCGAGGTGACGAGGCCGACCATGCCGCCGCGAGCGAACAGCACGATCAGCACCAGCAGCGGGCCGAAGATCAGCTTCCAGTTCTCGGTGAAGCCGGCCAGCACTTCCTCCAGCAGCAGGAACGACGCGGCGCCGACAATGGCGCCGTACAGCGTGCCCAGCCCGCCGAAGATCACCATGATGATGAGTTCGCCCGAGCGCTGCCACGACATGTAGGCCGGGCTGACGAACTCGGTGGCGTTGGCGAGCAGGAAACCGGCGAGGCCGCCGAGCGCGCCGGCGATCACATAGCCGATGCGCTGATAGCGGAACACGTCGAAGCCGATGGTCGCCATGCGCGTCGGGTTCTCGCGCGCGCCGCGGAACACGCGGCCGAAGCGCGAATAGACCACGGCGCGCAGCAGGAAGTAGGCGCCGGCGAGGAAGCCGAGCGTGACGTAATACAGCGCGCGGTCGTCCTTGAACACGGCGAGGCCGAACAGGGTCGAGCGCGCCGGCAAGGTGATGCCGTCGTCGCCGCCGTAAGGCGCCAGCGAGCCGGCGATGAAATAGGCCATCTGACCGAAGGCCAAAGTGATCATGATGAAGTAGACGCCGCTGGTGCGCAGGCAGATCGTGCCGGTGACATAGGCGAACAGCGCGCTGACCAGGATCGCCAGCGGCAGCGTGATCGCCATGTCGGTGACGCCATGCGCGCCGGCGATCGCCACCGTATAGGCGCCCAGGCCGATGAAGGCGGCATGGCCGAAGGTGATGAGGCCGCCGAAGCCGCAGAGGAAATCCACCGCCAGCGCCGCGATGGCGAACACCATGACGCGGACGAACAGGCTGAGGATATAGCCCTGCGCGCCATAGGCGGCGGCGAAGGGCACCAGCGCCAGCGCGATGAAGATCGCCGCCACGGCGATCTCGGTGCGCGCGGATCTGCGGACCGGCATAGCGGGAGCGAGCATGCTCATGAGCGCCCCATCACGACCGTCCCTTGGCGGGGAACAGCCCGGCCGGCCGGAAGTACAGCACCAGCGCCATCAGCACGTAGATCAGCATCGAGGCGATGGCCGGGCCCACGGTGCGCGCCGGCGACGGCGGCATGACGAGACGCAGGATGTCGATCATGAAGGAGCGGCCGAGCGTATCGACGAGGCCGATCAGCAGCGCCGCCATGAAGGCGCCGCGCATCGAGCCGATGCCGCCGATGACGATGACGACGAAGGCGAGGATCAGCACCGAGTCGCCCATGCCGGGCTCGACCGACAGGATCGGCGCGATCATGACGCCGGCGAATGCGGCGAGCATGGTGCCGAAGCCGAACACGATCATGAACAGGCGGCGGATATCGACGCCGAGCGCCGACACGATGCGGGCATGGGTGGCGCCGGCGCGCACCAGCATGCCGACGCGCGTGCGCGACACCAGCAGGTACAGCATCAGCGCCACGATGAGGCCGGAGGCGATGATGACCAGCCGCCACACCGGATAGACCAGGCCCGGCATCAGTTGCACGGTGCCGGCCAGCGCCTCGGGGATCGGCAGGTTGAGCGGCGCGGCGCCCCAGACGACCTTCACCGCCTGATTGAGGAAAATGATGATGCCGAAGGTGGCGATCACCTGTTCGAGATGGTCGCGATCATAGAGATGGCGGAACACGGTGAATTCGAGCAGCAGGCCGAAGGCCAGCGCCGCGATAAGCGCGAGGATCAGCGCCAGCACGAACGAGCCGGTCAGCGCGTAGAACATCACCGCGAGATAGGCGCCCAGCATGTACTGGACGCCGTGCGCGAGGTTGATGAAGTCCATGACGCCGAACACGAGCGTGAGCCCGGCCGCGATCAGGAACAGCAGCACGCCGAACTGCAGGCCGTTGAGCGTTTGGACAATGAAGAGGGTGAAGGACATTATTTCTAATCCTGCTCACCCCGAGCATAAAGGCAGAGGTGAATTGATGCGCCGGCGGCTTGCTCGGCGCGCCCCCTCTCCCCTTGGGGGAGAGGGTTGGGGTGAGGGGGTAAGTGACACAACGATAGTCCCTAACCCCTCACCCGGATTGCTTCGCAATCCGACCTCTCCCTATGGGAGAGGTGAAGAAAGCCTACTTCATCGAACAGTCTTTGGCGTGCGGATCCTGGTAATCCGTGAACACCTTCTTGTCGATCGAGGTGGCGAACTTGTCGCCGACCTGCACCACCTTCACCTGGTAGAAGTCCTGGATCGGATAGTTGTTGTTGCCGAACTTGAACTTGCCTCGCAGCGAGGTGAACGGCGCCTTCTTCATGGCCGCCCGCAGCGCGTCCTTGTTGTCGGTCTTGCCGCCGGTCGCCTTCAGCGCACCGTCGATCAGCAGGCCGGCGTCGTAGGCCTGGAAAGCGTAGGAGCCGGGAATGGCGCCGCCATATTCCTTTTCGTAGCCGGCGACGAATTTCTTGTTCTGCGGGTTGTCGAGATCGGGCGCCCAGTTGGCGCCGCCGAAGAAGCCGAGCGCGGCTTCCTTCTGCGCCGGTAGCGTCGATTCATCGACGGTGAAGGCGGAGAGGAACTTGACCTTGTCGGCGAGGCCGGCCTGGCGGAACTGCTTGACGAAATTCACGCCCATGCCGCCGGGCAGGAACACGAACACCGCGTCGGCGCCGGAAGCGGCGATCTTCGACAGTTCGGCCGAATAGTCGAGCTGATTGAGCGGCACATAGATTTCGTCGGCGAGCTCGCCCTTGTAGAAGCGCTTGAAGCCCGACAAGGAGTCCTTACCGGCCGGATAGTTCGGCGCCATGATGAACGGCTTCTTGATGCCGGCATCCTGCGCATACTTGCCCATCACCTCGTGGTTCTGATCGTTCTGATAGGAGGTGACGAAGAAGTTCGGGTTGCAGTCCTTGCCGGCGAAGTTCGACGTGCCGGCGTTCGGGGAGATCAGGATGGTGCCGCCTTCGGTCACCGGCTTCATGATCGCGACGAGAATATTGGAGAAGATCGGGCCGACGACGAAATCGACCTTGTCGCGGTCCACCAGAGCCTTGGCCTTGGAGACGGCGACGTCCGGCTTGAGCTCGTCGTCCTGGATGATGAGTTCGACTTCGCGGCCGCCGAGCTTGCCGCCATTGTCCTTGACCGCGAGTTGCAGACCGTTGCGGAGCTGCTGGCCGAGCACGGCGGCCGGGCCCGACAGCGTGGTGACGACACCGATTTTCAGTTTTTCCTGCGCAAAGGCTGGGCCCTGCGCGCCGCTCGCGACCATGATCGCGGCTGCGGCAACCGACATCAGCAATTTATTGGCCATTGCTCTACCCCTTCCCGAATTGACGGGGCAAGGTTGTGCTTGCCCGCTGCCGAACTATGCCCGGCCACCATTGACCTGGCTACTCTGAGGGAGATATTTTAGATTTAAAATATCTGCCCTGTGAAGCACTATCTTTGAGCATGGGAGCGGGCGGCTGGCACTATTTACTGCAATGCACGGTTTGTCGTTCGCGCGAAAAGCCGCGTGCTAGAGTGGGACCTGAGGTTTCCGTGAAAGGATTAACGCGTTGCCGTTCGGCATCCTCCCCGCGACGCTGAAGGCCTGGCTGGATCACCGCACTGCGGCATCGGCCGCACCCGTCGCCGCCCCGGCGCCGCCATCGACCACGAACCATCGGAGTAATGACATGCAGACGCTGACCGCCGGGATCACCAAGGCCGGCACCGGGATCGAAGGCATCTCGTGGAATATTCTCGGCCAGACCTATGTGCCGAAGACCTTGTGCGAGAGTTCGTTCTCCTGGCACGCGACATTTCCGCCGGGCACCTTCGTGCCGCCGCATATCCACCCGACGCAGGATGAGTTCATCTACCTGTTCGAGGGCCGTCTCGACCTCATGCTCGACGGCAAGGATTTCGTGGCGCAGCCGGGCGATGTCATCCGCCTGCCGATGGGCCTGCCGCACGGCATCTTCAACAAGCAGGATCAAACAGTGAAGTGCTTCTTCTGGGTGTCGCCGACCCGCAAGCTCTACGACCTGTTCTGGGCGATCCATTCGATGAAGGAGCAGGTCCCGGACGCGGTGGTCGAACTGTCGGCCCGCCACGAGGTCATGTTCCTGCCCCCGCCGCCGCAATAACCGTCATTCCCGGGCGCTCGCGCAGCAGGCCAATCTCGTGGCCCGGATGAGCCAACGGGTCGGCGCCAAGCGCCGCCCGATGACAGGCTCCGCGAAATCCGGGGGCAGCCTCGAGATCGTTCCCGGGTTTCGCTTCGCTCACCCGGGCTACGGGCTCCCCTTGTCATTCCGAGGCGCGCTGAAAGCGCGAACCCGGAATCCAGCGGCACGCTCTGCCCTTGGGGCTGGATTCCGGGCCCATCGCTTCGCGATGCCCCGGAATGACGAATAGAAAATAGTCCTTGACTGTTATTCGCATTTATATACTTGACAAAAGCGGACTATAGACCCATTTTGGTACAGACAGGGTAGCTTTTGACAGGATGTAGGTGCGTTTCGCCAAACAAAGGTGAAACGCTATGGATGCGAATGACGAAATTACGATTTCCGACGCAATGATAGACGCCGGTTTTGCGGAGCTTTCCAGATCGGGAATAGTGGATGATCTTGGGAAGGAGGAAAGGCTGGTGGTTGCGAGAATATATCGCGCCATGGCACAAATTTCTCGGGAAGAGGCTCGTCCTCCTTCCGTCGCACCGTCCACCAGTTGAAATTCGCGACGTAGTGGCGAAGGCAGTCAGCCTTGGCGACAAACTCGTACACGTTCTCTATGAAGATGGAAGTGCCCTTCTTTCCGCTCCAGAGGTTGGGCGGCCTAAGGCCAAACTCCATTTTTGACGTCAACCCGACCGCTTTCCAATGGACTATTTCATTTCGGCGTTGCTCTAGTTGCCTTATTAGCCCGAATAATCCGGTCTGCTTGGACGTTCCGTGCCAGAATTGATCGTATTGGCTTCCAAATTTGGCATCGATCAAATCTTCTAATACCTTCTGACGTAATCCGCTGTTCGTAAGGCGAAAGAAGACAATGCCGCCGAGTTTCATGTTTGCACCGATGAGGTGCGCAAAGAACTCCATTAATATCTGCTCGAAGTCGCTGTATGTATCGAGAGATACTCCGCGCGCTATTTGCAGTTCGTATCGGGACAACTGACCAATGGTTAAGGCATCACTCGCTGACACAAAACGCCTCATGGGTGCACTCGTGCGCATGAAGCCCAAGCCGCACGAAGATATGAGGCTCAATTCTAAGTCGAAAAAGTCTAAGAGTCCCGCCCCAAAACGCGCTTCCGCCAAGCCAAAAACCGCTGCGCCGCGTGGCGAATAAACCGGGGTTCGAGCTTAGTGAGTCGGCCGGTACGTCAGGCGCTTGCCTTCGATACCCTTCATGGCGCGCGCCGTCCGTTCCCCATCACTAACGCCAAGGCCGGAACGATTGTTGTAGCGGAATTCAAATTCGCTGAGATAGCGCTGTAGGTGCTTCTCGCTGACGTGAATGTAGGTGCCACGCAGGCTGCGCTTCATGTTGCCGAAGAAATTCTCGACAGCATTGGTCGTCTGGCCGTCCTTGCCGACGTAGTGACCGCTCTGATTCCAGCCGTGCTTGACGGTCTTGTGCGAGGCGAATTCCTTCCCGACTTTCTTGTAAAGCTTGCTTTCGTCGGTGTGCAGATCGCTGGAGCGGTGAACGTTCGTAACAAGGATTTCCCACACCACATCAGCGCCGATGCCGAGTTCGGCATGGAAGGCGCGGACGCGGCCTTTGGGCTCAACAAGAGCGACTACGCTGGCCTTGCGCGAGTGACCCTTGCGGTAGCTCTTGGCCCGCTTCGACGTATTGCCGTAATAGGTTTCATCCGCCTGCACCGACTGCCCTTCGCCGCCCATGGGGCCGGGGCTCATGCCGGACATGGCTTCGCGGAGGCGATGCATCATGAACCAAGCGGTTTTGTAGGTGACGCCGATGCTGCGATGAATTTCGTGAGCCGAGACGCCGTTCTTGCCAGAATTCATCATGTGCGCCGCCATCCACCACTTGGTAAGGGGCACCTTGGATCGCTCGAAAACAGTGCCCACGGTGACCGTGAACTGGCCTTTGCATTCGTTGCAGTAGAACAGGCCGGGACGGTGCGACTGCTTCTCGCCACCCACCTTGGCGACCTTCTCTTGGTCGCTGTTGCCGCAATGGGGGCAATAGGGACCGGCAGGCCAGCGAACCGCCTCTAGGGCTTCCCGGGCCTTGGTTTCGTCCTGAAAAATGGGGTTCTGGAAGGTTGCGAGCTTTACCATGACCCTAAAATAGCGGACCCGACACTTTTGTCAAGTATATAAATGCGCTGTTATTCCTACGATAGGATAGGCTTCATCCGTCCGGCCCGGCCGGGGACGTCATCTAGAGACGTCTTGATGACGGGGCAGGATGTGGCGCCTGCGGGCGGGGCTCGTAACCCCGCTCCCGGGAGGCCGCGGGTAGCCGT
>JAFIGS010000022.1 GCA_017849615.1 Pseudolabrys sp. | reverse complement strand
GGCCGCCGGAAGTTACGGCCCCGCGGACAGAAATCGCCACCATGGAGCGCCGCGGGGCGCAGGCCTTTCTCCGATCGCAAGGAGGGGCCGGCACCGCAAGGTGCATCTGTTGGGCGCCTCGCGGCGCTCCATTCCCTCGGCGTTTTGCCGGGGCAAGGAATGGAAGGCAGGCCGCCCCGGGCCTTCGAGAACAGGGGCGATCAATCACGACCCTACGTCGTCGTCCGCCTTCGCGGAGGATGACGAAGCGAGGGGCGGTTGAACGTTGGCTAAGACTGGCTGTTTGACAATTGAATCTCACCCGTCATTCCGGGGCGCGCTGAAAGCGCGAACCCGGAATCCAGCGGTATATGAGGGTGTATTTGCATTCCGGGTCCGCGCTGCGCGCGTCCCGGAATGACGAGCGCTTACTTCTTCTCCAGCCGCGCCAGCAGGCTCGACGTATCCCAGCGGCTGCCGCCCATCTTCTGCACGTCGGCATAGAACTGATCGACCAGCGCGGTGACGGGCAGGGTGGCGCCGTTCTTGCGCGCTTCGGCCAGACAGTTGCTCAGGTCCTTGCGCATCCAGTCCACCGCGAAGCCGAAGTCGAACTTGCCTTCGTTCATGGTCTTGTAGCGGTTCTCCATCTGCCAGGACTGCGCCGCGCCCTTGGAAATGGTGGCGATCAGCTTCTCGATGTCGAGGTTGGATTTCTTGGCGAAGTGCACCGCTTCGGCGAGGCCCTGCACGATGCCGGCGATGCAGATCTGGTTGCACATCTTGGCAAGCTGGCCTGCGCCCGGTTCGCCCATCAGGTTGCAGGCGCGCGCATAGGCGTCGATCACCGGCTTGGCCTTGTTGAAGATGGCTTCGTCGCCGCCGCACATCACGGTGAGCACGCCGTTCTCGGCGCCGGCCTGGCCGCCCGACACCGGCGCGTCGATGAAGTCGAAGCCGGTCTTCCTGGCCGCGGCGTAAAGCTCGCGCGCGATATCGGCGGAGGCGGTGGTGTGATCGACGAAGATCGTGCCTTTGCCCATGGCCGCAAAGGCGCCCTCCTTGCCGAGCGTCACTTCGTGCAGGTCGTTGTCATTGCCGACGCAGCACATGACGAAGTCCTGGCCCTTGGCGGCCTCGGCCGGGGTCTTGCCGACCTTGCCGCCGAACTGGGCGGCCCATTTCTCAGCCTTGGCGGTGGTGCGGTTATAGACGGTGACGTCATGGCCGCCCTTGTTCTTGAGGTGTCCCGCCATCGGGTAGCCCATGACTCCGAGGCCCAGAAACGCAACCTTCGCCATCGAGAAATCCTCCACGTAAAGTCCGGTCATCCGGATCGACAAAGCCCGCGGCCCGACCGGCGGCGCCGCCTGCGAGGCCCCATAGGTCATTGTCGGAGCGGGCCCGTCAACCGTCCAGGTTCGCCGGCCATGCGGCGGCGGGGTCTCTTGCATCGGCCGCGGCAAACGGCCAAATGGCAGGCAGAAAGGACCTTGGAAAAGGTCCGGCCGGCGAAAAGGGAACGATCATGGCGGTGAGCAAGGACGACGTGCTGGGCGCGCTGGCGAAGGTCCGTTCGCCCAACGGCGCGCCGCTCACCGGCGAGAAGGTCCTGTCCGACATTGTCGCCGGCGACGGCAAGGTGTTCTTCTCGATCACGGTAGACGCCGCGGCCGTGAAGGCCTGGGAGCCGGTGAGGGCGCAGGCGGAAGCCGCGGTGCGGGCGCTGCCGGGGGTGACCTCGGCGCTGGTCGCGCTCACCGCCGAGAAGGCCGGGAAGGGCCCGGCGCCGGCGCATCAGGCGCAAGGTCATAGCCACGGCCATTCGCACGGTCCCGCCAAGGCGGCCTCCGGCGCGGCGACCGGCATTCCCGGCGTCGATGCCGTCATTGCCGTCGCCTCCGGCAAAGGCGGCGTCGGCAAGTCCACCACCTCCGTCAATATCGCGCTTGGCCTGGCCGCCCTGGGTCTCAAGGTCGGCCTGCTCGACGCCGATATCTACGGGCCGTCGATTCCGAAGCTGCTCGATATCAAGCAGAAGCCGGAGACCCTTGGCGGCACCCGGCTCAAGCCGATCGAGAAATACGGCCTCAAGGTTATGTCGATCGGTTTCCTGATCGACGAAGAGACGCCGATGATCTGGCGCGGGCCGATGGTGATGTCTGCGATCACGCAGATGTTGCGCGAGGTGGAGTGGGGCCGGCTCGACGTCATGGTGGTGGACATGCCCCCCGGCACCGGCGACGCCCAGCTCACCATGGCGCAGCAGGTGCCGCTCAAGGGCGCGGTCATCGTCTCCACGCCGCAGGATCTGGCGCTGATCGATGCGCGGCGCGGCGTCGCCATGTTCAAGCGCGTCAACGTGCCGGTGCTCGGCGTCGTCGAGAACATGAGCTATTTCCTGTGCCCTGAGTGCGGCACGCGCTCCGATGTATTCGGCCATGGCGGCGCCCGCCACGAGGCGGAGCGGCAGGGCGTGCCGTTCCTCGGCGAGGTGCCGCTGCACATGACCATCCGCGAGAAGTCGGACGCGGGCCTCCCCGTGGTGGCCACTGAACCGGACGGCGTTCACGCCAAAATCTATCGCGAGATCGCCGCTCGCGTTCTGGATCAGATCAAGGGCGGGCCGTCGCGCAGCGCGCCGAAGATCGTCATCGAGGCCTGAGCGCAAAGCGCGGTAGACCAAGGTCTATTTATGCCGCAGTGCAATATTTGTCGGCATGGCGCAGTTTGTTAAAGCGGCGCCGTTAAACACGGGCGCGCGTAAGACGCTGACATTGCAACTGCGACCCTGTAGCATGCTTGCGATGCAGCCATGCCGCTTTCCACCGCGAAAGAGACCGGCTAGCAAGCGCGCAAGTAACCGCCATTCCGGCCGGTGAAAGCTTCCAAAAAATGCACATAAATAATGGAGAATATGGAATGAAACGCCGACAATTCCTGGGGGCGGCGGGCGTGGGCCTTGCCGCGAGCGCGGTTGCCGCGCCGGCCATCGCCCAGTCGAGCCCTGAAGTGAAGTGGCGCTTGACCTCGAGCTTCCCCAAGTCGCTCGACACGCTCTACGGCGCTGCCGAAGTGTTCGCCAAGGCCGTGGCCGAAGCGACCGACAACAAGTTCCAGGTTCAGCCTTTCGCCGCCGGCGAAATCGTGCCCGGCCTGCAGGCCGCGGATGCCGTGCAGAACGGCACCGTCGAAATGGCGCACACCGCGTCCTACTACTACGTCGGCAAGGACCCGACCTTCTCGCTGTTCACCGCGCAGCCTTTCGGCCTGAACACCCGCATGCAGGCGGCGTGGATGGCCTTCGGCGGCGGCCAGCAGCTCGTCGACGACTTCATGAAGAAGTACAACATCCTCGCCATTCCGTGCGGCAACACCACCTGTCAGATGGGCGGCTGGTTCCGCAAGGAGATCAAGGCGGTTGAAGATCTCAACGGCTTGAAATTCCGCATCGCCGGTTACGCCGGCAACATCTTCGCCAAGATGGGCGCGGTGCCGCAGCAACTCGCCGGCGGCGACATCTATCCGGCGCTGGAGAAGGGCACCATCGACGCGGCCGAGTGGGTCGGTCCCTACGACGACGAGAAGCTCGGCTTCGTCAAGGTTGCGCCGTTCTACTACTATCCGGGTTGGTGGGAAGGCGGCGCGATGCTGCACAACTTCATCAACATCGAGAAGTTCAACGCGCTGCCGAAGAACTATCAGGCCATCGTGCGCGCCGCCTCGGCGCAGGCGAATGACTGGATGATCGCCAAGTACGACAACGCCAACCCGCAGGCGATCAAGCGTCTGGCCGCCAGCGGCGCGCAACTCCGTCCGTTCCCGCAGCCGGTGATGGAAGCCAGCTACAAGGCGACGATGGACATGTACGCCGAGACCTCGGGCAAGAACCCCGAGTTCAAGAAGGTTGTCGACGCCGTCATCGCCTACCGCGGCGATGCCTATCAGTGGTGGCAGGTGGCCGAGCTCGGCTTCGATGCCTTCATGGTTCGCGCCCGCCAGCGCGGCTAAGGCCGTTTATTAGCCTTTCGATTAAGGCCGCCGCCGGATCGTCCGGCGGCGGCCTGTTTTTTGAGGATTCCTCCGTCGTCGCTGATCGGGCAAGACCAAAGGCGGCCTGAATTACAAATTCTGTACTGGATTTAGAACACGGTCCGCGCCATGGTCGTCATAAGCCCCCGGTTAAGTGGGTGCATTTGCGGGTAGTCCGGGGGCTCCCGCAATCAAGCGACATTGGGAGGATACCAGTAATGAAACGTCGTCAATTTATTCAGGCGGCCGGCTTGGGTGTGGCCGGCGCGGCGATCGCGGCTCCTGCGATTGCCCAGTCGAGCCCTGAAGTTAAGTGGCGTATGCCGGCGAGCTGGCCGAAGTCTCTGGACACCATCTATGGCGGCGGCGTCGAAACCATGTGCAAAGCGGTTTCGGACGCAACCGACGGTAAATTCCAGATCCAGCCTTTCGCCGCCGGCGAAATCGTGCCGGGCCTGGCGATCGTCGACGCCGTGCAGAACGGCACCGTCGAGATCGGCCACACCGCTTCCTATTATTACTTCGGCAAGGACCCGACCTTCGGCTTCGGCACCTCGGTGCCTTTCGGTCCGAACGCCCGCATCAACCAGGCCTGGTGGACGGAAGGCGGCGGCTCGGACGTCCTCAACGAGTTCTACAAGAAGTACAACATCCGCGGCATCCTCGCCGGCAACACCGGCTGTCAGATGGGCGGCTGGTTCCGCAAGGAGATCAACACCGTCGACGACCTCAAGGGCGTCAAGATGCGTATCGGTGGTTGGGCCGGCAAGATCATGCAGAAGCTCGGCGCCGTGCCGCAGCAGATCGCCGGTGGCGACATCTATCCGGCGCTGGAGAAGGGCACCATCGACGCGGCCGAGTGGATCGGTCCTTACGACGATGAAAAGCTCGGTTTCTACAAGGTCGCGCCGCATTACTACGCGCCGGGCTGGTGGGAAGGCGGCTCGATGCTGTTCGCCTTCGTCAACCTCGACAAGTGGAACGCGCTGCCCAAGCACTACCAGTCGGTCCTCGAGCAGGCCGGCCACTTCGCCAACACCACCATGATGGCGCGGTACGACAAGCTCAATCCGCAGGCGCTGCGCCGCCTCATCGCCGGCGGCACCAAGCTGCACGTGTTCTCGACCGCGATCATGGACGCCTCCTACAAGGCGACCATGGAGCTGCACGCCGAGACCGCGGCCGGCAACGAGAGCTTCAAGAAGGTCAACGAGTCGCTGATGGCCTTCACGAAGAACACCTACCAGTGGCACCGCCTCGCGGAGAACACCTACGACCAGTTCATGATGCGCGCGATGTCGAGCTGATCGGCCGCGCCGTCACGAAAAGAGAAACCCCGGAGCGACGCTCCGGGGTTTTTTATTACATCCGCCTCTGTCGACGCCGCTACTTGAACGTCGGCGGCGCCGCGTTGAAGTCGAGCGGCGGCAGGTTGTCGAAGGCCGGCACCTCGATCTTCACGCTGTTCGGATCGACGGTGGACATGCCTTTTTTGTAGTGCATGACCATCTGCGGGAAGATGATCACCAGCGCCACCATGATGCACTGGATCACGACGAACGGCACCGCGCCCCAGTAGATCTGGCCCGTGGTCACCGGCTCCATGCGCTGCTGCGTCACCCGGTCCGTATAGGCGATCTTCGGCGCCACCGATCTCAGATAGAACAGGGCGAAGCCGAAGGGCGGATGCATGAACGAGGTCTGCATGTTGACGCCGAGGATGACGCCGAACCAGATCAGGTCGATGCCCAGCTTGTCGGCCGCCGGCCCGAGCAGCGGGATGACGATGAAGGCCAGCTCGAAGAAGTCGAGGAAGAAGGCGAGGACGAAGACCAGCGCGTTGACGAAGATCAGGAAGCCGGTTGCGCCGCCCGGGAGCGACGTCAGGAGATGTTCGACCCAGATGTGGCCGCTGACGCCGGAGAAGGTCAGCGAGCACACGCGGGCGCCGAGCAGGATGAACACCACGAAAGCCGACAGCTTGGCCGTCGACTCGACGGCCTGACGGATCAGGTCGAAGGTGAGGCGGCGTTTAATGGCGCCAAGGATGAGCGCGCCAACCGCGCCCATGGCGCCGCCTTCGGTCGGCGTCGCGACGCCGATGAAGATGGTGCCGAGCACGAGGAAGATCAGGAACAGCGGCGGCACCATGACGAAGGTGGTCTGCTCTGCCATCAGGGTCATGAGGCGGAAGCCGGTCGCCTTCTCGATCAGGGCGGCGATGACGGCATATAGGGCGCCGGCCGACAGCGCCGCCAGCAGCAGTGCCCAGTTCTCGTGGTTGTGGTGGTTGAAGTAGTACCAGGCCGCCGCGAGCGCCGCGAAGAGAACGAAGCTGACGTAGAAGTAGCGGGTGCCGAACACGCGGTTGAACACCGCGCAGAGGAACGACACGATGACGCCGACCGACATGGTCAGAATGACGAAATCGGCGCCGCCGCGCACATTGGTCTGGGTCATCAGGAAGTAGGCAACGAGACCCGAGAACACGACCAGTACGCCGAGCTGCCAGACGCCACGGGCGCCGCTCGGCTCGCGATAGCCGATGACTTCCTGCGGCAGACCCGGCGCGGCATTCCGCGAAATCAGCGTGACGATGAAGATGTAGAGCGCATAAAGGCCGGCCAGAACCAGGCCGGGAATAAAGGCGCCTTCGTACATGTCGCCGACCGACCGGCCGAGCTGGTCGGCCATCACGATCAGAACCAGCGACGGTGGAATGATCTGCGCCAACGTGCCCGAGGCCGCGATGACGCCGGAGGCGACGCGGCGGTCATAGCCGTAGCGCAGCATGATCGGCAGCGAAATCAGGCCCATCGAGATCACGGAAGCCGCGACCACGCCGGTGGTGGCGGCGAGCAGGGCGCCGACGAAGATGACCGCGTAAGCAAGGCCGCCGCGCACCGTGCCGAATAATTGCCCGATCGTGTCGAGCAGGTCCTCGGCCATGCCGGACCTCTCGAGGATGAGGCCCATGAAGGTGAAGAATGGAATGGCGAGCAGCGTGTCGTTGTTCATCACGCCGTAGACGCGCTCGGGCATGGCCTGCAGGAAGTCGGGATGGAACTGCCCGAGCTCGATACCGACCAAGGCGTACAGCAAGCCGACGGCGGCCAGCGAGAATGCCGCCGGATAACCCAGCAGCAAGAACACGACCAGCGACACGAACATGATCGGCGCCATGTTCTCGATAATGAAGGCAATCATTGTGGTGCTCCCCAGACCCGCAAGCGCTTAGCGCTGTTCAATCGCTTCGACAGTTCGTTCGACCTCGGCTTCGAGGGCGCTGACCGAACTCTCGTGCGGATCCGGAATGAAGCCGCGCATGACGGCGAAACGTTTGACCAATTCCGAAAGGCCTTGGACGAGGAGCAGAGTGAAGCCCAGCAGCACCAGCGATTTCGACGGCCATTGCGGCAGGCCGCCGGCATTGCCGGATTGCTCGTTGATCATGAACGAGCGCCAGAAGAAGGGGACGCCGGTGATGATCATGATGATGCACCAGGGCGCGAGGAAAAGACCGTGGCCGACGACGTCAATCCAGTTGCGCACCCGCTTCGGCATCATCGCGTTCACGATGTCGATGCGGATGTGCTCATTGGCGAGCAGCGTCCACGGCGAGCAGAGCAGGAACACGATGCCGAACAGCACCCATTGCAGTTCGAGCCAGGAATTCGAAGAGACGTCGAACAGCTTTCGGATGATGGCGTTGATGGCCGAGACCAGGACCGCCGCGAGGATCAGCCACGCAAGGTTGCGGCCTATCCAGGTCGTAAAGGCATCGACCGCGCGGCTGACGGGCAGCAGCGCCTTAAGGCATGCGTCGAGAGCGCTCACGTTTGAATTCCCCCTCTGGCGGGCCGTTTTCGACCCTCGTAACAGTGTTTTTACTTCGACTTGATGCGCCCCACACGCATGCGGTCGCTGGACCACGCAACTGTTAAGCCGATGGAATTGCCCGTCGTCAATGGTGAAAATAACGCCAACCCGCCCGACATACGGGACTTTTGGCTAAGGAGCGAGAGCGGTTGCCCGGCACCGCACGGATTCGGCCGGACAGGGCTCAGCCGCCGGTCACGCTCATATGACGCGCCAGAGCCGGGCGGTGCTGGCGCCGGTCGATGACGAAGTCGTGGCCCTTGGGCTTGCGCAGGATGGCGGCGTCGATGGCGCGGTGCAACGGCTCGTCGCTCTCCGAGGCGCGCAGCGGCGCGCGCAAATCGGCCGCGTCCTCCTGGCCCAGGCACATGAACAAGGTGCCGGTGCAGGTAATACGCACGCGATTGCAGGATTCGCAGAAATTGTGGGTCAGCGGCGTGATGAAGCCGAGGCGGCCGCCGGTTTCCTTGACGCGGACATAACGGGCAGGGCCGCCGGTCTGATAGTCGATGTCGTGAAGCGTGAAGCGCTCGGCGAGCCGGGCACGCAGCATCGACAGCGGCAGATACTGGTCGAGGCGGTCTTCGCCGACCTCGCCGAGCGGCATGACTTCGATGACCGTCAGGTCCATGTCGCGGCCATGCGCCCAGGCGATCATGTCGCCGATCTCGTCCTCGTTGACGCCTTTGAGCGCCACCGCGTTGATCTTGACCTTGAGTCCGGCCGCCTGCGCGGCGTCGATCCCGGCCATCACCTTGGTGAGATCGCCCCACCGCGTGATCGCGCGGAACTTGTCGGCATCGAGCGTGTCGAGCGACACGTTGATCCGTTCGACGCCGTGGCTCTTGAGTTCGGCGGCGTATTTCTCGAGCTGCGAGCCGTTCGTGGTCAGCGTCAGTTCCTTCAACGCACCGCTCTCGAGGTGGCGCGACAGCGAGGCAAATAGAGTCATGATGCCACGGCGGACGAGGGGTTCGCCGCCCGTGAGTCGCAGCTTGTTCACGCCCTTCGCGACAAAGGCGCTGCACAGGCGATCGAGTTCCTCGAGGCTGAGCAGGTCCGCCTTCGGCAGAAAGCTCATGTGTTCCGACATGCAATAGACGCAGCGAAAATCGCAGCGATCGGTCACCGAAACGCGCAGATACGTAATAGCGCGCGCAAACGGGTCGATCAGCGCGCGGGGCATTCCGAAATCGCCGGATGCGGCGTCGAAGGCCGAAGTCATAATCCGTTTCCACCGAAAACTTGTAGGCGCGCGCACGCCCCTTTGCCGCGCCGTGATGCGCCGCTTCAAACGCGGCCCCGCTACTGGATTTATATAGGCAGTTCGACCCCGATGGCCATAGCGCGGGATTTATTGCGGCGCAGCGATCCTATTGGCGCCAAAAGCAAAACGGCGCGCCGATGGGGCGCGCCGTATGAGTTGGCAGTCTTCTGGAACTTATTGCTGGCGCGGAGCCGGCCAGGGCGAGGCGCCACCGCTCGGCTGCGCCGCCGGAGCGGGGGCGGGTGCCGGAGCAGGCGCGGCAGCGGCCGGAGCCGCTGGCTTGGCGGCCGCCGGCTTCGCGGCGGGCTTGGCGGCGGGCTTGGCAGCCGGTTTGCGGGTCGAAGCGCGCGGCTTTGCAGCCGGTTTGGCCGGCGGAGCGGCGGTCAGCTCGACCATGACCGGGTTCGGCCGCAGTTGCGGCAGGCTGCCGGACTGATCGACCGCCTCGATCGTTTCCTGCTCGGGCTGGTAGCCCTGAAGCGTGAAAGTGACGGTGAGGGGCGCATCGACCGGCAGCGCCAGCGAGCAGGGCGTCTTGCAGCTCTGGCCGTTCGAGGTCTTGGCCTCGGCGCCCGGCGGCTCGGATTCAAAGCGAACGGTGTCGAGCGTCGGCCCCGGCTTCAGACCGTCGAGAAACTCCGACGAGGATGAGCAACCGGCGAGGATGAGCCCACCGACAGCGACAGCAATGACTCGGTACATTGGTATTACCCCGGTCCACACGAGCTTACATGCTCGGCCTTCGTTAAGCACATTAAGAGCGACATATAGATGTGGCAACAAGTTGGGTTCTGTTAACCTTACCGCATTAACCATAACTATGGCGGATAGTGCCTTATTTGCCGCGTTCGAGGCTGGCGATTGCCTCCGATAACTGTCCGAAATGGCTGATCAGACGGTCGGGGCCATATTCGGACACGGGCAATGCGCTGTAGCCGAAATCCACAGCCACGACCGGCAGCTCCGCCGCGCGGGCCGTAAGGATGTCGGTCTCGGAGTCGCCAATCATGATGGCATTGGCGGGGTCACCGCCCGCGGTCAGGATCGTGCGCCGCAGCACTTCCGGATCCGGCTTGGCGATCTTGAACGTGTCCTGCCCGATGACCGCGGCGAAGCGGTGCGTCATCTTGAGCGCGTCCAGCAGCAGCAGCGACTGCTTCTCGAATTTGTTGGTGCATACGGCGAGCCGATGGCCGCGCTCGCTCAAGCCGTCGAGCGCGTCGATGACTCCGGGAAAGGGGTAGGACCGGTCGGCGACATGTGCGGTGTAGTAATCGACGAAGTCGTTGAACAGTTTGTCGAGAATCTGCGGCGTGACGGTGCGGCCCTCGGCATCGAGGCCGCGCGTGATCATGGCTCGCGCGCCATGGCCGACGAAAGTTCGGGCTTCTTCGAAGAGGACCGGCGGTATGCCCTCGCGCTCGAACACGAAATTGAGCGTATCGACAAGGTCGGGCGCGGTTTCGACGAGGGTGCCGTCGAGATCGAAAACGATGGTCGGAAGTGACATGGATGTGTCGCTAGCTGCCGGCGGGGCGCGATGCAAGGCCGAAATACGCTTGTGATATCGGCATTTTCGGCTATCCAGCCTCCGCGTTAAACGCTAGAAAACCTCCAAATTTTCAGTGCCGCCGGCTCCCGGCGGCTTCGACCCGGGATTCTCGAGAATCGCCCGAATGGACGCCGACGCTCAAAAACGGGCCGCCGCAGCGCGCGCAATCGACTACGTGAAGTCCGGTATGCGGCTCGGCCTCGGGACCGGCTCGACGGCGAAGCATTTCGTCGATCTGCTCGGCGAGCGTGCGCGCGCGGGCCTTCAGGTGGTCGGGGTGCCGACCTCGGAGGCGACCCGCGCCCAGGCTGAAGCCTGCGGTATCGCGCTGACGACGCTTGACGAGACGCCCGAGCTTGACCTGACCATCGACGGCGCCGACGAAGTGGCCCCCGACTTCAGCCTGATCAAAGGCGGCGGCGGCGCACTGCTGCGCGAGAAGATCGTGGCTGCGGCATCCGCGCGCATGATCGTCATCGTCGATGGCGGCAAATGGGTGAATAAACTCGGGGCCTTTGCGCTGCCCATCGAAGTGCTGCCGTTCGGTTACGGCGCGACATTGCGGGCGATCGAAAAGGCCATATCCGGCGTGCAAAAATCGGGGCCGATGAAGCTTCGGCAGGGCAGGGAAGGCCATCCTTTTGTCACGGATGGCGGCCACTGGATTGTCGACGCGGCCCTGGGGCGGATCGACGATCCCGGGGCGCTCGCGCACGCGCTCTCGGCGGTACCGGGCGTGATGGAGCACGGACTGTTTATCGATCTTGCGTCGATTGTGATTATTGGCGGCCCGGACGGTGCTAAGACCGTCGAGCGGCCCGCTTCCCGCTAACGGAGTTCATGAATGTTTCTTTCGGTTCAGTCCTGGCGCGGCGTCCGCACGGTCGTCGTCGCGGCCTCACTCCTTCTCGCCGGTCCTGCTCTGGCGCAGCAGCCTACGCCGTCGGCGCTGAAGACCGCGGGCGAAATCGTGAAGGTCACCGGCGCGCTCGAACTGTTCACGCCGATCGTTCCCGGCGTCGTCGAGCAGTCGCGGCAGTTCTTCGTGCAGCAGAATCCCATGATCACCGCCGACATCAACGAGGTCGCGGCGCAGGTCCGGAAGGACTACGAAGCGCGGATTTCGGAAGTGACCACCAAGGTCATCGAGATCTACGCGTCGAATCTCTCCGAACAGGAGCTCAAGGACATTCTTGCTTTCTACACCTCTCCGGCCGGCAAGAAGTTTCTGGTCGCGCAGCCGAAGATCGTCGATGAGAGCCTGAAGTTCGCCCAGGAATGGGCCAACTCGCTGTCGGATGAGGTCATCGGCAAGATGCGCGAGGCCTTGAAGAGCAAGGGCCACAAGCTTTAATGAGCAGCAGCGCTTTCGTGCGGTGGGGCGCTCCCGCGGCATGAGGAAAGCGCATCGAAGCTAAGGTCGCCCGCGCGCCCGCGCCGACGCCGAGGCGGTGGAGCTGAGGCGGTCATGGCAGCATCTTCCAGTTCGTCTTACGACGTCGACCTGTTCGTCATCGGCGCGGGTTCGGGCGGCGTGCGCGCCGCCCGCATCGCCGCCAGCTACGGCGCGCGGGTCATGGTCGCGGAGGAATTCCGCGTCGGCGGCACCTGCGTCATTCGCGGCTGCGTGCCCAAGAAGCTGCTGGTTTACGCCTCGCGCTTTTCCCACGACTTCGAGGACGCCGCCGGCTTCGGCTGGACCGTGCCGCAGGAGCCGACGTTCTCCTGGCCGACCTTGATCGCCAACAAGGACCGCGAGATCGACCGTCTTGAGGCGGCCTATGTCGCGACGCTGGAGCGCTGGAAGGTCAGGATCGTGCGCAGCCGTGCGACGATTGAGGACCCGCACACCATTCGATTGGCCAATGGCGACAAGGTCACCACCGGCAACATCCTCATCGCCACCGGCGGCTGGCCGCATATGGGCCCGAACATTCCCGGCCTCGAGCACGCCATCTCGTCGAACGAGGCGCTGCACCTGCCCGAACTGCCGAAGCGAATCGTGGTGCAGGGCGGCGGCTACATCGCCGTGGAGTTCGCCTGCATCTTCGCCGGCATGGGCAGCGAGGTGACGCTGGTCTATCGCGGCGAGAATATCCTGCGCGGCTTCGACGACGACATCCGCGAGCACCTGCGCAACGAGATGCAGACCCGCGGCATCAAGGTGCTGTGCGGCGACACGGTGACGGCGATCGACCGGGCGGGCGACGAATACGTCACTCATCTGTCGAACGGTCAGAAGGTGGCCTGCGACAGGGTGCTCTTCGCCATCGGCCGCCGGCCGAATTGCATGAACCTCGGCGTGGAAAACATCGGCATCCGCTGCCACGAGCATGGCGGCATCGAGGTCGATGAATATTCGCGCACCGTGGTGCCGAACGTCTATGCCGTCGGCGACGTCACCAACCGCGTCAACCTCACGCCGGTGGCGATCCGCGAGGGCCATGCCTTTGCCGACACCGTCTTCGGCGGCAAGCCGACGCGGGTCGATCACGCCGATGTACCGACCGCCGTTTTCTCCGAGCCGGAGCTTGGCGTCATCGGCCTCACCGAAGCTCAGGCCCGCGAGCGGCTCGACAAGGTCGATGTCTACAAGACCAGCTTCCGGCCGATGAAGGCGACCTTGTCCGGGCGGGCGACGCGGGTCTTCATGAAGCTGCTGGTGGACGGCGCCACGGACCGGGTGGTGGGCTGCCACATCGCCGGGCCGGACGCCGGCGAAATGATCCAGCTTGTCGGCATCGCCGTCAAAATGGGGGCGACCAAGGCCGACTTCGACGCCACCATGGCGGTGCACCCGACCATGGCCGAGGAACTGGTGACCATGCGGGAAAAGGCCGCCAGCTACAGCCGCCAGAGCGCCGACAAGGCCGCGGAGTAGGGCGTCGGCAAGGTTAAGTCTGCCCGCTCTATTGGCTGGCGTTGCGCGGCCTAAATTGTGTATAACCCCGCAAAATTGCTGGAGTAAGTGCGATGCCCGAACGTTGGGCGCCGGATAGCTGGCGCAACAAGCCCATTATGCAGGTGCCGGATTACCCGGACCGGCAGCTTTTGGCTGACACCGAGAAGCAGCTTGCCACGTTCCCGCCGCTGGTTTTTGCCGGCGAGGCGCGCAACCTGAAGAAGTCGCTGGCGCGGGTCGCGGCCGGCGAGGCTTTCCTGCTCCAGGGCGGCGACTGCGCCGAGAGTTTCGCCGAGCACGGCGCCAACAACATCCGCGACTTCTTCCGCGTCTTCCTGCAGATGGCGATCGTCCTCACCTATGCCGGCGCCTCGCCGGTGGTGAAGGTCGGCCGCATCGCCGGCCAGTTCGCCAAGCCGCGCTCGGCGCCGACCGAGAAGAAGGACGGCATCGAACTGCCGAGCTATCGCGGCGACATCATCAACGATATCGCCTTCACGCCGGAATCGCGCACGCCCGATCCGCGCCGGCAGATGGACGCTTATCGCCAGTCCGCTGCGACGCTCAACCTGCTGCGCGCGTTCGCCAAGGGCGGCTACGCTTCGGTCGAGAACGTGCATCGCTGGATGATGCAGTCGGTCACTGACTCTCCGCAGTCGAAGGCCTATGCCGATCTCGCCGACCGCGTTTCCGGCGCCCTCGATTTCATGCGCGCCTGCGGCCTGACATTTGCGGTCGACAGCGCGCTCGGCACCACCGATTTCTACACCAGCCACGAGGCGCTGCTGCTCGGCTACGAGCAGTCGCTGACCCGCATCGACTCGACGACGGGCGACTGGTACGCGACCTCCGGCCACATGATCTGGATCGGCGACCGCACCCGCCAGCACGATCATGCGCATATCGAATATGCGCGCGGCATCAAGAACCCGCTCGGTCTCAAGTGCGGCCCGTCGCTGAAGACCGACGACCTGCTGCGTCTCATCGACATTCTCAATCCGGACAACGAGCCGGGCCGCCTGACGCTGATCGGCCGCTTCGGCGCCGAAAAGGTCGGCGAGCATCTGCCGGCGCTGGTCCGCGCCGTGCAGCGCGAGGGCAGGTCGGTGATCTGGTCGTGCGATCCGATGCACGGCAACACCATCACGTCGGCGTCGGGCTACAAGACGCGGCCGTTCGATCTCATCCTCAAGGAAGTGCGCGCGTTCTTCGACGTGCATGCGGCCGAAGGCTCGCATGCTGGCGGCGTGCATCTGGAGATGACCGGGCAGAACGTCACGGAATGCACCGGTGGCGCCCGCGCGATTTCCGACTCCGATCTCAACGACCGCTATCACACGGTCTGCGATCCGCGCCTCAATGCCGAGCAGGCGATAGATCTCGCCTTCCTGCTGGCCGACCGGCTGCGCAAGGAGCGTTCGGCGCATCCGCTGCCCGCGGCGGCGGGGCTCTGAGAGCAAGGCTGGCCTGCGACGGCCAGCCATTGCCCGCCTTCGGGCCGAAGCGGTAAAGGTCTTCCATGAACACCCGTCCCGCCGACCGACTGGCGATTGCCTGCGCGCAGTTGAATGCGATCGTCGGCGACATCGCCGGCAATGCCGAAAAGGTGCGCCGCGCCCGCGATGAGGCGGCCCGGCAGGGCGCCGATATTGTCGTGTTTCCCGAACTGTTCATCGCCGGCTATCCGCCGGAGGATCTGGTGCTCAAGCCGGCGTTTCAGGCCGCCTGTCGCGCCGAGATCGAGAAGCTGGCGCGCGAGACCGCTGCGGGCGGCCCGGCGCTGGTCGTCGGTACGCCCTGGGCCGAGGACGGCAAGCTGTATAACGCGGTGGCCGTGCTCGAGGCCGGCCGCATCGCGGCGCTGCGCTTCAAGGTCAACCTGCCGAACTACGGCGTGTTCGACGAAGCCCGCGTCTTTGCGCCGGGGCCGGTGCCCGGTCCGGTGAACTTCCGCGGCGTGCGGCTCGGCGTGCCGATCTGCGAGGACATCTGGACCGAGTCCGGCGCGTATGAGGACGTCGCCGAATGCCTCGCCGAAACCGGCGCCGAGATTCTCGTCGTTCCGAACGGCTCGCCCTATGACCGCGCCAAGGCCGAGGTGCGGCTCAACATCGCCGTGTCGCGTGTCACCGAGCAGGGCCTGCCGCTGCTTTACGTCAATCAGGTCGGCGGCCAGGACGAACTTATTTTCGACGGCGCGTCGTTCGGCCTCAATGCCGATCGCTCGCTGGCCTTCCAGTTGGCGGCCTTCGAGGAAACGGTCGTCACCACGCAGTGGGTACGCCAAAGCGGCAGCTGGGTCTGCGAGAAGGGACCGTTCGTGCCGGCGCTCGAGGACGATCGCGCCGACTATGCGGCCTGCGTGCTGGGTCTGCGCGACTATGTCGGCAAGAACGGCTTTCCCGGCGTGGTCATTGGCCTGTCGGGCGGCATCGACTCCGCGCTGGTCGCGGCCATGGCGGTCGATGCCTTGGGCGCCGAGCGGGTGCGCTGCGTGATGCTGCCGTACAAATACACGGCCCAGGAATCGCTCAAGGATGCGGCGGCCTGCGCCAAGGCGCTCGGCGTTCACTACGAGATCATGCCGATCGCCGCGGCGGTGGACGGTCTGGAAAAGGCGCTGGCCTCGGCCTTCGCTGAAACGCAGCGCGACGTCACTGAGGAGAACCTGCAGTCGCGCGCGCGCGGCACCATCCTCATGGCCATCTCCAACAAGTTCAACCTGATGGTCGTGACCACGGGCAACAAGTCGGAGATGTCGGTCGGCTACGCGACGCTGTATGGCGACATGAACGGCGGCTTCAATCCGATCAAGGATCTCTACAAGACCGAGGTTTTCCGTCTGTCGCGCCTGCGCAATGGATGGAAGCCGTCCTTCGCGCTCGGACCCGATGGTGAGGTCATTCCGGAATCGATCATCGTGCGTCCGCCGACGGCGGAGCTGCGCGAAAACCAGAAGGACGAGGATTCGCTGCCGCCCTACAGCGTGCTCGATCCGATCCTCGAAGCTCTGGTCGAACGCGAGGAGCCGGTTTCGGCCATCGTCGCCGCGGGTTTTGCCAAGGACACGGTGCTGCGCATCGAGCGGCTTTTGAACATCGCCGAATACAAGCGCCGGCAGGCCGCGCCCGGCGTGAAGGTGACGCTGAAGAATTTCGGCCGCGACCGGCGCTATCCGATCACCAATCGCTTCCGCGATACCGGCGAGCCATTGCCCAAGCCCGACGTGTCGCTCACCACCGGCCAGCCGGCGAAATCGGAAGCGTTCGATTTTTAGATCGGCCGCGCGCTGCCACATTCTCCGTCATTCCCGCGCAAGCGGGGCGAGCGGAGCTGGCTGGCTCGCCGGAATTCCGGTTACTGCTGCCGCTGCGGCACGAAGGTCGGGCCAACCGAGCGCACGTCGTTCGACGGCTGTGCCGATGATTGTGGCTGTTGCCCTTGCGCCGGGTTCTGCCCCGGCGCTTGCGGGCGCACCGGCTTGCCGTCGGCGCCGCGCGGTTGCGACAGGCGCTTGGCGCTTTCCTCGGTGACGACGACGTCGCCCGGCGCGAGCGTCTGGTCGCCGCCCATCACCTTCATCGCATCGGCCCAGCTTTCGCCGGGGCGCTTGCAGCTACAGGTCTTGTCCAGCGCCTTGCGATAGGCAAAGGCGGTGGGCAGGGCGGTGTAGGGCTGACCGTCGAGCGACACCGCCTGGTTCACGTCCTCGCCGGGGTTGTGATAAACGTAAAGCTGCGCCTGCGCCGCCGGGCATGTGCTCTGGCAGGTTTGCGCATCCGCCGCGAAACGGTCCGGCGAAGTCGAATAGGAAATCGGGAAGTAATAGCCATCGCAGGTCCGCACGCAGATGGTGCGGTACGTGCCGCCCATTTGTCCCTGCGGCGTTGAATAGATGCCGTTGTCGGTGTTGCCGCCGAACAGGCGGTCGAAGAAGCCGCCTTGCTGGCCCTGAGCCGCCGCCGAGCGATATTGCGGGCCGCAATTGTTGTCGCCGAGCGCGATCAGGAGCGACTGGCGCTGCGCCATGCGCTCGGTGTTGCCGCCGCTTAATTGCTCGAGTTCGACCTGGAGCCGCTCCAGCGTCGAGCGCTGCTGGCCGATCTGGCGGGTGATGCCGCCGCACTGCGGCGGCGGATTGGAGAAGATCGAGAAAAAGCCCGAGCTTTCGCAGCCGTTCTGGCGGCTCTGCGACACCAGCCGGTCGACCTCGTATTGCTGGCGGTTCACCGCGTCTTCGGCGCGCCGGATGCGTTCGGCGCGCTGCGGGTCGGCGTTGCCGCGGTCGAGCGAGGCAAGCTGGGCCTCAAGCCGCTGGCAGGTCGGGTTGGCCGACTGCGCCGAGGCGGTCTGGAGCGCGGCAAGGACCGCGGCGACGGCCAGCAAGGGGGCCGTGGCGGAGCGAAAGGGGAAGATCATACGGCGCACTCTAATCGGAGAATCATGGCCAAGCGAGGACGCCGGCGACGGCAAACAGGGGGGCCGGGCGCGGCCTCATGTCGCCCGGCGGCGCTCGGAGCGGAGGTTCCAGAGCACCCCGGCGATAATCAGCAGCGCGCCGACCAGCACCCAGATATCGAGCGCCTCGCCATAGAACGCCCATCCCACGACGGCGATGAGCGGAATACGCATAAAATCCATCGGCACCACCAGGGTGGCGTCGCCTGCGCGGAATGCATTGCTCAAACAGTAATGCGAGGTCAAGCCCGCCAGGCCGACGCCGATTGCGGGCAGAATGTGGCGCAGATCATAGAGGCTGGCGTCAAAAAAGACCGCCGGATTGCTGCCGATCAGCGACAGCGGCAGTTGGATCACCGCCATCCAGAAAATGATGCTGAAGGTGGACTGGGTGCCGGTCAGCGACTTGGTCATGATCATCATGACGGCAAAGCCGATCGCCGCCAGAAGTACGATGCCCGCCGCGGGATTGAAGCTGGCAAATCCGGGCCGCAGGATCACCAGGATGCCGATCAACCCCAGGATCACGACGCCGATGCGGCTCGGCGTCAGCTTCTCGCGCAGAAACCAGGCGGCGAGCAGGGCGGTCCACATCGGGGCCGTGAACTCGAGCGCGAACACCAGCGCGAGCGGCAGCATGGTGACGCCATAGGCCCAGGCGAACTGGGCGCCGTAGTGGACGGTGTTGCGCACCACATTGAAGCCGAAGCGGTGTGGCCGAACCTGACGGCGCAACTCCGGCCGGACCAGGAGCAGCAGCCCCAGGATGATGAGGGCCGTGGCGCTGCGGATGGTGAATATCTCGAAGATACTCAGGCCGGCGCGCGACAATTCGCGGATCGACACCGCCATCGTCGAGAACGCCAGCAAGGCGCCGGCCATCCACAAAATGACGCGGGCAATGTGCGAACCGCTCACGGATCGGACTTTCCAGGGTGAGTTGCGGTAGCTGCTATTCGGCGTCGGGCTGATTTTCAGGACGCGCCTTGTCGAAGGCGGCGAGCTTGAGGCACGCGGCTTCAACGGCGACGATTCTCGGAAAGGCCTCGAGGGGGACCTTGAGGCGGCGCGCATTGAAGACCTGCGGCACCAGGCATATGTCGGCGAGCGTCACATGCGAGCCGAAGCAATAGGGCCCAGATACGTTTCCTTGTTCGATCAGTTGCTCGAGCGCCTTGAAGCCCCCGAGCACCCAGTGACGATACCAGGCGTCGATCTCGGCCTGTTCGTGTTTGAGCTCGCGCTTGAGATAACGCAGCACGCACAGGTTATTGATCGGATGGATGTCGCAGGCGATGATCTGCGACGCCGCGCGCACGCGGGCGCGGTCGAGCGCCTCGGCCGGCAACAGCGGCGGGTCGGGATAGACCTCGTCGAGATAGTCGATGATGGCCAGCGACTGCGTGAGCACTTCGCCACCGGACAGCGCCAGCGCCGGCACGCGCATCTGCGGATTGACGGCCCGGAATGCGTCGGAGAACTGCTTGCCGCCGTCCTTGGTGAGATGGATCGACTCCATCTCGTAGGGCAGGCCCTTGAGATTGAGGGCGATACGCACGCGATAGGCGGCGGACGAGCGGAAATAGCTGTAGAGCTTCACGAGCGGCGTTCCCCGGCATTCCAAAAGTTGCTTTGGGGGCAACCTAACCGGCTTTGCCCGCCTTGGCGATATCGCCGGCGCGTTCCGTCAGTTGCCCGAGCACGCGTGAAAATGCCTCGCGATCGGCAGGATCGATCGTGGCGATGAGCCGGTTGACGAACTCGACCGCCCGCGGCGCCACATCGTCGTAGATGGCGCGGCCTTCCGGCGTTAGCGTCAGGAACGCCTCGCGCAGATCGGCGACATTGGCCCGCCGCGTCACCAGATTGCGCTGCTCCAGAACGGTGACGGCGCGCGACACCTTGGTCTTGTGCATCTGGCCGTGGGCGCCGATTTCCTTGGCGGTGAGGCGGCCGAATTCGCCGAGTATGACGATGACCCGCCATTCCGGCACGCCGATCTGGTGGCGCTCGGCATAGATCCCGGAGAGCGCCGCCGAGACGCTGCCTGAGCACAGATTAAGCCGGTGCGGCAGGAACTCGTCGAGTTTGAGCACCGCCGGGACGGTGGCGGCCGTCTGGCCCACGGAGATGTCCGAAATCGCCGGTTTAGTCATCGTGCCGCGGGTCCCAGGCGCCGGGAGGAGGCATTGACCGGCAAACGCCGCCGAATTTACCGATGTTGCCATGCCGTGCAACCTCCCTCGGACGGCCCAGCGGCACGACCGCGCGGCCGCCGCCAGCAAACCGGGCTATGCTGGGCGCCTGCCGGATCGCCGAAGTCGCCAGGGAGGCACGCCATGCCGAATGAAACCCGCCTTGTCATGCCCGCCCTGGGCGGGCTCTACGGCCGGCTCGCCCCGGTGACAGAAACGCTGGTGCGGCTGTGCGCCGGCCTGTCGCTCGCCGCCCATGGCTATCCCAAGCTGTTCGGGGCCACCGAGGCCAACGCTGCGTTCTTCGAGCAGGCCGGCTTTCATCCGCCGCTGTTCTGGACAATCCTGACGGGGCTCACCGAATTCGGCGGCGGCCTGTGCCTCGCGCTTGGCCTTTTGACGCGGCTCGCCGCCATCCCGGTGCTGGTCTTCCTCGTCGTGGCGATCGGTTTTCACGCCGCCAACGGCTTCTACTGGAACGAGCTCGGCTTCGAGTATCCGCTGTTCTGGGCGCTGGTCGTGCTGCACTTTATGGCGCGCGGCGGCGGACCTTATTCGCTCGACCGCGTCATCGGCCGCGAAGTCTAGGCCGTGTCGCCCGGCTTGTTGCCGTCGAGCACGTCGCGCACTTTCTTCGCCATCGCCTCGGTGGTGAACGGCTTGGTCAGAAGATCGACATCGCTGTCGAGCCGGCCGTGATGGATGATGGCGTTGCGCGTGTAGCCGGTGGCGAACAGCACCGGCAGGTTCGGATGCGTTCGCTTGATCGCATTGGCGAGCTCGCGGCCGTTCATGCCGCCGGGCAGGACGACGTCGGTGAACAGCAGCGCGACCTCGGGCATCGCCTTGATCTTCTCCAGCGCCTCGGCCGCCGTCGTCGCGTGCGTGACGCGATAGCCGATGTCGCTGAGCGCTTCGACGACGAAACGGCTGACATCGGCGTCGTCCTCGACCAGCAGGATAACGTCGGAGTGCTCGCCCGAACCCGGCGCCACATGTTCGGCCTCTTCCTCCCATTCGGAAAAGGCCGCGCCGTCCGACAGCCGCGGGAAGTACATCTTGATCGCGGTGCCCTGGCCGATCTCGCTGTAGATCTGGATGTGGCCGTGCGACTGCTTGACGAAGCCGTACACCATGCTCAGGCCGAGGCCCGAGCCGGCGCCCGCTGCCTTGGTGGTGAAAAACGGATCGAAGGCGCGGTCGCGCACGTCGGCGGTCATGCCGGTGCCGCTGTCGCTGACCGCGACCAGCACGAATTGTCCGGCTTCGACCTCGGCGCCGGACTGACGCACATAGGCTTCATCGAGATAGGCGTTCGACGTCTCGATCGTGAGACGGCCGCCGTTCGGCATGGCGTCGCGCGCATTGACCGCAAGATTGAGGATGGCGCTCTCGAGCTGGTTGGGGTCGATGGCGGTCTTCCACAGGCCGCTGGCCAGCACGGTTTCGACGCGCACGGTCTCGCCGATGGCGCGGTGCAGGATCTCCGACATTTCGGTGACCAGCCGGTTGACGTTGACGATCTTGACCTCCTGCGGATGCTGCCGCGAGAAGGTGAGCAGCCGCTGGACCAGCGTGGCGGCGCGGGTCGCGGCCTGCCGGATGGCGCCCAGCGAATTGCCGACGCGCGCGTCTTCGGACGTGTTGCGCCGCATCGCCAGTTCGACATTGCCGATGATGGCGGTGAGCAGATTGTTGAAATCGTGCGCGATGCCGCCCGTAAGCCGGCCGACCGCTTCCATCTTTTGCGCCTGGCGCAGCGCCAGTTCTGTCGATTGCCGGCGCGCCGCCTCATAGCGCAATTGCGAATTGGCGACGGCTTCGCGGCGCGCGCGGCGCAGCGCGAAGATGCCGAGCCCGACCATCATCAAGGTCGCCGGCAGGCCGAACGCCAGATGTGTCAACATATCCGACAACCAGCTGGTCTTGACGGTGGTGACGTCGAGCCCCGCATTCACATAGACCGGCAGGTCCGGCAGCTTGCGATAGGCGACGATGCGCGGGACGCCATCGAAGGACGACGCGCCGCCGGTGACGCCGCGCTGCGGGTTTCCGACGATCGCGCGCATGAAGGGCGAATCCGGCGCCGCGCGCGCGCCGGCCTGCGTGGCCGGATAGCGGGCCAGCGCCATACCGTCGGCGCGCACGAGGCCGGCCACGGTGACATCGGCGGTCGGGAATTTGGAGTAGTAGGTGGTGAAATATTCCGGCGCTATCGAAACGAGGTAGATGCCGTTGAACTTGCCGTTGGCCAGCCGCTTGCGGGTTACGGCGAAGAAACTGGTGTCGTCGAGGCGCGCCTGAACCGGGGCGCTGATATGGGTGTCCGGCGCCGTGCCGTTCTTGTGCCCGCTGAAGTAATCGCGATCCGCCAGTTGCACGTTGGGCGGCATCGGATAGATCGTGCCGGAAACCAGCGGGCGGCCATCGGCGTCGATAACCCAGAGATCGCGCAACTGCGGCAAGTCGCGGATGAAGTTGCGGATGCGCCCGCTGTATTCCCGCTCGTTGCCGCGGATGTCCGCGTCGGACAGGTTGCCGAACATCTCCTCCATATAGCGCTCGCTGATCGCGAACGTCTCGAACACCTTGATGGCATGCTCCTGCATGGTATCGACGGTGCGTTGCAGGCGGTCGCGTGCCTCGTCGATGTGCTGGCTGTAGGAGATCCAGGCAACGACCGCGAAGATGGCGATCGGGAACACGACGGCCGCCGCGATCAGCAGCTTCAGCGGCCGCTCGGCGCGGCTGACCGGGCTCTCGGCCGCCGGTGGCGGGCTCTGAGGTTCGCGTGCTTTGACCATTAGCCCGTGCGTCGGAAGAAACAGGACGTTTCCTACGTACCGGGCTCGCGCCGATAACTCAACTGCCACAGCGCTTTTGTGCGTGCATAGGCCGTGAAATCACCACGGCGGGCGATGGAACTTTCAGAAGGCGCGGAGATGGCCCGTCAGCGGGAGCAGACGATGGCGACCACGTCGTCACAGCTCGCGCCCTTGCAGCCGCCCGAGCCGCCCGCCGGAATGGCCCCGGTGATGTCGTCGCGGTCCACCTTGTTGAAGGACATGGCGGTGGCGAAGTTCTGGCTGCGGCAATAGGCCGAGGCGGCCGGAGCGCCGCAGGCGGCCCCCGAGGCGAGGCACCGGTCGACGCCGTAACCGCCGGCGTCGGCATTGATGATGAACATCTTGCGCTCGGCCTGGGCCGGTCCGGCTAAGGTGAAGGCGAACAGCAAAGCGGCACTGACGAGAAGGCGACGCATCGGCACATCCGTTCCTTGTCGCGCGCCAGGAGGGCTGCGCGGGCTCGATCGAGGGGCTTGTCGGTGAATTCCGGCCGGTAAAATGCGTCGGATTGTCTTAAGGCCCGTTTAACCGCTGCGGCGATTCCGCAAAGCTCGGCAAGTTATTAATTTCCCAGCGGAATTCGGAAGCCGCTTGACGCTCGGGGGCCGATTTGCGCAATGTGCCGGCGCAATGAACGGCCTGACCCTCATCCGCGGCATTTGCCGCCAGATTATTAGCTAGCGCGAAATCGCTGGCTGAGGCCGTCTTTTCTCGAATCGAGATACAAAGGGACGCCCCGGCCAGCGGGCTCGCCGGCTATTGGTGACCCTTATGGAATTGCGGCTCTACGATACGCTTTCGCGCGACAAGCGGGTGTTTGCTCCGATCGACCCGGCGAATGTGCGCATGTATGTGTGCGGGCCGACGGTCTACGACTTCGCCCATATCGGCAATGCGCGGCCGGTCATCGTGTTCGACGTGCTGTTCCGGCTGCTGCGCCATATCTACGGCGAGAGCCACGTCAAATATGTCCGCAACATCACCGACGTCGATGACAAGATCAATGCGCGTGCCGCCGAGCGCGGCATCGATATCCGCGAACTGACGGAAGAGACCTATAACAACTTCAAGACGGACGTGGCGGCTTTGGGTTGCCTGCCGCCGACGGTCGAGCCGCGCGCCACCGAGCATATCGAGGAGATGAAGGCGATCATCGAGCGTCTCATCGCCTCCGGCCATGCCTATGTCGCCGAAGACAATGTGCTGTTCAACGTGCCGTCGATGACGGATTACGGCCAGCTCTCCAAGCGGCCGATGGACGAGATGATCGCCGGCGCCCGCGTCGAGGTCGCGCCCTACAAGAAGGACGCGCAGGACTTCGTCTTGTGGAAGCCGTCGAAGGCAGGCGAGCCGGGCTGGCCGTCGCCGGGCGGCATTAAAACGCCGGGCCGACCGGGCTGGCACATCGAATGCTCGGCGATGTCGTGGAAGCATCTCGGCGAAACCTTCGACATTCACGGCGGCGGCATCGATCTGGTGTTTCCACATCACGAGAACGAAATCGCGCAATCGCGCTGCGCCTTCCATACCAAGGTGATGGCGAACACCTGGATGCACAACGGCTTCCTGCAGGTCGAAGGCGAGAAGATGTCGAAGAGCCTCGGCAACTTCATCACTATTCGCGACGTGCTCAAGGACTGGCCGGGCGAGGTGGCGCGTTTCAACATGCTCAAGACCCATTATCGCCAGCCCATCGACTGGACGGTGAAGGGGCTGGAGGGGGCGGAGAAGACTCTGAAGCATTGGCATGAGGTAACAGAAGGCGAATCTTCCGAATTTGTCTCGTCATCAGTCTTGGGCGCGCTTGCGGATGACCTCAATACTCCCAAGGCGATTGCCGAGATTCATGCATTGAGCGGTATGGCTAAGACGGGTGATGTCGATGCAAGAATTGCTCTTGGCGGCACCTTACAATTCTTGGGTTTCATCCGAGCGCCGCGCATCGAACTCATTGGTGAGGATTATGTCGGTATCGATCCTGCAAGTATCCAATTGCTCATTGAAGCTCGGTCGGCCGCTCGGGTCAAAAAGGATTGGAAAGAATCCGACCGCATTCGCGACGAACTCGCCGCCATGGGCGTCGTGCTCAAGGACTCCAAGGAAGGCACCACCTGGGAGATCGCGCGATGAGATGCGTCGCGCTCACCGCTTCTTCTTTCTTCCCCTCTCCCCTTGAGGGAGAGGGTGGACGCGAGCGTAGCGAGCGGCCGGGAGAGGGGTATCTTTCTCGTCAGGTCACACCCCCCTCCCGACCGCCTGCGCTCACGCGCCGGCGGCCGACCTGCCCCTCAAGGGGGGAGGTGAAAGCGAGCGTGGAGATAAGCCCATGACCATGCACTCCGGCGGCTGCCAGTGCGGCGCGGTGCGCTATCGCGGCTCCGATTTCGGCCGCTCGTCGATCTGCCACTGCCGCATGTGCCAGAAGGCCTTCGGCTCGCCCTTTGCGCTGCTGGTCACCGTGCGCGATCTCGAATGGACGCGCGGCGAGCCGAAGCGTTACCGCTCGTCGAACAAGGTGCAGCGCGGTTTCTGCGCCGACTGCGGCACGCCGCTGACCTTCGAGCCGGACGGCCACGCCGCCGAGGTCGCGGTCTGCACCTTCGACAAGCCCGGTGTCGCCGCGCCGACCATCCAGCTCAATCCCGAAAGCAAGCAGCCGTTCTATGACGGCATCTGCGCTCTGCCGATGCGCGCGGAAGGCGCCGAGCCGCAGCAGGAAGCGTTCAAGGCCTCCATCGTGAATTACCAGCATCCCGATCGCGACACGGCGCAATGGCCGCCGCAGGGAGGCCGCTGATGGCGACCGCATCCCCCAAACTGGCGCTGCGGCCATTCCTGCCCGAGGACACGCCGCTGCTCGCCGAGATCTTTCGCGAGAGCATTCTTGAACTGACCGGCGACGATTACAGCGAAGCGCAGCAGGAAGCGTGGATCGAGCGCGCCGACGATCTGGAAGCCTTCGCGGCCCGCCTCGGCAAGCAGCTCACTTTGATCGCCACGCTGGATGGCTCGCCGGTCGCCTTCGCATCGCTCGCGGGCAACACCAAGGTCGACATGCTGTTCGTGCATCCGATCGTCAGCGGGCAGGGCGCCGGTGCGCTGCTCATCGACGCGCTGGAGAGGCTCGCCGGCGCCCGCGGCGCCGACAAGCTTGCCGTCGATGCCAGCGACACCGCGCGCGGCTTCTTCGAGAAGCGCGGCTATGTCGCCCAGCAGCGTAACTCGGTGTCGGTCGGCGATGAGTGGCTCGCCAACACCACCTTGTCCAAAAAACTGTCCAAGCCGGAGGCCTCGCAGCCATCATGAAGAAGCCCGACACGCCGTTCCCGCGCCACTGGCTGTATTACATCGCCCTCAAGGTGGTCGTGCTCGCCGGCGCGGCCGCGCTGGCTACAAAATTGTTCGGTCTCTGGTAACGCATCATGTCCCGCGAGCGCCTCTATCTGTTCGATACGACCCTGCGCGACGGCGCGCAGACCAACGGCGTCGATTTCACGCTCGCGGACAAGATCGCCATTGCCGCCATGCTCGACGAACTCGGCATTGATTACGTCGAGGGCGGCTATCCCGGCGCCAACGCCACGGATACCGAACTGTTCGCGCGGAGACGGCCGCACAAGGGCAAGTTCACGGCCTTTGGCATGACGCGCCGGCCGGGGCGCTCGGCCTCGAACGATCCCGGCATCGCCGCGCTGATCGAGGCCAAGGCCGACGCCATCTGCTTCGTCGCCAAGTCGTGGGACTACCACGTCAAGGTCGCGCTGGAGACGACGCTGGCGGAAAACCTCGCCTCGATCCGCGACAGCGTGAAAGCCGCCAAGGCCGCGGGCCGGGAAGTGCTGCTCGACTGCGAGCATTTCTTCGACGGCTACAAGGCCAATCCGAAATTCGCGCTGGAATGCGCCAGGGCGGCCTACGACGAAGGCGCGCGCTGGGTGGTGCTGTGCGACACCAATGGCGGCACGCTGCCGCACGAGGTCGAGCGCATCGTCGGCGCGGTGGTCAAGGTCATCCCCGGCGATCATGTCGGCATCCATGCCCATAACGACACCGAGCAGGCGGTCGCCAATTCGCTGGCGGCGGTGCGCGCCGGAGCCCGGCAAATCCAGGGCACGCTCAACGGTCTCGGCGAGCGCTGCGGCAACGCCAACCTCGTCTCCATCATCCCGACCTTGAAGCTGAAGAAGGACTATGCCGACAAGTTCGACATCGGCATCACCGACGAGGCGCTCAAGTCGCTCGGCAAGGTGTCGCGCGCGCTCGACGAGCGGCTGAACCGGCCGTCGTTCCGCTACGCGCCCTATGTCGGCGAGAATGCCTTCGCCACGAAAGCGGGCATCCACGCTTCCGCGATCATGAAGGACCCGGAGACCTACGAGCACGTCAATCCGGATCTCGTCGGCAACCGGCGCAAGGTGCTGGTGTCGGATCAGGCCGGCAAGTCCAACGTGCTCGCCGAGATCGAGCGCATCGGCATCAAGGTCGACAAGGACGACCGGCGCATCGGCCGGCTGCTCGAGATCGTCAAGGAGCGCGAGGCCATCGGCTATGCCTATGACGCGGCCGACGCCTCGTTCGAGCTTCTGGCGCGGCGCACGCTCGGCACCGTGCCGAATTATTTCAAGGTGCTGCAGTTCGACGTCAATGTCGAACAGCGCTTCAACGCCGTCGGCGATCTTGTCACCGTGACCAGCGCCGTGGTCGAGGTCGAGATCGAGCCCGGCGCCGAGCCGCTGCTGTCGGTGGCCAAGGGCAATGGCCCGGTCAACGCGCTCGACAATGCGCTGCGCAAGGATCTCGGCAAGTATCAGGACTACATCAAGGGCCTCAAGCTCACCGATTTCCGCGTGCGTATCCTCAATGGCGGCACCGAGGCCGTGACGCGCGTGCTGATCGAGAGCGAGGACGAGACCGGCGAGCATTGGACGACCATCGGTGTGTCCCCGAACATCATCGACGCCTCGTTCCAGGCGCTGATGGACTCGATCGTCTACAAGCTGGTGAAATCCGGCGCGCCGGCTTAGCGCGCCGCGCCCAGAAACCGGGTGGCGGACGAGCGCCCGGCACGCGAAATGCCGATCTCAACAACGGGAGATCGGGCATGGCGAAGACGCGTGGTGTTCTGACTGGAAAAGTTGCGATCGTGACCGGTGCCAGTGCTGGCATTGGGCGAGCGATTGCCGAGCTTTTCTCGGCCGAAGGCGCAAAGCTTGTGATCACGGCGCGGGGCGAGGAGCGCCTGCGAAGCGTGACGGATGCCATGGCGGCGGACGGCGCCGATGTTGTCGGCCTCGCCGGCGATGTGAGCGAGGAAAGCCATGCCCGCGCGCTCGTCGAGGCCGCGGAAAGGCGGTTTGGCGGCCTCGATATCGCCGTCAACAATGCCGCGGCGATGGGGCCGATGGGCCCGACGCCCGGCATTGCCACCAGCGATTGGAATTCGACGATTGCCACCAATCTGACAGGCGGTTTTCTCGCCGCCAAATATCAGGTGCCGGCGCTGCTCCGCCGGGGCGCGGGCTCGCTGATCTTCGTCGGTTCATTCGTCGGTTACACGGTGGCGATGCCGGGCGTCGCCGCCTATGCCGCGAGCAAGGCAGGACTGATTGGGCTGATGAAATCGCTGGCGGTCGAGTTCGGTCCGCAGGGATTGCGGGTCAACGCCTTGTTGCCCGGCGGCACGCAAACCGAGATGGCGGACGTGTTCGCGCCGGATGAGCAAAGCAAGGCTTTCGTCCGCAATCTCTTCGCGCTCAAGCGCATCGCGACGCCGCAGGAGCAGGCGCAGGCGGCGCTGTTCCTCGCCTCCGACGCGGCAAGTTTCGTCACCGGCAGTGCCATGCTGGCCGATGGCGGCGTATCGATCAACCGCACCTGACGCGCGCCGTATTGTGGCGCGTGCCGGGCGGGATAGAATGGAGTGATGATCGACCACGTCTCCATCGCCGTCCGCGACCTCGAAACCGCGACGCGCTTTTATGAAGCCGTGCTCGGCGCCATCGGCATGACGGCCATCGACGTGCGCGAGGCCGCCGTCGGCTTCGGCAAAAAGTATTCCGAGTTCTGGATCAACCGGCGCGCCGGCATGGCGCCGGTTGCAGCCGGCAGCGGCGCTCATGTCTGCTTCCGCGCGCGTTCGGCCGACTTGGTCGATGCCTTCCATGCCGCGGCGCTCGAAGCCGGCGGCACCAGCGACGGCGCGCCGGGCCTGCGGCCGCATGACGGCGAGGGCGGCTATTACGCCGCCTTCATCCGCGACCTCGACGGCAACCGCATCGAGGCGGTGAGTTTTTTGCGCTGACTTGTCCCGGACGCGGCGCAGCACGAAGCGCTTGCGAAGTGCTGCGCCAGAGCCGGGACCGTACCGGGCGCCGAGTTTGTGAAGATCCCGGGTCTGCAGCGCACCGCGAAGACGCGCTGCGCTGCGCCCGGGACAAGCGCTACAGCTTCTCCGCCACCGCTGGCGGCATGTCCTTGGCCCGTTCCGGAACGCCCCGCATCGCCTGGCGCAGCTTCGGAATGATGTCGTCCACCTTGTCGGCGACCAGCAGATTGACCTCCATGCCTTTGCGGATGAAGGCCAGCGATTCCATGTGCCCGAGCAGGGCGCGCAGCGGCTCCCAGAAACCTTTGACGTTGGCGAGCAGGATCGGCTTCTTGTGCCGCCCGAGCTGCGCCCAGGTCATCTGCTCGACGATTTCCTCCAGCGTGCCGACGCCGCCCGGCATGGCGACGAAGGCGTCAGCCATCTCGAACATCTTGCGCTTGCGCTCGTGCATGTCGCGGGTGACGACAAGACCTTCGCCGTTGAAGCCGGCGCGCTCCTTGTTGAGCAGGAATTCCGGGATGATGCCGGTGACGGTGCCGCCATTGCCGCGCACCGCGTCGGCCACGGCGCCCATCATGCCCATGTCGCCGCCGCCATAAACGAGGCCGATGCCTTCCTTGGCCATGGCGGCGCCGAGCGCGGTCGCGGCGGCGATGAAAGCCGGGTCGGTGCCGGGGCCGGAGCCGCAATAGACGCAGATTCGGGCGAGCGAAGCGGATTTGTCGGGTGAATTCATGCCATGGATGTGCATCTCCGCTCCCGGGGCGTCAAGATGGCCGCGAAAAAAGCGTAGGAAATACAGCGGGCAAGGGTGATTAGCCGGCCGTTTGGACCTATATGAAAGTCGCCTTGCCGCCCGGACCATTCTGAATGACACCCCCGCATCACGCCGCCAAGCCCGAGCCTCGCGTCTCCGCCGATCGCGGTGCGCTGATGGGCACCATTGTCCATCTGTGGCCCTATATCTGGCCGTCGGACCGGCGCGACCTGAAGATGCGCGTCGTCTGGGCGTCGCTGCTGCTGCTGCTCGCCAAGTTCGCGACCATCGTCACGCCCTTCACCTTCAAATGGGCGACCGATGCGCTGGCCGGCGCCGGCAGCGCGCCCGTTGGCGCCAATGACTGGCTGCTCTGGGCGTTCGCCGCGCCGGTCGCGATGACGCTCGCTTACGGTGGCATGCGCGTCGTCATGGCGGTGACAACGCAGATGCGCGACGGCGTCTTCGCCAAGGTGGCGATGCATGCGGTGCGCCGGCTCGCCTACCGTACCTTCGTCCACATGCACGAATTGTCGCTGCGCTTCCATCTCGAGCGCAAGACCGGCGGCCTGACGCGCGTCCTCGAGCGCGGCCGCAACGGCATCGAGACCATCGTCCGCATGGTCATCCTGCAACTGGCCCCGACCATCATCGAGCTGGCGCTGATCTGCATCGTGCTGATGTGGCAGTTCGACTGGCGCTACGTCGCCGTCATCGTCGCCACCGTCACGCTCTATCTGGTCTGGACCTATTACGCGACCGAGTGGCGCATCGGCATTCGCCGCAAGATGAACGACAGCGACACCGACGCCAATGTGAAGGCCATCGACTCGCTGCTGAACTACGAGACGGTGAAATACTTCTCCGCCGAGGAGCGCGAGTCCGAGCGTTACGACCGCGCCATGGCGCGCTACGAGGACGCCTCGACCAAGGCCTATACCTCGCTCGCCGTGCTCAACGCCGGGCAGGCGGTCATCTTCACCGCCGGCCTTGCCGCCGCGATGGTGATGGTGGCCACCGAAATCCGCGCCGGCTCGAAGACCGTCGGCGATTTCGTGCTCATCAACGCGATGATGATCCAGCTCTACCAGCCGCTGAATTTCATGGGCATGGTCTATCGCGAGATCAAGCAGGCCATCACCGATATCGAGATCATGTTCTCGATCCTCGGCCGTCCGCCGGAGATCAAGGATGCGCCCGGCGCCAAGGCGCTCACCGTGGCCGCCGGCAATATCCGCTTCGACAACGTCGCCTTCGCCTACGATCCGGCGCGTCCGATCCTCAAGGGCATCAGCTTCGACGTGCCGGCCGGCAAGACCGTGGCGGTGGTCGGCCCCTCCGGCGCCGGCAAGTCCACCATTTCGCGGCTGCTGTTCCGCTTCTACGATCTGTCGGGCGGACGCATCACCATCGACGATCAGAACATCGCGCAGGTCGCGCAGAAGTCGCTGCGCCAGGCGATCGGCATGGTGCCGCAGGATACCGTGCTGTTCAACGACACCATCCGCTACAACATCCGTTATGGCCGCTGGGAAGCGACCGACGCGGAGGTGGAGGAGGCCGCCAAGCTGGCGCAGATCGACGGCTTCATCCGCCTGTCGCCCCAGGGTTACGAGACCGAGGTCGGCGAGCGCGGCCTGAAACTGTCCGGCGGCGAGAAACAGCGCGTCGCCATCGCCCGCACCATCCTCAAGGCGCCGCCGATCCTGGTGCTGGACGAGGCGACCTCGGCGCTCGACAGCCACACCGAGAAGGAAATCCAGGACGCGCTGGAGCGCGTGTCCAGGGGCCGCACCACGTTGGTGATCGCCCACCGGCTCTCGACCATCGTCGGCGCCGACGAGATCATCGTGCTCGACAAGGGCCAGATCGTCGAGCGCGGCAATCACGCGGCGCTGCTTGCGGCTAACGGGCTGTACGCCAGCATGTGGAACCGGCAGCGCGAGGCCGAGGAGGCGCGCGAGCGTCTCGCCCGCGCCGGTGAGGATGAGACGGCGCCGAACCGCAATCCGCCGCCGGTGGACGATCCGGCGCTGGCGCCGGCCAGCCCGGCGGATGCGGCGGAATAGGGACGCGAAGGCTTGTCTTGATTATCGGATATGGCACTCTTTTTCCCCTCTCCCCTTGGGGGAGAGGGTGGCTCGACCGCAGGTCGAGCCGGGAGAGGGGGGCAAGTCAGCGGACATGTCTCGCGAATACGCCAAAGACCTCCGCGGGCGGATGACTGATGCCGAACAGCGCCTGTGGTACCGGTTGCGAGGGCACCGGTTGAACGGCCACAAGTTCAAGCGTCAGGTGCCGGTTGGCCCCTATATCGTCGATTTCGCATCGCTGGACCGAAAGCTCATTATCGAGGTTGACGGCGGCCAGCACGCAGAAAGTAGTGGGGACCGGCGGCGCGATGCCTTCTTGCGCGGGCAGGGTTATCGCGTCATACGCTTCTGGAACAATGATGTGTTGAGGCAGACCGACAGCGTACTGGAAGAGATCATCGCGGCGATTGGGAACGCCGCAGTCCCTCTCCCGGCGCGCTTCGCGCGCCACCCTCTCCCCGATGGGGAGAGGGGAAAGCAAGAGCCCGAGAGTTAAGCCGCCATGTCCATCTACGACTCCATCCGCAAGCAGTTGGTGCCGATCACGCCGGAGGGCTATCCCTTCATCGGCGCCTTCGCGCTGGCGAGCCTGATCCTGTTCTGGATCTGGACGCCGCTCGGCTGGATCGGCACGGTGCTGACCGTCTGGTGCATCTATTTCTTCCGCGATCCGCCGCGCGTCACGCCGGTGCGCGAGGGGCTTATCGTGTCGCCGGCCGATGGCCGCATCAGCATGGTGACGACGGTGCCGCCGCCGCATGAGCTGGGCCTCGGCCCCAAGCCGATGCTGCGCATCTCGGTGTTCATGAGCGTGTTCGACTGCCACGTGAACCGCTCGCCGGTCGCCGGCCGCGTCGAGAAGATTTTGTACCAGCCCGGCAAGTTCCTGAACGCCGACCTCGACAAGGCGTCCGTGGACAACGAGCGCAATTCGCTGGTCATCACCACCGCCACGACGCGCATCGCCGTGGTGCAGATCGCCGGCCTGATCGCCCGGCGGATCGTCTGTTACGTCAGGGAAAGCCAGCCGGTCGGGGCGGGCGAGCGCTTCGGCATGATCCGCTTCGGCTCGCGCCTCGACGTCTATCTGCCGGAGGGCACCCAGCCGCTGGTCGCGGTCGGGCAGACGGCGCTGTCCGGCGAAACCGTGCTGGCGGACCTGTCGGGCGGCGACGAACACCGCGGCTTCCGGGTCGGGTAGCGGCCGGAAAGCGGGACCGCTGCGCATTCGGTGTCGGGAAATTTTCTGGCCCGGATGAGCCAACGGGTCGGCGCCAAGCGCCGCCCGATGACAGGCTCCGCGAAATCCGGGGTCAGCCTCGAGATCGTTCCCGGGTTTCGCTTCGCTCACCCGGGCTATGGGCTCCCCTTGTCATTCCGGGGCGCCACGCAGTGGCGAGCCCGGAATCCATAGTCCCTGCGCTTGGGTCTGGATTCCGGGTTCGCGCTTTCAGCGCGCCCCGGAATGACAAATAGAAGATAGTCCTTGACCATTATTCCTAGAAGGACTAT
>JAFIGS010000021.1 GCA_017849615.1 Pseudolabrys sp. | reverse complement strand
GAGGGGCCGGCGCCGCAAGGCGCATCGTTTGGGCGCTTCGCGGCGCTCCATTCCCTCGGCATGTGCTGAGGGGAGAGAAGCTTGTCCCCGCGGAGGCGGGGAGGAAGGCAGGCCGCCCCGGGCCTTTAAAGAACAGGGGCGATGACGCGCGAAAACCGCCCAGGTTGCCCTTTTCGGCCCCCGCCGCTATAAGCCAGCCCGAACGCGGCCCCCGGCACCCCTGGAGGCTTGCCGCGGTTCAGGGGCGGCTCGTGAAAGCCGCCTTTTTCCATTGACGAATGAAGGACTTATACTATGGCCACCGTGCAAACTATGAAGGCGACGGTGCGCCCGAAGGCAGGCAAGGGGGCCTCGCGGGCAGCACGTTACTCCGGTCGCGTACCGGGCGTCATCTATGGCGACAACAAAACCCCTCTTTTGGTGCTCCTCGACCACGACGAGCTGAAGCAGCGCATCTATGCGGGCCGTTTCACCACGACCCTGTGCGAGCTCGACGTCGATGGCGAAAAGCATCGCGTCATTCCGCGCGACTATCAGCTCGACGCGCTGAAGGACCTGCCGATGCACGTCGACTTCCTGCGCGTGCCGGAAGGCGCCACGCTCCGCGTCAAGGTCGCGGTGCACGTGCTCAACGGTGAAAGCGCCCCTGGCGTCAAGCGCGGCGGTGCGGTCAACATCGTGACCCACTTCATCAACCTCGAGTGCCCGGCCGATCGCATTCCGCGTTCGATCGACGTCGATATCAGCGATCTCGAAATCAACCACTCCAAGCATCTGTCCGATGTGAAGCTGCCCGAAGGTGTGCGCGTGCTCACCCAGGGTGACCTCACGCTGGTCACGGTGGTGCCGCCGTCTGGCTACGCCGAAGAGCTCAAGCAGGCTGCTGCCGCCACGGCCGCTGCCGCCGCTGCGCCCGCCGCTGGCGCCGCTCCGGCCGCCGGCGCCGCGCCGGCCGCCGGTGCCGCCCCCGCCGCCGCTCCGGCCGGTGGCGCTCCGGCCAAGAAGTAAGCGGCAGCCGATCTTTCGGCTGTCTGTCGTCGCGAAAGATCCCGTCCCGGCCCCGTGCCGGGGCGGGATTTTACCAAGCGGCTGCCCTTTGATTTTTAAGAGGCGGCAAAGCCATGCTGCTCCTCGTCGGCCTCGGCAATCCCGGCACCAGATACGCCGGCAACCGTCATAACATCGGCTTCATGGCGGTGGAGGCGATCGCGCGCCGTCACAACATCGCGCCGTGGCGCAAGCGCTTTCAGGGCGTCGCCGTCGAAGGGGCGCCCGGGGGCAAGAAGGTTCTGCTGCTGCTGCCGGGCACGTTCATGAATGAGTCCGGACGCGCGGTGTCGGAGGCGCTCGGCTTCTACAAGCTGACGGTGTCGGACGTCGTCGTGTTTCATGACGAGCTCGAGCTGCCGCCGTTCAAGGTGCGGGTGAAGGCGGGCGGCGGCAATGCCGGCCACAACGGCCTGCGGTCGATCTCGCAGCACATCGGCAACGAGTATCGCCGCGTGCGCCTCGGCATCGGCCACCCCGGCGACAAGAAGCTGGTCGAGCGCTATGTGCTGGCCGACTTCGCCAAGGACGAATGGCCCGGCGTCGAAGCGCTGTGCGATGTCGTCGCCGACAATGTTTCGCTGCTGCTGGAAGGCAAGGACTCGACCTTCCAGAACAAGATTCATCTCACAATGACGGCCAAGGGCTTCGGCGACGACAAGGAACAGCCGGCGCCCGACGCCTAACCAGACAACGATGTGGACCTGACCTCATGGGTTTTAAATGCGGTATCGTCGGACTGCCCAATGTCGGCAAGTCGACACTTTTCAATGCGCTGACGCAGACGGCGGCCGCACAGGCCGCCAACTATCCGTTCTGCACCATCGAGCCGAATGTCGGCGAAATCGCCGTGCCGGATCCGCGGCTGGAAAAGCTCGCCGCCATCGCCAAGTCGGGTCAGATCCTGCCGACGCGCATCACCTTCGTCGATATCGCCGGCCTTGTGCGCGGCGCCTCGAAAGGTGAGGGGCTGGGCAACCAGTTCCTCGCCAATATTCGCGAGGTCGACGCCATCGTGCATGTCGTGCGCTGCTTCGAGGACGACGACATCACCCATGTCGAAGGCAAGATCGATCCGATCGCCGACATCGATATCATCGAGACCGAACTGATGCTCGCCGATCTCGAAAGCCTGGAGAAGCGCGTCGATGCGCTTGAGAAGAAGGCCAAGGGCAACGACAAGGAAGCCAAGGAGACCATCGACCTCGTCAAGCGCTGCCTGGTGCCGCTGCGCGACGGCAAGCCGGCGCGCGTGGTCGAGCGCAAGCCGGAAGAGGAAAAGCTGTTCCACTCGCTCGGACTGCTGACGTCGGCGCCGGTGCTCTACGCCTGCAACGTCGATGAAAGCCATGCCGCGACCGGCAACGAATTTTCCAGGCGCGTCGAGGCGCGCGCCAAGGAAGAGGGCGCGGTGGCGGTGGTGATTTCGGCCAAGATCGAATCCGAAATCGCCACGCTGCCCGAGAGCGAGCGCGCGGATTATCTTGAGGCTGTCGGCCTCAAGGAAACCGGCCTCGATCGTCTGGTGCAGGCGGGCTATGCGCTGTTGCACCTCGTCACTTACTTCACCGTCGGCCCCAAGGAGACGCGCGCCTGGACCATCACGCAGGGCACCAAGGCGCCGGCCGCGGCGGGCGTCATTCATACCGACTTCGAGAAGGGTTTCATCCGCGCCGAAACCATCGCCTATGACGACTACATTGCCGGCAATGGCGAAGCCGGGGCGCGCGATGCCGGCAAGATGCGGCTCGAAGGCAAGGAATACGTCGTCAATGACGGCGACGTCATGCATTTCCGGTTCGCGAACTGATCGGCGCACGGCCTTGATCGCCGCATTCGACGGCATATAAAGGTCGTCATGACCGACAGGCTTCATTTCGAGGACTTCAAGGTTGGCGACGAGGCCGTCTATGGCCCCCGCCATGTGACGCGCGAGGAAATCGTCGCCTTCGCCGCCGAGTTCGATCCGCAGCCGATGCATCTCGACGAGGCGGCCGCCGCCGCCACGCTGCTCGGCGGTCTCGGCGGGTCGGGCTGGCATTCCTGCGCGTTGTTGATGCGCATGATCGCCGACGGTTTCATTCTCAACTCGACCTCCATGGGCAGCCCGGGCGTCGAAGAGGTTCGCTGGTTCCGGCCGCTGCGTCCCGGCGTCAACCTCCGCGTCCGCAGCAAGGTGCTGGAGGTGCGCACGTCGAAGAGCCGGCCCGAGATGGGTCTGGTCAAGATGTCGTTCGACATGATCGACGACAGCGACGCCGTGCTGACGACAATGACGACGACCCTGATGCTTGGCCGCCGCGCCCCGGGAGCGGCGGCATGAAGTTCTTCGAAGACATTCGCGTCGGCGACGTGGCGATGACGGGCAGCCACACCTTCAAGGCCGAGGAAATCAAATCTTTCGCGCGGCGCTACGATCCGCAGCTTTTTCACTTGGACGAGGACGCGGCCGCCAGGTCGCATTTCGGCGCGCTGTGCGCGTCCGGCTGGCACACGGCGGCGGCCTGGATGCGGGTGATGATCGACCAGCAGCGCGAGTTGCAGGATGACATGATCGCGCGCGGCGAGAAGATCCCGATGCGAGGCCCCGCGCTCGGCCTGCGTGACCTGAAGTGGCTGCGGCCGGTCTATGTCGGCGAGACGATCACATACACGTCGGTGGTGACCGAGCTGCGGGTGTCGAACAGCCGGCCGGGCTTCGGGCTGCTCACCATTCTCACCACCGGCGTCAACCAGGACGGCGCGGCGGTGATTTCGTTCTACAGCACGACGTTCAACGAGCGCCGGTCTGCTTCCTGATCTGTCTGACGATGGCGGACGGCAGCACGTCGAAATAGGGGCCCACCAGGAAGGCCTCGCCCGAGCCGGCGCCGTATAGACGGTCATGGGTTTCGATCATGGTACGCACCGGGCTGGCGCAGGCGGGGATCGATTCGATGATCAGGTCATTGATCGCCGCCGGAAGCGCCTCGCCGTCATAGCGCGGATCTGACGACACCTTTCGCACGATGCATTCGGTGGCGCGTCGCACCAGCGGCAGCAGGGCCGCCTCCTTCGGGCGCATCGAAACATCGGGAAGCGGCGCAGGAGCCAGCGCGATGTCGGTCCGGCCGGCGATCGATGCGGAAGTCACGGGTGAACTCAGGACAAGCGACAGGCCGACAAAGGATTCGACGATCATCGGTGAGAGGTCCTGCGAATCGATTGTCTATAGTCGTAACGCAGGTGCGGTTTGTTCGCATCTCGGGCGCCATGCGCAACGCGCCGCGCGGCTGCCGCCGCGGCAGCTAACCGATTCATTTGATTCAGGCTTCGGCGCGATTATTTATTTCGGCTTTGCATTATTCGGCGAGCTTTTGTGATCGCGGCGGCGGAACGCATCGCGACATGCGGCGTTCTCTCGGCTTAACGAGGAGTACAACCCCATGAAGCGCATTCACCTGTTGCGCGGTCGCGTGGCGACCGCGGCTGCCGCCGTTCTGCTGACAGGCGTCGCCGCCGCGTCGGCCCAGACTACCGTGATTACCACGCAGCCGGCCACGAGCGGCGCGGTGGTCTCAACCACTGAGCGCGTCCAGCTCACCCCGGTGCAGCGCCAGACCATCTATCGCACCATCGTTCGCCAGCAGACGGCGCCGGTGCAGGGCACGACGGAGTACCGCGTCGGCACGCGTATTTCGCAAGGCACGCAGCTCTACGCCGTTCCGCAGGAAGTTGCGGTCGAGGTGCCCGCCATCCAGTCCTACAAGTACATGGTCGTGAACAACCGCGTGCTGTTGATCGATCCGGCCACCAGCCAGGTCGTTGCGGAAGTGGTGGACTGATCCAGCCTGCCATCAACGTCGCGAAGGGCCGTCCGGGCTGTGTCCGGGCGGCCCTTTTTATGGCCCGTTAACAGGCGGTGATCGCGGTGTAGAGCTGACTTGCCGCTACGGGCCGACGCTGGATTTCCGCGATTGGCGAGGTCATAGTACCGGACGAGGAGTTTGTGGCGATGTCGATGATCAACTACCGCGCCCCGTCCGAACTGTTCCCGAGCCGGAGCCGCAAGTCGCGTCGGCCGATCGGCTACAAACGCTTCCCCACCGCCGCCGAGGCCATCCGCTTTGCCGTGGAGGAACTGCCCCCGGAATTGCTGCTCGGCGCCTATCTTGAGGTCGAGGAAAAGCGCTTTGACGGCAACGGCATCCGTCAATTATATGACAGCGCCGACTACCCCCTGCCTCGTAAGTCCGAAGGGACCGGTAAGGTCGCCGCGAACTAGGCCGTTAACCGCCCACCCCGAATTTTCGCTTTCCCCTGCAGTTTTGTGATCTGCATCATGGAACGGCCACCCTTCGGCCGTGTTTACTAAGCCATAAGACGGCCCGGCCATTATCCCGGCTGGGACGTTCCGACACTTCGAACCTGGATCTGGAGACGCGGCCGTGGCCGATAGCAATGCCCTTGGAAAAATCGGCCTGATGTTCGTTGCCGCGACCCTGTTCGTCATGATGATGGGGGCCGTCGTGGTCGCCGGGCATCTCAGCGGCGGCGCCAGCCTGGACGACGACGGCGCCGTGTTCGGCAGCGTCGGTAACACGAGCGCGACCCGCTAGGCGCCGTCCGCATCCTCTAATTTTGACCGGTAAAAAAGAACCCCGCCACGGCGGGGTTCAAGTTGTTGGGAGGAGCGTTCGTTACGAACCTCGTCCTCCGCATTGACGCGGCGGGACGGATCGCCCGCGAATTCCATCACTGCACAGCCGCTGGCGACGAATCGGTCAGTGCCGAACAGGTGCACAATAACGCGGCAAACCGGGCCGCGGAGGTTGCGGGGTGATGACACCCCGCAAAATTCGCATCAACAAGCGGGATCGGGCGCGAGCTTAAATCGCGGAGCGCTGGCCCTGCGGCGGACGGGTGGGGTGGTCTCCGCGCCATTGCTTGATGCTCTCGCCGATGACCTGCATCGCCGTCATGGCGGCGTGGTTGAGGCTGGCATAGCCGGAGACCTCGCGGGTGACGCGATCGCCTTCCTGGCGCAGCATGTCGCGCACACCCTGCAATTCGAGAATAACGCGATCGATTTCGTCCATCGATTGGCTCGAGACGCGGCGGATGAGGGTGCCCAAGTTGTCGGCCACGGCGTCGCCGCCGCCGCCGCCGCCAACACCGGCGTTGCCGGCCACACCGGCGTCGCCGGCCTCGCCGCGCGGCCGGCGGGCCACGTCGCGGCGGACGAACTCGCGAATCTCGCCCTCAAAGGCGTTCGCCGCAGCCTGATCGATCTCGCCCAGCCTCTCCGGCGCGCGCGGCGGTGCGAAGCGCTCCGGTCCCTGCTTGTCCGCCGGCTTGTCGGCTCCAAACCGATCGGGTTTCGTTGTGGTCATCACCAACTCCTGTACGGGCGCACGCGCGCATGAATCCAAGCGCGCGATTGCGACATGCGAAGCGGGCGGGGTTTGGGCCGCTAACGGGCGGGAATGCGGCGGGCGGAACTCGGGGACGTCAAAGCCCGCGTTTTACCAGTTAAATCTGGCGCGGGCGCTCACGGCGCAATTTTCGCCGGCCTGGCCGACATCGTAGATCGTCGTCGATACGCTTAACGGACCGTAAAGCGTCTGCTCCGCGCTGAGCATGCGATGCGTCACCGGATCGGTGCTGCTCGAGGTCACGCCTGCGCCCAATGTCGTGCCGGTCGAGAGGATCTTGAACCGCGCCGAGTTCTCCTGACCCCAGACGCGCGATGTCGAGGTGCCGCCATCGGACGCGGGCAGGGCCATCAGCGGAATGTCGAACGACGTCGTGCCGCGGCCGTAGGTCTCCGTCATCGACGTGCGGCTCTGCAACGTCATCGACACGTTGCTGCCGATCGGCACGGAGCGCCGAAACGTGGTCGCGAGCACGCCGTTTTCGCCGGCCGGATTGACGCGCGCATCGACGGTGGCCAATTCGTGCACATCGACCGAGGCCCAGGCCGCATTGGCGTCGCGCGCGTTGCGCCGAACGCGCAACGGATTATCCGGGGACCAGCCGGGGCTCGATTCCGCGGCCATGCCGAGATCTGCGCCGACGCGCGCTTTCCAGCGGCCGGCATCGGAGGCAATCGGCTTATTGAAGACGACGGTGCTGAGGCCATTGCCGTGAGCGTTGCGCGACACTTCGAGGCCGCCGGATTTCGCGGCGGCGGTCTTGCGCGCCTTCAGGGCGCGCGCGGCGGCCCCGGGATTGCCGGGCTCAAATTGCAGGGCCAGCCCGATCCTGTCGCGCTCTTCCTGGGTCAAAGGCTTGTCGGCGGCGTTGCCGTCGAGGCCTGCCACGGGAGCGGACGGCGGCGGCAGGTCCTCGACCTGAACGGTCGGGTCGGGCGTTTCCAGGAAGCTCCAGGGCGACGCATCGACCGAGCCGTGCAATTGATCCGCGCGTGCCGGCAGGGCGGCACACAACAAGGCAATGGCAATCAGCGGGCCAACCGGGCACGTTGAGCAGCGCATCGCGAAAGTTCCTCTTGGATCCGGGGGCGCCTCATGCAGACGCCCGGGACCCTGCCCGCGAAATTTGGCGAAGGTGTGGATGGCGCGCCGAGCTGCGCCAAGCCGCGCCGGGGAACGAAGCCCGCTTCAGGAAGCCGGCTTGGCTTCCGGGCGCTGCCGCTTCGGCGCGGCCGCCGGTTTGCCGTCGGGTTTCGCCGTCGTGGTGCCGAGCTTGTTGTCGATACAGGCGTGCACGTAATCGGCCTTGGCCTCCAGGCTGGCCCCGGCACGCGATTTTTCGACCATCGACCAGCAATCCATCGCCGCCTGAGCGCGGGTCTTCGGCTTCTCCGGCGCAGCGGCTTCGGCGCGGCCCGGCGCGCCGGATTGGGCTCTCGCCCCGGCGCCGCTGCTGTAAGCGGCGAGTTCGGACAGCGGGTTCGACGGCGCGCTTGTCGTTTCGCAGCCGCCGAGCAGGGCCGCGGCCAGGGCGAACAACGCCGCCGCGCCGATACGTCGGAATGACGGAGATGCAGGGAGATGATGGCGCATCGCCAGAATCCGGTTGGGCCTTCCGCGGCCAAATGCGGGGAAGCGACTGTGATTCGTATGGATGCCCCGAGTTTGCTGAAAAAACCGCCGTCCGGCAAGAGACGCCGGTGCGGCGCCGACGACGCGCTGTTGGCCGCATGACGCGGCCGGCAATCCGGTTTAGGTTGCGGCAAACAGGATCGAGGAAACGTCATGTCGAATATCGTCTGGGATCACATCCATCTGCGCACGCCCGATGCGGAGGCCACGGCGCAATGGTTCGAGCAGATGCTGGGCGCCGAGATCCTGCGCTCCACACAGCAAGGAGCGCCGCGCGTCGATGTCCGGCTCGGCGGCGCGATGATCTTTCTGGCGCCCGTCACGCCCGGCGATGGCGTCAATCCGCCGCCGGTGACGCCCTGCCAGGGTCTCGATCATTTCGGTTTTCGTGTGAAAGACGTCGACAAGGTGGCTGCCGATCTCAAGGCCAAGGGCGTCGAATTCACGATGGAGCCCAACGTGCCGCGGCCCGGCATCAAGATCTGCTTCATCCGCGGGCCTCAAGGCATTTCAATCGAGCTGCTGGAGCGCGACGCAAAATACGTCTGATCCGCGTTGTTTTTGTGTCGCCGGAGTTCTTCGCGCATGGCTGTGTCCACAAGTCGTTTGGTCGCAAGCACAAGGGTTGCCTTGGCCTGTCCCGACCCGTAAATGCTTGGCGGGGCCGATCATTGAACGGGTTGGAATAATGCGACATCGGATGCTGGCGATTGCCTCACTTATTTTGCTCGCCGCCCCGAATGCCGCATCCGCCGAGGCCAAACTCGAGCGTACGCTCAAGCTGCTGATGCCGACCGATCGCATGGCGCAGCTATGTGACGCCACCGCGATGGCGCGCATCCGCAAGGACGCCGGCAAATTTCGTCCCGACCGCGCGGTCGCCAATGCCACCGTGGACATCGTCATCGCCAGCAACCAGCTCGAGGCCAGAGGCGCGGCGTTCCGCAGCCACGGCAAGTGGTATGCGCTGACCTATTCCTGCGTGACGAATGACGAACATCTCAAGGTGTTGTCGTTCGAATATGAGATCGGCAACGAGATCCCGCAGGAAAAGTGGGCGGGCTACGGCCTCTGGCAGTAGAGTTTATGTCGCTGGCTTGAGCCGCATCATGGCGGCCACCGCGCCGACGACGACGGACACGGCCAGACCCCAGAAACCTATCTTCCAATAAAGCAGGGCCGAGACGGCGCAGCCGGCGGCGAAGTACAGGATGCTGGCGGCGAGCCGGCGCAGGCGCATGCGCGTTGCCGCATCATTCGGCGTGCCGCCGAGCATGAGATCGACAAGGTCGATGGTGGCTTGCGTGGTCGAGCCGGTCATCAAGGTGGACGGCGGTTGATCGGCGAGATGGACGCGGTGCACCGCGTTCTGCAGCGCCATGGCGGCGATGCCCGAAAAGCCGGTGAGCAACGCCGCGGGGCTGTCGGCATTGGCGAAGGGCCCGAACCCGACCGCGAGTCCGAAGAACGCAGCCAGCAACAGCACCTTCGCGATCAACAGTGTCGGCAGGACCGGCGCGCCGTGGCGTCGCAGCGCGGTGCCGGCCAGGCGCGCGAGCGCGACGACCAGAATGAATTCGGGCAGCGCGAGCAGCTTGCCGACGATGCCGTGGCTGCCTTCGATCAGGGCGGCGCCGAGCGTGACGAAATTGCCGGTGACGTGCGCGGTGAACAGGCCCTGCAGGCCGAGGAAGCCGGCCGTATCGACAAAGCCGCCGTTGAACGCCAACAGGCCGGCGAGGGCCGCCGGACTACCGAAATTCTTCATCGCCGCTTCCTGATGCGGGCTATCCGCGCGGTCCCGGCGCGGCGGAGAGTCCCGGGACTATTTGGTATCCTTGACGGTGGTCGTGGGCCGGTCGCTGCCGCTTGCGGTCTCGGTATGCCACTTGCCCTTGGCGTCTTCGTATTCGATCTCTTCGGTATGGCCTGGCACGATCTGCCCGGCGGCGGCGCGCGTGGCCGCTTTCAGCGCCGCGTCATGCGTCGGAAATGGTTCAGAGAATACGCCATCGACCTTGTAGGCCCAGCCGCCGTCGTGCTCGACGATTTCATAAGTGACGTTGGTCATAACAAGCCTCGCGGTCGGTTGCTGTATGCTGGCGTCGAATTTAGGTCGCGCGCGGGTAATTGTACAGGCGGCGCGGGGCGCTACAGACCATGCATGCGTTTGAGCCGATCAATGGATTCGGTCACATTTGGCGGCAGTTGCCGCAAGCCCTGGACGCCGGCTTGCGACAATACCGGGCGCAACCTGGAACCGGCGAGGAAGGCCGGCTCGCGGTCCGGCGGAATAAGGCGGTCGAACACCATCACGATCAGAACGGCAACCAGCAGGATACGTACCGCGCCGAGCAGCGCGCCTGCAGCGCGATCGAAAGCGCCGACGTGGCTTCCCGAGACTTCGCCGACGGCGCCGCGCATCAGCGCGGCGAGCAGAATGCCGACGATCGCGAAGATGGCGAACAACAGCAGCGGCGCCTGCGCCTCGCCGAAGTGAAAGCGCTCGTTCACGAGCGGAGAAACATAGGGCATCAGCAGAACGGCAACGGGCGCGGCAAGCGCATAGCCGAGGATGGTGGCGAGGCTGCGCATCAGGCCGGTGCGGAAGCCGACAACGATTGCAACGACAAGGCAAAGAACGACCACGCCATCGAAGATGTTGAACGGCAGGTCGGCGGCCATGGGATCGTCTCGGGTCGAGGATCGTGTCAGCCGGTGTTTAGGCCACGGCGAGGCGGTCGCCAAGGGCGCTGCGGCGGGTGGCCTGGCTGGCGCGCATTGGTTACACTGGCCGTCACAATATGACAGGGCAGGCGAGGAGAGAGGCCATGGCGTTCACGGTGTCGAGCAACAGCTTCAAGGATGGCGATTACCTGGCGCTGACGCATGCCGGCTCGGCCGATCATGGCTTCGGCTGCAGCGGCGACAACAAGTCTCCGCACCTGAAATGGTCGCCGGGCCCCGCCGGCACCAAGAGCTATGCCGTTACCTGTTACGATCCCGACGCGCCGACCGGCTCCGGCTTCTGGCACTGGCTGGTGGTCAACATTCCGCCGGATGTGACCGAGCTCGCGCTGGGCGCCGGCAGCACCGGCGGGGCTTTGCCCAAGGGCGCCCTGCAGACCCGGACCGATTACGGCTTCGCCGGCTACGGCGGCCCTTGCCCGCCGCAGGGCGACCATCCGCACCGCTATCTGTTCACGGTGTTCGCCGTGAACGAGGTGCTCGGCGTCCAGCAGGACACTCCCGCGGCGCAGATCGGCTTCAACCTGCATTTCAAGACGCTCGCCAAGGCCAGCATCATGGGGCTGTTCAAACGGTAACGCCGCGTCGGGAAATGGAACTTTCCGGGGCGCGGCGTATTATGGCGGCGTGCCGACTCGAATCGTGCGCCCACCGCGCCCGGGTGACGGTACCCAGGGAGATCCCACAATGACTGTCCGTGCCACCTTCCGCGCCGCGATTCTGGCGTTCGTCGCGCTTCTCGGATTGAGCTTCGCATCCGCCGCCTATGCCGACAGCGGCCGTGTCCACATTCGCATCGTGAAGGCCGGTTTCGTCGTCGGCGGCTCGGGCGGCAGCGGCACGCTGACCTTCAATGGCCGCAAGTATCCGCTGAGCATCGGCGGCATCAGCTACGGCTTCACCTTCGGCGCCTCCGAGACCAATTTCTACGGCACGGTGTCGAACATCCGCCGCGCCTCGGACATCGAGGGCGTCTACGGCCAGGCCGGCGCCGGCGCCGCCGCGGTGCGCGGCGCGCAGGGCGTGGTGCTGACCAACCAGAAGGGCGCCGTTCTGACCCTGACCGGGCGGCAGGCGGGCCTCATCATCAGCGCGGATCTGAGCGGGCTGGTGCTGACGATACGCTAACGTCGCAAGATCATGGCGAAGCGGGCGGGCGGCGGCAGCCGCGCCGCCCGTTTTGCTGCCCGGCCGAGATAGTTGACAAAGTCAAATAAGGGCGCGAACGTGCCGGCATGTCAGGAACGCCGGCTCCATCGCAGCGCTTGAGGATCGCCGTCGTCGGTCTCGGCGGCATTGGCGGCACCGCCGCCGGGCTTCTGGCCCGCACCGGACTCCACGATGTCACGGCCTGCGTACGCAAGCCGCTCGACCGGCTGACGGTCGAAGGCCCGGACGGCGCTTTCGACGTGTCGCTCAACGCGCTGACCGACCCGGCCGCGGCGGGCCCGGTCGATTGGGTTCTGCTCTGCACCAAGACACACGAGACGCAATCGGCGGGGCCGTGGCTGGAGCGCCTGTGCACGCCAGCGACCACGGTCGCCGCCTTGCAGAACGGCATCGATCACGTCGAACGCATCGCGCCTTATGCCAACGGCGCGGCCATCGTGCCGGCGCTGGTTTATTACAACGGCGAACGGCTGGCACCGGACCGCGTGCGCTACAAGCCGGTGAGCGCCCATGAACTTGTCGTGCCCGATGACGCAGGCGGCCGTGCCTTTGCCGCGTTGATGGCGGATACGCCGCTGCACGTTTTGACCAGCGCTGATTTCGTCACGCTGAAATGGCGCAAGCTGCTGGTCAACGCCATCGCCAATCCGATCACGGCGCTGACCTTGCAGCGCTTCGCCGTGTTCGAACGGCCGGATATTCAGTTGCTGTCCCTCGCTATTCTCGACGAAGCCGGGCGCGTAGCGCGGGCCGATGGCGCCGGCCTTCACGACGATGAAAGCCGCCGCGTTCTCAAGATGGTACGGGGCTTCGGAGCGAATCTTTCCACCTCCACCTATTTCGACCGGCTTGCCGGGCGGCCCTTCGAGGTGGAGTCGCTGACCGGCGCCATCGTCGCCGCTGGCGAGCGCTACGGCATCGCGACACCGCTCAATGGTCTGCTGCTGACCTTGCTGCGCGCGATCAGCGAAGAGAATGCGAACTCGCAAACCTAGGGCGCGCTCGACACCTTGAGAATGTCGATCAGCTTGCGGTCGCGCCACTTCTGCAGATCGGCGATCGAGCGGTTGCCGGCTTCCTCGGCGACGCCGTCGATGATGAGCTGCTTGTAGTCGAGCACGCGCGGGTTGCGCATGTCGTCCATCCAGGTTTGCAGCGCCGGGGTGAGATGGCTCATGAAATGCGTCATGCCGCCTTCGCCGCCGGCGAGATGGAACGTCAGATGCGGGCCCATCAAGGCCCAGCGCAGACCGGGGCCGTAGGCGATGGCGGCGTCGGCATCGGCGACCGAGCAGACGCCGTCGGCGACGAGGCTTACCGCCTCGCGCCACAGCGCCGCCTGCAGGCGGTTGGCGACGTGGCCCTTCACTTCCTTCCTGATGTGGATCGGGTGCTTGCCGATGGCGCGATAGAACGCCATCGCCTTGTCCACGGCGTCCTGCGACGTCTTCTGGCCGGCCACGACCTCGACCAGCGGAATGAGATGCGGCGGGTTGAACGGATGGCCGATGACGCAGCGTTCGGGATGCGCGCATTTCACCGTGACGCGGGAGATGAGGAGGCCCGACGAACTGGAGGCGATGACGACATCCGGCGCGGTGGCGGCGTCGATTTCGCGGAAGGTCTCGATCTTGATGTCCTCGCGCTCGGGTCCACTTTCCTGTACGAAGCCGACGCCCTTGCAGGCTTCGCTCGGCGAGGCGTGAAACGAGAAGCGATCCTGGCTGGCGCCGGGCACGACCCAGCCCAGCGTCTCCAGCGTCGGCCAGGCATTGGCGATGAAGCGCCGCGCGAAGGCCTCGCCCTGCGGCGACGGATCGGTGGCGCGCACATCGTAGCCTTGCGCGAGGAAGATCGCGGCCCAGCTGGCGCCGATCGTTCCGGCTCCGACGACGGCAACGGCTTTCGACATCGAGGTCACTCCTGGTGAATGAGAGGCGGGCGATCAGATGGTGCGGTAGCCGCCATCGGCCATGACGATGGTGCCGGTGACATAGGACGACATGTCGGAGGCGAGAAACACCGCGGGGCCGACGATGTCGTCCGGCTTGCCGGCGCGGCCGAGCGGCGTGTGATCGAGGAACACCTGCACTAGCTCGGGTCTGGCGGCGCGGACCTGGGCGTTGATCGGCGTCTCGATCAGGCCCGGGCCGATGGCGTTGACGCGCACGCCGTCCTTGCCGAGTTCGGCGGCCAGCGCCTTGGTGAAGCCGAGCACGCCGTGCTTGGACGTCGTGTAGGCCGCCGAGTTCGGCGTGCGCACATGCACGAAAGACTGGATCGAGCCGATATTGACGATGCGGCCCTTGCTGTCGCGCAAGGCGGGCAGAAAGGCCTGCGTGACATTGAGCATGCCGGTGAGATTGACGGCCATGATGTCCTGCCAATCCTTGAAGAACACGTCGGCGTCGGCGGCCACGGGATTGCGGCGGTTGATGCCGGCATTGTTGACCAGGATCGACACCGCCCCGAGCTGGTGCGCGACTTCCTTGGCCGCCGCAAAACACGCCTCACGCTGGCTGACATCGAGCGCCAGCGCGATAGCCTTGCCACTCTGCGCGGCAATCGTGGAGGCGGTGTTGGCGGCGGCGTCACCGTCAACGTCGAGGACTGCGACGCGCGCGCCTTCGCGGGCGTAGCCGACGGCAATGGCTTCGCCGATTCCGGAGCCTCCGCCTGTCACGACGGCGACATGATCCTGTAACAGCCCCGGCATTGCGCATCCCTCGTTTGTGTCTTTGGACCCAAGGATACGCGGCGGATCAGGCCGGCGCTACTGGTGCTGGACGATCACCCGGGTGCCGACTGCAACGCGCGAGTAGAGGTCCTGAACGTCCTCATTCACCAGCCGGAAGCAGCCGGAGGACACCGCCTGGCCGATGGTCTGCGGCGCATTGGTGCCGTGGATGCGGTATACCGTGGTGCCGATGTAGAGCGCGGCCGCGCCCATCGGATTGCCCGGCCCACCGGCCATGAAGCGCGGCAGATAGGGCTGGCGCTCGATCATCTCCGGCGGCGGCGTCCAGTCCGGCCATTCGGCCTTGCGCGTGATCTTGTGCGTGCCGCCCCACTGGAAACCGTCACGTCCGACGCCGACGCCGTAACGCAGCGCGGTCTGGTTATCCTGCACGAGATAAAGAAAGCGATCGGCCGTGTTGACGATAATCGTGCCCGGCGGATAGTCGCTGCGATAGAACACCGGCGTGCGCCGGTATTCCGGCGGCAACTCGACATCGCGGCCGGTGTCATCGACGCCGGGGTCGGGCTCCTGCATGGTCACCGGGTAGCTGCGGCCGAAGGACTGCGCGATGGCGGGCAGGGCGAGGGCGCTCAGGGTTGCCGCCGCGAGGGCAACGACGGTCAGTGAAACGATGCGGGCCACGGGCAATCTCCTTCCGGCGAACAATTTCCGTCAGGCACCATAGCACAGCGGGAAGCCGTCAGGTTTGTGACGGCGGACACATCGGCGGCATCGCCTTCGAGGCCTATCGCGACATGCGCAAGCGTCTGCCGCAGCCCGACGCCGTTCCCGGCTCCGGCATCAACACCACGGATGTCGTTGCCACGGAGATGGACGGCGACGTCTCGAACCTGATCGACGACGGCAATATTCTCGACTGGAAGTTCTAGTCGCCGAACAGCCGGAAGGCCGCGGTGATGCGCAGCACCTGTACGCTTTCCGGCAGTTCGATGAGAAACTCCTCGTCGCGCGGCAGGTGATGGATCATGCGCGGGTCGGCGCCGGCATAACGCGACATCGCTTCGATGTCTTCCCAGTACGACACCGTCACGAATTCGCTGTCGGTTTCGCGGTCTTCGCGAAATTGCGACACGGCGAGCGCGCGCTCCGACAGAACCTTGACGCCATTCTTGAACAGATAGGCTTCGTACTCGTCGGCGCGATCGCGCGTGGTGCGGCCGCGCCAGATGCGGACAATGGTCGGTGTCGCCATGAGACTCCTCCACATCGTTGCTCAAGCGGTTCAGGACCGCCTTTGCGGAGGAGTGTGTCACGCCGCCGGCGGCGCGGCAGCCAGGTGCGCTATGATTTCTTCTTATCCATCTCATCAAGCATGACGACGAGACGATCGAGCTCGTCCTGCTGTTCCGCGATGCGGTTGGCTGCGCGCTCCTCGTCGGCCGCGCCGGAGAAGGCCGCCGCCTGCTCGGTGAGCTGCCGGATATTGTCACGCAGGATGGCGATGCGGTCGTTGAGTTCGTCGCGGGACAAGGTGGATTCATTCGCCATCGGTTCCTCCGTCGTCGCCCATGTCGGGTTTGCCGCTGCCTGTTTCGCACGGCCGCCGCCGGCCTGTCACTCCGGAATGGCCCTGAGGTGCGCCGTTTCTCGTCACTTGCCTCATCCCTTGCCTCATCCCTCTGGCCCCGTTAAAGAAAACGAGCCTGGGGGTTCCATGAGTATGCGTGATCGCGTGATTATCGCCGGCGGCGGCATTGGCGGGCTGACGACGGCCCTGACCCTGCACCAGATCGGTGTTCCCTGTGTCGTGTTCGAGGCCGTACGCGACATGCGCCCGCTCGGCGTCGGCATCAATATCCAGCCCAACGCCGTGCGCGAACTTTGCGACCTCGGTTTCACCCCGGCCGATCTCGACCGCGTCGGCGTCCCGTCCAGGGAATGGGCGCTGGTCGGCCTCAACGGCAACGATATCTATTCCGAACCGCGCGGCCTCGGTGCCGGCTACAAGTGGCCGCAGTATTCCGTCCACCGCGGTCTGTTCCAGATGATGCTGTACGATGCCGTGATCGCGCGGCTTGGCCGCGACGCTGTCCGGCTCGGCAGCCGCGTCAATGGCTATCGCAAAACCGCGGATGGCGTGATTGCGTCGATCGAGCATCCGGACGGTTCGACCGAGGATGTGCCGGGCGCGCTGCTGATCGCCGCCGACGGCATCCACTCCGCCATTCGCGCGCAGATGCATCCCAAGCAGCCGCCGATCCACTGGGGCGGCGCGGTGATGTGGCGCGGCACCACCAAGGGCAAGCCGATCCGCTCCGGCGCATCCTTCGTCGGCCTCGGCACGCATCGTCATCGGATGGTGTTTTATCCGATCTCGCATCCCGATCCGCAGACGGGCCTCGCGACCATCAACTGGATCGCCGAAGTGACGTTGGACAACAGCGACGGCTGGAAGCAGGCCGGCTGGTTCCGGCAGGTCGAGACCTCGGACTTCGCGCATCATTTCGATGGCTGGGTGTGGGACTGGCTCGACGTGCCGGCGATGATCGCGCAGGCGGACTGCGCCTTCGAGAACCCGATGATCGATCGCGATCCGGTCGAGACCTGGCAGGATGGTCCGGTCGCGCTGCTCGGCGATTCCGCGCATGCGATGTATCCAACCGGCTCCAATGGCGCGAGCCAGGCGATCATCGATGCGCGCACTTTGGGCGCGTGCATGATCGAGCACGGCGCGACGCCGGCGGCGCTTGCCGCTTACGACAAGATGCTGTGCGGGCCGATCTCGCAGCTCATCCTGCGCAATCGCGGCGCCGGGCCTTTCGGCCTCCTCAATCTCGTGGATGAGCGCTGCGGCGGCACCTTCGACAATATCGACGATATCATCCCGCCGCAGGAGCGCGCCGACTTCATGGCTGGCTACAAGGCAGCGGCCGGTTTCGCCGTCGAGAAGCTCAACGCCGCGCCGCCGATCATCGCGCCGGGCGCGCAGGCGCGGAGCCGGGAAGAAGTCTGACCGCGCTGGTATTGCGCGAACGGGGAGACGCATCGCATGTCTTCTTATTTCTGGCCGCTCGCGGGCCTCGCGCTCGCCAATCTGCTCGGCATCATCAGTCCGGGCCCGGCATTCCTCATGGTGAGCCGCGCCGCCGCCGGCCGCAGTCTCGGCGTCGGCGTGGCGCTCGGCGCCGGCGTCGCGATCGCGGCGACGATGTGGGCCGCCGCGGCGTGTTTCGGCATCGCGCTTCTGATGACGCGGTTCGTCTCGGTGTACGGCATCATCCAGATTGCCGGCGGCGCCTATCTCATTTGGCTCGGCATCAGCGCGTGGCGTCACAGCCGCGATCCCATGCCGGTGCAGGCTGCCGCGACGCCGGGCGCGCGTGATGGCATCGCGCGCGCGGTGCTGACCGGCGCCTGGCTCAGCCTCGGCAATCCGAAGATCATCATTTTCTTCTCCAGCATTTTCGTCGCGCTGCTGCCGCATGACGCGCCGGTGTGGGTGCGGCTGGTGGCGGTGGCTATTGTCGGCGTGCAGGAAGTGTCCTGGTACACGATCGTCGCCTTCGTATTCTCGCGGCCGCGCGTGCAGGCGGCCTATGCGCGGGCCCGCACCTGGATCGAACGCGCGCTCGGTACGGTGCTGATCGGCCTCGGCACGCGGATTCTGGTGGCCGTGCGGTTGTAAGCGATAGTGGGCTCGGCGCTTCGCGCCTTAGCCCACCCGACGAGGACGGTGAGGTTTCATACGAGCGTACGTGGAACCCGCGTCCGGCCCCGCGGTTCTTATCCCGACCCATAGGAAGGGATTGTCACAATGGGATTCGAAGGCGGCCTGCTCGGCCTGATCATTTTGGTGGCCGACATCTGGGCCATCTTGCAGATCCTGAAAAGCGGCCAGACCGGCGGCTCCAAGCTGTTCTGGATCCTGCTGATCCTGCTGCTGCCGGTGCTCGGCCTGCTGATCTGGCTGGTGGCCGGGCGGCGCTGACGAGAGGCTCAGCGGCCGCGGCCGGCTTCGATCTGGCAGGCGCGGTGCATCGGTGGATAAAGCCGCTCCATCTCGGTCTGATCGACCTCGCGATTGTCGTCGAACTGCTCATGCATGCAGGTGCAGTACGTCACCTTGCTCTCGGCCGTGCCACGCTCATTCTTCAGGCGGTCGGCGCAGGCCTCGATCCAGGCACGGCTGGCGTCGCCGAGCGATGCCGCGAGGGCCGGCGCGGCGGTGAGCAAAGCGAGAATGGCGGCCAGCGTGCGCGTCATGGCTCAGCGGTCGGCGATGACGTCGCTGGCCCCGGCGGCGCCCATATAGACCGCGAGAATGCGCACCGGCACCGTGCCGGTGTTGACGCCAGCATGGGTGACCGCCATCGCTTCCATCAAGGCATCGCCGGCGCGATAGACCCGCTTGCCCTTGTCGCCGTAATCGACCGTCAGTTCGCCGTCGAGAATATAGGCGAACATCGGCACGCCGTGGCGGTGTGCGATGGTGCGCCCGCCCGGCGCCAGGGTGACGATCGAGGCCGTGACGCGGGCGTCGCCCGAGGGATAGCGGATGGTTTCGCCGACGACGGTCTTGTCGGCGGAAAGAAGCTGGACGGCGGGATAAGAGGGCGGCGCGGCGTCGGCGCACGCGACGACGACGGAGAGAAACAGCGCAAGAGCGGTGACTGGAAATGATGTCATGCGTCGTCCGGGTGCGAGGCAGCGAGGCGAGTCGCAGCCTAGCACAGCCGTGACGAGAGCTTAGCGGTCCAGTTCGCGGGCCCGGCGCGCTAGTTGCTGCACCCGTGTTTCGAGCGCGCGCAGTTTCGTCTCGGCGCGAAAGGCGCGTTCGCGCCAGTAGCGCGCGTCGGCCTGGGCGCGGGCGATGGCTTCTTCGCCGTGGTCGAGCCGCAGCCGGCGCGGCGCATACTTCAGCACGGCGGCGGTGGCGCCGAGGTGGCGATATTGCACAGCATCCTGAGGCGGAGGGACAAGCTCGGTCTCGGGCAGGTCGGAGAAGAAGGACAAGGGCGAGGGCTCCTCGTTGGGGCGAAGGCTACACGACTGAACGTCGCGTCGAGACGAGGGTTCCCTCCGACTGGGACGGTAATGGGTCCGCGTCGTGGCGAAGCCAAGGCAGCCCCCGGTGTCAGACAGGCCCGCGCTCAGACCTCATGCGGGCGCGGAACAAACGCGCCGATTCTCGTCCGCATGACGTTCCGGCGCGGAACGGACGCAGGGCGATGTCGTTAGCGCACAGGGCTGGTTGAATTAACGGAGAGCCCCATGGCCAAGTTCAATACGCGTACCATCGCCACAGCCCTGAGCGCCGCGACGCTTGTCGCCGTCATGATCCCGGCTTCGGCCAACGCCGCCGGCCGCCATCACGACCGCTATTCCGCTCAGGACGCGCGCTATGTCCGCGCCGCTTACGCCGCAGAGCCGCGCTATGAAACGAGGCGCGTCCGGCGCGATTACGCGCCGGAGCCGGTCTACGCGGCATCGCCATTCCCGTCCGAGCCGCTGCTCTATCCGATCGGTGGCGCGGTGGTCGGCGCCATTATCGGTGCGGCGGTGTGCCCGCCATGCGCGATCGCCGGCTCGGCGCTGACCTCCGGTGGCGGCGCGCTGGTCGGCGCCGGCATCGGCGCGGTCGGCGGTACGCTGGTCGGCGTTGCCGTGGCGCAGCCGCAGGAGCGCTATGTGAGGTTCTAAGACCGCCAGAGAAGGCGACATGATGCGTGAGGCCGGGACGCGCGAACGTCCCGGCCTTTTCGTTTCAGGCGCTAGATGCGGGCGCCGCGGTTATAGGCGTCGATGAGCTGATTGTAGTCGCGCATCAACCGCGGCGGCGAGCCTTCGACCATCCAGCCGGAACCGGCGCCACCGAGCATCATGCGGTCGCCGGTCGAGTATGGCGTCTTGTCGCGAATGCGGCGCATGAGCTGCTTGGCGGTCGTGAGGAACGACTTGGCGTTGGACACGAACATCGAGCCGATCTTGTCGGGCCCGGCCGCCGCGGCGAAGGGCTCGGTGGCGTTGACGACGGCCTCGTAGTCGTTGAGCGCCGATGTGATCGCGGCGAGGTCCGGCTTGTCGGCAGTCTCGGCGCGCAGCACGCGCTGGGCGTTGATCATCAGCGACTCGACGTGATAGCGCGCCTTCCGGCCTTCGGCCTGCTCGATCGCGGCGAGCTTTTCCAGCGCGCGCTTGTCGTTGATGGCCTCGACATTGGCGCGCAGGCTCTTGTCCGCGCCTTCGAAGGCGTCCCAGGCGGCGACGAGGCGCGGATGCAGCGCCTTGCCCTTGGCCATCTTGTCGTCCTTGTAGTTCTCCTGCGTGTAATAGTCGTCGGCCTCCTTGAGCAGCGGCTCGAGCTTGCCGACCGCGTCGGCATAGGCCGTGGCGGCGGCTTCGAGCGCGGCGTCGTGCGGCTCCAGCGCGTTCGCCTTCTCGACGTTCTTCCGGCAGTCCGACGTATCGTAGATGGTGTAGGTGCCGTAGATGATGCGCTCCTTGCCGGTCGGGCCGGTCTTGCCCTTGACCCAGCTGAAATAGCGCTCGCGCGATGAGTAGCTGCGCTCCGACAGCCGGTTGATGCAGCCGACATAGGCATTAAGTTTTTGGGCATTCATCTTCTCGACGCCGGGGGCCGTCTGGGCGAGGGCGGGCGCGACGAGCGGCGATGCGACAAGGACGCCGGCGGCGACGAGCAGGGCGGAGAAGGGTTTCATGGCGTGCCTCCGGGCAATGCGGCGCGATGGTCGGGCGAGGCTAGCGGCCTGGCGTCGCCGCGCGTGTGACGCAGGTCACAGGCTCCCCCACAGGGGATGGCGCCGCGCGACAGCGCGGCGACGGGCGGGGCCGGCGGCGTCTAGCGCTTCAGCAACGTGTCGCGCAGCACCAGCGCGTGGTTGTGCGCTTCGTCGCGCGCCGCATAGATGAGCGTGACCGGCCGGCGGCGGGCCAGCGCCCGGATGCGCTCCAGCGCCTCGGCGCTGCCGCGCAGCTCCGCGGCATAGCGGCGGCGGAATTCGCCCCAGCGTTCCGGATCGTGGCCGAACCATTTCCGCAATTCGGGGCTCGGTGCGATCTCCTTGATCCAGTCGTCGAGCGCGGCGCCATCCTTCTGCAGCCCGCGCGGCCACAGCCGGTCGACCAGAATGCGCACGCCGTCGCCGCGCGCGGGCGGCTCATAGGCGCGTTTCAGTTTGAGGCGCTCGGGCGCGATGCGTGTCGTCGTCATCATGGGCTCCCTGCGGAACGGCGGGCCGCGCCGCCGCGCCGACATCATGGCTGCGCCGCGGCGCGCCGCCATGCTATCATTCCGCCATGGCACGCACACCCTTCCGCGATTCCCGCAGCGAAGCCGAAAAGGCTTTCAAAGCTGCGACCACCAAGCCGGCGGACCTGCCGCCGGACAAGCCGTCCATTCCCGGCGTCAAGGAGCAGGTGACCTTGCGCCTCGACCGCGACGTGCTGGACTTCTTCCAGGCCGATGGGCCGGGCTGGCAGGAGAGGATCAATCAGGCGTTGAGGAAGGTCAGTGGGAAGTAGGAGGCTTACGTCCGCGCCTCGCAGCCATGCCCGAAGAATGACAATGCCGCCGCTGTTGAGCATATAGCGGACGACATAGCCCGCCTCACCGAACGGAACGATCAGTTCGCGCAGGCCCGGAAGCATTGACGGCCTGCCGCGCTCCGGAAACAAGTCGAGAGTGTCGATAGCGCCAACGATGGCCGAAACGGCGCGCCGCGCGACGGCTGGATCAGCATCAGCGAGAAAATCGTGCAGTCTCGACAGGTCCGCCTGCGCGGCCTGCGAGACAACGAGTTTCACAGCTTGCGCGGCTTGGGTGCGGGCAACTCATCCGGCGTGCCCCAACTTTGCATCCATGCCTTCACTTCGCTCCACGGCGCGCCCATGCGCGCGCGGTTGAATTCGGCGAGGCGGCGTTGATCCTCCGCGAGGACGTCAGCGGCCCAAGGGCCTTCGCCCTTCTCGCAGGGTTTCCAGCCATGGTGGCAAGGTGTCCGCGCCAGCCGCAAGATCGGCCAGCAGGTCGGAAACACTCATGCCGCGCGCCGTGGCACGGGCCTGAAGCAGGTCCGCCGTCTGCGGGTCGACCTCGATTTTGACCTTGGCGTTCATGGGCGGACGTTACCACGGAGACCGCATGGGGCCAACGGGGCGGGGCAAGGCGATCTCGCTGACAGATAGCGTGGACGGGCGGTCTTGCGCCTCGACCGCGAGGTGCTTGATTTTTTCCAGGCCGATGGGCCGGGCTGGCAGGAGCGGATCAATGCGGCGCTGCGGAAGGTGGCGGGGAAGTAAAAGCGCAAGACCGCTGCCTTGCGCGCGACGCGCATCTGGGAGCCGGCCGAGAAGGACATTCCGAACATCAAGCCGGAGCAGCGCTTTGTCGTGCCGTTCTATACGCAGCAGGTGACCGGCAAGCCCGGCGCCACCGGCGCGCAGATGGCGCCTTATCTCAAGACGATCTCGGATATTTTTTCGAGGTGGGGGAGAAGAAGAGGTAAGGGGGCGGGCTGGCAGGTTGGTGCACCGTCGTCATGGGCCGCCATTGCCGGGCTTGCCCCGGCAGTCCATGAAGCGCGGTCGCATCGGCGGCGTTACGTGCGATTTATGTTGGGAGTGCTTCCTCATGGATCACCGGGACAAGCTCGGTGATGACACAGTAGCATCGTCCTACCCGCCTTGGACCAGCCGTTCTACGAAGTTGCCAAACTTGTCATGCCGCAAGTCGCAACATCTTATAAAAAGTATTTTTAGTTCAAAGCGGCTTTGAGTGCAGGGTAGTAAGTTGTAATCGGGTTATCGACCGAATCGGGATCATCTAAGGCCCGCCTGATCTGAGTTGATATCTCGGATCGGTATGATTCAATCTTGGGGACAAGTGAGTATACGTCGGTATCATCAATGATGATGGTCCTCATTTGATTGATATCAAAAGGAACTTTGTCGGCGAGTCTGATAATTTGAACAACGGGCAGTCGCATCATGTGGCGAATAGCCAGTTCGTAGAAAACATTTGGATTGTGATGAGATAAGTCCACTATAACCAGCCGGGATTTCAGCAAGTATTCGATTATCTGTTTTGTGATGACGCCAGGCTTGTCTATTGCGTCAGCGCGAATGACGTTTAACTTAAATGGTTCAACAGCTGGCTCAATGATTGATCCTAGAAAAAGGTCTGAATGCCGGCGCAATGCAGAGTCGGCGTCGCCGATGGGTGCAACGTAAAAACATGTCGTTTCAAACTGGGCATGTTCTGCAGTGACGAGGCTTTTAACTTCTCGTGATACTGCGACGGTCGATATGGGGGCTGAAGATTGGGTTGTGGCCGGAACGGCGTCCAGATAATGGTCAATAGTTACAATACGGTCCGCGCCAGATAAGGTTTGAAGCAATCCAACGAATTTCAGATTGACGACAAACGTATCCACCGCCTCCTCAATTGCGTCAGGTTGCCTCCAAGCTCCTTCGCAGCATCTGCCAAGACAGCTCGTGCCGGAAGTTTGGTTCCGACAAACCGATCGTACAGTCCCTTAAAAATCTCGATATCTTCTATTGCCAGCTTAATGCGAGCTTTGGCCCGTTCGCGACTAGGGGCTTCTTCATCAATTGCTCGCAGGCCATCTGGAGTAAGTCCCAGTTGTTCGGCTTGATAGCCACCCGTAATTAATCCATATTTGCCAGCATGAGTGATCATCATGCGACTAGCGCTGCTTTCGGGTGACTTTCCTAATTCGTTGAACAAGGTGAGGCGGCGAACCGGGCTTCCACTTCCAATTCTGAATATCGCTTTTGCAAATTCAACGGCTTCTTCGAACGAAGCGGCAGGAAAATTTCTGGAAACTCGTTTCTTTCGATCTTTGACTTTCCTGCTCTTCAAAATTTTCTTCTTTCCGCGAAGCGTCGCTTTTCCAGCCTTTTTCTTTGCTAGTTCGCTAACGGATTCCGTTGTCGACGTGGCTTCAACGTTCCGATCCATGATGGCTCCATTTTATCGAAATTCTAGAACGCACAATCTTGGAAAGAATAAGAACATACCAGGAACATGTCAAATGTTAAAAAAGGCCGGACTCGTAAGAGCCCGACCTTTTATCTTGCGAGAATAAGTGGTCCTACAACGCCCTATTGCTCGCCTTCACCAACTCCGCATTCTTCGCCGCGTGCTCCGCTTCCGACGACGAGGCGGTGGCTTTGGGCGCCTCGACCTTGTCCGCCGCGACATAGACCTGCTGGCCCATGGCGTTGAACTTGTCGGACATCTCCTTCATGCCGCGCTCTTGTTCAAGACGGCGCTGACGCGCCTGTTGGTCGTCCGCAGAGAGGCTCCCTCCCTGACCCTCCTCCGCAAGCGGGGGAGGGGACGAGAGCCCCAGCGCCGCCTTCTCATTCCCACCCAAGCTCGCCGCATAATCCCGCACGTCCTGCGTGATCTTCATCGAGCAGAACTTCGGGCCGCACATCGAGCAGAAGTGCGCCACCTTGTGCGCTTCCTTCGGCAGCGTCTCGTCGTGGTATTCGCGAGCGGTGTCGGGATCGAGGCCGAGGTTGAACTGGTCCTCCCAGCGGAAGTCGAAGCGCGCGCGGCTCAATGCGTCGTCGCGCAGCTGCGCGGCCGGGTGGCCCTTGGCGAGGTCGGCGGCGTGCGCGGCGATCTTGTAGGTGATGACGCCTTCCTTGACGTCGTCGCGGTCGGGCAGGCCGAGATGCTCCTTCGGCGTCACGTAGCAGAGCATGGCGCAGCCGAACCAGCCGATCATGGCGGCGCCGATGCCGGAGGTGATGTGGTCGTAGCCCGGCGCGATGTCGGTCGTCAGCGGCCCGAGCGTGTAGAACGGCGCCTCGCCGCATTCCTTGAGCTGTTTGTCCATGTTGATCTTGATCTTGTGCATCGGCACGTGGCCGGGGCCTTCGATCATGACCTGGCAGCCTTTCTGCCACGCGATCTGCGTCAGTTCGCCCAGCGTCTCGAGTTCGGCGAATTGCGCGCGGTCGTTGGCGTCGGCGATCGAGCCCGGACGCAGGCCGTCGCCGAGCGAGAACGACACGTCGTATTTGCGCATGATGTCGCAGATTTCCTCGAAGCGCTCGTAGAGGAAGCTCTCTTTGTGCCGCGACAGGCACCACTTGGCCATGATCGAGCCGCCGCGCGAGACGATGCCCGTCACGCGATTGGCGGTGAGTGGCACGTAAGCAAGGCGCACGCCGGCGTGGATGGTGAAGTAGTCGACACCCTGTTCGCACTGCTCGATCAGCGTATCCTTGTAGACCTCCCAGTCGAGCTTGACGGGATCGCCGTTGACCTTCTCCAGCGCCTGATAGATTGGCACGGTGCCGATCGGCACCGGCGCGTTGCGCAGGATCCATTCGCGCGTGTTGTGGATGTTGCGGCCCGTCGAGAGGTCCATCACCGTGTCGGCGCCCCAGCGGATCGCCCACACCATCTTCTCGACTTCCTCTTCGACGGAGGACGTGACGGCTGAGTTGCCGATATTGGCGTTGATCTTCACGAGGAAGTTGCGGCCGATGATCATCGGCTCGAGCTCGGCGTGGTTGATGTTGGACGGGATGATCGCGCGACCGCGCGCGATCTCGTCGCGCACGAACTCCGGCGTGATGAAAGCGGGTACCGAAGCGCCAAAGCTCTCGCCATCGGCCAGCGCTCCTTGCGCACGGTCGAGCATCTTCTTGCGGCCGAGATTCTCACGCTCGGCGACGTAGATCATCTCCTTGGTGATGATGCCGGCTTTGGCGAATTCGTATTGCGTGACGGGCTTGTTATCGAGTGCCCGCCACGGCTTCGGCGTATTGGGGAAGTTGCGGGCGAGATGCTTGCCGGAGACGTTGCCGTTGTCGACCGGCTTGATCGGGCGGCCTTCATATTCCTCGACGCCGCCGCGATCCTTCACCCATTCGATGCGCGGGCGTGGCAGGCCCTTCTCGACGTCGATGCCGACAGTGTCGTCGGTGTAGGGGCCGGTGGTGTCGTAAACGGGGAGCGGCGGCTCGCCGGCGGCGGCCGACAGCGCGATGGCGCGGTGCGGCACCTTGAGATCGGGCGCGGCGGCGGGCGAGGAATAGACCTTGCGCGAGGCGGGCAGGGGGCCGGTGGTGACCTTCGGCGTGACGAGATCGGCGGCGGTGACGGGCTTGTTCATGACTTACTCCTTGCGCTGGCCTGGCGGCTGTTCGGCCCCGTAGCCCTTGAATGTGAGAATGCCGCCTGCGGCGATAAAGACGACAGCCAGCACGACGACGACGCGCGGGTTGCTGGTGGCGCCGACGAAGCGCACGAGGTCGGGCGCGAAAATGCGGAATACGCCCATCAGCGACAGCAACCAGCCGAGGCCGGTGACGAGACTGCGCCAGTCGGGCGTCCAGCGCGGATGGGCGTTGAGGATGGCGAGGCCGGCGGTGAGCCCGAGCACGCCGGACAGCGCGACCATGGCGCTGTTGCCGAGCAACTGGCGGCTGACTTCGGCGTAGGCCGTGCCGTTGATGAGCGCGCCAATGCCGAGCACGGCCAGAACCGGGCCGGCGATTCGCGCGATCAAATGCGACGTTTGCATCGATGTGTCCTGTCCCTTCGCCGGCATGACCCGGATCAGGTTCAAAGGGACTCTCTCAGCCCGGCCGCTTTGCCGGGCACCCCTCGGAATGGACGTAATCTAGGCGCGTGGCGGGAGGTGTCAATCGGCCGTTCGCTTTTGTTCCAGCCCATTTACCCTCGGTTATGGCTTGGCGGCTCTAATGACACGGCCGTGCCGGATGTCCGCACCGGTTTTGGGGGCCTTTGCCGTGGTCTATCCGCCCGCCGACGTTTCGCGAGACACGCCGCATGCCGCGCGCGCCATCATGGCGCCTGTCGCCTGGCCGCTCATCGTCGCGGCGCTGCTCTACGTCATGTTGCTGGCGCTGGGCGGCAAGCTGCTCAACGACGCCGACACTTACTGGCAGATCGCGCTCGGCGACTGGATGATCGCCAACCGTGCCGTGCCGCATGTCGATACGTTCTCCTGGACGGTCGCCGGCGCGCCCTGGATTTCGAGCCAGTGGCTGGCGCAGGTGATTTTCGCCGGGGCTTACAGCGCGCTCGGCTGGAGCGGCGTCGTCGCGGTGAGCGCGCTGGCGATCGCCTCGGCCTTCGGCCTGCTGACTTATTATGTGATGCGTCACCTCGCGCCGCTGCCGGCGCTGGTGCTGGTGATGGCGGCCTTCACGCTCGCCGCGCCGCATATGCTGGCGCGGCCGCATGCGCTGGCGCTGCCGGTGATGGTGATGTGGGTCGCCGGGCTGGTGCGTGCCGTGGACGAAAAGCGCGCGCCGTCGTTCTGGCTGCTGCCGCTGATCGCGCTGTGGGCCAATCTGCATGGCGGCTTTACCTTCGGCCTTTTTCTGATGGCGCCGGTCGCGCTGGAGGCGCTGATCGACGCGCGCGCCGACGAGCGCCGCCGCGTCGCGATCCGCTGGGGGCTGTTCGGCTTCGCCGCGCTCGTTGCGGCCTGCGCGACGCCTTACGGCCTGGAGTCAGTTCTGGTGACGCGGCGTATTCTCGGCCTCGGCCCGGCGCTGGCGCTGATCGGAGAATGGCAGCCGCAGGATTTCGCGCGGCTCGGCGGTCTCGAAATCTGCCTGCTCGCCGCCATCGGTTTTCTGCTGTACCGCCGCGTGACGCTGCCGCCGGTGCGCATTGCCGTCGTGCTCGGGCTCCTGCACATGGCGTTGAGCCAGTCGCGCAATGGCGAGATGCTGGGCCTGGTCGCGCCGTTGTTCATGGCCGCGCCGCTGGCGTCGCAATTCGGCCGCCGCGCGGCTGGCGATGCGAAGATGCTCCATACGGCGGCGGCCGCCGCGCTGCTTTTGTTCGCCGCCGCCATGAGTGTCGCGCTGCCGATGACGCTGCGCTACGCACCGCGCGCGGAGGTCTCGCCGGCCGGCGCGGTCGCGGCGGTCAAGGCGTCGGGCAAGACGCATCTGCTGAACTCATACGATTTCGGCGGCTATCTGATCGCGCAGGGCGTCAAACCATTCATCGACGGCCGCACTGAATTGTACGGCGCCGACTTCTTTCTGCGCCACGACGCGGCGCTGAATCTCAAGAATGTCGGCGTCTTCTACGACCTGATGCGCGCGCGCGACATCGATGTCACGCTGCTGGCACCGGCGACTCCGGCGGCTGGCCTGCTCGACCGCATGCCGGAGTGGCAGCGCGTCTATACCGACGCCATCGCCGTGGTGCATTTGCGGACACAGACCACGCGCTGACCGCGCGAGCGGCGTCCTCAGTAGCAGTAGTCTCGCGACACGCGGTGATAACTGCCGTCGCGATGTTTGCGCCAGCAGCGGCCGTCATACCAGTAGTAACGGCCGCGAGGCTCCATTTGCGAACCGATCGCGGCGCCGGCAGCGGCACCGATGATGCCGCCGGCGACAGCGCCGCCGGCCTTGCCGGTCGCGGCGCCGCCGACGATCGCGCCGATACCGCCGCCGATGATCGCGCCGCCGATGGTATTGTTCTGCGCAGCCGACTGCCGCACGGGCAGCAAAGCGAGGAGTACGAGGACAGCTAGAAAGGTAGCCCGAACGCCAACCTTGCGACACATGGATTTGACCCTCCGAAACCCGTCCGCTGAGGTTTGTAGAGCAAATCCTGGCCGGCGATCAAATCGTCATGCCGGCCAGCTACATCCTCGGCAATTGCGTCACGCTCACGCGCGCGCTGCCTTCGGCCTCGGCGATCACACGCATGGTGTTCGAGTCGAAGGCGATGCCGTTGAGGCGCAACGTGTTGACCGCGGTGTTCACCGCGACGCCCTGGCCGGCCTGGCGGAATTCGGCCATGGCATCGCCGATCTTCTTCCTGGCGTCGTTGAGGAACGGGGTGAGGTCGATCACCGCATTGTCGGCCAGCGCCTGCGTGAGATAAGGCATGGCCGCGCGCGCGGCGGTGCCGAGCAGGCCGAAGGCGGCCTGCGATTCCACCGACAGCGAAATGTCGGTGAGGCGCAGCACCTGCGTCTGCGGGTCGAGCTTGGGCCGGCCCCAGATATCGACGTCGGCCTGCCCGCCAAATCCGAACCAGCTCTTGCGCTCCTTGGCCTTGACGCGCAGCGAGATCAGCAGCCGGTCGTCCGCCGCGGCCAGCGAGGCGCGCAGCACCTCGACCTCGACCGCCGAGTTCGGATCGTCCGGGAAGGTCTTGCCCTTGAGCTGCGCATTGATGAGCTTGTTGAGCTCGGTGAAGGGCACGTCGATCGGCACGCCGACGACGAGTTTGCCGTTCTCCATCGGCGGCACCAGTTCGAGGGTCTGCGGGAACGGGCAGGCCGGCTTGGTTGCCTGCGCGGTGATGCGCGTCTCGGCCTGCACGCCGACCACCAGCGTGAGGTTGCGGGCGTCGATCTGCGGCTGCGCCGCGGCGGCGCGCACCGGCTTCATTTCCAGGTACAGCGCCGGCAGGCCGGTGTCGCCGCCGCCGAGCGGGATCGAGCGGCACATCTTCTGCCATTGCTCGCGCGCCGTCACTTCGATGATCGGATCGTTGCGGATGCGGCCTTCGAAACTGGCGACCTGCTGATTGACCTGCTGCTCGATCAGCGGCTTGGCTTCGCCCGCCATGTTGAGGCGGATGCCGGCGATATTGACGGTGCTGTCGGCGACGTTGATCTGCGCCGCAAGGTTGGGATTGACGCGCCAGTTGGCGGCGAATTCGGGCCGCGAGCGCACGGTCACCTGGCTGCGCAGTTCGATGTTCTGGTCGAGCGTCTTGCCGGCAAGGCCGCCAATGGCCTTGTTCAGGTCGCCGCCCAGTGCGCCGCCGCCGAGCAGGCCGCCGAGCGCGCCGGCAACGCCGCCGGTGAGATTGCCCGCCGCGGCGCCGAGCTGACCGGTGATGTGCAAATTGCCGGTCAGCGGCGTGATGACGGTGAGTTCGCCGGCGCGGCCGCTCACCGCCATGTTGCCGCGATTGACGGTGAGGCCGAGGTCCGCCTTCTGCAGCAGGCCGCTCACCGGATTGCCGCTCTGGCCGGAGAAATTGCGGGGCGTTGCCGCTTCGATCGAGCGCTGGATGGCGTCGATGCTGATCGCGACCGGCGCGATGACGTAAGAGGGCCGCGACAGCGGCGGCAAAGGCGGCAGCGGCTCAAGCTTGGCGGCGACGCGGCTGGCGTGATTGGCCGGAAAGAAGCGGTCCAGCGCCCACAAGGTCGCGGCAAAGAACAGCGCCACGACAACAAGCGCGCCGGCGATCAGGCGGAATCGGCGCGAGCGGCCGAACCACCGCAGCGGCGCCGTGATGACATAGAAGATGGTGTCGAAAATGCGTCCCATCGGCCAAGCCCTCACGATTCGGATCCTGGGCGATGGTAGGCCGCATGGCGGTCGCGCGCCAGCGTGGCGCCGCGCCGGATTCGTTCGCCGTTACCGGGCTCAGGGCTCGGCGGGGGCGACGGCGTCGATCCGGGCGTTCAGCGCCTGTTCTGCGGCGACCACCTTGGGCTTGCGCAGCCGCAGATAGATTTGCGTCGCGACCAGGATGACCGCCAGCGACACGAACACCAGACTGATCGGATGCCGCAGGAAGACGGTGAGGTCGCCGCGTTCGATCAGCATGGCGCGGCGGAAGTTCTCCTCGAAGCGCGGACCGAGCACGAAGCCGAGCAGGATGGGCGCGGGGTGGAAATCGAGCAGCAGCAGAATGTAGCCCGCAAGCCCGATCACCACCGTCTCGCCAACCTGGAACATGTCGTTGTTGGTCGAATAGACGCCGATGCAGAGGAAGAACATCGCGCTCGGGTAAAGGTACTTGTACGGGATCGCCAGCAGCTTCACCCAGATGCCGATCATCGGCACGTTGAGCAGCACCAGCATGATGTTGCCGATCCAGAACGATGCGATCAGGCCCCAGAAGATATCGGGATGGGTGCGGATGAGTTGCGGGCCGGGCGCGATGCCCTGGATCATCAGCGCGCCGAGGATCAGCGCCATCACCGCGTCGCCGGGAATGCCGAGACTCATCGTCGGAATGAAGTCGCCCTGCACCGATGAGTGGGTCGAAGCTTCCGGCGAGGCGACGCCCTCGATCATGCCGGTGCCGAACTTCTCCGGCGTCTTCGAGATCTTCTTTTCGGTGGCATAGGCGATGAACGAGGCGATGGTCGGCCCGGTCCCCGGGATCAGCGCGCAAAGGCTTCCGACGAGCGTGCCGCGGAACATCGCCGGCCAGGAGCGCCGCAATTCCTCGCGCGTCGGCTTGAGATCGCGCAGGCCGACCTTGGTGTAGCTGGTGTTGACCGCGGTGATCTGGTTCACGCTTTTCATGAATTCGGCGATGCCGAACAGGCCGAGCGCCAGACCGACGATCTCGATTCCGTCGAGCAGGTTCGGCAGGCCGAAAGTGAAGCGCGGCAGCCCGGTGTCAATGTCGCTGCCGACTATGCCGAGCATCAGCCCGAGCAGTGTCATGGCGACGCCCTTAAGCGGCGAGCCGCGCGCCAGGGTCGAGCCGGCAAGCAGGCCGAGGAACATCAGGGCGCAGATTTCCGACGGGCCGAACTCGAGCGCGACCTTCACAAGCACCGGCGACAGGAAGATCATTTCGGTGATGCCCCACGACGCGCCGACGAAGGAGGCGATCACCGTGACGCCGAGCGCGGCGCCGCCGCGGCCCTGCTTGGTCAGCGGGAAGCCGTCGAGACAGGTGACGGCGTGCGGCGGGTGGCATGGCAGATTGAGCAGGATCGAGCAGATCGCGCCGCCGTATTGCGCGCCGTAGAATATGCCGGCGAGCATCAGGATGGCGCCGACCGGTTTGATGCCGAAGGTGAGCGGCAGCAGGATCGAGATGGTGGCGAGCGGGCCCATGCCCGGCAGCACGCCGACCATGTTGCCGATCAGCACGCCGATGAAGCACCACATGATGTTGTGCGGCTCGAGCGCAATGCTGAAGCCGTACCAGAGATCGGAAAACGCCGACTGGATCATCGATCAACCCCAGCGCACGATCGGGAAGCTGATCTTGAGGACCAGCGAGAACAGCAGGCAGCCGACCACGGTGATGACGGTGGCGAGGATGGCGGCTTCCTTCACGCTCGAGGAGCGTTCGCCCAGCGCCGAGACGAAGACGCAGCCGAAGGTCGCGGCGGCGAGGCCGAAATATTCGCCAAGCACGATGAAGGCGATGGGGCCGGCAAGGATGCAGGCCCAGCCGCGCCATTCGCGCTGCGCCGGCAGGATGGTTTCATCCGGATCGCGCGCGGCAACGATCGCGTTGCCGAGGATCAGCATGCCGACGAAGGTCATGGCGACGCCGAGCATGAGCGGAAACATGCCGGGACCCATCTGGGTCAAGGTGCCGAGGCGGTAGTTGGTGTAGGTGTTGAGAGAGATGGCCGCGCCGATCAGCGTCATCAGGATGCCGGCGTAGACGTCGCGCTTTTTCAATTGCTCGGCGAACAAGATAGACCCCTCCCTGCGTCGTTCTGACGCACCCTAGGAAATGGTCAATTGCCGCGCAACGAGGAAATTTTGGTCCGGTGGGCCGTCAGCGCGTGCCCATCCGGTGCAACTTCAGCACGGTCCAGACCGCGTCGCTTGCCGGAGTTGCGACGCCGAGTTCGCGGCCGAGCGCCCGCACCTTGCCGGACAGCCAGTCGAGCTCGAGGCGATTGCCGCGCTCGAGATCGTGCGCCATCGACGCCTTCATGCCGGGCTCGATACTGCCGGTGATCTGCGCCATGCGCTCGTCGATGACGGCGTGATCGAGCGCGACGCCGCTGGCGCGGCCAACGGCATAGGCCTCTTCCATCAACTGCTTGACGAAGGCGAGCAGTTCGGGATCGGCGGCGATCGGGCCGATGGACGAGCGCAGGGCGGCCGTTGCGCCCGACATGGCGGTGAGGAAGATGAACTTCTTCCAGCGCTCCGCCGTGATGTCCGCCGACAGGCCGAGATCGAGGCCGGCCGCCTTGCCGGCGGCGACGAACCGATCGAGCGTCGCGTCTGCCTTTCCGTCAGCGCGGCCGAACGACATCCGGGCGAAGGTGCTGGTGTGCTTGATGACGCCGGGCGCGGCGATGGTGGTGGCGATGTAGGTGACGCCGCCAACGGTCTGCTCGGCGCCGAGGATCGGGGCGAGGCGCTCGGCGCTGTCGATGCCATTCTGCAAGGTGATGACGCGCGTTGTATCCGTCATCATCGGCTTGGTCAGCTCGGCCGCCTTTTCGGTGTCCCATAGCTTGACCGCGAAAAGCACGATATCGACCGGACCGATGGCTTTCGGATCGTCGGTGACGTTGACCTTGGGCAGATGCAGATCGCCGTGCACGCTCTCGATATTCAGGCCGCTGGTCTCGATGGCGGCGAGATTGGCGCCGCGAGCGATGAAGAAGACGTCGTGACCGGCGGCCGCGAGCCGCGCGCCGAAATAACCGCCGACGGCGCCCGCCGCCATTGCCGCAATACGCATGAGCCGACTCCCGCGATTGAAGTGCGGCGACTGCTATAGCACGAGCGAGCAAAAAAGAGCCCGGCGAAACCGTGAGGCCTGCCGGGCAGTTTTTGGAGGTTCAGTCCAGAGATCGAAAGGTTCAGTACAGTCCGCGCGGGCGAATGGTCTGCCAGGTGCGCTCGGCACGCCCGGTGTCGGCCGAAGCGAACGAGGACGCGGCTTCATCCGACACCGCGGTAACGTTCTGCGGCGCGGCGTTGCGGCGAGCGCGGGCTTCGGTGGTCTGCGGCAGCACGACAACCTTGGCGCCGACCTGAACGCGGCCGTAGAGATCGATCACGTCCTCATTGGTGAGGCGGATGCAGCCCGACGACACGTTCTTGCCGATGGTGGTCGGATCGTTGGTGCCATGGATGCGGTAGACGGTGCTGCCGAGATACATGGCGCGAGCGCCGAGCGGATTGCCGGGGCCGCCGGCGGTGAAGCGCGGCAGATAAGGCTGGCGGGCGATCATTTCGGCCGGCGGATGCCAATCCGGCCACTCGGCCTTGCGCGAAACCTGATTGGTGCCGGCCCAGGTGAAGCCTTCGCGGCCGACGCCGATGCCGTAGCGCATCGCCTTGCCGTTGCCGAGCACGAGGTAGAGATAGGTGTTCGGGGTGTCCACGATGACGGTGCCCGGAGCTTCGCGGGTCGAATAGTCGACGACCTGGCGCTGCAGGTGCGGCTCGAGCTGCGCGTCCTCGCTGCCGAGCTGGCTGTCGTACTGGCTGTCTTCGCTCTGCATCTGGCCCTGATAGGGGGCCTGCGGCGCGGCGTGCTGCTGCATCGGCGGCGCATAAAAAGCGTAATTCTGCTGCGCCTGGGCGGTGCCGGTCAGGGCCAAGCCCGCGATCAACGCTGCGAGAGAAATGACGGTGTTACTCTTGGTGAGCATCTTACCCTCCGACCACGATGTGTCGTGACATCCGTGTATCGAACGGCGAGGGAGGTTCATGTGTTCCCGATCACAAATTGCTCACATTTCGGAACGGATTGGAACCTCATGAAATTGCAGGCATTTTCGTTGCCTTATTTTTGGCGGTGCCAGCCCACAATTGCGTCTGGAGCGCTGTCGGTCGAAGCGAAATAGGGCTTGATGTCGATGAGCGGCGTGCCGTCGAGGCAGTCGAGGCCGACGACATTCATCCGGTTGTCGTCCACATCGTTGAGTTTGACCACGCTCATGGCGATCGGATTGGGACGCGCCGGCGAGCGGAGCGCAAACGTGCCGCGCTGGACGCCGTAACGGCCCGGCACCTGGCGTACCAGGTTTCGCGGCGCCCGATCCATCCAGTACAGCAGCACGAGATGGCTGCAGGTCTCGACCTCCTTGAGGGCAGGGACCCAGCGCGGATCGAGTTCGATGGTGCAGACTGCGTCGGATTCGCGGGCGTTTTTCGGGCAGTCCTTGCGCTCCTTCCAGGGCGTGCGGATGCGGCCAATGAAATAGAGCCCGGCATCGAATTCGGCGGGCAGATCGACGGTCACTTCGCCCTCGCGGACGCCGAAGTCAGGGGTTTTCGTCATTGTCGGCCCTCGGGAGGCGGTCGAATAAGGGCGGCCGCCGCTAGCGTCGCCTTTACCACGCCCTGTGGGCTTCGGCCGCCGCCCTTGCGGCGCCACATTTAACCGTATAAAGATATCCTTATATGGTGGGAAGACGCCCCGAGGGCGGTCGCCCACGGCGCCAGCCACGTCGGACATGCATGCCACAGACGCCGCAAAACCTGCTCGGGTTCGACGCGCTCAACACGGTCCTCAAGGCCGCGGGCGAGGAGACGCGCCTGCGCGTGCTGGCGCTGCTGGCCGAGGCCGAACTGACGGTGTCCGACCTCACCGACATTCTGCGCCAGTCGCAGCCGCGCATCTCCCGGCACCTCAAGCTGCTGGTCGAGGCCGGACTGATCGAACGCTTCCGCGAGGGCACCTGGGCCTTCTTCCGCCTCGCCGAGCATGGCGGTGCTGCAGAAGTGGCGCGCTCGCTGCTCGACCATCTCAATCCCGCCGACCAGACCATCGCCCGCGACCGCGAGCGCCTCACCTCGGTGCGGCAGGCGCGCGCCGCCGCCGCGCAAGCCTATTTCCGCGAACACGCCGCCGACTGGGATCGCATCCGCAAGCTGCACGTCACGGACGAAGCAGTCGAGGCTGCGATCATCAAGGCGCTCGGCGACAAGCCGTTCCGCTCGCTGCTCGATCTCGGTACCGGCACCGGCCGCATGCTCGAACTGTTCGGCCCACAGATTGAGCGCGGTCTCGGCCTCGATCTGTCGCTCGACATGCTGCTGATGGCGCGCGATCGGCTGGAGCGCGCGGGCCTCAAGAACTGCAGCGTGCGCCAGGGCGATCTCTACGATCTGCCGCTCGCCGACGATTCTTACGACGTCATCATTCTGCATCAGGTGCTGCACTTCCTCGACGATGGCGGTCGCGCCATCAAGGAAGCGGCTCGCGTGCTGCGCCCCGGCGGCCGGCTGCTGGTCGTCGACTTCGCGCCGCATGAACAGGAATTCCTGCGCGAGCAATTCGCGCATCGCCGTCTCGGCTTCGCGCCGGAGACGGTGACGCAATGGATGGCGCAGTCCGGCCTCGAGCCGGTGATGCATAGAAGTCTCAAGCCCGAGCCGGGCCCGGAGAGCAAGATTGCCGTGTCGCTGTGGCTGGCGCGCGATGTGCGCGCGCTGATGGCGCAGCCGGCCAAGCGTGAGGTGGCGTGATGATCAGTCAGTTGCGGCCGTCCCGGTTCATGCCCCCCGGTCATGAACGCATCGATGTGTCCTTCGAGTTCTTCCCGCCCAAGGACGAGGCGATGGAGAAGACCTTGTGGGACGCGGTGACGCGGCTCGCGCCGCTCAATCCGCAATTCGTTTCCGTGACTTACGGCGCCGGCGGCTCGACCCGCGAGCGCACCCACGCCACGGTGAAGCGTATCCTGACCGAGACCGCGCTGACCCCGGCCGCGCACCTGACCTGTGTCGCCGCGACCCGGACGGATATCGACTCCATAGTACGAAATTACCACGACGCCGGCGTGCGCCATCTGGTGGCGCTGCGCGGCGATCCGATCACCGGGGCGGGCGACAAGTACATGCCGCATCCGGACGGCTACGAGAACGCGGCGGCGCTGGTCGAAGGCATCAAGCGCATCGCGCCGGACTTCGAAGTGTCGGTGTCGGCCTATCCGGAGCGGCACCCGGATTCGCCGACGCTGGAAGCCGATATCGACATGCTCAAGCGCAAGGTTGACAACGGCGCCACGCGGGCGATCACGCAGTTCTTCTTCGAGAACGATCTCTACTTCCGCTATCTCGACCGCGTGCGCGCGCGCGGCATCGATATCCCGATCGTGCCGGGCATTCTGCCGGTGCAGAACTTCGGTGCGGCGAAGAACTTCGCGGCCCGCGCCGGCGCCACCGTGCCGAACTGGCTGGCCGAACGCTTCGCCGGGCTCGATCACGACCCGGCGACGCGCAAGCTGATCGCCGCGGCGGTGGCGGCGGAACAGGCGATCGATCTGCTCGATCGCGGCATCACCAGTTTCCATTTCTACACCATGAACCGCGCCGATCTCGTTTACGCAATCTGCCATCTGCTCGGCCTGCGGCCGCAGGTGAAGGAAGCGGCGTGATGTTTTCCCTCTCCCATAGGGAGAGGGTGCCTGTGCGAAGCACAGACGGGTGAGGGGTTATGGCGTCGCCAGTCGGTACCGCGAAACGACTGCGACGCGATCAGACTGACGCTGAGCGCTGCCTCTGGTTTCGACTGCGCGACCGGCGTTTAAATGGATTGAAGTTTCGGCGACAAATGCCGATCGAGTCATACGTCGTCGACTTCTGTTGTGAGTCAGTGCGCCTTATCGTCGAACTCGATGGCGGTCAGCATGGCGAGCGGCAGATCGAAGATGCGAAGCGACCGGCCGAATTGGAGAAGTTTGGTTATCTCGTCCTGAGGTTCTGGAACAACGATGTGATGCGGAACATCGATGGTGTTTTGGAAGTCATCGCCACAACGGCAACTCAGGATCCCCCTCACCCTAACCCTCTCCCCAACGGGGAGAGGGAATAGGCTGCGACCCGTGGCGAGCAAGGCAAGTAACATGTCAGATAACGTAAAGCCCACCACCCGCTCTTTTCTCGCCGCGGCGATGCGCGAGCGCATTCTGGTGCTCGACGGCGCCATGGGCACCATGATCCAGGAACTGAAGCTGGACGAGCAGGGCTATCGCGGCGCGCGTTTCGATGCCTGGAACCGCGAGGTCCGCGGCAATAACGACCTTCTGAACCTGTCGCGGCCGCGCGCCATTCGCGACATTCACTACAAATACTTCAAGGCCGGCGCCGACATCGTCTCGACCAACACCTTCTCCTCGACCACGATTGCCCAGGCCGATTACGGCATGGAAGGCATCGCCTACGAGCTCAATGTCATGGGCGCGCGGCTGGCGCGCGAGGCGGCCAACGACGCCGAGGCCGAAGACGGCGTGAAGCGCTTCGTCGCCGGCGCGCTCGGGCCGACCAACCGCACCGCTTCGATTTCGCCGGATGTGTCGAACCCCGGCTATCGCGCCGTGACCTTCGACCAGTTGCGCACCGCCTATGGCGAGCAGGTGCGCGGCCTCATCGACGGCGGCGCCGATCTTTTGCTGATCGAAACCATCTTCGACACCCTAAACGCCAAGGCGGCGATCTACGCCATCGAGGAAATCCTCGCCGAGCGCGGCCTCGATCTGCCGGTGATGATCTCCGGCACCATCACCGATATGTCGGGCCGCCTCCTGTCCGGCCAGACGCCGGCGGCGTTCTGGAACGCCGTGCAGCATGCGCGGCCGATCACGGTCGGCCTCAACTGCGCGCTGGGCGCCAAGGAAATGCGCGCCCATATCGAGGAGCTTGGCCGGGTCGCCGACACCTTCGTCTGCGCCTATCCGAATGCCGGCCTGCCCAACGAGTTCGGCTATTACGACGAGAGCCCGGAATACATGGCCGGGTTGATCGAGGAATTCGCTTCCGCCGGCCTCGTCAATGTCGTCGGCGGCTGCTGCGGCACCACGCCGGACCACATCGCCGCGATCGCCAGGGCGGTTTCCGGCAAGATGCCGCGCGCGCTGCCGGAGATTGCGCCGCAACTGCGTCTGTCGGGCCTCGAGCCGTTCGCGCTGACGCCGGAAATCCCCTTCGTCAATGTCGGCGAGCGCACCAACGTCACCGGCTCGGCCAAGTTCAAGAAGCTGATCATGGCCGGCGATTACGCGGCCGCGCTCTCGATCGCGCGCGATCAGGTCGAGAATGGCGCGCAGATCATCGATGTCAACATGGACGAGGGGCTTCTCGATTCCGAAGAAGCGATGAAGACCTTCCTCAACCTCATCGCCGCTGAGCCGGATATCGCCCGCGTGCCGGTGATGGTCGACTCGTCGAAATTCTCGGTAATCGAGACCGGCCTCAAGTGCCTGCAGGGCAAGGCGGTGGTGAACTCGATTTCGATGAAGGAAGGCGAACAGTCCTTCATCGAACATGCCAGGGTCGTGCGCCGCCACGGCGCCGCCGTCGTGGTCATGGCCTTCGACGAGAAGGGCCAGGCCGACACCTTTGCGCGCAAGACCGAGATTTGCGCGCGCGCCTATGACATCCTGGTCAACAAGGTCGGCTTCCCGCCGCAGGACATCATTTTCGACCCGAACATCTTCGCCATCGCCACCGGCATGGAGGAGCATAACAATTACGGCGTCGATTTCATCGAGGCGACGCGCTGGATCAGGCAGAATCTGCCGGGCGTGCATGTGTCGGGCGGCGTGTCGAACCTGTCGTTCTCGTTCCGCGGCAATGAGCGCGTGCGCGAGGCGATGCATTCGGTGTTCCTCTATCACGCCATCAAGGCCGGCATGGATATGGGCATCGTCAACGCCGGCCAGATGGCCGTCTATGACGATCTCGATCCGGAACTGCGCGAAGCCTGCGAAGACGTCGTTCTGAACAAGCGTCCCGACGCCGCCGAGCGGCTGCTGTCGCTGGCCGGCAAGTTCCGCGGCGACGGCGCGGCGGCCAAGGTCGTCGATCTCACATGGCGCGAGCAGCCTGTCGAAAAGCGGCTGGCGCATGCGCTGGTCCATGGCATCACCGATTTCGTCGAGGCCGACACCGAAGAGGCGCGCGCCAAGGCAGCGCGTCCGCTCGATGTCATCGAAGGTCCGCTGATGGACGGCATGAACATCGTCGGCGACCTGTTCGGCTCCGGCAAGATGTTCCTGCCGCAGGTCGTCAAGTCGGCGCGCGTGATGAAGCAGGCGGTCGCTTATCTGATGCCGTTCATGGACAAGGAGAAGGAAGAACGCCGCGCCGCCGGCGGCGCCGAAGAGCGCTCGTCCAACGGCAAGATCGTCATGGCGACGGTGAAGGGCGATGTTCACGACATCGGCAAGAACATCGACGGCGTCGTGCTCCAGTGCAACAATTACGCGGCCATCGCCCTCGGCGTCATGGTGCCGGCGGCCAAGATCCTCGAAGCCGCCAAGGCCGAGAAGGCCGACATTATCGGTCTGTCCGGGCTGATCACGCCGTCGCTCGACGAAATGTGCCACGTCGCGGCCGAGATGGAGCGACAGGGGCTCGACCTGCCGCTGCTGATCGGCGGCGCCACGACGAGCCGCGTCCATACCGCGGTGAAGATCCATCCGAACTACCGGCGCGGGCAGGCGGTGTACGTCAATGACGCCAGCCGCGCGGTCGGCGTGGCGCAGGCTTTGATGTCGGCCGACAACAAGGCGGGCTACGTCTCCGACCTGCGCGCCGAATATCGCAAGATCGCCGACGCCCATGCCCGCGCGCAGGAAGACAAGGCGCGGCTTTCGCTGGCCGCCGCACGCGCCAATGCGCCGAAGTTCGACTGGTCGGGCGCCTATGTGCCGCCGAAGCCCAGCTTTATCGGCGCGCAGGTGATGGCGGATTATCCGGTGTCCGATCTGGTCAGTGTCATCGACTGGACGCCGTTCTTCCAGACCTGGGAATTGTCCGGGCGCTACCCGAACATTCTCGAGGACGAGACGGTGGGCGAAGCCGCGCGCTCGCTGCACAAGGACGCCAGGGCGATGCTGGACAAGATCGTCGCCGAGAAGTGGTTCAAGGCGAGCTGCGCCTTCGGCTTCTGGCCGGCCAATTCGGTCGGCGACGACATCCATGTCTATGCCGACGAGAACCGCGACAAGCCGGTCCAGGTGCTGCACGGCCTGCGCCAGCAGCTTGCCAAGCGTGAAGGCCGGTTCAATGCGTCACTGTCGGATTTCATCGCGCCGCGTGACAGCGGCCTGAAGGATTACGTCGGCGCCTTCACCGTCACCGCCGGCATCGGCGAGGACGTCATCGCCGAGCGCTTCAAGCGCGCCAATGACGATTACTCGGCGATCATGGTGTCGGCGCTGGCCGATCGTCTCGCCGAGGCCTTCGCCGAGCGGCTGCACCAGAACGTGCGCAAGGAGTTCTGGGGCTACGCCGCGAACGAGTCATTGTCGAACGACGATCTCATCGCCGAGAAGTATCAGGGCATCCGTCCCGCGCCGGGCTATCCGGCGCAGCCCGATCACACCGAGAAGGGCGCGCTGTTCGATCTGCTGCAGGCCGAGCGCATCGGCGTGAAGCTCACCGAGAGCTACGCCATGTGGCCGGGCGCGGCGGTGTGCGGGCTCTATTTCAGTCACCCGCAGGCGGCCTATTTCGGCTCGGCAAGATCGAACGCGATCAGGTCGAGGACTATGCGAAGCGCAAGGGCTGGTCGGTCGAAGAGACCGAGCGCTGGCTGGCGCCGATCCTCAACTACAATCCGAACGCGGTGCCGAGCACCGAGGCGGCTTAGGCCCATACAAAAAACACCGGAGCGTTCGCGCTCCGGTGCTGATGATTTGCCAGGGCCGTGTCCGTTCAGAAAGCCCCGAAGAGCACGGCGCCGACGAAAGCGAAGACGGCGCACACAGCGAGCACGTTCAGGCGCAGAGCGATGTCCATGAGTGCCTCCCTGTTGATCGGTGGCTTGTTTGTAACACGACGGCGCCCGGCCGCCGAAGCAGATTGCGCATAAAGCGCCCAAAAGAAATGTGTCGCGCCATGCGATTGCGGAATGACTTGCTAAGCAATTGACGCCGCGCTGTTCTCGACGCTGATGCGCTAAAATTCGCCGGCAATGACGGCGAGGCGTCCGGCCGTTGGGCGTAAAGTCGGGCAGAACCAATACAAGTTGGGCAGCTTTGTGCAGTGCGGGGTGGGCGGCTAGGCGAAAACCGCATGACGTTTGGTGTCCTTGTGCGGCCCTGCGCGGCCTTGACCTTGTGCCCGGCGCTGCCTTACCGAGAACCGCCGGCCTCGCGATACCGCGGGCTGACAACGGCGCGGAACCGCGCGCTGTTCATGAAAACGCCATCGGAGGAATCATGCGTCGTTTCGGCGTGCTCGCTCTCGCGCTTCTTTCATTCGCTGCGTTCACCGCGCCGGCTTCTTCGCAAGCGTCGGATTGGCCGACCCGCAATGTGCGCTTCATCATCCCGCTCGGCCCGGGGTCCGGCGCCGACATCACCGCGCGCATTCTTGCCGAAAAGCTGCAGGGCAAGTGGGGTCAGTCGGTCGTGGTCGAGAACCGCGCCGGCGGCGACGCCATCCTCGCCATCAACGCCGTGATCAGCGCCAATGACGACCACGTGTTGCTGTTCGCGCCGGCCTCGACCTTCACCGCGCATCCGCTGCTGCACGAGAAGATGCCGTACAACCCGGCCGACCTTGTGCCCATCGCGCGCGTCACCAATACGTTGATCGCGCTCGGCGTGCCGGGAGATCTCGGCGTGTCGTCGGTCAAGGAACTGGCTGCGAAGATCAAGGCGGCGCCCGGCAAGCTGAACTACGCTTCGGTCACCGGTGCAAACGATCTGCTCTTTGCGGCGTTCCTGAAAACCGAAGGTCTCGACATGACGCGCGTCCCGTACAAGGACCCGGTCACCGCGATCAACGATGTTGCCGAAGGCCGCATCCAGGCTTTCGTCGGCGCCTATGCGATCATGCGGCCGCGCATCGACGCGGGCAAGGTCAAGGTGATCGCGCTGACCAATGTGCAGCCGGCCGAAATGCTCAAGTCGATCCCGACAGCGGCGCAGGCCGGGTACAAGTCGCTCGAGCTCGACGGTCTCGTCGGCGTGCTCGGCCCCAAGTCCGTCGCTCCGGCGGTGCGCGACAAGATCGCGGCCGACATTCGCGACATGCTCAACGATCCGGCGATCAATCCGAAGCTCGCCGCCACGGGCCAGGTCGTCAATCCGGGCTCGCCTGCCGAGTTCACGGCGGCGCTCAAGGAGCAGAGCGACAAGGTCGTCGAGATCGGCAAGGTGCTCGGCATCAAGGCGGCGAGGCAGTAATTTCCGGCCGCGTTCGCGATGCGATCCGCCCCGGCAACGGGGCGGATTTTTTTGGCGATTGCGCGCCGGAGCCGGCATTAACGGTTCCTTATCCCTACCGATTTCCTCTCCCAAAGCATTGAAGTCTCATTAATTATAGAGGCCGCATTTTACCGGTCATGAAGGCCGGTCCGCGTTTTTTCCTTGGCTGTGGCTTTGCTGCGTTGCTGGCGCTCGCCGGCTGCGGCCGCAGCGGCATGTGGGGCGTCGAGCGCGCCGCGTGGCGCGGCCAGGCCGAGGCGCAGTGCATGCAATCGGGTGCCGTGAAGCTTGGCGGCGCCGTCGTGCGGGCGGAGCCAATCGCAGGACCGGGCGTTTGCGGCGCCGACTTTCCGTTGAAGGTGCTGGCGCTGGGCGAGAGCAGTCAGAGCCTAGGCTACGCCGACGCGCCGCCACGACCGCCGGGCCGGGTCGGCAGCGGCAGCATGCCGGATTGGCCGGCCGACCGGGCGCGTCCGGTGCAGCAGGGGCCCGCGAATTACGCGCCGCCGCCGGATAACGGTCAGATGCGCTGGATGCAGGGGCCGCCGCCGGCCAATACGCCGCAGCCGATCGCGCCTCAATACAATGCGCCGCAGAACAGCGCGCCTCAGGTCAGCGCGCCGCAGACCTATCAGCCTTCGTCGCCGCCAACCTATCAGCAGCCGCGCAGCGCGCCGGCCGGTGCCGCGCCGATGTCGATCTATGCGCCCGGCGTCAATGAGCCGCCGGCCGACGATATCCCGGACGACGCCATTCTGCCGAACAGCCGGCGTCAGCAACCGACCTATAACGAACCGCCGCAGCGGCAGACGACCTACGCGCCGCCGGCGCTCGGTCCGGCGCGCGACTCCCGTTTCGATGCGCCGATCCGCACCGGCTCGATCGCACCGGCGACGCTGACGCCATCGGCGACCTTGTCGTGCCCGATCGTCTCCGCGCTCGATCGCTGGGTAGCGGGCGGCGTGCAGCCGGCGGCGTTGCGCTGGTTCGGCTCGCCGGTCGCGGAGATCCGGCAGATCTCGGCCTATTCGTGCCGGCAGATGAACGGCGCGGGCGGCAGCGGCATTTCCGAACACGCTTTCGGCAACGCGCTCGACATCGCGGGTTTCACGCTGGCCGACGGCCGCAAGATCTCGGTGCAAAGGGGCTGGCGCGGTACGCCGGAAGAGCAGGGCTTCCTGCACGACGTGCAGCTCGCCGCCTGCGACACCTTCAACACCGTGCTGGCGCCCGGCTACAATGCCGCGCATTACAACCACATCCACGTCGATCTGATGCGGCGCAAGAGCGGGCGCCGCCCGTGCCGGCCCGACGCGATTCCCGGCGAAGTCGTCGCCGCCAAGGCGCGCGCGGTCTATGCGGCCAAGAATGGCGGCAAGGATTACACCGGCTCGGTCGGCAACACCGACAAGGACAAGCTCAGGAAAATCCTCGATGCGATTCCCGGCGCGGATGGCCTGGAAGAGGATGACGCCGACGACGTGGTGACCGGCTCGATCGGGCCGGACGATGCGGCGAGCAAACAGGCGTCACAGCGATCACGCGGCTGGCCCGTCGTCGTGCCGCAGCGCGCGGGGAACACGACGAAGAGCCCGGCGGATTTCTAGCGACGGCCTAAACGGCGGCGTCGATCAGCATCGCGGCGAACAGGATCAGCCCGGCGTCGCGATTGGAGCGGAACAGCCGCAGGCACAATGCCGGGTCGTCGATGTCGATGCGGCGGACTTGCCAGGCCAGATGTGCCGCGAAGCCGGCGAGGCCGACGAGCGTGATCCATCCGGCCCCGGCCATGATGCAGGCGACGCCGATCAGCACCACCGCGGCGGAATAGAACACCGTCAACGCCCGCGTCGTTTCTGTGCCGAACAGAAGGGCGGTGGACTTGATGCCGATCATCATGTCGTCCTCGCGGTCCTGATGGGCGTAAATGGTGTCGTAGGCGATCACCCAGCAGATCGCGCCGGCGTAGAGAACGACCGGGGCCCAATCGAGCCGGCCGAAGGCGGCCGGCCAGCCCATCAGCGCGCCCCACGAGAACGCGAGGCCAAGGAACACCTGCGGCCAGTAGGTGACGCGCTTCATGAACGGATAAATTGCGACCACGAGCAGGGATGCGAGCCCGGTCAGGATGGTGAAGCGGTTGAACTGCAGCAGCACGACGAGGCCGACGAGGACCTGCGCCACCAGGAAAACGGCGGCCTGTTTCGGCGTTACCTGTCCGGAGGGTATGGGACGCGACCGCGTGCGTTCGACCTTGCCGTCGAGGTCGCGATCGACCAGGTCGTTCCAGGTGCAGCCGGCGCCGCGCATGGCGAAGGCGCCAATGAAAAACAGCACGACGTGCCAAAGGTTAGGCAGCCGCTCCATCGTCAGGCCGGTCAATCCGACGGACCACCAGCACGGCATCAACAGAAGCCATGAACCGATCGGCCGGTCGAGGCGGGCAAGACGCAGATAGGGGCGGAAGCTGCCCGGGGCGTAGAGGTCGACCCAGTTGCCGGTGGAATCGGCGACGCGTCCGCCAGTTTCGCTCATCGCGTCAGCGGCGAACCGCTCAGCGTGTCGAAGGTGCCGTGGCCGCGCTTCACGTTCGAGGAGTCCGGAACGGGAGCGCTCAGGGCGTCGCTCAGGCTCGGACCGGCCGGCCGCGGCGGAGCAGCCGCCACTTCACAAACCCGCGTGCGGATCTGTGTCGTCTGGGCGTGACCCTTGTTCAGGTTCTCGAGCAGTTCCTTCGGCATGCCGCACTTGTCGGCGTTGTCCGAAACGAACTTGATGAGCTTAACCTCGGAGGCGGAATAATCGTTGAACAGGCGGCAGGCGACAGCCGGACCGACCTTCTTCTTGCCAGCTTGCTCGATCGCGCCGCGCTTTTTTTCCGCCTCGGTGCGCAGCTTGACGAAATCCTTCAGGCAGGGCGGCTCCTGCTGTTGCTGGGCGCCCATGGGCCCGAAACCGGGCGGCGGCACAAATTGCTGCGGCGCCGCGCCTTGCGAGGCCTGCGGCGCCGGCCAGGCGCCTTGGGGAGCCGATTGCGCCGCATTCGGCGCGGGCCAGGCGCCGGCGGGGGCCTGCTGGGGGGGCTGGGCCGCCTGTCCCTGCGTCTGAGACGGCGCCGGCCATGCGCCCTGCGCCATCGCCGGCGCATTGACGACCAGCGGAGCGAGGCAAGTGGCAATTGTGAGAGCCCGGCGGCTCATGGTCATCGGATCCTTTCCCGGCCCGCAGGATTAGGCAGCGAGGCGTTTCAAAGCTTATAACAACCTGTCGAATACGTCGGGAAGGCGGCATTTTGCGCTAAATCGACGCCCCGCCGGCGTGCTCCGACGCCCCCGAAACCGAGCCGGAGCCGACCGGAATCATGCCTCTCTACGATTTTCGCACGCCGCGTGTTTATCTCGATGTGCCGCTCGCCGTCGGCGCCGAGGTTCCCCTCGATCGCGACCAGGCGAATCATCTCGGCAACGTCCTGAGATTGTCCGCGGGCGACGCTGTGCTTTTGTTCAACGGCCGCGACGGCGAGTGGGGTGCCGAGCTGACGGGCTCGACCAAGCGTCTCGCCGCCAGGCTCGAGCGGCAATTGCGGCCGCAGCCCGACGCCACCGATCTCGACTTCCTGTTTGCGCCGCTGAAGCATGCCCGGCTCGACTACATGGTGCAGAAGGCTGTCGAACTCGGCGTCTCGCGGTTGCGCCCGGTGCTGACCCAGCACACACAAGTCACCCGCATCAACACCGAGCGCATGCGCGCCAATGTCGTCGAGGCAGCGCAGCAATGCGGGGTCCTCAACATCGCCGAGGTCGCCGAGCCGGCGCAGCTCAAGACGATCGTGTCGTACGATCCCGCCCGGCTGCTGATCTTCTGCGATGAGGATGCCGATGTTTCCGATCCGATCGAGGCTTTGACCCGCGCGCGGCCCCTGCCGGGCGCGCTGTTGTCGGACGTGGCGGTGGCGCCCATGCCAATCGCGGTGCTGATCGGCCCCGAAGGCGGTTTTTCCAAAGATGAGCGCGCACTGCTGATGCAGCGTCCGAACGTCGTGCGGCTGTCGCTTGGACCATTGATCCTGCGCGCCGACACGGCAGCGGTCGCCGCGCTGACTTTGGCGCAGGCCGTGCTCGGCAACTGGCGTTCGTGACGGCAGAAATTTCTTCTGAAAAGAGCCGGCGTGGCTGCCGGCGCTTCTCGCCGACAGCCAGCCCCGCAACGATACAAACACAACTTTACGCGAACGCAGACAACGCGATGCTGACAAGCACACGCTACGCAGCCGCATGCAGCCACGCGACGCCACTCCTCAACGCTTAACGCCCACCAATACAGGGCAGCACCAAAGGCCGATGACAAAACGCTTCGGCCGACGCAGGTGCCGGCCCCAATCGCAACGAATCCAGGAACGCGACTCAGGTTCGTGCGCGGCGGATAATGCGGCGATGCAAGCCGAGTCACGAGTCCTGGGCTCACCGAATCTGTGGTCAACTCGGGCAGGCGAGCGCAAATCTGTGGGCATCGATCGCGAAAAACGGCCTGACTCGGTGCAATGGCGAAACGGTGTGCTCTTTGCGCGCTTCCGATGGCGCAGGGGCTGGGATAGAATAGCGGCGACAGCGGGAGTTCGGTTCATGCTTTGCTTCATCAGGATTGCACGGTTGGCATCGGTCGCGGCGGCGGCGATCGTCATGGCTTGGGCTGCTCAGCCGGGTACGGCTCGCGCTGCGGGCTGGATCGAGAAGGGCATTTACCTGTCAGGGCCGAACTACGACGGGGACGTGCCGCCGTGCGAGGCTGCCTTGGGCGAAATCACCAGCCGCTTTGAAAGCACGCAGGCCCGGTTCTGGAACACCAATGTCCAGATCCTCGGTTATGAAAAGGTCCGCCAGATTGCTTACAGCCCTTGGGCCAAAGGCACCGTACCGCGCCGTTTCTGCACGGCGGTGGCCGACGTTTCGACCGGCCGCAAACATCTGGTGAGTTATTTCATCACGGAAGGCGGTGGAATGATCGGCGCCACCTGGGGCGTCACTTTCTGTGTCGCCGGTTTCGACCAGAGCATGGCCTATAGCCCGGCCTGCAAGATGGCGCGGCCCTGAGGGCCAACCCTGCTTTTGATCTTTCCAACTACCCGGCCAGGTTTACCTGCCGGCAATGTTCTTGATTTGTTCTCGCGCCTGCGCTAGGGTCGCGGAACCCTTGGTGTAAATCAATTCCGGATTTGTTCTGATGGGAGCTTTCATGGGGTGGTGCGAATATGCCGGACGTTCAGCCCCCGCGCTGAAGTGGCTAGCCAAAGGCGCTCGCGCCGGCGCGGTCACAGGCTGTTTCGTGTTTCTTTTTGCTGTCGTCGCATTCGCCCAGGATGCAAGGGCGCAGCAAGATCGCCGGCAGAATGCGCCGGGACAGTTTGATTTTTACGTGCTGTCGCTGTCGTGGTCGCCGTCCTATTGCGAGGCCTCGGCCGAACGCGGCGGCCGGCGCAACGCCGACGTTCAATGCGAAGGCCGCCCGTTTGCCTTCGTCGTTCATGGGCTGTGGCCGCAATACGACCGGGGCTTTCCCGAATATTGCAAGGTGCCGGCGCCGCGGCTCAACCGCGCCATTGTCGGGGCGATGCTCGATCTGATGCCAAGCCCGCGCCTCGTCTATCACGAATGGGACAAGCACGGCACCTGCTCCGGCCTTTCGCCGAATGCCTATTTCGAGACTGTGCGCAAGGCGCGCGCGGCGGTGAAGATTCCCGAAACCTATCTGGACCACGACAAGCCCATCATGGTGTCGCCAGGCGACGTGGCGGCGGCGTTCCTCAAGGCGAATCCGGGTTTGACGCAGCAGCAGATCGCGGTCACCTGCGACAGCAAGCGTCTGAGCGAAGTGCGCGTCTGCATGTCGAGGGATTTTACCTTTCACGATTGTCCCGAAACGGCGCGTCGTGCATGCCGCCGCGACAAGGTTGCGATGCCCGCCATTCGAGGTGGCCGATAACGCCTGTTTATTCGTGCGGCGTCTCTGCGATCGCATTAAGCGGACGCTAAGGCTGAACTGCTGCGAATGCGGAGAAGGCGCCGTCGGCGAGGTCGTGACGCTTTACATGGCCCCGTCACCGGCGCGATTTTGTGCCAGCGCCGCGAGCGCGCTTGCGCCGGATGCCTGGGCTATTCATGGACCGCGTCAGGAACCACATCTCCTTTGCCGTCTGGTTCGTCGGCCTCACTTATCTCGCGGTTTGGCCGGCGGCCGGATCGGCGGTGCCGGCGTTGTCGCCTGGCCTGCACCTGGCCGGCATGATGGCGGTGTTCTGGGTATCGGCGAAACTGATCGTGATTCTATGCGGTCGATTGATGGCAACGCTGTTGCCGCCGCAGGCACAGATGGCCATGTCCACGCAGCGTCTGATCGCGACATTGCGCCATGCCATGCAGCAACTGTTCCGCCGCTCCGAGCCGCCGCCGCGCTACGTGCCGCCGCGCCGGGAATTCGGTCTGCGACGTGACCGGCGTTGAAGCTTCGATCGTTTTGCCCTAAGCGGCCAGTCATGAACTATCGCCACGCCTTTCATGCCGGCAACTTCGCCGATGTCTTCAAGCACGTCGTCCTGTGCCGCATCCTCAACTATCTCCGCGAAAAACCGGCGGCTTTTCGCGTGATCGATACGCATGCGGGGGAGGGGCTGTATGACCTGACAACCAGCGAGGCGCGGCGCGGCGGCGAGTGGTCCGCCGGTATCGGCCGGCTGATGGCGGCAGCCGATACCGGTCACATTCCTGCGGATGCGGCCGCGCTATTGAAGCCCTATTTCGACGTTATCGGCGCACTGAACGAACGCGGCCAGATCAAGGTTTATCCCGGCTCGCCGGCGGTGGCGCGCGCTTTTCTGCGACCGCAGGACAAGCTGATCGCCTGCGAGCTCGAGCCCGCCGCCGTCCGCCAGCTTGTCCGCCACCTCGACAATGACGGCCGCATCAAGACGATTGCCATCGACGGGTGGACGGCGCTCGGCGCCTATGTGCCGCCGCCGGAGCGGCGCGGTCTGGTGCTGGTCGATCCGCCGTTCGAGGAAGAGGCCGACTTCCACCGCCTGTCGCACCTGCTCGGCATCGCGCATCGCAAATGGGCCACCGGGATCTATGCACTGTGGTACCCGATTAAGGGGCGCGGCGAAGCCGATGCCCTGGCCAAGCGGGTGCGCAAGCTGGGGATCGCGAAGGTGCTGCGCGCCGAGCATCTGGTGTCGGCGGTCAGCGACCAGAGCCGGCTCAACGGCTCGGGGCTTATCCTGGTCAACCCGCCCTGGACGCTCGAAGCCGAGCTCAAGGTGCTGCTGCCGGTCCTCGCCCGATTACTGGGACGCGAAATAAACAACGGCAGCTACCGGCTGGACTGGCTGTCCGGCGAGAATTAATGACCACAACCCGCCTCCCGAGACTTTAGCAGCATACAAGACCCCTTTCCCGACGCCCGCACTTGGTGTGTAGTTCGGGAACTGGCAATGGCGTTCTGCTCCTTCAGGGGGGCCGGCGGATTAAACTGAGGCCCCTCAAGAGGCCGATGCTTTCCCCGTTTCTGAAAGCCGTGTCACTCGCCGTGCGTGGGGCCGGCGATCGTGGGGAGGATCGACTGAAATGGCGCAAACTGGCGTTGTGAAGTTTTTCAACACCGAGCGGGGCTACGGCTTTATCAAACCGGACGACGGCGCACGCGATGTGTTCGTGCACATCACCGCCGTGGAGCAGGCAGGTTTGAAGACGCTGAATGAAGGTCAGAAGATCTCGTTCGACGTCGAGCCCGACAAGAAGGGCAAGGGGCCGAAGGCCGTCAATCTGGTCGTTAGCTGACAGAACGCGACGACGCGCTTGCGAGAGCGGCGCGTCCGTGTGCAAAAGCCTTGGGGGAGCGCGTGCCGTCGGCGCGCGCCATCCCGGAGCCTTTTGTCGTCACCGGCGCGGGCCCATGAGGCCCGCGCGAGCACTGGAATTTGCCCATGATGATCCTGCGTCACAGCCCCGCGTCGCCTTTCGTCCGCAAGGTGAAGATCGCCGCCGAGGTGCTCGGCCTGGCCGACAGCATCACCCTGCAGGATGCCGAGACGATCGCGCCGGAGCCCGGGTTTCTCGCGCAGAACGCGCTCGGCAAGATTCCGACGCTGATTCTCGAGGACGGCACGACCTTGTTCGACTCGCGCGTGATCGTCGAATATTTCGATCATCTCGCCGGGGGCGGTCGCGTTTTGCCGGCAGCTCCGGAAGCGCGCTTCGCCGCGCTGCGCCTGCAGGCTCTGTGCGACGGCATTCTCGATGCGGCGCTCTCCATCGTCTACGAAGGTCGCTTCCGCGAGCCGCCGATGCGGCTGCAAAGCTGGATCGATCGGCAGCAAGGCAAGATCAGCCGCGCTTTGGCCGTGCTCGAGGCATCGCCGCCGGCGCTCGCTGCCGTGCCCGATGTCGGCCAGATCGCGCTCGCCTGCGCGCTCGGCTATCTCGATCTTCGTCTCGCCGGCGGCTGGCGCAAAGATCATCCCAAGTTGGTGGCGTGGCTGGATCAGTTCGCCGCGCGCGTGCCGGCCTTCGCCAAGACACGACCGCCGGGCTGAGTGTTCGCGGCGCATCCATTCGCGCATAAAAAATGTCCGCAGTCAAGCGATTGTTGAAATCAGCCTGATGGCCGGAAGTCTATATGGGGTGCGGGTTTGGCTCTACTTCGGGCCGCCTTGCGGGGCTGTGGCGTTGTGGGCTGGGAGCCACATAGGAGCTTCGCGGTAGAAAGCCCGAGCGTGCTGCATCGGGGGCGGTTGCCTGCAGGCGGTAGCCGCGTTTGGTCTTCATAGCCCAATCGGTCGCCGTCCTCCAGAATGAAGAACGCGCAGCCTTGGGCTGCGCGTTTGAGGGATGGCCGCCAGCGGAAACCGGCATCATCAGCTTGGCTTCGGCGGCGCGGCCTTGCCCGCGCCTCCCTTCCTGAATCCCCGATCTCCGACCATGAAGGCTTCTAGCATGTGCGGAATTAGCACCGTGGCATCGACCGCCTCGCCGTAGGTCTGCGCGTGCAGCGTAGCGTAGCGGTCGAGGTCGGCTTTCAGGCTGGCCGGGCAAGCAAAAGTCAGCTTCGTGGATTCCGTTTTCGGCAGCGGCCCGAGCCGTAGCTTGCGCGTCGTCATCGCGAAGTCCCCCTGTTGAAGAAAAGTGGCTGGTACGGCCGCAGCACCAGATCGCGGTTGACGATGATGCGAACCGGCAAGCCGGGGCGCTCCGTCAAGGTGGGCTGGATGTTGAGGTTGCGCCGGGTCATCTCCTGACCGACCTGATTGATGCTGTCCTGGGCGCTATCGCGGCCGGCGATGATGACGCGATCACCGTCCTGCCGGTTCTCCGGCGCAGCCAGTTCGGCACCGATGCCCAGTAGCGTCGTCAGTGCCGCACCGGCAAAGACGCGATCCCAATGCCAATCCACATCATCTTCCAAGCCGGCGTAGCCGGCCGGATCGGTGCCGGCCAAGTTGTCGAGCTTGAGCGAAGACGTGTCGGGCAGGATGATCCGGTTCCACACCACTTGCACGCGGCTCTGCCCGTAGCTGACCTGGCTGTTGTATTTGCCCAGGATGCGTGACCCCTGCGGGATCAGCAGGAACTTGCCGGTAGCCGTGTCATAGACCGGCTCCGTCACTGTGGCGATCACATCGCCCGGCAAGTCCGACTTGATGCCCGTCACCAGCGCCCCGGCGACCACCGTTCCGGCCATGACCTGATACGGCGACGCCGGCAGCGTCAGGTTGCCGGAATCACGGGCTTCCGTGGTTCCGGCTTTCTGGAATGCCTCTTTCTGGTCTTGCCGGTTCTGCACGGCGGTCGGGTCGGCGGGCTGGGCCGCCGTCGACGCAGGCCCGGCCGCCAGCGGGTCGAAGGCCGCATTGGCGGTGAAGCCCGGCGCAGCGGCTACCTGTGTCTGCGCCACCGGCGCGGCCTTCTGCGAACCAGAGCGGAAGAACACCGCCGATGCCGCTGCTGCTTCGGCTTCCTTGCGCAACGCGTCGTTGGGGTCGTTGCCGGGGGCCGCGTAGGCGGCCGTCACCGGCTGCTGCGACTTCACAATGGCCGGGCCAAGATCGCCTGGCAGCGGCGGCCCCAACTCCGGCACGGATGCCGCCAAGGGGGGCGGCAGCTTCGAGTAGTCCGCCGGCAGCGCGTCCAACCCTTCGGACTTCGAGACGCGATCGACGTTGTAAAGCTCGGTCTGCTCGCCTGCACCGCGCCGCTGCGGTTGCAGCGACCACATCAGCGCGCCGAGCACAGCGACCGAGAGACCGCCGACGAGGATGGCCAGCGTGCGCCGGTTCAGGCGCGTGACCGGGCGCGGTTGGGCGCGCAGCGCAACTGCCTCGGGTGCCACCTTGCCCGCATGCGGCGTGGCGAGGTCGGGAGTGTCGTCCTGGCTCATGGTCAGTTCCTCCGCGCCAAGCCATCCGTGCGTTCGATACGCACCACGTCACCCTTGTCGCCGCCCAGGCGCAGTTCGGCCGCGCCGAACAGCCGATCCACGATGTAGTAAGGCGAGCGAAAACGGTAATTCACCAGTTGTCCGTCGCCCTGCGCGCCGATGACGAACAGCGGTGGCAGCTCGCCTTGGGCGATTCCCGGCGGGAACTGGATATAGACCTTCTCGCCATCGTCGAAGGCGCGCAGCGGCTTCCACGGCGGATTGCTGCCTGAGACGGAATATCGGAAGCGGATCTTCTCCAGCGACAGTCCGGTATCGACCGGTGCGGCGGCGCTAGCCGCCTGCGACTGGCGCTGCAAGGCCAACATCCGGTCTTTTGGGTAGTCCCAGGACACCGACGCCATCCATGCCTTTTCCGTCGAGGTCAGTTCCAGCAGGTATGTTCTGCGACTGGTGGTGATGACCAAATTCGTCTTGAGGCCTGAGCGGATGGGCTTGACCAGCACATTGATGCGCATCGCGTCGCCGCTGCCGCTGGACGTGTCACCGACGATCCAGCGCACGGTATCGCCGGCTGCGACCGTCACTAGTTCCTCGCCCGGCTGCAAGGAAACCACGGTCACGCGTCCCGGCGCGGCATAGACTTGGTAGAGCGCACCATCGGTGAAGGGCCACACCTGAATCGCATTGACGTAGCCCTCGCGCGTGGGCGCGATGCGCGCCTCGGCATTGGCACGGGAAACGCGCACCTTCTCATCGGCCGGCTCCGGCTTAGCCGGGGCCGCGTCCAACTCGTGCAGCGGCTTCAACTGCGCTGGCAGCGCCAGCGGCTCGGGCATGGCGACGACTTCCACTGGAGCAGGCGGCTCCGGCAGCGGCTGTGCCTGCACCGGCTCATCGAGCGAAATGGACGGAGGCGGCTTGCCCTGCGAAGCGCAGCCCGACAGGGCCACCACGGTCAGCGCGAAAGCGTATAAGCGGAAAGACAGGTTCATGGCTTGGCTCCTTCAGAAGAATCCAGTTCGCGGCTCCACGACAGGCCGTTGACGTAGATACCCAGCGGGTTCTTGCGCAGGCGCTGTTCGGTGCGCGGGGTTTGCAGGACGGTGGAAAGCACCGCGTTCCATCGCTCGGTCCCGGCGGGGGCACCGTTGATGAACCGTTGCTCCGTCCAACGGACGTTGAACGAGGCATCGCTGGCGCGTACCACGCTGGTGATCTGCACCGTCACCGACTCGCGGCCAACACGGGCGAAAGGATCGTTCTTGCTGGCGTAGTCGTTGAGCACCGCCGCGCCTTTGTCGGTGGTGTAGTCGTAGGCGTCCAGCCAGTTTTGCCGCACCACGATGGGATCGATAGACAGCGAGCGCACCAGCGTCACGAAGCGCGCCAGGTGGTGCGCGATCTGCGCATCGGCGGGCCGGTACGGCGTGGCGGCTTCGCCGACGGCGCGCACCTGCCCCGACTGATCGACCTCGATGACGTAAGGGGTGACGATGGACTGCGCCGAGCGCCACACCAGGCCACCGGCCATCAGCAGCGCAAGCGTGAGGCAGCCGAAGGCCATAAAACGCCAGTTCTTGGCCTGGACGCGGGCCGAGCCGATGCGCTCGTCCCACACCTGCGCGGCGGATTGGTACGGGGTGGCAGGCTGCGGCGTGTCGGCATAGCGCACCTGCGGGCGTTTGAATCGCATAGGGTTCTCCTTGGTGGTCAGGTATCGGGTCACGCATCGGGGCGCAGGCTTGGGCCTTGCCCTGAGCCGCCGCCGTCGCCACTGCGCAGCGTGTGGGCTGCGGTGGTTGCGGCATGGGTGATCTGCTGGCGGCGGTGCATCCGCTTTGCCCAGGCGGGTTGCTCTTGCTTCGGCGCGCTGGCTGCGCCTTCGCCTGCGGCGGCCTGGCCGGAACCGGCAGCGCCGACATCCGCACCGTTCCATCCTGCCCGGAAGGAGTCGGCCACCTTCTGACCGGCAGCGGAAGCGCCCGATGCAGCTCGGCGGCCTGCCGCTTGCGCGCCGGTCTTGGCGACATTGCCGAGGCCCGCAGCCGCGCCTTTAGCCCCGCCGCCCGCAGCGGCGGAACCGGCCTGGAATGCGGACTTGGCGCTGCTGGCCGCCGACGTGGCGGCGCGTGCGCCGCTCCCGGCCAGCTTTGCGGCGGCCGGGGCCATGCGTGCGCCCGCCATGACGGCACCGCCCACGCCGGTCGCGGCGGCACCGATGGCAACACCCGTGCCTACCGCGCCGACGGCAGCGCCCGCCATCGCACCCGCGCCGAGCTGCGGCGCACCGGACACAAGGCCCGTGGCGATGCCGGGGCCGAAGATGCCCAGCGCCAGCAAGGCAAGCGAAGCCAGCATCACGACAAGCGCATGGTCGATGGAAGGCTCGTCGGGATGAACCTGGAACTCCGCGAACAGGCCCGAGCCGATGCCGACGATTACCGCCAGCACCAAGACCTTGATGCCTGACGAAACCACATTGCCGAGCACCTTTTCCGCGAGGAACGAGGTTTTGTTCCAGAGCGCAAACGGGATCAAGACGAAGCCGGCAAGCGTGGTCAGCTTGAACTCGATCAACGTGATGAAAAGCTGAACCGCGAGCACGAAGAAACAGAGGATCACCACCAGCCAAGCGATGAACAGCACCACGATGGGGTCGAGGTTCACGAACACTTCGGGGAAGCCGGCCATGTCACCGATCTGGTCGAGGATCGGCGCAGCGGCGTCGATGCCGGTCTTGGCAAGCCGACCCGGCTGCAAGAAGGTCGCCATCGTTATGGCCGAGCCAGTGGCGGTGATGCCTAGCCCGGCGAACGAGCGGAACACGATGCTCGACAGCCAATTGAAGTTACCGATGATGTAGGCGAAGGCACCGACGTAAAGCACCTTGCGCAGCAGCTTGGCGATCACGTCCTCGCCCTGGCCGGTCGCATGGCTCATGGCCCAATACAGACCGGCAATGGTCATGTCGATGACAATGAGAGTGGCCGTCAGGAACGCGACTTCGCCTTGCAGCAGACCGAAACCGGAGTCGATGTAGCGCGAGAAGGTATCGAGGAATCTGTCGATGATCGTTACGTCGTTCATGGCGTGTCCTCCGCAGCGGCGAGCGACGCATCACCTTCCGGCGCGTCGTCGGTTGGCGTGTCGAAACTCGCCGGAATCGGCGGCAGTTCTGCCAGCGTCCGGTATTCGTCCGGCCCAGTCTGGCCGGTGAAGAAGCGCCGCCGGAAGGCTTCGGCAGCGGCGCGACAGGTGTCTTCGCCTGCGGTTTGCCGGTCGGCTGCGCATTGGGCGCGCAGCGCCTTGAGCCGCACGGGATCGGCGGCCAAGGTGGCGGTCAGGTCTTCAGCCGGCTGCTGGCCGCATGCGGTCAGCAGCACGGCCAGCAGGACAGGAACGCATCGCATGGCCGCCTCCCGTCAGTTGTTGTAGAAGTTGACGGACTGCGGTGTGTACGGCGTGCCGGTGCCCAGGAAGCGCCGCCGCACTTCGCGGGCGCGCTCGGTGGCCGCTGCCTGCCGCGCCAGCTCCAGCGAGGCCGCCCTGTCTTGTGTGATCTGGAGCTGCTGGGCCTGGATGGACTGCTTGGCCTGCAAGGCGAGAAGCTGGTTCGTTGCCTGCATCGCTTGCAGCGCACCCGTGGCCGATTGGCTTTGGCTCACGAGGTCGGCCAGCGCGCTTTCGTCTTGCGTCAGGTTCTGCGACACCTGCGCCTGCATCCGCATCGCGGTGTGCAGGCCGTCGAGCGTGTTCTTCCAGCGTTCGCGTGCGTCCTGTGCCATGCGGTCGCCGCTGATGGTGGCGGCGTACTGCTCCGGGTACAGGCGCGAGAACGTGGCATCCATGCTCTGCACGTCGTAGGCCAGCCCTTGCGCCTCGGCAATCAGGCGTTCAGTCGTGGCGAGCGTCGAGCGCAGCCGGTTGACGATGTTGAAGTCGAGATTCGCCAGGTTGCGCGCCTGGTTCATCAACATCTGCGCTTCGTTCTGGAGCTGGTTGATCTGGTTGTTGATCTGCTCCAGCGTGCGGATGGCAGTCAGCGTGTTCTGCACCAAGTTGACGGGATCAACGAAAGTGAGCGCCGCCGCTGGCTGAGCGAGCATCAGCGAGCCGGCCAGCGCGGCGGCGAGCGAAACGGAAAGTACACGGGTCTTCATGGCGAAATCTCCAGGGGTTGAGTAGCGAGGAAAGAAGCCGCCGACGGCGAGGACGGCAGCAGGTCGGCGGCCCAATCGAGGCCGCGATGGCGTAGCCACGCACCGGCGAAGCCGGGAGCGCCGGCCTGCGTCAGCACTCGGTCAATGTCGCGTTGGTCTTGCGGTGTGGATGCGCCCGAGAAGGCGAGCGCGGCTGGCCCCAGGTCGAGGTCGAACAGACGATTGCCCAGGCGCGATTGGTAGTAGTAGTCGCGCTTGGGCTGCGCGGTGGCGACGATTTCGATTTGCCGACTGTTGAGGCCAAAGCCCTCGTAGACCGTGCGAATCTGCGGCTCGGTCGCCTGCGGGTTGGGCAAGAAAATCCGGCTCGCGCAGCTTTCGATGATCGCGGGCGCGATGGTCGAATCCTTGATGTCGGCAAGCGACTGCGTGGCGAAGATCACCGACACGTTTTTCTTGCGCAGAGTTTTCAACCATTGCCGGATGCGTGCCGCGAAGGACGGTTCATCAAGGAATAGCCAGGCTTCATCGAGAATCAGCAGCGTGGGAGCACCGTCGAAACGTGCATCGAAGCGGGCGAACAAGTAGCGCAGCACCGCTTGCACGGCGGCGGGGCTGTGCATTAGCTCTTCCATCTCAAAGCCCTGCACGTCGCCGCTGCCGAGCCGGTCGCGGTCGGCATCCAGTAGCTTGCCGTGCGCGCCGCCCAGCACATACGGCGACAATGCCTGCCGCAGCGCGTTCGATTGCAGCAGCACCGAAAGCCCGGTCATCGTGCGCTGCTCCACCGGCGCACCAGCGAGGCTGCCGAGCGCCGACCAAATGGCGGCTTTCTCGTCGGGGCCGACGGTCACGCCTTCATGCAGCAGGCGGCCTTCGATCCACTCGGCGGCCCAGGTGCGATAGCCTTCGCTGTCGATACGGGCCAAGGGCTGAAAGGCAATGGCGCCGTCCGCGCCGAGGTCGTAGTGTTCGCCGCCCAGGCCCAGCACCGTCGCCCGCATGGATCGCCCCATGTCGAAGGCGAAGATGCGCGAGCCGCCATAGCGGCGGAACTGCAAGGCGAGCATCGCCAGCAGGACAGATTTTCCCATGCCCGTCGGCCCCGCGACCAGCGTATGCCCCACGTCGCCGATGTGCGTCACCAGCCGGAACGGCGTCGCGCCATCCGTGCGCGTGACGATCAGCGGCGGGCCGTCGAGATGGGCGTTTTTCTCCGGCCCAGCCCACACGGCGGACACCGGCATCATGTGCGCCAGATTCAGCGTCGAGACGATGGGCTGGCGCACGTTGGCATAGGCATTGCCTGGTATGGACGACAGCCACGCATCGACTGCATTTAAGGTTTCGGGGATGGTGACGAAGCCACGTCCTTGGATGACACGTTCCACCATGCGCAGCTTTTCGTCGGCTACGGCAGGGTCGTCATCGAACACCGTCACCGTGGCGGTGAGGTAGCCGAAGGCGACTTGATCGCTGCCAAGCTCTTGCAAGGCGGCATCCGCGTCGGCCGCCTTGTTGCTGGCATCCGTGTCCACCAGCGGCGATTCCTGCTGGAAGATGGTTTCGCGCAGTAGCGCAATGACATTCTTCCGTTTCGCAAACCACTGGCGACGCAGGCGGCCCAGCTCCTTTTCCGCCTCGGCTTTATCGAGGCAGAGAAACCGGGTACTCCAGCGATAGGCAAAGCCCAGGCGATTGAGGTCGTCCAGCAGGCCCGGCCAGGTCGAGGTCGGAAAGCCCCGCACCGACACCACGCGCAGATGCTGGTCACCCAGCATGGGCGCAAGGCCGCCGACTAGGGCGGAATCGGCCAGCAGTGCGTCGAGGTGGAAAGGCACCTCGGGCACGGCCAGCCGGTAGCGCCGCGTGGACACCGTGGCGTGAAGATAAGTCAGCGTCGCGGCATCGTCCAACCAGACGATTTCTGGCATCACGCCATCGAGCAGGTCGAAAACCCGATCCGTTTCTGCCAGGAAGGCGTCAAGCCGACCGCGCCAGTCCACACCATCGCCCGGCGCGTGCTCGTAGAGCAGCTTGGCTGCACGAGCGCGGGATTCCTCCGGCGGCAGATAGGCTAGCGTCAGGTGATAGCTGCTTTCGTAGTGGTTCCCCGATTCCTCAAAGGCAGCGCGGCGTTCTTCGTCCACCAGCCAGGACAGCGGTTCGGGAAAGTCGGAATGCGGATAGTCCGCGGCCGACTGGCGCTCGGCTTCCACGAACAGCGCCCAGCCCGAACCCAGCCGGCGCAACGCGTTGTTTAGCCGTGCCGTCGTGGCGATCAATTCGCCCTGCGTGGCGCTGTCCAGATCAGGCCCGCGAAAGCGCGCCGTGCGCTGAAACGAGCCATCCTTGTTCAGCACCACGCCCGGCGCGATCAGCCCAGCCCAGGGAAGCCAGTCGGCCAGCAAGGCGGGCCGCTGGCGGTATTCGGCAAGGTTAAGCATGGCGGCGTCTCCTACACGTCCAGCAGCGGCTTGTGCTTGATGTGCCGGGCGAAGACCTGCATGAACTGCGGATCGACCCTCGCGCCCCACACGGCCAGCGAGTGACCGACGATCCAGAGCACTACGCCAGGAATCCAGAGTTGCAGGCCCAGCCCGACGGCAGCGGCTAGCGTGCCGTTGGCAATCGCCACCGTGCGCGGTGCGCCGCCCATCAAGAGCGGCTCGGTCAGCGAGCGATGTAGCGGCACCTCGAAGCCGGCCGCGAAGCTATCCGGGCCACTCATACGACAGCCCCGCCGGAGAAGCTGAAGAACGAGAGGAAGAACGAGGACGCGGCGAACGCGATGCTCAAACCGAACACGATCTGGATCAGCTTGCGAAAGCCGCCCGACGTGTCGCCGAAGGCGAGCGCGAGGCCCGTGGCGATGATGATGATGACCGCGACGATGCGTGCCACCGGCCCCTGAATCGACTCCAGAATGGATTGCAGCGGGCCTTCCCACGGCATCGAGGAGCCGGATGCCTTCGCCGTGCCCGCCGTCATCAGCATGACTGCGGCCAGCAGCAGGCCGTGGTGCGCGGGGCCGGCCAGCCGCCGCAGGCGTGCGATGGTTGAAACCGGATTTACGGAATTACGGAAAGCGTGAACGTGCATCTGCGTCATGGCAGTTCTCCAGGTAGGTCAAGGGACGAGGAAGGCGCAGCGGCATCGGCTGCGAGAGGAACCGGCATCAGCTCGGGAAACGGTGTTTCCAGCGCGTCCGCCAGGCGATAGCCGGTGCCGTCGAAACCGACGACACGGGCGATGCTTTCGACGCGGCGCTTGCGGCCACGCCCGGCGATGTGGATCACGACGTTGACCGCCTCGGCGATCAGCGCACGCGGTGGGTTCACCGCCACTTCAAGAATCAACTGTTCGAGGCGCAGCAGCGCGCCCAGCGCGGAACCGGCGTGGATGGTGGCGATGCCGCCGGGGTGGCCGGTGCCCCACACCTTAACCAAGTCCAGGGCTTCGCCGCCGCGTACCTCGCCGACGATCACGCGGTCGGGGCGCAGGCGCATCGTGGCCCGCACCAGCTCGGTCATAGACACGACGCCAGCGCGGGTGCGCAGCGGCACATGGTCGCGGGCTGCGCATTGCAGCTCGATGGTGTCTTCGAGCACAAGCACGCGGTCGCCCGTGGCGGCGATCTCCGCAAGCAAGGCATTGGCGAGTGTGGTTTTGCCGCTGCTCGTCGCCCCGGCGATCAGGATGTTCTGGCGCTCACGCACGGCGCGGCGCAGGAACTCGGCCTGGCCTGTGGTCAAGATGCCGTCGGCCACATAGCGATCCAGCCCGATGATGCTCACGGCGCGCTTGCGCAGCGCGAAGGCTGGGCCGGGCGCTGCGGGCGGCAAGATGCCCTCGAACCGCTCGCCGGTTTCGGGCAGCTCGGCGGTCAGCAGCGGCCGCCCGCGATGCACCTCTGCGCCGACGTGCGCAGCCACCAGCCGGATGATGCGTTCGCCATCGTCTTGGGACAGCTCCACGCCCAGCGGCATGCGGCCCGATGACAACCGATCCACCCATAGGGTGCGGTCGGGGTTGAGCATGATTTCCACCACGTCGGGGTCGGCCAGCGCAGCGGCGATGACTGGCCCCATTGCCGTGCGCAGCATCTGGATACGGCGATCCAGAGAGGTTGCGGCGGATGAGAGTTCGGGCGGGGTTTGCGGAATGGCGCTCATGAGGCACGCTCCTGCGCTTCAGCCAGTGCCTCCGCGTCATCCATTCGCGCCGGGTCTGGGTGCAGTTCTTCCACAACGTCGCGCACCAGGCTGCGGCCACGCAGCAGGTGGCGGCCGAGCCGCTCCACGAATTGCTCGAAACGCGCTTTGCCTTGGGCGCGAGCTGCGTCCTGATGGGCTTCGGGAATCGGGGTGCTGACGGTCAGGAAGTAGCGGATGAACAGCGCCAGTGTTTCGATCTGGATGTTCTGGTCGCGCTCCATGCGCTCGGCCTGCCGCGACAGGCGATCGAGCCGCTTGGCGATGGCCGCCTCGCGCTGGTCGCCAGCATCGGGCGATAGCCACGACGCGAGCGCCGCCGCGACAATGGACGACTTGGACACGCCTTTCTTGGCGGCCAGTTCTTCGAGACGCTTGGCGTGCTCGGGCTGAATGAACAGATTGAGGCGGTATTGGCTCATAAGTCGATTCCGTCGTTGGGGTCGAGGGAAGCCAGCCGGGCCGTGCGCTGCATGGCCGGGTCGAGCTGGCCGGGAAGCGGCAGCGGCAGGTCGTCGTCGTCATCGAGCAGAGTCAGGTCATGGCCGGCGAGCAGCGGTTCGGGGCTGTATTCGCTGACTTCGGATAGCTCCGGCTGTCGGCGTGGGCCGCCGTCATCGGCGGTGCCTGTGCCATCGCCGGACAGGCCCGCAGCCCGGACCGTTGACACGGCTGGGATCGATAGGCCGCTCCAGTCGTCGGGCCGGGCCGGTGGCGCGTCCGCGTATTGCCCGGCCGCGAGCACAGGCGGCGGTAAAACGCGGTTCTTGAAATTCGCGTCGGCGTAGTAGCGCAGCTTCTTGGCCTTGATCGGTGCCACGCTGGACACCATCACCACAGCTTCCTCAGTCGGAAGCTGCATCACTTCACCGGGCGTCAGTAGCGGGCGGGCCGTCTCCTGCCGCGACACCATGAGGTGCCCCAGCCACGGTGCCAATCTGTGCCCGGCATAGTTGCGCTGCGCGCGCAGTTCGGTAGCGGTGCCAAGCGTTTCGGAGATCCGTTTCGCAGTGCGTTCATCGTTGGTGGCGAACGTCACGCGGACATGGCAGTTATCCAGAATCGAATGGTTCTGGCCGTAGGCTTTGTCGATCTGGTTGAGCGATTGGGCGATAAGAAAACTGCGGATTCCGTAGCCCGCCATGAAGGCAAGCGCCGTCTCGAAGAAGTCCAGGCGGCCCAGCGCCGGGAACTCATCGAGCATCAGCAGCAGCTTGTGGCGGCGTTCGATGCCGTCGCTGCCGTCGAGCGATTCGGTGAGCCGTCGGCCGATCTGGTTGAGGATCAGGCGAATGAGCGGTTTCGTCCGCGAAATATCCGAAGGTGGCACTACCAGATAAAGCGACACCGGATGCTCGGACGCGATCAGGTCGGCGATACGCCAGTCGCAGCGCGAGGTGACTTCGGCCACCGTGGGGTCGCGGTAGAGGCCCAGGAACGACATGGCGGTGCTCAACACGCCGGAACGCTCGTTGTCCGACTTGTTGAGCACTTCGCGCGCCGCCGAAGCGACGACTGGATGCGGGCCACCACCTTCCACGTTCACGAGGTGCTGTGTGGTCATCATCCGGTGCAAGGTCAGCTCGAAGGGGCTGGCCGGATCGGAGAGGAAATTGGCGACGCCGCGCAGCGTCTTGTCCTCGCCCGCGTAGAGCACATGCAGGATGGCCCCGACCAGCAGCGCGTGCGAAGTCTTCTCCCAATGGTTGCGCTTCTCAAGCGCGCCTTCTGGATCGACCAGAATGTCGGCTATGTTCTGTACGTCACGCACTTCATGTGCGCCGCGCCGAACTTCTAGCAGCGGGTTGTAGGCCGCCGACTTCGCATCGGTCGGATTGAACAGCAGGCAGTGTGAGTAGCGTGAGCGCCAACCTGCGGTGATCTGCCAATTCTCGCCCTTGATGTCGTGGACTACGGCGGATGCAGGCCAAGAAAGCAGCGTCGGCACCACAAGGCCGACGCCTTTGCCTGAGCGCGTGGGCGCGAAAGTGAGGATGTGTTCCGGGCCTTCATGCCGAAGGTACTTGCCATCGTGCTGACCGAGGAACACGCCGATCGGCTGCGTAAGGCCGGCTTTGCGAATGTCCTCCGTACTTGCCCAGCGTGCCGAGCCATAGGTCGTGACTAGGCGTGATTGACGAGAGCGCCAGATCGACATGCAGACTGCGACCACCACCGCCAGCAAGCCACTGCCACCCGCTATGGCACCGCCCGTGTCGAAAACGCGTGGCGCGTAGGCATCGAAGAAGAACCACCACTCAAACAGCTTCCACGGGAGGTAGATCGGTGTGCCGAGGAAATCAAACCAGGGGGAGCCAAGGCGTACCTGATAGCCAAGGGCTGCTGCCGTCCATTGTGTGGCGCCCCACACACCCGCGATCACGATGCCGAATACCACGGCTATCTGACCGAACAGCACATTCGTACCTTGCATAGCCCCGCCTCCAATCTCTCCTACGCTGATTCCCTTGGGAAACGCGGCTTAGAAATGTGCCGCAGGCGTCAGGATCGGTGCTGGCTTAGTGCCGGTCAAAGACCGTTTGGGGCAGAAAGGTCGATAAGAAAGAATGAATTCGCGCTGTGTCTAGCCAGGGAGTGACTCCGTAAGCGCCGGCGAATATCAGCGTGCCGAACAGAAGATTCAGGCAGACTAGCGAATTGCTGAATTGCTGAATTGCTGAATTGCTGAATTGCTGAATTGCTGAATTTCAGAATTTGGGGGATTCTTTGGGCGGTGTGTATGGCGTTTTTCCGTCACCGTAGAACCGCTTACGTGTTGCCTCCGCTACCCGGTTGCAAAGCAGTTCGCCCAAAGTAGGCCGATCCGTCTTGCATTGCTGGCGCAACTTCTTGAGCTGTTCCGGGTCTGCCACCAGCTCTTCTACTGTCGGGGTTTTCTTTTCTGCACTAGTGGCTTTGTGCGGTTTATCAGATTGACCGCATGCGACTAGCATTGCAGCGACGAGCGTGATGGCGAGTCTCATGGCATCAATTCCTCCGGAAGATCGGGATTTCGGCTTTTTGTTGACCTGAGAAACTCTGGCAATTCGATGGCCTGTACTCGCTGAATGAAGCGCGCAAGCTCGTCAAACGGATCGCCTTCAAGTCTGAGTAGATAGGTCGTCAAAGGTGGTACGCGTGTCGAAAGCGGCCTCGCCACGACTCCTGGCTCTCGGGAGGCTGCAATGTGTGCAGCCCCTGTAAGTCCGAGTGCAAAACCGGCAGATACCAACGCCATCATCAGGTCGAAAGTGGTAACCCGCTCGGCAACTAGAGGCTGCATTTCAGCCCGGCTAAGTACTCGCTCAATGTGCTTGGCGTGGCCCTCGCACACTTGAGGATCAGATAGCACTAGCGGGTAGCGCAGCAGTTCATCCAATGGAATTCGCTTAAGAGCCAGCAACGGATGCCGAGCTGGCAGCGCCACCATAAGCGTGTCAGTCCACGCGGGAAGTGCGACGATTCCATCACCTACGTCGTCGGACTGTGCAAAGCCGACGTCATACAGGTCGTCGTGCAATCCTTTGATTTGTTGGGATAGTGGCACCTCAAAAAAGCGAATCTCAACCTCGGGCTCCTCCTCGCGACACAACGCCAATAGGGCTGGTAAGCACAGTAGTGTTGCGCCGTCTGACAAGGCGACGCGGAGTTGTCCATGAAAGCCATTTTTTGCTGCCTTCACGCAGTCCCGCGCCTGTTGCAAGGATGCGAACACCCGAGGTGCGTGCTCCATGAGCATCAACCCAGCTCGTGTCAAACGCGTGCTTCTCGTGTTCCGAATAAAGAGCTGTGCTCCTAACTCCTCTTCGAGTTCTTTGATCGTGCGAGACAGTGGGGACTGCTCAATATGCAGTTTCGCAGCGGCGCGAGCGAAGTGAAGTTCCTCGGCGAGCGCCATAAAACAACGTAGATGTCGAATTTCCATGCGTCCCCTACTAATCGTCGATCTATTCAGTATTTAAAACTCGCTGCCATGCTGCGTTCTTCCAACTCAAGGACTCAGGGTGAAGATTGCAGATTCACATGCTCTGGCGAACCAGAAAGCGCTTTAGCGAGAACACCCCATTGCACGGCTGCGTCGGCGCGAGCACGGACCAGAGCCGCTCGCTGGGACAAGGTGCCACGCTCCGCTTCTGCAACAACGGTCGCATCCACCTGTCCCGCCTCAAAGAGGCGTCGACTGCGGTCAAGGAGTCGATCAGCGACGACAAGACCATCGACCTGATGCTGCAGAGAAGTCCGCTGGGTCTGCCAGCCCAGATAAGCGTTCTCCACATCCTGAAGCGCAAGCAAAACCGTGCGTTCCAGGTCAGCCTGTGCGCCGCGACTGCGTGCTGAGCCCTCGTCGATTCCCGCTTGTATTGCTCCACCGTCAAAGATCGGAAGCGTCACACCCAAGCCCAGAGAGAAAATGTTCCCTGCCACACGTGTTCCGTTGTTCTCGAAGCGTTGGCGCCCACCACTCAAATCGAGCACAAGTTTGGGGAGCCGCTCGCCTTCTGCTGCGTTCCATCGCGCCGTCGCCGCTGCAAGACGCGCCTGCGCGGCTCTGACGTCGGGGCGCTGCTGCAGCAATTCGCCTGGCACGCTTCTGGGAGTCCAATCGGGCATGGTGAGAGAGGCAAGCGCAGGACCGCTGCCAAGCGCCCCCGGAATCCGGCCAACGAGCACATCCAAGGCATGCGTTGCTTCGCCGCGTACGCGTCGCAACTGCTCTTGCTCCACCCGGAGGGCGATGACCTCGGAACGCGTGCGTTCAATGTCAAAGCCCGTAGCTTGACCTGCCTTGAACTTCTGCTCTGTCAGACGCTCAAGGCGCTCGGCGACTTGAAGTCGCTCTTTTGCCAGATCTTCCAGCTCTGCCGCCTGCCGCTGCTGCAGTGCAGCGGACACTGTCTCAAAGGCGATCTGCCAACGTGTCGCGAACCAGTTCTGTTCGACAGCAACTGCGTCCATCCGTGCGCCATCAGCGGCATGCGAGAGGCGGCCCGCTAGATCAACTTCCCATGAAGCCGACAGCGGAAGCCTGGCATCGCTGCTGATGGTCGGTGCCAAAGAAAAGTCGCGCGCGCGCGTTGCTTGGGGCGTGAGCGCCAAGCTAGGGAACATTGAAGCGCGTGTACGTCGGGTGATCGCCACAGCTTCATCAATCCGCGCTCTTGCAATAGCGAGATCGGTGTTGTGCTCCAGCGCGTTGCGCACCAGCGCGTCAATCAGCGGATCACCGTACGCCGTCCACCACTCGGCCGGGAGTGCTTGTGCTGGCACCTGCTGCACAGCCAGACCCGCTTCGTTCATGAATTTGGCCGGAACCTCAACGCGTGATGTCTCCACCCTGTGAGGCGAGTGGCTGCACGCGGCGAGAAGCGTGATCGATAGGAATGCAACAGCAGTAAGGCCGCGGCGGGCGTAGGGATCGGACATGTTGAGCCACTAGGTTGTGAATTGAGGAGGCCGTCTTGACGGGCATAGTTCATGGCGTGTACTATACCGTCCAGACGGTTCAAAAATCAAGCATCTTTGGAGTTTCACCATGGCAACTCGTATGAAATCAAGCCCAGAGGAGTCGCATTCGGCGGACAACGGCGCTGAAGCCCCCTCCATCTCTAAGAAAGCGCAACAAACACGGGAGCGCATCCTTCAAGCTGCGCGTGACGTAGTCATGGAGGGAGGTGCCGGGCACCTAACGCTTGACGCGGTCGTTGCACGGGCAGGAATGAGCAAAGGTGCGTTCCTGCACCACTTCAAGACCAAGCGCGATCTGCTCCTCACGATGATTGATGACCAGGTCTCGGCGTTTGATGGCGGGCAGGAAGAGCGAGAGCTGCCATTCGTCGGCGATCCAGACCCTTGGCTATCCAGCCAGGTCTCGGCTATGCCTGACGGCGGGATGCAAAAGATGAGCGCTGCATTGCTGGCGGCCGTGGCTGAAGACCCCACGCTGCTTGAGCCTGTGCGCGGCTGGTACCGCAGGCAGTACGAGAACGCGAGCAAATCTCCACGCGGCACCGATATCGCCGGAATCGTTCTATTTGCCTTGGACGGAGTCTTCCTCGCCGAAATGATGGGTTTTCCGACGTTTGCTGCCGAAGACCTTTCTCGACTCATGCACACCCTCCAGGCGCTCGCCCGCGGCGAACTGGAACTCACCCCTATTGATAAACGCTGATGAAAGGCCTTCCCGTGTCTTGCACTCCCTTTAAATCCCAGTCCTGGCAAATGCAGAAAGTCGGCCTCGCGTTTGTTCTGCTCGCATCGCTTGCCGGCTGTGGTAGTCAGAAGGAGCCTGCTTCCGATCCACCGCGAGCGGTCAAGCTGCTCACGGTGGGGGATGTAGGTTCTGTGGCCAATCGCATTGAATTGAGTGGTCTAGCTCGCTCCAGTGAGCGGAGTACCTTGGGGTTCGAGACTGGCGGGCGTATCAGCAAGCTTCATGTGGACGTGGGAGATCGCTTCTCTCGCGGACAGCTTCTGGCTGAGTTGGATGTTCAGCCCGAGCAACTCCGCCTAGAACAGGCTCGGGCGACACTCGCTGCTGCGGAAGCCGCATTGGCAGACAGAATCGTGCAGACAACGCAGCAAAGGGGGCTGCTTGAGGGCAACGTAATCTCCCCGGCTGCATTCGAGAGTGTGAAAGCACAGTTGGTTGCAGCTGAAGGCCAGGTGCGCAATGCAAAGGCCGCATTCGGCCTTGCCGAGCGTGCGCGAAGGGGGGCCGCCATTCATGCGCCATTCGACGGCGTCGTCGCGGAGAAACTCGCTCTGCCGTTCACAGATATTGCAGCCGGAGCGCCGGTGCTTCAAGTGGATGGACTACGCAGCGGCGTAGAAGTCCTTGCGACTGCATCGACGACCCAGGCGGCAAATATCAAAATTGGGCAGGTCGCCGAACTGCGCCTGAGCGAGTCAGCAAGTCCCGTTCGTGCTTCGGTACAACGCATCGGCTTGCGTGCTGAAAATGGCTCACTTTTACCTGTCGTGCTCGTTCCTCAAGATGCTACTCTTGCGCGCAGTCTTCGACCCGGGTCTGCCGTTCAAGTATTGCTGAAGGCACCGGAAGCGAAGGATGCCTCACCAGATCGTCTGATGCTTCCCTATTCGGCACTGGTGCTCAGTGAGAAAGCAGGACAAGCCGCAGTGTTTGTATATGACGTGACCGGAAAGAAGGTGCACCGCCGGGAAGTGCAATTCCAGAGCGAGCCAGGCGGCGACAACGTTCGCGTTGTGGGCGGCCTGAAGCGCGGCGAGATGGTAGTCGCGGCTGGCGCGAGTTGGCTGACGAACGAGCAACAAGTCACCCCACTCAAGGCCACGACCCAATTGGCCGGACGCTGACCCGCTACAGGAAGACTTCGCTATGAAGATCACAGAAATGGCGCTGCGCGCCAGCAGACTCACCTACCTTGCCGCGGTCATCATTCTTGTTGCCGGCATTGCCACGTTTCTCAATTTCCCTTCGCAGGAAGAGCCATCGGTCACGATTCGAGATGCGGTTGTTGCCGTTCTGAACCCTGGCATGCCAGCCGAACGTGTTGAGCAGTTGATCGCGCGTCCGATCGAGGAGCGTTTGCGGGAGCTGGCCGAGGTCAAGCGTGTAACCACAACCGTTCGCGCGGGCGGGGCCGTCATACAGGTCACGATCTGGGAGCGGTACACCGACCTAGCCCCCATATGGCAGCGCGTTCGCGCGAAGGTTGCCGATGCTCAGCCTCTGCTTCCACAGGGTACGTTGGGGCCATTTGTCAACGACGACTTCGGCCGTGTTGCCGTGGCCTCCATTGCGGTGACCGCGCCGGGCTACTCCATGGGCGAAATGCGTGTGTCGTTGAAAGAGATGCGCGATCGCCTATACGCGCTTCCCGGCGTTGATCGCATCAGCTTCTACGGCTTGCAGGAAGAGCGCGTCTATCTCGAATTTGATCGACCAAAACTAGCCCAGCTTGGATTGACCCCACAAGGGGTGATCGATCAACTCGTTAAACAAAACGTCGTGCTTTCAGGCGGGCAAATCGCCATCGGTGGCATCAACGCTTCGCTGGCTGTTAGTGGAGAGGTTCGCGACGCCGCTTCGCTGCGCGCGTTGCCGATCATGATGGCGCAAGCTCAGGGTGCGCGCGGTGCTTCGCCTGCTCCTTCAATCTCACTGGGAGAGCTTGCGCGCGTGCAGGTACAACCTGCAGATCCTCCCGAGTCTGCTGCAGTCTATAAGGGCCAGCCTGCCGTAGTGATGGCAGTGTCCATGACCTCGGGCCAGAACGTGGAGCAATTCGGCGTAGCCCTCAAATCCCGTGTGGCCGAGCTTGAGAAACTTCTGCCCGCAGGTTTCGAGCTCTCCTATGTGACATTCCAGGCAGACGTCGTCAAACGTGAAATGGGCAAGATGAACCAGGTGATGATCGAAACGATTGTCATCGTGCTCGGCGTCGTCGTCCTTTTCCTGGGATGGCGCACAGGATTCATCGTCGGGATGATCGTGCCGCTTACCATTCTGGGGGCACTGATCGTGATGCGCGCGCTGAACATCGAGCTGCAAAGTGTTTCGATGGCAGCCATCATCATCGCTTTGGGGCTCTTGGTAGACAACGGCATCGTGATTGCCGAAGACATTGAACGGCGCTTGGCAGCCGGTGAAGACCGCAAACAGGCTTGTCTCGAAGCGGGTCGTACCCTCGCACTGCCGCTGCTGACGTCCTCATTGGTTATCGTCATCGCCTTCTCCCCGTTCTTCTTCGGCCAGAGTGCGACGAGTGAGTATCTGCGCTCTCTCGTCATTGTCCTCGCGCTCACGTTACTCGGATCTTGGCTGTTGTGTCTGACCGTCACTCCACTGCTGTGCTACCACTTCACCAAAGTGCATCATCAACCGGCGAATGACGCGCAAACCTACAACACACGCTTCTATCGCGGCTATCGCAAGTTGCTTGAGTGGGTGCTTGACCACAAGGCGATCTACGTTGGTGTGATGACGGGTGCATTGGCCGTAGCTCTGTACGGATTCACGACACTGCCATACGACTTCTTGCCGAAGTCCGACCGAGTTCAATTCCAAATACCAGTGCAGCTCGCCCCTGGAACGGATTCACGGCTCACTCTTGCCAAAGTGAAGGAAGTGAGCGGCTGGCTCGGTGATCAAGAAATCAACCCCGAAATCACGGATCACATTGGCTACGTCGCTGACGGTGGGCCGCGCTTCATCCTTGGGCTCAATCCCCCATTGCCAGCATCGAACATCGCGTACTTTGTCGTGACGGTCAAGGCAGGCACCAACATTGACGTCGTGATTGCCCGAACTCGGGCTTACTTCGCGCAGCATCATGGAGATGTACGCGCAGAGCCTCAGCGGTTCTCGCTAGGCACTACCGAAGCCGGCACAGCCGTCTACCGGGTCAGTGGGCCGGATCATGAGGTGCTGATGAATGCGGCGGCGAAAATTGAGTCCGCGCTACGGGAGCTGCCAGGTACGGCCAACATCAAGAACAACTGGGATACCCGTGTCGGCCGTCTCGATGTTCGGGTCGATCAAGATCGTGCGCGACGTGCTGGCGTCACCACCGACGACATAGCTGCCTGGCTTGGCACCCGCTACATCGGCCAGTCGATCTCTGTGATCCGAGATGGCGATACCAGCGTGCCAATCGTGATGCGCGGGACGTCCAATGATCGGCGCAGCACTGCGGACGTTGGTTCGACGACCATCTATCCAGCGTCGGGTGGCCAGCCGGTTTCCCTGGCGCAAGTGGCCGATGTCACGCTCGCTAGCGAGCCGTCTGTGATCCAGCGCCGCAATCTCATTCGTACAGTCACAGTTCAGGGGCAGAACACCGCATACACCGCGCAAGAGATCGTGGATCACCTCGCACCTCGGATCGCCGCAATTGAACTACCTGCAGGCTATGCCATAGAGCTTGGTGGAGAAATTGAGGAATCGGCTGAATCGAATGCATCGCTCACGCACTACATGCCGTTCGCTCTTCTGGCGATGTTGCTGCTATTCATCTGGCAGTTCAACTCCTTCCGCAAGCTGATCGTGATTCTCGCAACGATTCCCTTCACGTTGATTGGGGTCGTGATTGCACTGAAGGCAACAGGCACTCCTTTCAGCTTCATGGCGACATTCGGGGTGCTTGCGCTGTTCGGAATCATCGTCAACAACGCCGTTCTTCTGCTCGAACAAATTGAACACGGCCTCTCGGAAGGTCTCGCCCGACATGAAGCCCTGGTGGGAGCTGCGATGCAGCGGCTGCGTCCAATCGTGATGACCAAGGTGACCTGTATCGCGGGTCTCGTGCCCCTGATGTTGTTTGCGGGGCCGCTGTGGAAGGGCATGGCCATCGGCATGATCGGTGGTCTCGCACTTGGCACGCTCGTGACGCTTGGCCTGATTCCGTTGCTCTACGAGGTGCTGTTCGGAATGAAGTGGCCGGGCAGCAAACGGAGTCACGAGGCGGTACAACAACCAGTGCAACCGGTCTGATCCCTCAGCGTAACTGTCCACACGCTTCCCCCGATCTCTCTCGTGGCCGGAGAGATCGGGGAGACAGATTCTCGCCATCAGAGAGTTTAAGAAGAAATCAGAAGCAGAGCGAATTGACCGCCTACTGCCTATTCTTTGATGCTTTGATGCTTTGATAATCAATTTTCACTGAATAGATTTGGAGAAATATATGAACCCGTTGTCATGGAATCCATGGTTGGTTCTACTGATTGCCGGCCTGTTCGAAATCGGTTGGCCACTAGGCCTCAAGATGGGTGCGGCCAATGCAGCGATGCGCTACGTGGGGCCGGCGATTGCAGTTGCCTGTATGGCAGCCAGCGGCTTTTTCCTATGGTTATCTCTTAAACAGATCCCCATAGGAACAGCTTATGCGGTCTGGACCGGCATCGGTTCGCTGGGCGCGTTTTTCGTGGGCGTGTATGTGTTCGGCGATACCGCCTCCTTGATACGTTGGGTTGGAATTGCGCTGGTTGTTGCTGGCATCGTCTGTCTGAAAATGGGATAAATGAAAATATATATGAAACGCCCTATTTCATTAATCCATTTTGTGCTGCTGGCAGGCCTCACGGCAACCTTATCTGGCTGTGCTTCAAACGGAATGACTCGATCAGGGTTTCTTGGTGATTACGATGTATTGGGAAAAACGAAGTACGAAAATGTTCTGCTCTTCAAGGCGCCAGGCTTTGAACCCAGTCGTTACCGGGAAATATTAGTCGAGGATGCTCAGGTAGTGACGGCAACTGGACGCATAGGTGGGCTTGAAGCTGAGCAAGTGCGAGAGCTTCTCGATCACGTCAACAGTGAACTGCGACATCTCCAAACTAAGTCCGAAGCTCCCGCATCGTCAGGCCGCATACGTGTGCGTGTGGCAATTACGACCATTGAGACGCCCAATAGAGCAGTCAACACCCTAACGACGTTGCTTGTTGGACCAGTGACAACTGGGGGAGCTAGTTTGGAGTTTGAGGCAGTAGATGAACAAACAGATCGTCGGGTGGCTGCTGCTAGCTGCTTCGAGCACGGCAACGCTCTCGCGGATTTCAAAGGCTCCTACACACTGCTCGGGCATGCAAAGTCTGCAATCACCACCTGCCTTGAACGGATCAATAGCGCTTGGAGAAGTGCTGGCTCGTGAATAGCTGCTATTCCATAACTTCGCGCGGATCGCGAGGAGCCTCATCAAGGGGATTCGTAGGGTGCCGTTCTTGTAACGTCTGCAGCATTCTGGAGTGGCTCTGCTTCGTCGCAAAATTGCCGGCGTTTCTCGTTCTTGTCTATTCGAAACGCTGCGTGGTGCTGCTTGCAGAGGTAAAGCGCCTGGAGGTGTGTAAATTCACACGATGGAGTTTGGCCGGTGTGCTGGCAACGGTAGTTCTGACAGGGTGTTCCACTTACCGTCCTTGGATCAACCCGACACTTTCCGACGCCGCCTTAATGTCTCTCGCCGAGAACGACCAACGCATCAGGCCGTCGGAGGTCAACCAACCGGTGGTTGTAGCGGTGACACTGTCAGGCGGGGGCGCTCGGGCGGCGGCCTTCGGCCTGGGCGTGCTGCGCGAACTCAAGGCCACACGCTTCGCGCTAGAGGGCCAGGAGACCACTCTGTTGGATCAGGTGTTCCTGGTCAGCGGAGTGTCGGGGGGCAGCATCCTTGCCGCGCACTTCGCGGCCTTCGGCGATGCCACGCTGACTCGTTTCGAGCCGGATTTTCTGCTTGTGCCTTTTGAGGGGCGACTCATACGTGAAGCTCTGTGGCCTGAGCGTCTTTATAGACTAACTTCACCTTGGTTTGGGCGCAGCCAGATCCTGGCTCAACGCTTGGACGAACTTTTTGAAGGCCGCACCTTTGGTGACGTGCGCCGACGACCGGGCGCGCCCGAACTGATGATCACGGCAACCGACCTCACGACCGGTGCCCCTTTCGATTTCACCACCGAGCAATTCCGGCTAATCTGTTCCGACCTCGATGCAACGCCGCTGTCTTTCGCGGTGGCGGCCTCGTCGGCAGTACCGCTGGTGCTGTCGCCCGTAACGGTGCGAAACAACGCCAATACCTGTCCGCCGCCTCTCCGATCTTTGCCTGTCAGAGGGCAAAATTACAGATCACGCATCCTGCAAAGCGGCATAGACAGCTACCTCAATGCGCACGATCGGCCCTATATCCACCTCGTGGACGGTGGTGTCTCCGACAACCTCGGCGTACGTCTGATGCTAGACCGGCTAGTAGCTTCGGGCTCAATGAGCGCCAATTTCTCGGAGGTCAAGCCCGGAAGCTTGCGCCGACTCGTGTTGGTGACGGTGAACTCCGAACGAGGACTGAGCGAGAGAGTGGACAGTAGCGACCGAGTTCCCAGCACGACGCAAGTACTTGAGTCGCTGATCTTCGGTGCCGGCGCTCGCGAGACCCAGGTGACGCTGGCCATGCTTAACGACGACCTGCAACACTGGCGTTCCGAGATTGTCCGCACCCGTGGCCAAGCGGACAGCCCCTTTGCGGCCGACGCAGAAATCTACGTAGTAAGCGTAAGTCTGAACGACGTGCCGGACGACAAGATCCGGCATTCGCTGCTGCGCGTGCCCACAGCCTTCACGATCGAGGCTACGGATGTCTTGGACCTGCAAACTGCGGGAGGCGAAGCACTGAGGCAATCCAAGGAGTTTATGGCATTGATTGAATCTCTAAGAAGAATCACAGCAGCCAAGCAGACTGCGCCTGGTACTCAGCTTCCCTTGATATCTAACTGATACCGATACTGGGCTTTCGTCCAAGTTCCCAAGAGGCACTTCCGCCGATAACCTTTGCGGCAAGCTGTTGTCCCAGTCGCGGCTCAATTACCGGCCGCCACGGCACAAGGCTGAACCCCATGCCGTCATCGAGCATCGCGTAGCGCCCGCTGGCGAGCATAATGGAACGCCGGTAGATACCGGCTACGCGCTGCCCGTCGGCCACCGGGCGATGCTCTAGGCCGGTTTCCGCCGCAATGTCTTTCGCGGCCTGCACTAGTTCCCGATTGCGTAGCGTGCCCAGCAGGTTGCGCGCGAGGATGACGCGCTGCCCGCGGCGCTGTGCCAGCCCCTGTTCTTCGAGGAAATCGGCTCGCTGCTGTATGGCCTGCTTGGTATCACCGCCAAAGCCCAAGTTGCCCAGCCCACGGCCACCGCCGATCAGTTGCTGGTCAAGCCAAGTCGCGCCGATGACGCGGGCCTGCCGTTCAATAGGAAGGTGTGATTTCAGCTCTACGGCTACATCGCCCAGCCGTTGCGCGTCGTATTGGCGGCCACGCTCGGCCAGGTCGTCCGGTACCTTCCATAGCCCTTCGGCCACGCGCTCCACGATGCAAGCCCGGCGCAGGGCTTCCAGCCGCCGGACATGAGCGGCGACGACTTCCTGCGGGTCGCGTCCGGGCGTAGCCCGGCCCTGCTCGATTACCAGGTGATGATCGGTGCGGTACAGGCCATCGCTCGCCAGCGAGGCGATGTTCTTGTCGGCCGTGCGCACCTCAGTCGAACCCTTCACCTCTACCACAGCGCCCGTGGGATAGTTCGCCAGTTCGTCGCGGGCGTTCAGTGCAACGTAGTGGGCCTTACCGTCCGTGCCGTCGATGATCAGATAGCCTCGGTCGTGCAACTCATCGGCAAGCCCCTTCGCGGCCACGCGGCCGATGAGGCTGCGACCATCGTCGCCCGGCTCGAACACCGCCAGCTCACGCGGCTGGCCGCTCATGGCCCGCTGCATCGTGCGGATGATGTCGCCACGCTCACCCAGGGCACGCAAGGTCTTCTCGGCATCGGCATGAATGGCCCAGGTGCCGGGCTGCACCTCGTCGGCTAGGCCCAGGCGCTGCAAGCGTTGCAGGCGGCCGATCAGCAGCAGGCGCTGGCGTTGCAACCTCGGCTCGTTGAGCCGTTCGACATGCACCCGGCCATCCTCGCCGGTCTCGCGCTGCAAGGTGCGATCCAGGCTCGTCCACCGCTCCTGTTCCACCTCGCGCCTCAAGGTCTGCTGAATCTCCAGTTCGGTGCGCGGCCCCAGCCACTCGGTCGCCAGCTCGGCGGCGCGATGGCGGAAGCCGTGGGCGATGTAGTCACCCGCGATGATGAGGTCTTTGCCGGTGTCGTCGCGCCCGCGCACGATCAGGTGGGTGTGCGGGTTGTCGGTGTTCCAGTGATCCACCGCCACCCAATCCAGCCGCGTGCCCAGGTCGGCTTCCATGCGGCTCACCAGATGCCGGGTGTAGGTGCGCAGGTCGTCCAGCTCGGCCCCGTCCTCGGGCGAGACGATGAAGCGGAAATGGTGCCGGTCGTCGGCGCAGCGTTCCTTGAAGGCGTCCAGATCGGCTTCGTCGGCCTGTGGCCCGTAGCCCCGGCCCGGTTCGCCATCGCGACCCGCGCCGTCGCGCTCGATGTAGCGCAGGTGCTTGGCGAGCGATTGCGGGCTGGCCCGCTGGTGATTGACCAGCAAGGTCTTGATGGTCACGCGCCGCGACATGGGCATTAGCTTCGCCCCGGCGAAGCGCGCCGCCGTGTGGCCACGTCCGAGCCGAGAGCCGGGCCGCTGGCCGGTGCCAGCCGCGCCAGGACGGCGTACTGCCGACTTGCCGCTGCTGGCTTTGCCGGCCTGCTTGAGCACCTTGGAAACGAAGCTCTGCCCCTGGCCCTTGCCCCGGTTCTTCGGGGCGCTGGGGCGCACGCGAAAGTCGTCGTCGCGGCTGTCGGTCATGGCTGCGCTCCCCGCAAGCTTGGGCGTGGCCTGTCGTGCGAAGCACGCGGACATGCCAGCATTGGCGCGACCCTCGCGCCAAACGCGGCACGGTGGCGAAGCCGCTCCGTGCCGCGTTCCCCCCATGTGCTGACTGGCTTTCGACGCGGCCAGGTGCCGCGTCCTTTTGTCTTGCCTTCCGCCTTTGCCCTTCGCTGTCGCTCCAGGCAACGGCGGCCCGGCGGCGCTGCTGCGTGAACAGACAGCGCGCCGGCGAAAGCGCCAATGGCCGCAGGCCGGGCGCGTTCGAGGCAAGACGCCTGAACGTTGGACGGCTGCGCCGGATGCTGCGCGACGTGCGGTGCGAATGCACCGGCACGACAGGCGCAGCGACACTGAAGCAGCCAGCAGAACGACATGCCCGATGGCACGTCAGAGCGCAGCGAATCGGCGGCCATCATGGGCGTATCTCCGGCCACACCGGATGCGCAACGCCGATCACGGCGGATGCGCTGACCGGGCCGAAATAGCGGCTGTCGAACGATGCTGGATTCGTCACGCTCAACAGGAGCAGTTCGCCCGGTTCAAGGCGGCGGCAAAGCTGCAAGGACGGCAGCGCCCGGCCCAGCCGGTCGGCGGGCAGTACGGCGGCCGAAGGCACGCCGTCGATGCGTACCTGACCGGCGACGATGCAGACGTGTTGCGGCGCGACCGCGCCCACACGTTTGAGCAGCGGAACGCGCGTCGGCAGGTAGCCGCGCTGCGCAGCGAGCGCGGCAGCCGTGGCCGGAAGCGGCACCAGCACGATGCTGTCCACGGACAACGGACGTGGCAGCGAGGCGGTGCGCGGGTCGAACGGGTCAATGCGATACCAGCCGACCGCCACGCTGTCGGACGGGTTGTAGGTCAGACGCGGCAGCGGCGACACGAAAGCCGCCCAGGCCAGCGCAGCGAAGCCGATGGCGGCCAGTGTCGCCAGCACGATGCGAGCGCGCAGGCGTGAGCGAGGACGCGGCGCCACGTCGGGCGCGTTGGGTGTGGTGGTCGGGGCGGTCATGGCAGCACCTTCCCGGCCAGCCAGGCGGTATGCCGCTCGGTGGTGTATTCGGGCAGCGCAAGGCGAGCCGCAAGACGGTTGCCCAGCGTGCGCCAGTACGCCGGCGACACGTCGATGGCAGCGATGCCCAGCGCCTCGATGCCGTCGATGCGCTCCAGCACGGCGCGCACGTTGGCATCGCCTTCGGTGTGTAGGAGCAAGCGCGCGCCCGGCTGAACACCGGGGATGCGCTGCGCCGCGTCCAGCGGTGTGCAAGCCTGCATCACCATGAGTTGCCAGCGGATCGTGCCGTAGTCGTTGGCCTGCCAGCGGATGCGGCAGAGCATCGCGCCCGGCAGGAACACCGCGCAGCGCCGCCAGCGGTCGAGCTGAAGCGTGCGCGCCGGTTCGCCGAAGCGCAGGTAGAGCTTGAAGCGATGTTCGAGGTAGGCCAGCGAAACGCGCGTCAGCGGCACATTGCCGGCCTGTCCGGCGAGTGCCGAAAGCGCAGGCAGCGGCGCAGCCGGTGCCGCGTTCGCGGCAGGCCAAGCGAATGCGTTCATGGTGTGTTCTCCGGCGGAAACTCCCGCTCCAGCAGGCCGCGCAGCAGGTCGGCCACGGTCACGCCTTGCGTGAAGGCCGACACCTTGATGCGCGCCCGCATGGCGGGCGTGATGTCGAGCGTGAGGCGGGCCGTGTAGAGGTCGCCTTTGCCCAGCGCGTCGGCATCGCCCTGACGAATCCACGCCTCGGCGTGCGGATTCGCGGGCGGACGTGCGCCGATGCCGACGCGCTTGCCCGTGCGTTTGCTGTTGGGTGGCTGCTGCGCTGTCATGTCGGCCACCGCAGCAGTTCGTCCACCAGGGCGGTGATTTCGCGGGCGGCGGCACTGTCGGGCGCTGTCTCGCGTGCGAGCCGGCCAGCGGCCACGCTGTCGGCGAAGACGATGCGCTGATGCACCTCCGAGCGCAGCGCGGGCAGCGGCTGTTCGGCGAGCGATTGCCGCGCCTCGCGCCCGATGATGGTGGTGCTGACGCGCCGGTTGATGACGAAGGCCGCGCGGAGCAGCGGCCGGAACACCTGCGCCTCGCGGATCAGCGAAACCATTTCCGAGCTGGCCCAGAGGTCGTAGGGGCTGGGCTGCACCGGGATCAGCACGCGCTCGGCCGCCAGCAGCGCGGAGCGCGCCAAGGCGGCGATGCGCGGCGGCCCGTCGATGATGACGTGATCGGCCCGCCTGGCGAGTTCTGGCGCTTCCTGATGCAGCGTTTCGCGTGCGAGGCCCACGGCGCTGAACAGCCGTGGCAAGCCTTGCTGGCTTCTGCGCTGCGTCCAGTCCAGGGATGAACCCTGCGGGTCGGCATCGAGCAGGACGACATGCTGGCCGCGCATCGCCAGTTCGCCCGCGATGTGCGTGGCGAGCGTGGTCTTGCCGACACCGCCTTTCTGGTTGAGCAGAGCGAGGATCATGGCGCGGCCCTCCCTGCTGGAAAGCCGGGCTTTACCTGCCGTGCAAAACGCTGTTCGCCGTGCCGTTTCTCGGTTGTCCACCGAAACGGCGCGCTTCTACTAAAAGTTATGTATTTCTTGTTAGGGAAGTTAGAGGGGCCGCAAACCCGCGCCGTTATTGGCTTTCCGGCGTTTTCGTACTCCTGATAGCACGATAGGCGTACTCCCGATAGCACGATACCCGGTACTCCTGATAGCACGAGGCCGTCCACACCTTTTCCACGAGTTATCCCCGTGCCGTGTGCAGCACGGGCCGGAAGGTCAGCAGTTCTTGTCCGTCGTCCGGCATTCGCTCGATGCCCAGGACGTAGCCGGGCAGCGACTGCCGCGCCACCAGGACGCGCAGGTCGTAAGCGAAGTCGGAGAAGCGCGCAGCGCTGCCCGACTTGCGGTGCAGGTGCCGGAAGTCGAATTGCCAGCCGCCCGGCTGCTTGCCGCCGTGCTTGCGCACCAGGCGGTACAGCCAGCGCTCGATCCCGCCCTTCAAGCGGAAATAGGCTGGGTCGATGGTCAGCACCAAGGCGGCATCGAGCACGCCCGCATAGAACCAGTCCGGCAGGATCAGTTCGATGCCCAGCGGCACGCCGCTGGCATCGGCCAGTTCCTTCCACTCGTTGATCCACGAGAAGCGATGCAATCGCCTTCCCGTGGTTTCGCGGATGGACGTGGCCACCGTGGTCGATTGCAGCCGGTCGAGCGCGGCTTTCAGGCGCAGGTAGTCGTTGAGAGACGTGCCGCGCCCGATGAAGCGCAGGATCTCGTAGGGAGTGGCGCGTATCCAGCGCGACGGGCGCAAGCCCGCGTCGCGCGCCTCCACGATCTGCGAGGCGGCCCAAATCAGCAGGTCGGCATCCCATATCGTTGCGATGCCGTGCTCCTGCGTACCCTCCACGCGGATGGTGATGCCGCCGGCGCGGAAGTCGATCGGCGCGGTACGCCGCGACTTCGCCAGCGAGAAGAACGGAAAGGCCATCAAGTCCTGGCTGTCGCGGGGTGCCATGTCGCCCGGCAGCGCGCGGAACAGGTCGAGCTGTTCGCGCTGCAAGGCTTGCCCTGGCGGGCTGGACATGGCGACGGCCACCCACGCGCCAGCGATCAGCGGCCATCACGGTAATCGCCCGCGTGGCGTTCGGCATATTCCGGGTCGGAAGTCGCCTCGTAGCTGCGCTGGTCGGCCCAGGCATCGAGGTCGGACACCGCGTACATGACGCGGCGGCCGAACTTGCGGAACTTCGGGCCGCCGCCGATCACGCGCTGTTTCTCCAGCGTGCGTGGCGACAGGCGCAGGTACTCGGCGGCTTCGTCGTTGGTCAGGTAGCGTTGGGGCTGCGCAGGCGCAGCGACAGCAGCGGCGGCAGGCCGCAAGGGAGCGGGTCGCATGGGATGTACCTCCATCAAGCCCGGCCACACCACGCGGCCGGTTAGAGGCACTTTCAAGAAAGCGAGGCTGCTTGCTAAGGGACGATCTACGGGGGACGCGAAACGTCCCCCCCTACTGCAACGGCGGCGGAAGCTGTGCCAGGCGGCGATAGCCGCCACGCATCAGCGCATCGCCACGACGTACCAGCCGCCGCACGCGGGCACGTAAGGCGCTGTCCTTGTGCCAGTCGGCGGCGACGGCATCGGCGCCGAACAGCCCTTCGGCCACTTCGCGCAATGACGCGCCCGCCAGGGTCGCGTCGAGCGTCTGCAAGGTGTGCAGTTCCAGCACCGCGGCCGTCGTGGGCCTGGAACGGGCCGCCGCCGCAGGCGTGGCAACCGTGGCCACGGCCAATGCGTCCAGCTCGGACGCGAGCGTGCGATAGCGCGCGCAGGGCGTGGCGCAGGCGCGGGTGGCGTAGAGGTAGGCCATGCCGTCTTCCAGGCCCGGCGCGAGCGCGAGCCGCAGGCAGCAGCCGGGCCAATGCGACACCAGCACCAGGCGCTTGCCGTCGTGGATCAGTTGCTTGCGGCCAGGGACGCGCCAGAACTCGAAGGCATGGGCTTCGGGTGGCGGGTCATCGTCCGGGTAAACCTGCACGACGGCATCGTGATCGGGAAACCAGGCCGGATGCGCGTCGCGCGCATCCAGGGCTGGGTCTTCCAGCAGGCGCAGGCCCCACGCCTGCGCCGTGTCCGGCCGGCGGCGGCGGCGCAGCCAGTCGCGGCGGTAGTCGGGATTTCGGCGCAGGTATTCCCACGCCAGCGCAGGGCCGTCAAGGTGCAGAACGTAGAGATAGGCCGCTGTCGGATACCAGTGTTCGGCGCTGCGATCAGTCATGGCGAAACCTCCCTCTGTTTGGGATGCGTCGCCACGATTTCCGCGATGCGGGAACTATCGAAATGCCATCAGGTCGTCATCAAAATTGGTTAGGCTGTAACTGTCGGTGTCAAGACCATTTGGCTCTGCGTGTTGCGGAAATCGTCTGAATGCGACGGCTACGCCTTCAGGAAAATGACGCGCAGCACCGAACACCGTGCCGCAGCCCGCGCCCAAGATCAGGACTGTTTTCAACAGGATCGCACCACTTCGGTGCAAGAATGCGGATTCAGACCTGCACGGTCTTGATCAAGATTGAAATAGTCACGATGCGCCCCGGCTGGCTAGGCCGCGCTGGTTTTCATCAGTCCGTGATCGCGCCGTTCTCCTGCGCCAGCCGGACGTACTCCGATAACGGGCGCACCGCCTGGAAATACCGATCCCGCCGCACCGGCAGCTTGCGCGGCCCGACGATGCCCGCCAGGTCGGACAGCTTGACCATCCCGAGCTCAGGCATACCGATACCGAGGTCGATCAGGCCGTAGGCCGTGTCGCCATCCGCCGGGTCGAGCGACACCAGCAGCCAGGTCACATGCGCGTCCGGGGTGAACAAGCGCACCACGGGCAGCGGGTCGAGCCGCTGACCAGCGGCGAGCGCCGCGCCGTGGGCCAGCAGCCGGGCGCGTTCATCAGCGGTGACAAGCGGCAGGGTCATGGGCAGCTTCTCCACGAAACCGACGATGCGCGAATGCGCTTTGGTGCCGAAGCGCAGAACTGCCGAAACGCATCCGTGCATTCGTGTGGAAGCACCGATGTGCAAGCCATCGCATCCGTAGAAGAACAGAAGCGCCGAAGCGGAATTGTCGGAAGCCGGAAAGACACGGATGCGATTCCCCGGTTCTGTCGGAATCCGCATCTGCGGATTTCCGTAAAAGCACGAAAGCGGGCCTTTCAGCCATGAATGAACACTATAGATTGTAGCCCTATAGGGCGCAATGGGCTGTCATCTTGGTTTTTATGGGGAAACCAAGTTAGTGACAGCGAAACACTCATTGGCAACGGCAATACGGACAGTCAGGAAGGCGCGAGGCTTGAGCCAGGAAGCGTTCTCCGACGTGTCCAGCCGCACCTATATGAGTACGCTGGAGCGCGACTTGAAAAGTCCGACCCTGCACAAGCTGACCGAGCTGTGCGAGGTCATGGAAGTGCATCCGCTGACGCTGTTGACGCTGGCCTACGCCGGCGACGACACGCACAAGGCCGACGAACTGCTGGCGCGGGTGCGCCAGGAGTTCGAGGCCGTGCTGAAAGAGCGCGACGCGCCCTAGCGCGTCTGAATGCCCGCAAGCGGAGCGCGCAGCGCCGCCAGGCGCGAAGGCGTGAGGGATTGAAGCCGAATGGACATGACGCCATTGGCGGCATGGGGCGCAGCCCGAAAGCCCGGCGGCGCAATGCGCCGACACGCCATGCTGTTCCTACTGCCACGGGCTTCGAGCCATTCGACCATCACCAATGCAATGCTGGCCTTGGACATGCGGGACATGGGGCAACTGCCGAAACCCTGTGCGTGCGATGCTGCGATCAGCAGCACCGCGCCCCGCCGCAATGGGCGGGGCGCGGTGGGCGGCCGTCAGGCCGCCTTGGGCTTGCTGCGCGACCAGATGAGGTCGTGCGTGTCATTCTCGCCTTCGATCAGGCGGGCATAGACCGTCGCCGGGAATGAAGGATCGTCGATGGCCACCGACAGGTAATCCCGCCCGGCCTCGCTGGTTTTCTTCCACGCCGCGCCGAAGTCGTGGCCGGCCGCTTGCAGGCGGAAGTCCGGGGCGCTTTCGTTCTCGCCCTTGTCGTTGGGAACCAGCTTGACCTTGAAGTTGAGGGTCAGGGTGCGGAGCTGGCCGGTGAAGCCGTCTTTCTCTGCGGTGAAGGTGCCGATGTTAGCCATGATGATTTCTCCTTTCGGGTTGAACAAGGTCGCGCCAGTGCGTCCTTGTTGTGATCCGTCCGGCGGGGGATGGGCTGGCCGCACCGCGCAGCGGTCGCAACACCGTGGAGAACCTGGAAGCGAAAAGAATTTGTCCCGCGAGGAATGCGCGCAGCGCAGGGGGAATTGTTTTCGCTGGAAGGTTGCGGCCATGAAGCCCAGCCACCGCCAGGATTCACAACAACACAAGGACGTACTGGCCGCCCGCTCCCGAATGGAGGCATGGCCGACTCGGCATCCCCGCGCGACGGCTTCACCGGCCTGCGCCCTGACACGGGCAAGGACAATGCCCAGCGACAAGGTGAAAGCGTCCCTACTGCTGCTTGCGGCCCTTTGCGTGAGGCGTGGCGTGGAAGCTCCATTGCAAGGCCGGGCGGCGTGTCGGTGAACCGTCCTTCGTGACGTACAGGCGACGAACCGCCAGCGTCGAGGACGGCACGCTTTCGTGCAACCTGCGGCAGCAAGCCGGGGCGTAGCCCCACACGCCCGTCCATTGCGGTGGGGCGCGTTCGGAATGTCGTCGGCGCTGTGCGCCGACGCACTTATGGGCTTCGAGGGTTTCCCGCGCACAAGGTCACTTGTGCGCCGCCCCTTCGCCGTCCGCCCGAAGGCGGCGAAGGGGCGTTCTGGCTTTGGGCTTGGAAACCGGGCGCGGCCACCGCCGCGCCCGGATTTTTGACCATCGGCACCAGGGCGGAACGGCCTGGGGCCGATGCTGATGGAACAGCGAAGCGCCCCGGCCGAAACCGGGGCGCTCGGTGGTGGTGAAGGTCAGGCGGCGAGTGCGTGGGCCTGCTGCTCGTCGTCGTTGTCGATGGCTTCCGGCTCGTCGTTCGTCACCGCCTGCGGCGCATCCTGCGCCGTGGTGTCGTCGGTGCCTTCGGCCTTGAAGATGGCAGGCATCCAGCCGGTGCCATCGGCCAGCCGCTCGGCTTCGCTGGCAATGTCGGCCTTCTTCAACTTCGCCAGCCGGGTGACGTGCGCCGGGGCGTACTGCTCCACGGCTTCCAGAATCGCGGCCTTCGGCACATGCCGGAAATAACCCTCATTGGTGGGCTTCCACCATGCGGCCATGTCCAAGCCGACAGCCTGCGCCAGTTCCGCGCCCGGTTGCTGCGGCGTGGCGCGGGGTGTCACCACGTCCACCGTGACGGCCACGGATATCGCCAGCAGCCGCACCAGTTCATCTTGCGACTTCGCTAGCAGCACGGCGAACAGTTCGGCGCTGTCCTCCGGCAAGCCTTCGCCTGCTACCTGCTGCAACTCGCGCAGCGCCACGGCGGCGGGCGAATCCGGTATATCCGGGGCGATGCCTTCCAGCCGGTCTTGCGCTTTCAGGCTCACGCCCAGCGGCAAGTCGTGGCCGTAGTGGCTGCCCTGCAAGACGGTCTGCACCATGCCATGCACCAGCGCGGCCAGCGCCACTTGCGGATGCCGGGCGACTTCGATTTGCAGCGCGGCGGTGCGGTGGGCGCTCAACCGCTGCGCCAGCTTGTCGGACATGGCGGCGGTCTTGGGCTGCTCGTCGTCCTCGCCTTCGTCGTCGTTCCCGGCTTCGCTTTCGCTGCCGAAACCTTGGCGCAGGCGTTCCAGTGTGCGCAGCGCCTTGGCCTCGGCCTCGCGCATCAACCCGCGATGAATCACTGCCTGCCCGTTGCGGTCGATGGTGACGATGGCACCGGCTGCGGCCTTCACGGTCGTGCCGTAGTCCTGCAAGCCATCTTCCAGCGCCTGCAACTGCTCGCCCACGGCTTCGCCTTCTTCCTGCAAGGCATCGGCCTTTTCCTCGTCTTCGGTATCAAGCGCGTCATCCACGGCGGCGGCCAGTTCGTGCATCTTGGTTTGCAGCTTCTCGATGCGCTGCGCTTCGCGCTTGTTCGGTTCGCGGCGCTCCCTCGGCGCACGCTGGAAGGCGTGCAGGTCGGCATGGGTCACGGCGGGGGTGGCATCCACCCACGCCCAGCCTTCGTCCTTCACCTCGGCGGCGATACCTGCCAGCTTGTCTTGCGCCAGCCGTTCCAGCAGCGCGGCATCGGTCAGATACACGCCCGCGTCACCTTCCGCGAACAGGTCACGGCGCACACCACCGCCTGCGGCTCCGTAGGTATCCAGCCCCACGAAACGCACCAGCGGATGCCGGTATGCGTCAATCTCGCGCTCGGTGAGGCGGTCGCGCAATTGGGAAGGGTTGCGCTGCCACGTCGGCGCGTCGTAGAACGCGGTTTCCTGCGCGGCGTGGTCGTCGGTGATGGCAAGGGCCATCAACTGATCGAGCGTCACGGCTTCGGCGCGGTAGTCGGCCAGCAGCCGGGGCGAGACGTTCGCCAGCTTCAAGCGGCGCTGCACCACCAGCGGCGTGACGCTGAAATCGGCGGCTATGTCCTCGATGGGTCGGCCTTCGGCCACCAGCGCGGCGAATGCCTCGAACTGGTCGGCGGGGTGCATGGCTTCGCGCTGCACGTTCTCGGTGAGGCTGGCCGTGCGGGCGGTGCCATCGGCCACCAACAGGCAAGGCACTTCCCATTCCTTGCTGATGCGGCGCTTCTTCGCCAGCAGCTTCAACGCGGCCAGCCTGCGGCCACCGGCCACGACTTCGTAATGCTCGCCATCGGCGGCGGCAATGACGATGAGGTTTTGCAGCAGGCCGACACGCTGAATGCTCGCGGCGAGTTCGGGAATGGACATGCGCGGGGTCTTGCGCACGTTGCGGCCAGCAGGACGCGACACCAGCCGCGACAGCGGAACCAAAATCAGGTTCTTGGTCGGGTCGGCGGCTTCCAGCGGGATAGCGGCGGCGGTGTTGAGGGCGCGGGCTTCGGTTTGGGTAATGGCGTTCATGGTGATAACTCCTATCGGTTCAGGGATGCAGCAGCGAAGAAAGCGGCAAGGGCTGCTGCCTGCCCCTGCCGCGTGGGGAATCAGGCCTTCAACTGGCGCAGGCCATCGGCCAACATCCAGAGGGCGCGATTGAGGCGCACATCGGAATCAATGCCCTGCACGGGGCGGGTCTGCTGGCGGCGTCGGTTGGCGGTGCGACCCTGCACACCGCCTTTGGTCAGGTTCTCTTGGGTGCGGTTGAACACGCTCCACAAGTCCGGGCGGCGGTCGTCGAACCGGCGCGGCATCAGGATTTGCGATTCGGTGATGGG
>JAFIGS010000020.1 GCA_017849615.1 Pseudolabrys sp. | reverse complement strand
GAACGCCCGCGATTGAAGCAATTGCGGGATTCATCGTGTCGATCGTCAAATCGGTCCAGTACGTGAAGATTTGCTCGCTCTACGGAGCCGGCTTCTATTACATGCCGGGCACCGATACCTGCATCAAGATCGGCGGCTTCGTCCGTACGGAAGTGAACTTCAATGCCGGCGGCTCGTTCGGCGTTGCGTTCAACGACCGCGACATCCGCACCTATAACGTCCAGCACTGGCGTAGCCGCGCTGCGATCACGGCCGATGCCCGCTCGCAGACCGCCTACGGCACCCTGCGCGCCTACGCCTACATCGCCGCCACGGATGACTCGGGTCTGAACTCGGGCTCCAACATCGGCAAGGGCGGCGCCCCGTCCGGCTTGGCCTACAACCGCATCTACGCGCCGGCGATGTTCATCCAGTTCGCTGGGTTCACCGCTGGTAAGACCGCTTCGTTCTTCGACTTCGACAGCATGGGCTATTCGAACCAGTCGAACGTCTGGGGTTCGGCGCAGGGCGGCAACGGTATCAACCTGTGGGCTTATACCGCTCAGTTCGGCAACGGTCTGTCGGCCTCGATCTCGGCCGAAAGCAACCTCGGCCATCGTCTGGGTATCTCGACGATCGCCGGCGCGGCGAGCACAACGTTCGGCGGCGAGTCGATCCCGGATCTCGTCGGCAACCTCCGCGTCGATCAGGCCTGGGGTTCGGCCCAGATCATGGGCGCCTACCACCAGGTCAACTTCGGCGAGCAGACCGCGCCGAGCGACAAGGGCGGTTGGGCTTTCGGTGCTGGCGCCAAGGTCAACCTGCCGATGCTCGGCAAGGGTGACTACATCATCGGCCAGTTCACCTATGGCGTCGGTGCGACGACTTATGTCGGTTCGGGCCTTGCCAACGCGCAGACCGTCAAGCAGGCCGGCGTGACCTCGTACGGCCCGGCTTTCGATGCCGTGCTCACGGGCACCGGCACCACGGCCGACCTGACGACCGGCTGGTCGATCACCGGCGGTCTCGAGCACAACTGGGTCCCCGGTTGGAAGACCTCGCTGTACGGCGCTTACGGCAAGCTGCAGTACTCGGCGGCGGCCAGCGCCATCCTGATCGGCGGCGTCACGGCCACCGGTGGTGCGGTTGCGGGTACGTCTGCCAACTGGTCGTTCTGGCAGATCGGTTCGCGCACCGTCTGGACCCCGGTCACCAACCTCGATCTGAGCGTCGAACTGATGTACAACGCGCAGCAGACCGCGTTCACCGGCCCGAACATCGGCAACAACAGCTGGTGGTCCGGCATGTTCCGCGCCCAGCGCAACTTCTATCCCTGATCTCACGATCTAGGATCGACGTTAAAGAGCCCCCGGCGAAAGCCGGGGGTTTCTTTTTGTCGGAGCTGCAACCGTCCTCGATGGTCGGCCCGACCCGGCGCGGCACCTAACCCTGGTGTCGTGCGTCGCAGCGCTCAATGAATGCCGCTATGCGCGCGGTGACGTCGGCCTCGGCCAGCAACGGCGCATGGCCCTGGTCGGGGATGACCAGCGCCTGGAGGTCGGGATGCTGCTTGCCCATCTCCGCAACCGTCGCGGCCGATAGCAAGTCCGAGTTCGCGCCGCGGATCGTCATCACCGGCACGGGCCCGAGTGCCTCGAATTGCGGCCACAGGTCGGGCAGGGGCTTGGCCGGGTCGAAGTCCTCGAGCGCCCGGGCCAGCGCGAGATCGTAGTTCGGCACCAATAGGCCGTTCTGCTCGGCGAAGGTCCGCCGTGCATAGCGCAACCAGTCTTCCGGCGTGAGCCGGGTGAACTGGGCGCCGAACAGGCGCTCGAGGTTTATCGCGGCCTCCTCGAAGGTGGCGGCCTTCGGCAGCTTGCCGACATAGCCCTTGATCCGCACGAGGCCCTCGATCTCCAGAACCGGGCCGATGTCGTTGAGCACGGCGCCGGCGATGGCAGAAGGGCGTAGCGCCGCCAGCAGCATCGTCAGTATGCCGCCGCGCGAGGTGCCGACGAACACGGCGGGCTCGCAGGCCAGGGCCGCCAGCACGGCGATCACGTCGCCAAGTTCGACAGGCAGCGAATACTTCGCCGGGTCGGGATCGTAATCGGAGCGGCCGCGGCCGCGATAATCCAGCGCAATGACCCGGCGTCCTTCGGCGGCCAGGGCCTCGGCAAGCGGCTCGAAATCCAAGGTCGTGCGCGCGAGCCCCGGCAGGCAGACGACCGGCAGGGCGCCGTTGCCGCGCCCTGCATACTCGCGCACATGCAGCTTGATCCCGTCGGCGGCCGTGACGAAGCGGGAGATGGGCGCATCTGTCATGGTGAGGCCGCCCCTGGACCGGCGGCTTGCGGCTGCATCGGCGTTGGTTAGCGCGGCGCGCCGCGGCGGATGTCGGCCTCGATCACCAGCCGGTTGCCGCCGCCGAAGCGGGCGCGATAGACTTGAAGGTTCTCCATGATGCGCTGCACGTAATTGCGCGTCTCGGCGATCGGGATGCGCTCGCACCAGTCGACCGGATCGACGCTGGGATCGCGCGGATCGCCATAGGCGGCGACCCACTGCCGCACGCGGCCGCGCCCGGCGTTGTAGCCGACGAAGGTCATGATGTAGGAGCCGTCATAGGTCGAGAGCAGCATCGCCAGTTCGGCCGCGCCCATCTGCATGTTGTAAACCGGATCGCTGAGCAGGCGGGGCGCGTTGTAAACATACTTGAAGCGCTTGGACGTGTCCTGCGCGGCGACCGGCGTCACCTGCATGAAGCCCATGGCCTTGGCCGGCGACACGACCTTCTGGTTGAAATGGCTCTCCTGCCGCGCGATCGAATAGACCAGCGCGTCTTCGACCGGCGGCGCGATCGGCTGATAGCTCGGCAAGCCGGCGGTGGGGAAAGCGTAATAGTCGAGCGGCAGGCCGCGGCCGAGCGCGTTCTTGCCCAGCAACACCATGGCGCGCGGATCTTTATACTTGGCCGCGACCTCGCCGAGCATCGCCATGCCGGCGACATCCGTGGCGCTGTCGCCAAGCTCGGCGAAGATCGAGGCGATCATGTCGCGGTCGTCGAGCGCGTAGAGCAGTTCGACCGCGCGCACCACCTCGGTGTTGGCGAGCTGGTTGCGCTGCTGGGCCGTGAATTCCGGCGGGCCGACGAGGCCGAGATCGGGCAGGCCGAGCCGGGCGCGGGCGAGCTGGCCGTAATAGGTCGCGCTGTATTGCGCGGCTTCACTGTAGAAATTGCGCGCCTGGGCGCGCTGGCCCATGGCTTCGGCGGCGCGGCCTTCCCAGTAGCCGCCGCGCGACAGCGCGTGCGGGTTGTTGCCGGCGCCGCGGTTGATTTCGGCAAAATGCGCGGCCGCCGTCTTGGCATCGTTCAGGAAGCGCAGCGCGATCCAGCCGGCTGTGAAGTGCTTGTCGACGCGGTAGTTGGTCTGCGTCGGCGTCGTGGCATCGCGGGCGACCCGGTAGGCGGTCTGGGCATCCTTGTTGTCGAGCAGTTCGCGCACGAGGATGCGGCGTTCCTGCCACCACTCATTGGCATCGACGATGCCGGCCGGATCTCTCGGCGCCGACAGCACGAGCTTGCCGGCTTCCTCGGGCTTGCCGTTGCGCCGCAGCCATTGGGCCCGGGCGAAGATATAGCCGAGGTCGCGATGCGCCGATGACGGCACGCCGTCGAGCAGCGCCTTGGCGTTCTTGGCGCGCTTGATGACGGCGGCCCAGGCTTTGGCAATGTGCAGATGGTGGCCGCCGACGCGTTCGGCGGCGCGCATCCCGCCCTCTGTGTCATCGTTATAGAAACGATCGTCCATGCGCGCCTTGTGGTCGTCGGCGCTCAGCATGGCGCCGAACATCTCGATCACCCGGCGCTCGACATCGACGCTGGCGTCCTGGGTGCGCCAGGCGGTGCGCACGAGATCCTGAGCGGCGGCGCGATCGCCGCGGGCCAGCAACGCGCGCGCGAGGACATAGCGGCCCTTCGCGGTGGTCGGCTTTTGGTTCGCGAAAAACGACAGCACGCCGGCGTCGCTGACATTGTCGTTCCACAGCGTGTTCTCGGCGCGGCGGCGGAACATCGGCACATGCGGCCAGTCCGGATTGCGCTCGATGAAACTGGCGTAGCGCTCGAAATTCGGCTTGGTGTTGTAGCTGCGCAGAATGATGTATTCGGCGAGCTTGCGCGCTACCGGATCGGCGATGGTACGCGCCGCCGCTTCCGCGTCGGCGTCGCTGCCCTTGGTCGCGGCGTCGCGCACGCGCTTGAGCATGGCGATATCGGCGCTGGACGTGGACGTGGTCGGCGCGGTCGCGAAGGGGCCTGCGGTGGGTCGCGCCAGCGGCTTGAGGACGAGCCGGCTCGCAAACACCGCGCCGCGGGCGCCGGTGGCAACCTGGGCGAAAGCATCGGCACCGCGTGGAACCGACGCCGTAGCGACGTTGACGAGTTGCAGCGGGCGGCTCGCGGGCAGGGCGACGGCCGTGCCGCCATCGGGCCGCGCTTGCGGCATCGGCACCGCGACCAGATTGGGGCGCGCCGGCGGGTGCGCGACCGTCTTGGTGCGAAGGGCTTGTTTAACCTTGGCCTGCTTGGCCGTTTTGCTTTTGGCGGCGTCAACCTTGGTCTGCGGCTTTTTGATCTGCTCGGTCTTCGCCGCGGCTTTGGTCTGCTGGGCGGCGGCAACGGCCGGCATGGCCAGCACTGCGCCGGCGCCGATCAAGGCGAGGGAAATTCGCGACAGCGAGCGTTTCGATACGTCCTGCAAACCGTTGCCTCTGTTCGTTCGGGCGCGATCGTTGCGTTTCTTCGTGAAAGCGCCCGACTCAATACACCAGGCGCGCCTGTCTCCCTTAGGGCAAAAAGGTAAGCGAGGGGATACCGCCGGTCCCCCTGACCTCGAATCACAGTTATCGCCAAACGGCGGCAAAAGCTTGGCAAATCATGGTAAATTGCGCCGCGAGGGGGCTTTCATCAAATGGCTCAAGCCGATATTGATGGATCCCTTGCAAAACCGCGTAGCCGGGTAGGAGAACGCCATGACCGCCGCGACAACGAGCTTCCGAGGTTCCATGACCGCGCTCGTGACGCCGTTCAAAAATGGCGCCGTCGATGAGCGGGCGTTTCGCGACCTGATCGAATGGCAGATCGGGCAGGGGACGAGCGGGCTGGTGCCGGTCGGCACCACCGGCGAAAGCCCGACCCTCAGCCATGACGAGCATCACAAGGTGGTCGATATCTGCATCGACCAGGCCAAGGGCCGCGTTCCGGTGATCGCCGGCGCCGGTTCGAACTCGACCGACGAGGCCGTCGATCTGGCGCGCCATGCCGAGAAGGCCGGGGCCGATGCGGTACTGGTGGTGACGCCGTACTATAACAAGCCGACCCAGGAGGGCATGTACCAGCACTTCAAGGCGGTGAACGACGCCATCGGCATTCCGATCGTCATCTACAACATTCCGCCGCGCTCGGTGGTCGACATGTCGGTCGAGACGATGAAGCGGCTGTACGAGTTGAAGAACATCGTCGGCGTCAAGGACGCCACCGCGAACCTGGCGCGGGTCTCGCAACAGCGTCACGCTCTGGGTCCGGACTTCATCCAGCTCTCGGGCGAGGACATGACGGCGCTCGCCTATATGGCGGCCGGTGGCCATGGCTGCATCTCGGTGGTCGCGAATGTGGCGCCGAAGCCGTGCGCCGACCTGATGACGGCCGTGTTCAAGGGCGACTATGCCGGAGCCCTCAAGATTCAGGACCGGCTGGTGCCGCTGCACGATGCCATCTTCAAGGAGCCGGGTCTGGCCGGCGCCAAGCACGGGCTCAAGCTGCTCGGCCGTCTCGAGGAGGAGGTCCGTCTGCCGCTGGTGCCGGTGACGGCGCCGACCGGGAGGGTCATCCGCGACGCCATGGTTCACGCCGGGCTGATCAACTAAACGGCAGATAATATCGTGCAAAATCAATTATTTGCATGGTTTTTCTGAACTAAGATTTAACATGAGGTTGGCGCGTTCTTGTCCGCCGGGCGGGCATTGCGCGCCGGCCGTTCCTATATGAGTTCCATGGCTGCCAAGGACGAGCGCCGTTTCAAGACGGTCGCGGAAAACCGCAAGGCGCGGTTCAACTATCTGATCGAGGATACTTTCGAGGCCGGCATCGTGCTCACCGGCAGCGAGGTCAAATCCTTGCGCACCGGCAAGGCGACGATCGCGGAGTCCTACGCCGACGCCAAGGGCGGCGAGATCTGGCTCGTCAACGCCAACATCCCGGAATACGTCCAGGCGCACCGCGAGAACCACGCGCCCAAGCGCCTGCGCAAGCTGCTGCTGCACGACCGGCAAATCCACAAGCTCGCCAGCGCCGTCGAGCGCGAGGGCATGACCATCGTGCCGCTCAAGCTCTATTTCAACGAGAAGGGCCGCGCCAAGATCGAGATCGCGCTCGCCAAGGGCAAGAAGCTGCACGACAAGCGCGAGGCCGACAAGAAGAAGACCTGGAACCGCGAGAAGAGTCGTCTGTTGCGGGATCGGGGTTAGATCGGCCCATTCCAATTTCCGCTCACCCCAGCGAACGCGGGGGTCCAGTTCTTTCGTCTTCAGAGAAGAACTGGATTCCTGCTTGCGCGGAAATGAGCGGCGGTGTTGGCCGTCAGAGAGCTGTTACGCCATCGCCTTCTTGTAATGGGCGGCGGCCTTGTCCCAGTTCACCGTATTCCACCAGTTGCTGAGGTATTCGGCGCGCTTGTTCTGATACTTCAGGTAATAGGCGTGTTCCCAGACATCGACGCCGATCACGGCGCCGCGCGCGCCGTCCATCAGCGGGTTGTCCTGATTGGGCGTCGAGACGATCTTGAGCTTCTTGTCCTTGTCGACCGTGAGCCAGGCCCAGCCCGAACCGAAGCGGCTGCCGCCGGCGGCATTGACCTGTTCCTTGACCTTCTGGAAACCGCCGAGTTCGGCGTCGATGGCGGCCTTGAGGTCGCCGCCCGGCTCCTTGGCGCCGCCCGGCGTCATCAGCTCCCAGAAGAAAGTGTGATTCCAGTGGCCGCCGAGATTGTTGCGCACGCCGGTGCGCGACGATTCCGGAATGCTGGCAAGGTCGGCCAACACCGCTTCGACCTGCTTCTTGCCGAGGTCGGGAATGGTCTTGGCGAAATTGTTCAGGTTGCCGATGAAGGCGCCGTGATGCCGCTGGTGATGGATGGTCATGGTCAAAGCATCGATGTTGGGCTCGAGCGCTTCGTAGGCGTAGCCGAGCGGCGGCAGCTTGAACGGACCGTCGGCGGCCTGGGCAAAGACGCGGTGCGGCGAAGCGACCGCGGCTGCCGCGATGGCGGCAGCGACGCCCTTGAGTGTCTGGCGGCGATTGAAATGCATGCGAGCGGCTCCTCCGATGTTGATAAGCAGTCGGAGGAATACGGTGCGGGGCGCCGCGTGGTTCACGGCTGCGACAATTTGGACTGGAAACGGCCGGTCCCTTGCTGGGGCCGGCCGTTCAATGGTCTCGCGGTGCGGTTACTTCACCACCCCGCAGGCGATCCGCCCGCCGGCATCGCCGGTCGGGTCGGTCTTGTAGTCATCCGTGCCGGCGTGGATGACCAGCGCCGAGCCGTCCTCGTCGAACAATGAATTCGGCTTGCCCTTTTCCAGCGTCACGGCGGCGTTCAGCACTTCGATGGTGAGGTCGCCGTTCTGGGGGATGTGCAGGTTCGGCATGTCGCCGGCATGGGCGCCTTCGGGCGACATGAAGCCGTGCTTCTTGTGATCGGGATTGAAGTGGCCGCCGGCCGAGGTGAAGGGCGGCTCGCATTTCCCGACAGCATGGACGTGGAAGGCGTGTTCGCCCGGCGGCAGGCCCTTGACCGAAACGATGATGAGCACGCCACGCGGCGTCTGCGTCAGATTGGCGGAGCCGATTTCCTTGCCCTGGGCGTCCTTGAGCGGAGCGCTGGCGGTTTGGGCAGCCGCGGGCAAGGCGGCCGCAAGAGCCAGCGCTGCGGCCAGACCGGCCGTCACAACTCGCTTGCGAATGTTCATGTGTCGCTCCCTCGGGGTGACCGCGGACCGGCTGGCAGCCGGTCTCGTGGGTAGATCAACGATACTTGCGCAGGAACGTTGCAGTCGAGTTCAGAGCTTGCCGCTATCCAGATACCTGCGGACCGCCTTGAAGACGGCCCGGAACATCTCCGAGGTCAGCACGCCGGTGTTCGTGTTGTAGCGGGAGCAATGATAGCTCGAGAACAGCTCGATGCCGCCCATCCGGTAATGGCCGCCGTGCTTGAACGGGTGCGCCGACTTCTTGGCCGCGAAGGCCGACAGCACGGTACCGTGAGCGACTGCGCCGAGCGCGACGATGGCGCGCAGCGTCGGCATCTCGGCGATCGTTTCCCTGAAGAAGTCGCGGCAGGTATTGATCTCGGCGGGCGTCGGCTTGTTCTCGGGGGGCACGCAGCGCACCGCATTGGTGATGCGGCAGTCGGTCAGGGCAAGACCGTCGTCGATGCGGGCGTCGAACTTGCCGTTGGCAAAGCCGAAGCGCGACAGCGTGTCGTAGAGCAGGTCGCCGGCAAAGTCGCCGGTGAACGGGCGGCCGGTGCGGTTGGCGCCTTGCACGCCGGGCGCCAGGCCGACGATCAGCAGCCGCGCATCGACCGGCCCGAAGGAGGGCACCGGCGCGTTGAACCAGTCCGGCTGTTTGAGGCGGCAATCCTCGCGATAGGCGACAAGCCGCGGGCAGCGCGGGCAGTCGCGCCCGGGCTTGCCGCTGTCCGGCCAGTCATAGCCGTCGGGTTTGGTGGCGGTGGAGCGCGCCACGGCACGCGGTCCGCTAATCCTCGAAGTCGTCGTCGGCCGCGGCCGCGCCGGCGCGCTGCGGCGGCGTCGGGCTGCGCTGCAGGAACTGCGGTGTGTGGCCGCCATGTCCGGCGCCATGTCCGGCGCCATGTCCCGCGCCATGTCCCGGACCATGCCCGGTATCGGCCGGCTCGCGCATGCGCATCGGCCGTTCGGACGGGTCGCGGCCGATCTTGCTCTGCAGGCTCATGAGATCGACGAAGATGTCGGCCTGGCGGCGAAGCTCGTCGGCGACCATTGGCGGCTGCGTCGTGACCGTCGAGACGACGGTGACGCGCACGCCCTTGCGCTGCACAGCCTCGACGAGGCGGGTGAAGTCGCCGTCGCCGGAGAACAGCACGATGTGATCGACATTGGGCGCGGTTTCCATGGCATCGACGGCAAGCTCGATATCCATGTTGCCCTTGACCTTGCGCCGGCCGGCCTGATCGACGAATTCCTTGGTCGCCTTGGTGACGACGGCGTAGCCGTTGTAGTCGAGCCAGTCGATCAGCGGGCGGATCGAGGAGTATTCCTGATCCTCGATGATCGCGGTGTAATAGAACGCCCGCAGCAAGTTGCCGCGCGACTGGAATTCCTTGAGCAGCTTTTTGTAATCGATATCGAAGCCGAGGGATTTGGCGGTGGCATAGAGGTTGGCGCCATCAATAAACAAAGCGAACTTTTCGCCGGTCATGGTCACGTCCTGTGGTCCTTAAAGTCGCCCGCGGGGCCTTGCGGCCAGTTTCATGCCGAATGCGGCGTCAGCCGGGCTCGCGCGCCGGGCGCGGGCCACAATGCCTGTCGAAGGCGCTGATCTGGGTCTGAGCGGCACGTGATGAACAATTCGGTTGGCACCCGCGCAATCGAAGCCGCAGCCGATAATGCATTCGGCAGGCCTTCCTTGCGGTCGCACGATTTTGGCTAACAGGAAGATGAGGCCAAACCAAGACAAAAAGGGGTTGAAAATCACGGTCGCAGAGGATAGGTAGCGAATAACTCTCGAAATGTTACCACTTTGAGGAGTGACGAGCCGATGGCCCGGGTCACCGTAGAAGACTGCATCGACAAGGTTGAAAATCGCTTCGATCTCGTGCTGCTGGCGAGCCACCGCGCCCGCATGATCTCGTCGGGTTCGCAGATCACCATCGATCGCGACAACGACAAGAACCCGGTCGTGTCGCTGCGCGAAATCGCGGAAACCACCGTTTCGCCGGGGGATCTGAAGGAAGACCTGATCCATTCCCTGCAGAAATACGTCGAGGTCGACGAGCCGGAGCCCGAAGCGCCGCTGATCGGCGCCGGTGTGGATTCGGACGACACCGATATGGCCACCCCGGACCGCATGACCGAGGAAGAGCTGCTCAAGGGCCTCGAGGGCCTGGCGCCGCCGGAAGAGGTTCCGGAAGACGACGCCGAATAGGCGTTGTCCGGCAGCGTAAATTTCGTGTAAAGGCCCGGCCGCTGTGCCGGGCCTTTCTCGTTTGGCGTTCCTGCCGGGCCGGCGGTCGGGGAGGGCTCCGGGCGCGGCGAGAAATGATTAAGCAGGGCGCAACGCAGCTTGCGGCTCCGCGAAATTGACGTGATATCTATCGTATGATGGGCCGCCGGGGGCCCTGCGAACGCATCTTCGGCGGTATTTGGAGGCTGGAACCGAGGAATGCGCACGCGCCCCGATCTCCCGCGCATGCAGAGTCAGGCCATGACCCGGGCGCCATTGCAGGCGCCGCCGGCGGTATCGACGCCGCCGGAGAAGGTCGCCCCGCGCAAGCCGCAGATCATGCGGCAGGTCGATCTCATCGAGCGGGTCCGCGCCTACAACCCCAACAGCGACGAGGCGCTGCTCAACCGCGCCTATGTCTACGCCATGAAGGCGCATGGCGATCAGCGCCGCGCTTCGGGCGATCCGTATTTCTCGCATCCGATCGAGGTCGCGGCGATCCTCACCGACCTCAAGCTCGACGACGCCACCATCGCGGCGGCCTTGCTGCATGACACGATCGAGGATACCGACGCGACGCGCGCCGACATCGACCAGTTGTTCGGCAAGGACATCGGCGCGCTGGTCGAGGGCCTGACCAAGCTCAAGAAGCTCGACCTCGTCACCAAGGAAGCCAAGCAGGCGGAAAATCTCCGCAAGCTGCTGCTCGCCATCGTCGACGACGTGCGCGTCCTGCTGGTCAAGCTCGCCGACCGCCTGCACAACATGCGCACGCTGGAATACATGCCGGCGGCCTCGCGCCGGCGCACGGCGGAGGAAACGCTGGAAATCTATGCGCCGCTCGCCGGCCGCATGGGCATGCACGAGATGCGCGAGGAGCTCGACGACCTGGCGTTCCGGGAGCTTTATCCGGATGCCTATCAGGTGGTCAGCGCGCGTCTCGATTCCATCGCCGCGTTCAATGCGCAGCTCATCTCCGAGATCGAACAGCAGCTCACGCGCAAGCTCGCCGAACGCGGCATTACCGCAAGCGTCACCGGGCGGCGCAAGCGCGCCTATTCGGTGTGGCGCAAGATGGAGCGCAAGGGCGTCGGCTTCGAGCAGTTGTCTGATATCTACGGCTTCCGCGTCGTGGTCGGCAGCGTGACCGAGTGCTATCAGGCGCTCGGCATCGTGCACACGACCTGGCCGATGGTGCCGACGCGTTTCAAGGATTACATTTCGACGCCCAAGGCCAACGACTATCGCTCGATCCACACCACCGTGATCGGCCCCGGCAAGCAGCGCGTCGAACTGCAGATCCGCTCCAGGGAAATGCACCAGATCGCCGAATACGGCATCGCCGCGCACGCGCTCTACAAGGACGGCGTCGGCACGCCGACCGAAATGCTGTCGCGGGAATCGAGCGCCTATGCCTGGCTCCGGCGCACCATCGAAGCGCTGGCGGAGGCTTCGAACCCGGAAGAATTCCTCGAGCACACCAAGCTCGAGCTGTTTCACGATCAGGTGTTCTGCTTCACGCCGAAGGGCAAGCTGATCGCGCTGCCGCGCAAGGCGACGCCGATCGACTTTGCCTATGCCGTGCATACCGACGTCGGCAACACCGCGGTCGGCTCGAAGATCAACGGCAAGATCGCGCCGCTGACGTCGGAACTGATGAACGGCGACGAGGTCGAAATCCTCACCTCGAAGGCGCAGTTGTCGCCGCCGTCGGCATGGGAAGCGCTGGTCGTCACCGGCAAGGCGCGCGCGGCGATCCGGCGCGCGACGCGCACCGCGGTGCGCGAGCAATATGCCGGGCTCGGCCGCCGCATGGTCGAGCGTCTGTTCCAGCGCGCCAAGATGACCTATTCGGACGACAAGCTGATCGGCGCGCTGCCCCGCCTGGCCCGCGCCTCGCTCGAGGACGTGATGGCCGCGGTCGGCCGCAACGAACTCAAGGCGTCCGACGTCGCCCGCGCCATGTACCCCGACTACAAGGAAGAACGCGCGGCCGCCAATGCGGCGGCGCGGCCCAAGGCCGAGACCGGCGGCGGCTGGTTCGGCCTGCGCAAGTTCAAGTCGGTGAAGTTCAAGGTGCCGGATTCGACCGGTCCGGCGATTCCGATCCGCGGCATCAGCGGCGATCTGCCGATCCGCTTTGCGCCCGATGGCGGCGCCGTGCCGGGCGACCGTATCGTCGGCATCGTGTCGCCGGGCGAGGGCATTACGATCTACCCGATCCAGTCGCAGGCTCTGGCGGAATTCGAGGACAAGCCGGAGCGCTGGCTCGACGTGCGCTGGGATGCCGAGGAATCGGTGCGGCGCTTTCCGGCGCGCATCACCGTGCAGTCGGCCAACGAGCCCGGCTCGCTGGCGCAGATCGCGCAGGTCATCGCCGAGCACGACGGCAATATCGACAACATCGCGATGACGCGCCGCGCGCCGGATTTCACCGATGTGCTGATCGATCTCGAAGTGTACGATCTCAAGCACCTCAACGACATCCTGTCGCAACTGAGGGCGAAGCCGATGGTCGCGAAGGCGGAGCGCGTGAATGGGTGAGGGCAAGGGCGGTGCGCCACGCTCCGTTCGTTTCCGCGCAAGCGGGAACCCGGGAGCTGATCCCTCCGTCGAATGATACGATTGGGTCCCCGCTTTCGCGGGGACGAACGGAAGATAAGTCATGGCCTCCAAGCTGCGCCTCGGCGTCAACATCGATCACGTCGCCACCATCCGCAATGCACGCGGCGGGCGGCATCCCGACCCGGTGCGCGCGGCCAAGCTCGCCATCGCCGCGGGCTGCGACGGCATCACAGCGCATCTGCGCGAGGACCGGCGCCATATCCGCGACGACGACATGGCCCGCCTCAAGACGGAGATCGACAAGCCGCTCAATTTCGAAATGGCGGCGACAAACGAGATGGTGGCGCTCGCGCTGAAGACGCAGCCGCATGCCTGCTGCCTTGTCCCGGAGAAGCGCGAGGAGCGCACCACCGAAGGCGGCCTCGACGTCGCGGGCCAGCAGGCGCACCTCAAGCCGGTCATTCACAAGCTCAAGCACGCCGGCATTCGCGTCTCGTTGTTTATCGGCGCGCAGCCGGAGCAGATCGAGACCGCGGCCGCGCTCGGCGCGCCGGTGATCGAGATCCACACCGGCGCCTGGTGCGAGGCTCTGGCCGATGGCCACAAGGACAAGGCCCAGGCCGAGTGGCAGGCGATCGTGAAAGGCGCCGAACTCGCCGCCGGTCTCGGCCTCGAGGTTCACGCCGGACACGGTCTCGACTACGCCACCGCCGAGGAGATCGCGGCGCTGCCGCAGATCGTCGAACTCAATATCGGCCATTTCCTGATCGGCGAGGCGGTGTTCGAAGGCCTTGCAGAGACCATCAAGTTCATGCGCGCCGCCATGGACCGCGGCCGGGCCCGCGTTCGCGCATGACCCCGAAAAGTGGGAACCGGTTTTCGGATCAGGTCATGCGCAAGAAGAAGTACCAATGATCGTCGGTCTCGGTTCCGACCTGTGCGATGCCCGCCGCATCGCCAAGACGATCGAGCGCCACGGCGAGCGCTTCCTGTCGCGCATCTTCACGCCGATCGAGCGCGAGAAGGCCGACCGCCGCAAGAACCGCGTCGAGACCTATGCCAAGCGCTTTGCCGCCAAGGAGGCCTGCGCCAAGGCGCTCGGCACCGGCATGAGCCATGGCGTGTTCTGGCGCGACATGGGGGTGGTCAACCTGCCGGGCGGGCGGCCGACCTTGCGCCTGACCGGCGGGGCGCTGCGGCGGCTCCAGTCGCTGATGCCGGCCGGCCATGAGCCCCGGATCGACCTGTCGATGACGGACGAGGGGCCGCTGTCGCAGGCCATCGTCATCATCCAGGCGATTCCCGCGGTCAACCCCGCCGACTCCCGCTGAGGCCGGATAATTCGATGTTTTCCAGCGAGTTACGCCCGGTTTTGAGGGAACTTCATTGCGCTGCATAAGGGCAGCGGCTACAAGATCGCCGGGGCGCATTGCGGACCTTCACGTCGCGTTCGCATCAGCCAGGACCGAAAGGCGCAATGAGCGTGGCATCCAGTAAGCGGCAAGAAGGCGGCGTCGGCGAAACGATCCGCGTCATCTTTCATGCGTTGATCATCGCCCTCGTGATCCGCACCTTCCTGTTCCAGCCGTTCAACATTCCGTCCGGCTCGATGAAGGCGACCTTGCTGGTCGGCGACTATCTGTTCGTCTCCAAATACTCCTATGGCTACAGCCAGTACTCGTTGCCGCTGTCGCTGCCGCTGTTTTCCGGGCGCGTCCCCGGCGGCCTGACGCCGGAGCGCGGCGATGTCGTCGTTTTCCGCCTGCCGTCGGACACCTCGACCGACTACATCAAGCGCATCATCGGCCTGCCGGGCGACAAGATCCGCATCACCGACGGCGTGGTGTCGATCAACGGCGCGCCGGTGAAGATGGAGCGCATCGCCGACTTCGTCGGTGAGGCGGCCTGTCCCAATCCGTTCATCGACCGCGTCAAGCAGTGGCGCGAGACGCTGCCGAACGGCGTGGCGCACAACATCCTCGACTGCTCGACCGATCACTCGCGCTTTCCGCAGACCACCGAAGAATACGTCGTGCCGCCCGGTTTCTATTTCATGATGGGCGACAACCGCGATAACTCCACCGACAGCCGCTTCTCGTCGGTCGGCTTCGTGCCGTTCGAGAACTTCGTCGGCAAGGCGCAGATCATCTTCTTCTCGGTCAATGAAGGCGAACAGGCCTGGCAGTTCTGGCGCTGGCCCGTCTCGGTGCGCTGGAACAGGCTGTTCTCGATCGTCCGATGAGCCGCAAGGTCAAAGACCGCTCGGGGCTCGAAGCGAGGATTGGCTACAGCTTTTCCGACAAGTCGCTGCTCGAGCGGGCGCTCACCCATATCTCGGCGCTGTCGGGCGGGCCGCAGAACCGGGTCTCGAGCTATCAGCGGCTCGAGTTTCTCGGCGACCACGTGCTCGGTCTCGTCATTTCCGACATGTTGTATCGCAACTTCCCCAAGGCCAACGAAGGCGAACTGTCGAAGCGGCTGGCCGATCTGGTGCGCAAGGAAACCTGCGCCGCGGTCGCGAAAGACATGGACCTCGGCCCCGAACTGCGGCTCGGCAATTCGGAATCCCATGCCGGCGGACGGCTGCGCACCACCATTCTCGCGGACGCCTGCGAGGGCCTGGTCGGCGCCGTGTTCGTCGATGGCGGTTATCCGGCATCCGAGGCGCTGATCGCCAAGTTCTGGCAGGACCGCATGGTCCAGTCGCTCAAGCCGACCCGCGACGCCAAGACCATGCTGCAGGAATGGGCGCAGGCGCGCGGTCTGCCGACGCCGGCCTATAAGGAAGTCGCGCGGACCGGGCCGCATCACGATCCGCAGTTCAGGATCGCGGTCGTGCTGCCTGACAAGCCGCCCGCCGAAGGCGTCGGTACATCGAAGCGCGCCGCCGAACAGGCGGCGGCGGCGGCCATGCTGACCAGCGTCGGCGTCAAACTGGACAAGATGTGATGAACGAAACTGAAACCGGTGGCGCCGCGGGCGAGGGCACGCGCTGCGGATTCGTGGCGCTGATCGGCGCGCCGAACGCCGGCAAGTCGACCCTGCTCAATGCGCTGGTCGGCTCCAAGGTCACCATCGTTTCGCACAAGGTGCAGACGACGCGCGCGCTGATCCGCGGCATCAGCGTCGAGGGCCCGTCGCAGATCATTTTCGTCGATACGCCCGGCATCTTCGCGCCCAAGCGGCGCCTCGACCGCGCCATGGTGACGACGGCGTGGAGCGGCGCCCACGAGGCCGATCTGACCGCCGTGCTGATCGACGCGCGCAAGGGGCTCGATGAGGACATCGAGCCGATCCTCGACCGGCTTCAGGACGTGAAGGGGCCGAAGATCCTGATCCTCAACAAGATCGACGTCGTGCCGCGTGACAGTCTGCTCGGGCTGGCCAAGGCGGCCAACGAGAAGGCGAAGTTCGAAACGACGTTCATGGTCTCGGCGCTCAAGAGCGACGGCGTGGTCGATCTGAAGAAATGGCTGGCCGGGCGCATGCCCGCCGGCCCCTGGCTCTATCCGGAAGACCAGATCGCCGACGCGCCGATGCGTCAGCTCGCGGCCGAGATCACCCGCGAGAAGCTGTTCGAGCGCCTGCATCAGGAACTGCCGTATCACTCCACCGTCGAAACCGAGCAGTGGAAGGAATTGCGCGGCGGCGATGTGCGCATCGAGCAGACGATTTTTGTCGAGCGCGAGAGCCAGCGCAAGATTGTGATCGGCAAGGGCGGCCAGACGCTGCGCGCCATCGGCGAGGCGGCGCGCAAGGACATCGCCGAGATTGCCGACGCCAAGGTGCACCTGTTCCTGTTCGTGAAGGTGCGCGAGGGCTGGGGTGACGATCCGGAGCGTTACCGCGCCATGGGGCTGGAGTTCCCGCGGGAGTAGGATCGTACCCGGGCGGGGTGCTCAGCCGGGCCTGGCGAGCGCGCTGCGATGCGGATCGGCGACGTCCAGCGTCGCGATCTGCGGGCAGCGAAGACAGGCCTCGCGCCCTTCCTGAACATACCACCGGCAGGACGGCCGGATCCGGCACGGCGGCAACGCCGACACCACCGGCAACAACATGCTGACGACCCTCTCCGCCAACCGGCAGCGCTGGCCCTGAAAATGCGCGCATGTGCCGCCGGCGCAGCTTCCGCTGAGGCGAAACACCTCGGTCGGCTGAACGGGCGCGGCCAAGGCCAGCACGTCGTCGCTGGCTTCGACATCGTGGCGGAGGTAGGCGACGCGCGGCCCCTCCGGCGTCGGCGCGACAACGCCGAGCACCCGCAACTTTTCCATGCCCGGCTGTGCGCTCGGGCAGCGAACCTGCCGCTCCTCGGCGTTCACGGATCAATCCTTGATCGAAGCGACGCCGGTGGGCGGCATGAAGCCGACAATGATCTGACCGCCTTTGATGATGGTGGCCGGTTCGCCGCCATTGAGTGACGTGGCCACGGATGCTGCGAGACCGGAGATGTCGGCGATCGATTTCTTGCCGAGCTCGTTGTCGGTGACGATAAAGCCGACGATGCCGGACGAAATGGCCAGTCCGTCGCCAACCTGCAGGTTCTGGAGCTTGTGTTTGCTCAAGGCCGCGTCCACGGCCTTTCTGACGTCGCTCGTCATCCGGCTTGCGGAAAGGGAAAGCGGCTTCGCTGCGGGCATGGCTCACCTCCGTTTGCTGTAACCTCGACGACCTAATGCGTTTGTCCGACGGGTATCGTGAAGCTGTCGGCGCCCGAGCGAATGGTGACATCGGTGTATGTGTTGGCGGGCGGGGATTCCTCGTAGCGCACGGGCTGCGGCACCGGCGTGCTGACCCGGCCCGTACCCGGCGTCAGGACGATATCGAGGATGAGGATGTTGGGGTTGATGCCCTGCGGCACGGCCTTGATCAGTTGAACGCCGATTGCGGGTCCGGTGGTCACTTCGCCGATGACGATCAGCTTTGGCGGGCCGCCCGGCATGAAGTCGATCCACGCCTTGAAACTTTCCTTCCGGACATCGAAAACCGGCCGCAGGGCGTGGGTCGCCACATATTGCTGACATTCGGCGTAGCTGGCGGGGCCAAAAACCCGGGTATAGATGGCGGGCAGGATGGCATCGCAAGCGGCGATCAGCAGTCGCTCCGTGCCCAGTTGCCGGAATACGCAGACATTGCCGGCGGCCGCCGCTTCGCTCAGGGCCAGGGCGTGCGCGCCGGTCGAGGCGCTTGCGCGCGTGTCGATCGGGATCGAATGGTGGCCGGTTGCGTCCTCGATCGAAATCGATTTGGCGCTCGATGGAAAGTTGGTGATGGCCCGTTCGATCACGAAGGGAACGATGACGGGAATGGTGATGCCTGATGTTTCGAAATACAGCGCGTAGATTGGCGGGTAGATCATGAAGGGCAGTTGCTCGATCGTCACCTTCGTCTGCAGGTAGGGCTTTTCGCCCTCGGCGATCACGTGAACGATGTTGTCCTGGCGATAGGCGCTGTAAGTCGCCTTTCCGAGCACTTTCGACATTGCCGTCTCCCCACTGACGCAACCGAAGTCGAACTCGCCGGTCGCGATTTGCAACCAAAGCGGGAATAATGCAATTATACACGTTGCTCGTCAAGCGGTGGATTTTCTCGCGGCAGGTCGTCAAAGGGTCACGCGGCACCGTGATTTCCCCCGATTCCAGGAGTATGTCTTGCGGGCTTGCTCGCCGATCTCTCGTGCCCGGAATGACGAACGACAGACATGCAATGGACCGATGAAGGCATCGTGATCGGCGTGCGGCGGCATGGGGAAGCGTCCGCCATCCTCGAGCTGATGACGCGCGAGCACGGCCGCCATGTCGGCATGGTGCGTGGCGGTTTCGGCACGCGCATGAAACCGGTGCTGCAGCCCGGCAACAGCGTGTCCGCGACGTGGCGCGCCCGGCTCGAAGATCACATGGGCAACTACACCGTCGAGCCGCTGCGCCAGCGCGCGTCCAACTACTTCGGTTCGCCGCATGCCATCTATGGCGTGTCGCACCTTGCCGCGCTGATGCGGCTGTTGCCCGAGCGCGACCCGCATGAGGGTCTGTTCGTCGAATTCGAAACCATCCTGGACGGTCTCGAGAATGCGGCCTGGGCGGCGCCGGAAGTCGCGCGCTTCGAGATGCAGCTTCTGTCCGAACTCGGCTTCGGCCTGGATCTCGAAGAATGCGCCGCCACCGGCGCCACCGAAGACCTGATCTACGTTTCGCCGAAATCGGGCCGGGCGGTGTCGCGCGAGGCGGGGGCGCCTTATGCCGACCGCATGTTCAAGCTGCCGCCGTTTCTCCTCGACGCGGGCGTCAATCCTCGCGGCAGCGATCTGGATGACGGCTTCGCGCTCACCGGTTTTTTCCTGGCTCGCCACGTGCTGGAGCCGCGCGGCATGCAGCTCGCCGATGAGCGCATGCATTTTCTCGCGGCGCTGGCGCGGGCGGTGCCCAAGGTCGCCTGACGATAATCAAATGAAAAGGCCCGACGATTTGCCGGGCCTTTTCTCATCGCGCGGACGGTCGCGCTTACCAGACGCGGCGGCAGACGCGGTCGACGCGGCAGCGGCGGCCCCACGGCGTCATGCGGCAGACGCGGACGTTGCGGCAGCGCACGGCGGTCTGTTCGATCAGCGAGGCCGAGATCGTCGCGGTGCTCAGACCGGCAGCGCCGGCCGATAGCGGCGCGGCCACGGCGGCCGATGACACGACAAGACCGAGACCGAGGGTGACGAGAGCCGACAGCGCAAGCTTACGCATTGGGTTTTCTCCGGTTGGGGCTTGGTGAAGCATTCGACCGGCACAGCTTGAAGCCTGCGCCGATCGAATTTGGAATCGTAGTTTCAAATTATAGGCCCGGCCGGCGGCGGATGCTCTCCGCGAGATAAAATTAATGCAAAACGGCCCGGCGATGCCGCCGGGCCGTTTGAAGATCGTCAGAATTCGCGATTACCAGCGGCGGCAGATGCGTTCCCAGTGGCAGCGGCGGCCCCACGGCGTCATGCGGCAGACGCGGACGTTGTTGCAGCGTACGCGATGGCGCGGGCGGTGGCGGTAGTAATACTGGACATGATCGACCGCGGTCTGGCCGGCCACGGCGGCGTTGATGTCGGCGATCGGCGCGGCGCTGGCTGACGTGGCACCGGCGAGCCCGAGGCCCACGGCGAACAGGGACGAAAGGATCAAGGCGCGCATTTTATTTCCTCCGGGTAACGACGCCGTGAAGGTGGCGCCGGTTGTTGGTGCATCATGCCGGGCCGCAAGGTTCCGGCTGTGACAGGGATCACAACTTCAGCCGACAATTGGCCATTGCGCAGAATCCGTCGTTTTGGTTCCAGCGCGGATTTCCGCCGCAAGGAACGCCCGAAGTCGCTTCCGGTTCGCACGATAGCGACGAATTTTCGAATCTTGGCTGGCTGACGCATTCATCGGCGGTTCATGGGCCCCGGACCGGGACGATTCGGGGGCCTTGTTCGACCCGCCGTGCCGCAGTATCCCGTGCCGCATGGCAAAAAAAGTGATTCCCTCCAATAACGGCGGCCCGCCGGGCGGCATCGTCGAGCCGGTGGCGCTGCAGTCGGCGCTGGAAGAGCGCTACCTGGCCTACGCGCTGTCCACCATCATGAACCGGGCGCTGCCGGACGCGCGCGACGGGCTCAAGCCGGTGCACCGCCGCATCCTGCACGTGATGCGCTCACTGCGCCTCGATCCGGGCGCCGCCTTCAAGAAGTCGGCTAAGGTGGTCGGCGATGTGATGGGCAACTTCCATCCGCATGGCGACCAGGCGATCTACGACGCCATGGTGCGTCTGGCGCAGGATTTCGCGCAGCGTTACCCGCTGGTCGACGGCCAGGGCAACTTCGGCAATATCGACGGCGATAACGCGGCGGCGATGCGTTACACGGAATCGCGCCTCACCGAAGTGGCCAAGCTGCTGCTCGACGGCATCGACGAGGACGCGGTCGACTTCCGCCCCAGCTATGACGGCTCCAACGACGAGCCGGTGGTGCTGCCGGCGGCCATCCCGAACCTGCTGGCCAACGGCTCGCAGGGCATCGCGGTCGGCATGGCGACGTCGATCCCGCCGCACAACATCGCCGAGCTCGCCGACGCCGCGCTGCATCTGATCGAGACGCCGAACGCGCGCTCCAAGACTTTGCTGAAATACGTCAAGGGTCCCGATTTCCCGACCGGCGGCATCATCGTCGATCCGCCGGAAGCCATCGCCGAGGCGTACAACACGGGCCGCGGCTCGTTCCGCGTGCGCGCCAAATGGAACGTGGAGGAGGGTGCGCGCGGCACCTACAACATTGTCATCACGGAGATGCCGTGGCTGGTGCAGAAGTCGCGCCTCGTCGAGAAGCTCGCCGAGTTGCTCAACGAGCGCAAGCTGCCGCTGGTCGCCGACATCCGCGACGAGTCCGCCGAAGACGTGCGCCTGGTCATCGAGCCGCGGGCGCGCACGGTGGATGCGACGATCCTCATGGAGTCGCTTTTCAAGCTCACCGAGCTCGAGACGCGCATTCCGCTGAACATGAACGTGCTGGTGAAAGGCCGCATCCCCAAGGTGCTTGGCCTCGCCGAGGCGCTGACCGAATGGCTGGAGCATCGCCGCGACGTTCTCTTGCGCCGCTCCAGGCATCGTCTGGCCGAGATCGAGCATCGCCTCGAAGTGCTCGGCGGCTACCTCGTCGCCTATCTGAACCTCGACAAGGTCATCAAGATCATCCGCACCGAGGACGAGCCCAAGCCGGTCCTGATCAAGACCTTCAAGATCACCGAGGTGCAGGCCGACGCCATCCTCAACATGCGCCTGCGCAACTTGCGCAAGCTCGAGGAAATGGAAATCCGCGGCGAGGAGAAGAAGCTCACCGAGGAGGCCGCCGGTCTTCGGAAGCTGATCGGCTCGACCGATCTGCAGTGGAAGGCGATCGCCGCGCAGGTCAGGGAGCTGAAAACGCAGTTCGGCCCCAAGACCGAACTCGGCAAGCGGCGCACCGAATTCTCCACCGCGCTCGAGCATGACGAGGCCGCGATCGAGGAAGCGCTCGCCGTGCGCGAGCCGATCACGGTGGTGGTGTCGGAGAAGGGCTGGATCCGCGCGCTGCGCGGCCACCAGTTCGATCTGTCCGGCGTTTCGTTCAAGACCGACGACGCGCTGAAATTCGCGTTCCAGACCGAGACCACGGCCAAGATCCTGATCTTCGCCGGCAACGGCAAGTTCTACACGCTCGACGCCTCCAAGCTGCCGGGCGGCCGCGGCCATGGCGAACCGATCCGCATGTTCTTCGACATCGACGCCGATGCCGATATCGTCTCGGGTCTCGCGTACCAGGGCGGGCGCAAGTTCCTTGTCGTCAGCTATGACGGCAACGGCTTCGTCGTGCCCGAGGACGAGTGCCTCGGCACGACGCGCAAGGGCAAGCAGGTGTTGAACCTGAAGGCGCCCGACAAGGCCGCCGCGCTCAATGTCGTCGACGGCGACACCGTCGCGGTCATCGGCGAGAACCGCAAGATGGTGGTGTTCGGCCTGGATCAGGTGCCGGAAATGACCAAGGGCCGCGGCGTGCGCCTGCAGCGCTATCTGCAGAAGGGCCTGTCCGACATCACGACCTTCAAGGCCGCCGACGGCCTGTCATGGGTCGACGGGGCCGGGCGCACCCAGACCCTGACGATGAAGGACCTCAAGGACTGGCGCGGCAACCGCGCCGATGCCGGCCGCATCGCGCAGGGCCTGCCGAAGAACAACAAGTTCCGCGGCGCGCCGGCGGCGAAGAAGACGGAAGAGTGATCGTAGCGGAGCGGCGCGTGTAGCCCGGATGAGCGCAGCGAAATCCGGGGCTTGCATCGCGCGTTCAATCCCGGATTACGCTTCGCTCCATCCGGGCTACGACGGCTGTTAACCCGCCTTCGCCCGCAAGATCTTCCACACGCCGTGCGCGGTCGCCACGACCCGCGGGCCAACGACAAGGTCGGCCTCCATGAAGATCAGCGTGCGCGTCTTGCGCACGACCCGGCAATGCGCCTCGACGAATTCGCCGATCTCCACCGCGTCGATGAAATGCACATCGAGCTGAATGGTGGCCTGCGGCTGGTTGTGGTTGGCGTGACGCGCCGCCATGCCCATGGCGCGGTCGGCGAAGGTCATGATCATGCCGCCCTGCACGACGCCGCGCAGGTTGTGGTGCTTGGGCTCGGCGAGGAAGGCGTAGTGGAAGCCGTCGCCATGCGAGCGCTGCCAGAACGGCCCGACGAGGCCGATGAAGCCTTCGTCGCTGTAGGGCGTCCAGCCGGCCGCGGCGGGATCGAAGGGAGCCGGCGCGTTGGCCGGGCCGGCGGGCGTCTTGGCGGATCTCATGAAGTTGCTCGCGGAGGGATCACTCCGGCGCGCTTACCACGGCGCCATGTCGTTCGATAGCCACACCGGCACGCGGCAACCCGTGGGGCGCTACCGGTCCACCCGTGTCCACCCCGCCGGCAGCAGGCGCTCCTGGGGCAGGAAGCGGCCCTTGTAGTCCATCTTCTTGGAGCCGCGCACCCAGTAGCCGAGGTAGACGTAAGGCAGGCCCATCGCCCTGGCGCGCTCGATGTGGTCGAGGATCATGAAGGTACCGAGCGAGCGGTGCGCTTCTTCCGGGTCGAAGAACGAATAGACCATCGACAACCCGTCCGACAGAACGTCGGTGAGCGCCACCGCCATCAGATCGCCGCCGCCGCGGTGCGTGAAGCCGGAATCGGCGTCGCGCCTGCGGTAGTTGACGACGCGGGTCTCGACATGGCTGTCCTCGACCATCATGGCGTAGTCGAGCACGGTCATATCGACCATGCCACCGTCGCGGTGGCGGGCATCGAGATAGGCGCGGAAGACCGAATACTGCTCCGAGGTCGGCGCCGGCGCGCGCATGTCGCCGATGACGTCGCTGTTGAGATCGAGGTTGCGCCGCATGTTGCGCGACGGCTGGAAGTCCTTGACCACGACGCGCACCGAGACGCAGGCGCGGCAGGTCTCGCAAGCCGGCCGGTAGGCGATCGACTGGCTGCGGCGGAAACCGCCATGGGTCAGAAGGTCGTTGAGCTCGCCGGCGCGCGAGCCGACCAGATGCGTGAACACCTTCCGCTCTTCCTGGCCCTTGAGGTACGGGCAGGGCGATGGCGCGGTCAGGTAGAATTGCGGCGTGTCGCGGGAGTGCTGGGTCACGGTTTCCGGTCTGTCGGTTGGTCTGTCATTCAACGCGCCAGGACATGATGTTTCCCTCCAGCATCGCGCGACCCGGCCCCGGCGTCAAAGCGGCCGCGCCGGGGTGGCGGCAAAGCCGCGCAGGGCAGCGGCCCGTTCGGCATTGTTGACGATCACGGTGCCGAGCAGGATGTCGTGCAGCAGCCGCTTGCGGCGGTTCAGGAACGCGACCAGCAGAATGAACGGCGTCAGCGCCGACACCGAAATCCAGAACAGGATGACGTGGACGGCGCCGAGCACGAAATAGGCCGGCGCGCCGTACCAGGTGCGCATCTCCAGATCCATCACCCGCATGCCGACGGTGGCCGAGCGCTCGCCGGCGACGCCGAGGCCGAAATAGACAACGGCCCAGATGACGGAGGCCGGCGGCAGCAGCCAGTACAGCGCCCAGCCGAGGCCGAGCGTGACGATGCCGAACACGAAGATGATCATGGCCGCCAGAATGACCGGCGCGCCGATGCACACGAAATCGATGAGGAAGGCCAGGATTCGTCGCGCCAGCACGCCCTCGAAGAATTCAGGATTTAGGTCCGGATCATAGGCATGCGGCCGGACATCCATCGAAATCGACATTCAAGGGCCCCGAGACTCTGTAGTTTGCGCCATCATACCCGGAAATGGCCCGCCGCCGAAGCCTCCGCAAGGGGCGGCGGCCGGTTGGCAAGGCAATTGGCATGCCGGGCCGACCTGCGGCATGGTGCGGCAGAACTGCCAGAATCGGAGCCTTTCGTGACCGTCACCATCGCCGATATCGAGGCCGCGCGGAAAGTGATCGCCGGGGCGGTGCTGCGCACGCCGATGCTGCCGGCGCCGCGGCTGTCGGCGCTGACCGGGGCCGAGGTGTTCGTCAAATACGAGAATCTTCAGGTCACCAATTCGTTCAAGGACCGCGGCGCGCTCAACAAGCTGTCGTCGCTGACCGATGAGGAACGCAAACGCGGCGTGGTCGCCATGTCGGCCGGCAACCACGCCCAGTCGGTCGCCTATCACGCCGCGCGGCTCGGCATCCCGGCCACCATCGTCATGCCGGTGACGACGCCGCATGTGAAGGTGGCGGCGACGCGCTCGCATGGCGCCGAGGTGGTGCTGCACGGCGAAACCGTGGCCGACGCGCAGGCGCGCTGCGAGGCGATCCAGGCCGAGCGCGGCATGACGCTCGTGCATCCCTATGACGACGAGAAGGTGATCGCCGGGCAGGGCACCATTGCGCTCGAAATGTTCGAGGACGTGCCTGATCTGGACATGATGGTGATCCCGATCGGCGGCGGCGGGCTGATCTCCGGCAACGCCATCGCCGCCCGCGCGCGCAATCCGAAGATCGAGGTGATCGGCGCCGAGGCGCTGCTGTATCCCGCGGTATGGAACGCGCTGGAGCACGGCAATCGCCCCGTCGGCGGGCCGACGCTCGCCGAAGGCATTGCGGTCAAGAATGTCGGCAAGCTGACGCTGCCGATCATCCGCGACCTCGTCTCCGACGTCGTGCTCGTTGATGAGGCGCATCTCGAGCGCGCGGTGAACGCCTATCTCACGCTGCAGAAGACCATGGCCGAGGGCGCCGGCGCCGCCGGGCTGGCCGCGCTGCTGGCCGAGCCGGTGCGTTTCAAGGGTAAACGCGTTGGCCTCATCCTGTGCGGCGGCAATATCGACCCGCGCATTCTCGCCTCCATCATGGTGCGCGAGCTCGAGCGCGAGACGCGCATCGTCGCCTTCCGGCTCATCATCCCGGACCAGCCGGGCGTGCTCGGCATCATCGCGACGCGCCTCGGCCAGCTCGGCGCCAACATCCTGGAGGTCGAGCACCGCCGGCTGCTGCTGGACGTGCCGGCCAAGGGCGCCAGCCTCGACGTCACCATCGAGACACGCGACGCCGCCCACGCCCGCGAGGTTATGGAGGCGCTCGCCGCCGATGGCTACAAGCCGAAGCGGCTGGGCTCGGGGCCGATGCCGGATTGAGCGGGGAACCCGGGGCGTCCGGTCGGCGTTCTGGGTTGAGTGCGCTCTCGCCACGGAGATGAGACATGTCGCACGCCATGACGCCGGTCGGCCCGGCCTATGCCACGTCGCCGCTCGCGGACACCGCCCTGCTGATCGGGCGCATCGCGCTGGTCGTGATCTATCTGATGTCCGGTTTCCAGAAGTTCACTGACTTGGGCGGCGTCGCCGAGATGCTGGCGGCGAAGGGCCTGCCGCAGCCGATGATCCTTGCCACGCTCGCCGCCGTCACTGAAGTCGCCGGCGCGCTGTTGATCGCGGTCGGGCTGCAGACGCGGCTGGCGGCCATCGGGCTCATCGTCTTCACCGCGATCACGACCTATTTCTTCCACGACTTCTGGAACGAGCCGGCCGGCCCCGAGCAGGCCAACAACATGATTCATGCGATGAAGAACCTGTCGATCTGCGGCGCCTTCCTGATGCTGGCCGGCACCGGGGCAGGGCGCTATTCGATGGACGGGCGGGGACGCTAGGGCACGATGTACCGATACTGTCATTCCGGGACGGCTACGCAGGAGCCGGGCCCGGAATCCATACGCCGCAGCGCTGGGGTTATGGATTCCGGGCTCGCGGGCTAAAGCGCCCGCGCCCCGGAATGACAGAGTTAAAAACCGCTACGCAACTTCTCCGCCACGCGCGGCGCGAAATAAGTCAGCACGCCGTCGCAGCCGGCGCGCTTGAAGGCCATGAGGCTTTCCATCATCGCGCGCTCGCCGTCGAGCCAGCCGTTATTGGCGGCGGCCATGATCATCGCGTATTCGCCCGACACCTGGTAGGCGAAGGTCGGCATGCCGAAGGCGTCCTTCACCCGTGCGCAGATGTCGAGATAGGGCATGCCCGGCTTGACCATGATCATGTCGGCGCCTTCCTCGATGTCGAGCGCCACCTCGCGCAATGCCTCGTCGGCATTGGCCGGGTCCATCTGATAGGTGCGTTTGTCGCCGTTCAGCGTCTTCGACGAGCCGACGGCGTCGCGGAACGGACCGTAGAAGGCCGAGGCGTATTTCGCCGCATAGGCCATGATCGACACGTCGAGCAGTTTTGCGGCATCGAGCCCTTCGCGGATGGCGCCGACGCGGCCGTCCATCATGTCCGATGGCGCGATGATGTCGCAGCCGGCCTCGGCCTGCACCAGCGCCTGCTTGACCAGCACCTCGACGGTCTCGTCATTCATGATGACGCCGTCGTCGCGCAACAGGCCGTCATGGCCGTGGCTGGTGTAGGGATCGAGCGCGACGTCGCAGAGAATGCCGATCTGCGGCACTTCCTTCTTGATGGCGCGCACGGCGCGGCAGACGAGATTGTCGGCGTTGAGTGCCTCGGTGCCGTTCTCGTCGCGCAAGGACGGATCGGTGTAGGGGAACAGCGCGATGCAGGGGATCGTGAGTTCGGCGGCGCGCACGGCCGCGCGCACGGCCTGATCGACGGAGAGGCGCTCGACGCCGGGCATCGACGCCACCGGCTGGCGCGCATTGTCGCCGTCCATGACGAAGATCGGCCAGATCAGGTCGTCGGTGGTGACGACGTTCTCGCGCACCATGCGGCGCGCCCAGTCGCTGCGCCGGTTGCGGCGCATGCGCACCGTGAGGTCGAGCGGCGCCGCGCTCGCCTCGCGGGGGGCGAAGCGCGCGGTGTGTTGCAGGGGGCGTCCGTACTTGATGGCCATGGCTGAAACTCCAGACGGCATCCTCATAGCCGCTTCGCGCCGCGCCCGCCACCCGGCAGGTCTTTGGCGTGACCTGTCAGGTATGCCGGGGGCACCTTGACCCCGCCGGCCGGATTTCTACATTGCCGGGTGAGGCCACGACCTCGAACGCGCGGAAGGCGCGTAACACCCTGTCCGGGACGGCCCGGCGCTCATTGTGAGGGCCGTCATGGTCTGGATTATTCTCGTCGCTGCAGGTCTTCTCGAAATCGTCTGGGCATTGGCGCTGAAGGCGTCGGATGGCTTCACCCGTCCGGTACCGTCGGTCATCGCCGTGGTCGGCATGATTGCCAGCGTTGTGCTGCTCGCGCTGGCGATGCGCAGCCTCCCGGTCGGCACCGCCTATGTGATGTGGACCGGTATCGGCGCGGTCGGCGCCTTCATTGCCGGCGTCGTCTACTTCGGCGAGGATCTCGGCACCATGCGCGTGGTCGCCGCGGGGCTGATCGTCTTCGGGCTCGTCCTGATGAAGGTGGCGTCGCCCGCCTGATCCTGTGCAAAACGGGGGCCTTGGTCGCCGCCTTGCGTCCTGCTAGCAAAGCGGCAGGGAGGCGACCGGGCCGATGGATTTTTCGCTCACCGAAGAACAGCAGGCCTTTCAGGCCACCGCGCGGCAGTTTGCCCGCGACGCCATGATGCCTCATGCGCGCGACTGGGACGCCGGTTCGGTCTTCCCGGTCGAGACCTTGCGCGAGGCGGCGACGCTCGGGTTTGGCGGCATCTATGTGCGCGACGACGTCGGCGGCTCCGGCCTGACGCGGCTCGACGCGGCGCTGATCTTCGAGGAACTGGCGCAGGGCTGCACCTCGACCGCCGCCTATATCTCCATCCACAACATGGTCGCCTGGATGATCGACACCTATGGCAGCGAGGACGCGCGGCAGCGCTTCCTGCCGAAGCTGTGTTCGATGGAGCATTTTGCCAGCTACTGCCTGACCGAGCCGGGCGCGGGCTCGGACGCGGCGAGCCTCACCACCAGGGCGCGGCGCGACGGCGACCATTATGTGCTGGACGGCGCCAAGGCCTTCATTTCGGGCGGCGGCAAGTCGGACGTCTATCTGGTGATGGCGCGCACCGGCGAAGGGGGGCCGCGCGGCATTTCCTGCATCGCCGTGGCGAAGGACACGCCCGGCCTGTCGTTCGGCGCGCAGGAGAAAAAGCTCGGCTGGAAGTCGCAGCCGACCGCGATGGTCATGTTCGAGAACTGCCGCGTGCCGGTATCGAACCTGATCGGCAAGGAAGGCGAGGGCTTCCGCATCGCCATGGCCGGGCTCGACGGCGGCCGGCTCAATATCGGCGCCTGCTCGATCGGCGGCGCGCAGTTCTGCCTCGACCGCACCATCGAATACATGAAGGAGCGCAAGCAGTTCGGCACCCGGCTCGCCGACTTTCAGGCGCTGCAATTCCGCATTGCCGATTACGCCACCGGGATCGAGGCCGCGCGCCTTCTCTTGCACCGCGCCGCCGTCGCGGTGGGCGACAAGGAGCCGGCGGCGACGCAGCTTGCCGCCAAGGCCAAGCGCCTTGCCACCGACACCGGCTTCGAGGTGGTCAATGGCTGCCTGCAGATGTTCGGCGGCTACGGCTATCTCAACGATCATCCGATCGAACGCGTGCTGCGCGATGTGCGCGTGCACCAGATTCTCGAAGGCACCAACGAAGTCATGCGCGTGATCGTGTCGCGCAGCATGTTGGGGAATTGATTGGTCTATGAACGACGCCCCGGAAATCCTGTTCGAGCGTCGCGGCGCGGCCGGTCTCATCACGCTGAACCGGCCGAAGGCGCTGAACGCCGTGTCGCACGGCATGGTCAATGCCATGCGCGCGCAGCTCGACGACTGGGCCGACGATGCGGCGGTCACCCGTGTCGTCATCATGGGCGCTGGGGAGAAGGCGTTCTCGGCCGGCGGCGACATTCGCCATCTCTACGATCTCGGCATCGCCAAGCGTTTCGACGAGCAGCTCCAGTTCTGGCGCGACGAATATCCGCTCAACATTGCCATCAAGAATTATCGCAAGCCCTATGTGGCGCTCATCGACGGCATCGTCATGGGCGGCGGCGTCGGCGTCTCCGTGCACGGCTCGCACCGCGTCGCCGGCGACAAATACTCCTTCGCGATGCCGGAAGTCTCGATCGGCTTCTTTCCCGATGTCGGCGCGACCTGGTTCCTGCCGCGCATGCCCGGCGAACTCGGCGCCTATTGCGCGCTCACCGGCGAGCGCTTCGGCATCGCCGACGCGCTCTATGCCGGGCTCGCCACGCACCGCATTCCCTCGGCGCGATTTCCCGATCTCCTCGACGGCCTTGCCGGCACGGTGTCGGTCGATGCCGTGCTCGCCGCCTTCGCCGAGCCGGGCGGGGAGGGGCCGATCTGCAAGCGCCGACACCTGATCGATCACATTTTCGCCGGCAACGACGTCACGGTGATCCTCGAGCGGCTCGATCATGAAGCGGCCACAAACAGCGTCGATTCCGAATGGGCGGGCAAGACGGCGGCGACCATCCGTACAAAGTCGCCGACGTCCCTCAAGCTGGCGCTGGCGCAGGTACGCTTCGGCGCTATCCACGATTTCGAAACCTGCATGTGGGCCGAGATGCGCATCGTGTCGCGGATCGTCGAGGCTCATGATTTCTACGAAGGCGTCCGCGCCGTCATCGTCGACAAGGACAACAGGCCGACATGGAATCCCCGGACTTTGAGCGAAGTGACGACCGCGGCAATCGAGGCCTACTTCGCTTCCTTGGATGGCGGCGAACTGATCCTGCCCTAGGCGGAGCAGGCGCGGCCGATCCTTATGCCGATCTGCGCGATCTCGAGCCGGTGCACGAGCCCGAGGGCGAGCCGGGCGTCGGCCGCTGGACGCATCGCCTGGTGCTGTTCCTGCGCATCATGGCCGGCCTGTCGATGCTCAAGGGGCTCTACCACTGGGCCAATATCTGCGGCGTCGGCGCCGGCGAGGAAGACCTTTACGCCAGCCATTCGATCGCATGGCAGACCGCCACGGTCTTCTTCGCCGTGATCGATCTCGTCGCCGCGGTCGGCCTGTGGCTCGCGGCCGCCTGGGGCGCCGTGATCTGGCTCACCGCCGTGGCCTCGATGGTCGCGGTGCAGCTATTCTTTCCACAGGTGTTCGGCCGCGGCTTCATTACCATCCTGTTTGAAGGCGCCATGCTGGCCGTCTATCTTTATCTGGCGCTGAAGGCGGCGCGTGAGCAGCCGGTGTGAGCCGCGTTAGAGTCCGCACCGGGCGACAATAAAAACGAGGGAGAAGCGGCATGGCGCGCATTGCATTCATCGGTCTGGGCAATATGGGCCTGCCGATGGCGATCAATCTCATCAAGGCGGGCCATCAGGTCGAGGGCGTCGATGTCAACCCGGCCTCGGTGGCGAAACTGAAAGACGCGGGCGGCGCTCCCGTCGAGTTCGCGCATGTCGCCGCCGCGCGCGCCGACGCCGTCATCACCATGCTGCCGGCCGGGCAGCATGTGCGCGAGGTCTATCTCGGGCCGAACGGCATCGTCAGTGCCGCCAACCCCGGCACGCTGCTCATCGACTGCTCGACCATCGATGTCGAGAGCGCGCGCGCGGTTGCGGCCGAAGCGGAGAAGAAGGGCCTGTTCATGGTCGATGCGCCGGTGTCCGGCGGCGTCGGCGGCGCTGCCGGCGGCACGCTCACCTTCATGGTCGGCGGCACCGCGCAGGCGTTTCAGCGCGCCGAGTCCATCCTGCAGAAAATGGGCAAGACCATCGTGCATGCCGGCGGGGCAGGGACCGGCCAGGCCGCCAAGATCTGCAACAACATGATCCTCGGCATTTCCATGATCGCGGTGTCGGAAGCTTTCGTCATGGCCGAAAAGCTCGGCCTCGATCACCAGAAGCTGTTCGACATTTCGTCGAAATCGTCGGGGCAGTGCTGGTCGCTGACCACATACTGTCCCGTTCCGGGACCGGTTCCAACGTCGCCGGCCAACCGCAATTATGAACCGGGATTTACCGTAGCGATGATGCTCAAGGATCTGCGGCTCGCGCAGGAGGCCGCACGCGCGGCCGGCGCCAATGCGCAGATGGGCGCCGAGGCGGAAAGGCTCTATTCAGCCTATGCCGACAGCGGCGAGGGCGGGCGCGATTTTTCTGGCATCGTGCGCTTCATCCGCGGTTGATTGTCATTCCGGGGCGCAAGCGCAGCTTGCGAACCCGGAATCCAGACCGAACCGCTGCATTTGTGTCTGGATTCCGGCTCCGGGCACGGCGTGACGTGCCGGAACGACGGCCGAGCGGAGAGGGTGAACGACTTCTTGCCGCGGCGATTGCAATTGAATTCGTGAACCAAGGATTCACCGTCGCAAATAAACCTAATGTTTATGCTGTTATTTAAGTCGATTTTAGAAGGCCCCCCATAAGTTGACGCACAGTAGGGACGAGGAAAACAGGGCCTCGTCACCTTGGCCGAAAAAATGGCCAGCGTACAAAAACAAAGGGGCGTTAGACATGAAAGCCGTTGCCAAGACGCTCGAACCCGCTGAACGCGAAGTGCGGTTCGACACCATCCGTCCTCTCTATCAGGAGGCTCTGACCTTGGTTGAGCGGCTGCATCGCCGCCTGCTCGACGTCATCAAGGACGAATTCGACCGCCGCGGTCGCTCCGACATCAACTCGGTGCAGGCGCTGCTGCTGTACAATATCGGCGACAAGGAATTGACCGCCGGCGAGCTGCGTACGCGCGGCTACTATCTCGGCTCCAACGTCTCCTACAATCTCAAGAAGCTCGTGGAGATGGAATTTCTCGATCATCAGCGCTCGCGCGTCGATCGCCGCTCGGTCCGTATCAAGCTGACCGCGAAGGGCCAGGAAGTGCGCGACATCGTCGAGACGCTTTACCAGAAGCACGTGCGCACGGTGGAGCAGGTCGGCGGCATCAATGCCGACGAGTTCGCGACGCTGAACAAGTCGCTGCACCGTCTCGAGCGCTTCTGGACCGACCAGATCCTCTATCGCCTGTAAGCTTCGGACTTTACTGAAGCCTTCAAGTCTTTGCCCTCTTCTGGCGTGACGACTTGCCCCGGCCGGGAAAACCTCCCCTGGCCGGGGTTCTGTCGGTTGCGTGATCCTGGCGGACGGATACCGACGAAACCGAAGGCTTTCGCGCCTGTTTTTCAGCGTCTTGAACAACTCGGCGTCGATACTCGGGCCGTGCTAGTTGTTACACGGGCTGCCGATTTCAGCGAGTGCGGCTCGTACCGCGTCAATTTGTTGGCCGGCGGTACAGCTATCAAAATTATCGCGCGGGCCGCTGTCGCCCTGACAGCCCCGAAAGCCTTTCCGCACGATATCGGCGTCGCGAATGCAGGCAGCAAGAAGATTGTTACGTGCGTCCTGATCGGCGTTGGAGAAACACCACTTTGAATCGTCGACGATGCGACGGACGCTTTCGGCGCTGCAAACGGCGCCAGCGGGGCTGGAGAGAGTCGCAAGGGTGAGAAAGGCAGCGATTGACGGCACCATTTTCATTGGGTTGCATCCCCCGAAAGTTAATCCACCGGTTGCAGCCTATCGGAAGCGTTTTTGCCGCGCTTGATAACTTCGCGTAAATTCCATGGCCCCGCTTCGTTCACGCGCTGAATACTGGCAATGCTTCATTACAGCGGAGAGTTCTCATGCCCAAAGCCTACTGGGTCGCGATGTATCGCTCGGTGTCCGATCCGGCCGCGCTGGCCGCCTATGGCGAGGCCGCCGGGCCGGCGTTGAAAGCCGCCGGCGGCAAGATCCTCGCGCGCGGCGAGCCCGTGGTCGCGCTCGAGGGCGCCAAACAGCGCACGGTGGTGCTGGAATTCGACAGCGTCGATGCCGCGCTTGCCGCCTATAACAGCCCGGCCTACCAGGCGGCCCTCAAGCATCTGAAACCCGGCGCCGTCGATCGCGACATCCGCATCATCGAAGGCGCGTGAGCGCGCTATCCCTCGCTCAATGCTTCCCAGGCCGGGTGTCGCCGAAGGTGCGCTCCAGCGCCAGCGCTTCCGACAGGTCGGCGCAGGGCACGGCCGTGGTCGTGAAGCGCGCGAGATCTTCGTCGGAGGCGCCCGGCACCAGCGGCTTGCCCTTGATTAGATAGGTGTCGAAGCCGCGCGGGCTCTCGTCCGGGTAAAGCGCGAACACCATCTCGTGCCCCTCGATGGCGTGGCGCAAGGCCTCGGCCGGGGCCGGCGCGGCGGTGAAGCGGGTGAGGTTGTCCCGCGCCATGGCGAGAAGCTGGGCGTTGGTCATGGTCGTCCTCGGCGCCGCCACGCGGCGGCCGACGCGGCGTAATCGTTGTTTCGGCGCCGCGCAAGCGCGCGTCAGGTCCTGCCGATCACCGGCCCGAGCCAGGCGACGCCGGCCAGCGCCGCCGCCAGCGCATCGGCTTCGCTTGCGAAGACACGGCCGGCATGGCCGCCGATCGCAAACCAGCCGCGCATGTCCTCGGCATCGCGGCGGAATTCCTCGAAGCCGACGCTTCCGTCCGGCCTGCGAAAAATGTCGACGCAGCGGTCGGCGTCCTGGTTGTTGATCGATCGCAGGACCTTGTTCACATGCGCCATCGCAGGCTCCTGCGCGTTCGGGCGACCGGCCGGCGGCCGTGTTGCACCGGCGATGGGCGGTTATAATGCGCATGCGATGGCGGACAAATCCGAAGTCTATTTCGAGATCACGGTCGTTGGCGGCAGTGCCCGCGTGGCGGCCGTCGATGCCGCGACCGCGATCGAGGTGACGGTGGTTGGCCCGGCCGGCGCGTCCACGTCCGATCTGAAAAAGCTGGCGCTCGCCAAGCTGACGGCGCGCATTGCCCGCGAGCGCCGCGAGGGGCGGATTCCCTGAGATTTCCCTACATCTTGCGGCTCCCGGCACGGGTCCGCGCCATCGCTTGGCGGGTCGAGGCCGATATGCTATTCGCAGGTGCGAACCGGACCCCCGGAAATCCCCACGAAAACGGCGCTGATTCTCCTTTCAGGCGCCCGGAGACCACAGGTATGTCGGCAACGACGCAGACGTTCTTTTCTGCCCCCCTCAAGGATGTTGATCCCGAAATTTTCGACGTGATCGGCAAGGAGCTCGGTCGTCAGCGCGACGAGATCGAACTGATCGCTTCCGAGAACATCGTCTCCCGCGCCGTGCTGGAAGCGCAGGGTTCGGTGCTAACCAACAAATATGCCGAGGGTTACCCGGGTCGCCGCTACTACGGCGGTTGTCAGTTCGTCGATATCGCCGAGCAACTCGCGATCGACCGCGCCAAGAACCTGTTCGGCTGCAATTTCGCCAACGTCCAGCCGAACTCCGGCTCGCAGATGAACCAGGCCGTGTTTCTCGCGCTGCTGCAGCCGGGCGACACCTTCATGGGCCTCGACCTCAATGCCGGCGGCCATCTCACCCACGGCTCGCCCGTCAACATGTCGGGCAAGTGGTTCAAGCCGGTGCCCTATGGCGTGCGCCGCGAGGACCAGCTCATCGACATGGATGAGGTGGCGAAGATCGCGCGCGAGACCAAGCCGAAGCTCATTCTCGCCGGCGCCACCGCCTATAGCCGCGTCTGGGACTTCAAGCGTTTCCGCGAGATCGCCGATGAAGTCGGCGCCTATCTCATGGTGGATATGGCGCACTTCGCCGGTCTCGTGGCCGGCGGCGAGCATCCGTCGCCGATCCCGCACGCCCATGTCGTCACCACGACCACGCACAAGTCGCTGCGCGGCCCGCGCGGCGGCATGATCCTGTGCAACGACGAGGCCATCGCCAAGAAGATGAATTCGGCGGTGTTCCCCGGCCTGCAGGGCGGCCCGCTGATGCATGTCATCGCCGCGAAGGCGGTCGCCTTCGGCGAAGCGCTGCAGCCCGAGTTCAAGACCTACGCCAAGAACATCGTCGCCAATTCGCGGGCGCTCGCCGACACGCTCAAGGCCGGCGGCCTCGATATTGTGTCGGGCGGCACCGATAACCATCTGATGCTGGTCGATCTGCGCCCCAAGCGCCAGACCGGCAAGGTCGCGGAGACCGCGCTCGGCCGCGGCCACATCACCTGCAACAAGAACGGCATCCCTTTCGATCCCGAGAAGCCGATGGTGACCTCGGGCATCCGTCTCGGCACGCCGGCCGGCACCACGCGCGGCTTCGGCACCGCCGAGTTCAAGCAGGTTGGCGAAATGATCGTCGAGGTGCTGGACGTGCTGGCGCAGAAGGGCGTGACCGAAGACTCGCTGGTCGAGGAAAAGGTCCGCGGCAAGGTGAAAGTGCTGCTGGATAAGTTTCCGATTTATCAGTGATGAGAACGTGGGTGGCTGTTCGTTCCTTTGTCATTCCGGGGCGCGCCGTAGGCGCGAACCCGGAATCCAGAGGCGAACTCTTACTGTGCGGCTGAATTCCGGGTTCGACGCTTCGCGTCGCCCCGGAATGACGGGAGAGAAACATGCGTTGCCCAAGCTGCGGTAGCCTCGATACGCAGGTGAAGGATTCACGCCCGACCGAAGACTCGGCCGTGATCCGCCGCCGCCGCGTGTGCCTGTCCTGCAATTTCCGCTTCACCACCTTCGAGCGCGTGCAGCTGCGCGAGCTCACGGTGATCAAGCGCAACGGCCGCCGCGTGCCGTTCGACCGCGACAAGCTGATGCGCTCGGTGCAGGTCGCTTTGCGCAAGCGGTCGGTCGAGCCCGAGCGCATCGAGCAGACGGTCTCCAAGATCGTGCGCGAACTGGAAAGCATGGGCGAGAACGAGGTCACCTCGGAGACGATCGGCGAGGCGGTGATGGCGCATTTGCGCGAGATCGACGACGTCGCCTATGTGCGTTTCGCCTCGGTCTATCGCAATTTCCGCGAAGCCAAGGATTTCCGCGCCGCGCTCGACGAACTGCGCGGCGACGACGATGGACCGGTCCGTAAATGATTTTCTTCGTCATTCCGGGGCGGCCCGAAGGGCCGAGCCCGGAATCCATAACCGCTGGAATCAAATCATGAACACTGGGGATATGGATTCCGGGTCCACGCCTGACGGCGTGTCCCGGAATGACAGTCAACATGACAGCCAGGACGAACGTTTCATGCGTCTCGCGCTGGCGCTCGGCCGGCGCGGCCTCGGCAACACCTGGCCCAATCCCGCCGTCGGCTGCGTCATCGTCAAGGACGGCGTGATCGTCGGCCGCGGCTGGACGCAACCCGGCGGTCGCCCGCATGCCGAGGTCGAGGCGCTGCGCCGCGCCAGGCGCGCCGCCAAGGGCGCGACGCTCTATTGCACGCTCGAGCCGTGCTCGCACGAGGGCAAGTCGCCGCCCTGCGCCGACGCCATCGTCAAGGCGGGTGTCGCGCGCGTCGTCTCCGCGATCGAGGATCCGAACCCGGACGTGGCCGGGCAGGGCCATGCGCGTCTGCGCGAGAACGGCATCGCCGTCGATGTCGGCCTGCTCGCCGACGAGGCGCGCCGCGCCCATGCCGGCCACATCGAACGCATCACCGCCGGACGTCCGCATGTGACGCTCAAGCTGGCGATTTCCGCCGACGGCAAGGCCGGGCTCGCCGGCCGCAAGCAGGTTGCCATCACCGGCGACGAAGCGCGCGACCGCGTATTCAATATCCGCGCGCAGCATGACGCCATTCTCGTCGGTCTTGGCACAGTGCTGGCCGACAATCCGCAGCTCACCGCGCGACTGCCGGGCCTCTACGAGCGCTCGCCCGTGCGTGTCGTGCTCGACGCGCAATTGCGCGTGCCGCTGTCGCTGTCGGTCATCTCGACCTGCCGCGACGTGCCGACTTTCGTGTTCGCCTCGCACAAGGCTTCGCCGGTGGCCGAGGAAATTCTGGTCGCCAAGGGCGCGCGCGTCTTTCGCGTCGACGATACGCAGGGCCGCCTCGACCTCGAGGAGGTTCTCAAGCTGCTCGCGGCCGAAGGCATTTCGCGGCTGATGGTGGAGGGCGGCCCGACCGTGGCGGCCTCTTTCGTCGCCGCCGACCTGGTCGATGAGTTCATGCTGCTGAAGGGGCCGAAGGACATTGGCGACGGCATCGGCCCGCTTGAAGGCATGCCGCTCGACAAATTGACCGGCAAGCTGAAGCTCGACGCCACCGAGCCGCTTGGCGCGGACACGCTCGAACATTATGTGAGAACATAATGTTCACCGGCATTGTCACCGATCTCGGCGAAATCCGCACCGTCGATGCCCGCGCCAACAATCTGTCGCGGCTGACGATCTGGACGCGCTATCCGCGTGCCGAGCTCATCGAAGGCGCGTCGGTCGCCTGCAACGGCGTCTGTCTCACGGTGGTGGATACCGGCGAGGAGGATGGCCGGGCGTGGTTCGCCGCCGATGCCGCGGCCGAAACGCTCGCCATCACAACGGTCGGGCGCTGGCGTCACGGTACGCGCATCAATCTCGAACGGCCGCTCAAGATCGGCGACGAGCTCGGCGGCCACCTGGTCGCCGGCCATGTCGATGGCCTCGCCAAAGTCGTCGGCCGCGACGACATGACCGATATGGCGCGCTTCACCTTGCGTGCGCCGCGGGCGCTGTCGCGTTTCATTGCGCCCAAGGGCTCGGTGGCGCTCGACGGCGTGTCGCTGACGGTCAACGAGGTAAACGGCGACGATTTCACCGTTCTGATCATTCCGCACACTTTGTCGGTGACCACTTTCGGCGCCCTGAAAACCGGCGACGATATCAATCTCGAAGTTGACACGATGGCGCGCTACGCCGCGCGGCTGATCGAAGCGCGGTGAGGCTTGTTTAGCGCCCGCCGCCTTGCTACGACCCGGCCCCAACAGGAACACCAATAATATGGCCAAGAAGACCACCTCCGCCAAAACGGGCGGCAAAACGGCTGCAACCAAGACGGTTGCGAAGGCAAAGCCGCCGCATGTGCTGATCGTCGAGGCGCGCTTCTACGACGCGATCGCCGACGAACTGCTGCGCGGCGCCAAGACCGTGCTCGACGAGGCTGGCGCGACCTATGACGTCCTCACGGTCCCCGGCGCGCTCGAAGTGCCGGGTGCGATCGCCATGGCGCTCGAGGCGCCGAAGAACAAGGGTGCGTTCGACGGCGTCGTGGCGCTCGGCTGCGTCATCCAGGGCGAGACCTATCACTTCGATCTGGTGTCGAATGAATCGGCGCGCGGCCTGATGGATCTGACCTTGCGCGGCGTCGCGCTCGGCAACGGCATTCTCACCGTCGATAACGAAGGCCAGGCGCGGGCGCGTCTCGGCGGCCTGCACGGTCACAAGGGCGAGGGCGCCGCCAAGGCCGCGCTCGCCATGATCGCGCTGAAACGGTCGCTCTCGGGCAGATAATGGGCAAGGCGCCGACCAGCGACAAGGAAGCGCGCAAGGCCAACAAGCGTGGCGCAGCGCGGCTTGCCGCGGTGCAGGCGCTGTACCAGATGGACATGGCCGGTTCCGGCCTCAACGACATCCTCGCCGAGTTCGAGAGCCACTGGCTCGGCCGCGAGGTCGAGGGCGCGCAATATCTGCCGGCCGAGGCCGCGTTCTTCCGCGACATCGTCACCGGCGTCGTGCGCGAGCAGCGCGCGCTCGATCCGATGATCGACGAGGCGCTGCAACGCGGCTGGCCGCTCCAGCGCATCGAGGCGGTGATCCGCGCCGCCTTGCGCGCCGGCGCTTACGAGCTGTCGCACCGCAAGGATATCCCGGCCCGCGTCGTCATCACCGAATATGCCGACGTCGCCGCCGCCTTCGTCGAGCGCGACGAAACCGGCATGGTCAATGCCGTGCTCGACCAGCTCGCCCGCAAGCTGCGCAGCGAGGAGTTTACCTCATAGTCATTCCGGGACGGTCCGAAGGACCGGGCCCGGAATCCATACACCGCAGCGCCGGGGGTATGGATTCCGGGCTCGCTCGCTATAGCGCTGCCGCGCTATTGGCTCGCGCCCCGGAATGACATTACTTTGGTGCCATGTCCTCCTCATCCCCCTCCGGCGAAGACCGCCTGATCGCCCGTTTCTTCGGGCCCATCGCCACCGATCCCGGCGCGCTGGGGCTCACCGATGACGCCGCCTTCATCAAGCCGCCGCCGGGCACCGAGATGGTGCTCAAGACCGACGCCATTGTCGGCGGCATCCACTTTTTCCCGGAAGACCCCGCCGACGCCGTGGCGCAGAAGGCGCTGCGCGTGAACCTGTCCGATCTCGCGGCCAAGGGGGCGAAGCCGCTCGGCTTCCTCGTCTCCCTGGCGCTGCCGAAGGAGATCGACGAGGCCTGGCTCGCCGCCTTCGCATCGGGCCTGCGCGAGGACGCCGCGACCTACAAATGCCCGCTGTTCGGCGGCGACACCGTGCGCTCGCCCGGGCCGGTCATGGTCTCGGTCGCGACCTTCGGCAGCGTGCCGGAAGGCCGCATGGTGAAACGCGCCGGCGCCAGAGCCGGCGATCATGTCTTCGTCACCGGCAGCATCGGCGATGCCGCGCTCGGGCTCAGGCTGCGCCAGGGCGCAAGCTGGCCACTCGACGACAAGCAGCGCGAACATCTGCTGTCGCGCTATCTGTTGCCGCGGCCGCGCAATGCGCTGGCGCAGGCCGTGCTCGATTACGCCTCGGCGTCGATGGACGTGTCCGATGGTCTTGCCGGCGATCTCGCCAAGCTCGCCCGCGTCTCGAAGGTCGCCGCCGAGATCGAGGTCGCGCGCGTGCCTTTGTCGGACGCGGCGCAGGCCGCCATCGCGCACGATGCGGCGCTGCTCGAAACGGCGCTCACCGGCGGCGACGATTTCGAAATCCTCTGCACCGTGCCGCCTGCCAACATCGACCGCTTCCGTGTCGCCACCATGATGGCGCGCACCGCGATCGCGGATATCGGCGTCATCGGAGAAGGCGAGGGTGCGGTCTTCCGCAACCGCGACGGCGCGGCGATGACCTTCGCGCACGCTTCGTTCAGCCATTTCTGATGGACCGTCATTCCGGGGCGCGGAATGGCTGCCATGCGGACATGAGGCCAAAGGCTCTCTATAGTCCCGCCCAACAAATTCAGGCGAGGAAGCAATGAGCGACGACAAGATCCGGCAATCCTTCATGCCGGCGGGGCAGACACCGAACTTCCTCAAGCACCTGCGCCAGTTCCCGACCTCGGCCTATTTCCGCCGCATGGCGCCGCGCCGCGTGCCGCGCTTCGCCTTCGAATATTGCGACACCGGCGCGGGCGACGATGTCGGCATCGCGCACAACTGGTCCTCGCTCGACGGCGTCAAGGTCGTGCCGCGCTATGGCGTCACGGCGGTGTCGCCGCCCGTCGAGGTCGAATTGTTCGGCACGCCATACGCGGCGCCCCTTGGCGTTGCGCCGATGGGCGGGCCGTCCATGGTCTGGCCGGGCGCCGATCTGATCCTCGCCAAAGCCGCGCAGGCCGCGCGCGTGCCCTATACGCTCGGCGTCGTCGGCGGCGCCACCATCGAGGAGGTGGCGAAGGTCGCGCCCGATGTGTTCTGGCTGCAGCTCTATCGCTTCGCCGGCGAGGATCACCGGATCGGCTTCGATCTGGTGCGGCGCGCCACCGCCGCCGGCGTCAAGGTGCTGACCCTCACCGTCGATACGCCGGTGCGCACGATCCGCTCGCGCGAGGCCTATGCCGGGCTCGGCTGGGAGTTCAAACCCGACGCGCGCATGATCGCCGAGATGCTGATGCGGCCGCGCTGGCTGATGGCGCTGCTGCGCAACGGCTATCCGCGCTTCGCCAGCATCCAGCAATATGCCGGCGGCCTGACCGCGACCAACGACATCATCCGCTTTGCCCGCAGCCAGATGGGCGGCGCCTTCCTCTGGGACGAGATCGCGCGCTTCCGCGACGCCTGGAAGGGCCCGATGACGCTCAAGGGCATCATGCATCCGGCCGATGCCGAAAAGGCGTTGTCGCTCGGCATCGACGGCATCTGGGTGTCCAACCATGGCGGCCGCCAGATCGAGGCTTTGGCGCCGACCATCGACGTATTGCCGGCTATCGCCGAGGTCGTCGGCAGCAAGGCCACCATCCTGTTCGACAGCGGCATCCGCTCCGGTCAGGACGTGATGCGCGCACTGGCGCTTGGCGCGCATGCGGCCTTCGCCGGCAAGTCCTTCCTGTGGTCGCTGGCCGCGCTCGGCGAGGAGGGGCCTGCGCAACTCATCGACCTTTACATGAACGACCTGCGCGCTTCGCTCGGCCAGATCGGCGCGGCGTCGCCGGCCGGGGCAAGGGCCGCCAAAGTGGTCCACCCGACCCGGATCGCGTTCTGACGGGCGTCCCCGCACCGCCTGGTCGAGGTGGAAACAACCCTGCCTTGCGCGTTTCGGAGTGGCCACGTTCTGTCCCACCCGCTATGAGGGGAAGAATATTGCCCGGGAAACGCCTCCAGGAAACGCCTTGATGTCGGCTGCCGCCGAACCCCAGCCGCATCTCTTCGACGACAATCTGGCCAAGCGGAATGCGCGCGTTCTCGCGGTGGCGCAGGCGCTCGCGGGCGGCAACAACACTGTCATCGTCTCGACGGCGTCCATCGTCGGTTCCATGCTGGCGCCCGACAAGGGCCTCGCCACGCTGCCGGTCACCGGCATGGTGCTCGGCATGTGGGTCGGCACGCTGCCGCTTGGCTGGCTGGCGCGCCGCTACGGCCGCCGCAACGCGCTGCAGGCCGGCTCGCTGTTCGGCGTGCTGTCGGGGCTCGTCTCCTACAGCGCGGTGATGCAGGGCTCGTTCTGGCTGCTCATCCTCGGCACCTTCTTCGGCGGGCTCTACGCCGCCGCGCATCTGTCCTATCGCTTCGCGGCCGCCGACACCGCGAGTGAGCGCTACCGCGCCAAGGTGGTCTCCTGGGTGCTGGCGGGCGGGGTATTCGCCGCGGTGATCGGGCCGCAGCTCGTCATTTTCACCAAGGACATTCTGACGCCCTACACCTTCGCCGCGAGCTATCTCGGCCAGTCGGCCTGCGCCGTGCTGGCGGCGATTGTCCTGTCCTTCGTGCGTATTCCGAAGATGGCTCGCGCGCACGCCAGCGCCTCGCGGCCGCTCGGCGAGATCCTGCGCGCGCCGCGCTTCATCGTCGCCGTGGCCTGCGGCGTGGTCAGCTACGGCGTGATGAACCTGGTGATGACCTCGGCGCCGCTCGCCATGGTCGGCTGCGGCCACTCGGTGACGGACGCCGCGCTCGGCATTCAGTGGCACGTGCTGGCAATGTACGCGCCGAGCTTCTTCACCGGCGCGCTGATCGCGCGCTTCGGCGTCGAACGCATCACCGGCATCGGGCTTCTGCTGCTCGCGGCCTCGGCCGTCATCGCCGTTGCGGGCCTCTCGGTCGCGCATTTCTGGGGTGCGCTGATTGTCCAGGGTATCGGCTGGAACTTCGCTTTCATTGGCGCCACGACGATGGTGACGCAGTGCCACGGCCCGGAGGAGCGCACCAAGGTGCAGTCCTTCAACGACTTCATCATCTTCGGCTCGATGGCGGTGACGTCGTTCTCGTCGGGCCAGTTCCTCGCGATCTTCGGCTGGGCGACCCTCAACGAACTGGTGTTCCCGATCGTCGGCGTTGCCGGCGCCATGCTGCTCTGGTTGGTCATGCGCAAGCGCGCCGAGGCGGCGGCGGCGGTTTAGCTGCTATACTGGTGCCGTGACCGGGACGCCTGCCTTCACCATTCATCACGTTGCGAGCGCGGCCGATCTCGCCGACGCCATCGCGCTGTTCCGCGCCTATGCGCAGTCCCTGCCGATCGATCTGGCCTATCAGGGCTTCGAGGCCGAGATGGCGGCGATGCCGGGCAAGTATGCGCCGCCCAAGGGCGTGCTGCTGCTGGCGCGCAACGATGCGGGCAGGGCGGTTGCCTGCGCCGCGCTGCGGCCGCTCGATCAGGACGGCGTCTGCGAAATGAAGCGGCTCTACGTGACCGCCGCAGGCCGTGGCCTGGGGCTCGGCAAGCGTCTGGTCGAGACCTTGTTCGATGACGCCCGCCGCATCGGCTATCGCGAAATGCGGCTCGATACCTTGCCGTCGATGACGGAGGCCATCGCGCTCTACCGCCGCTTCGGCTTCGAGGCGATGCCCGCGTATTATGATACGCCCATTGCGGGCACCTTGTTCATGCGGAAGGTGCTGTGATCGTAACGCCGGGCACGGCGTTACGCGCCTCCTCACCATGAAGCGGGTTTAGCCAATCTTGTAGCCCGGATGGAGCGTAGCGAAATCCGGGGCCAGCCTCGCGATCGTTCCCCGGGTTTCGCTTCGCTCCACCCGGGCTCCAGACCAGGCGAAGTTATAGAAAATAGTCCTTGACTGTTATTCCTACGATAGGATAGCCTTCACCCGTCCGGCTCCAGCCGAGGGCGCTGTCATGAGGCGTCGTTTCAGTGGGGGCAGGATGCGGTGCCCGCGGGCCCGGGGATTACGCATCCCGGGCGCTCGGGCGGCGACGGGGCTCCGCCCGCCGGCAATAAGACCGGCTGCAAGGAGCTTGCTGATGGT
>JAFIGS010000019.1 GCA_017849615.1 Pseudolabrys sp. | reverse complement strand
GATCGAGCCTCCTTGTGAGAGGACATCGACCTCCGGCAGGCATTCGCCCGCCTTCACCGAACCCCCGTCCAGCCATTGAAGGCAGAGCCCCGTAGTGGGCCCGGACGGCTACCCGCGGCCTCCCGGGAGCGGGGTTACGAGCCCCGCCCGCAGGCGCCACATCCTGCCCAGTCATCAAGACGTCTCTAGATGACGTCCCCGGCCGGGCCGGACGGATGAAGCCTATCCTATCGTAGGAATAACAGTCAAGGACTATTTTCTACTGTCATTCCGGGACGGGCCGAAGGCCCGGGCCCGGAATCCAGACCCGCCCTCATGCATCGCTGGATTCCGGGCTCGGCCCTTCGGTGCGCCCCGGAATGACAAAAGCCCAAACAAAACCCCGCCGGGAGACCCGACGGGGCTTTGCATGCCGGCAAAGAAACGATCGATCAGATCGCTTCCTTGAGGTCCTTGGCGGCGCGGAAGGCGACCTTCTTCGACGCCTTGATCTTGATCGCTTCGCCGGTCGCCGGGTTGCGGCCCATGCGGGCGGCGCGCTTGCGAACCTGCAGGATGCCGAGGCCGGCGATCTTCACCCGCTCACCCTTCTTCAGGTGCTTGGTGATCATCGCAACCAGCTCGTCGAGCATCTCGACGCCCTGCTTCTTGGTGAGCTCGTGCTGCTCGGCCAGAGCGTAGGCGAGTTGTTTCAGGGTGACCGGCTTGGCCGCCTTCGGCTTCGCCGAGGCCGCGGGTTTCGTAGCCATAGATAAGCTCCTTGAAGCGCAAAATGCGCTGTTTGAAGCACTATGAGATTCGCCAGTTTTCGCAAGCGACTGGACCCATCGGCGGCCGGATAATCACAGGAAGCTGCGTTTTAGCCCCTTGGATAGGGCATTTTCGACACAGGTGCGGCCTTCAGGCCCCATGCCGCAGGGGTTTTTGGCGGTATGCGGGCCGCGAAAAAGCCGCCATCGGCCGGTGCGCCGCCCGGCGCGGCCGGCCGATTCGCCCCTTTGCGCTACCGGAAAAAGATCAAGGTGATCAGCACGAACAGCGGCAGCAGGATCGCCCCCGACCACGCCATGTAGCCGAAGAAGCTCGGCATCCTTATGCCGCGCTCCTCGCAGATCGACTTCACCATGAAGTTCGGCGCGTTGCCGATATAGGTGTTGGCGCCCATGAACACGGCGCCGGCCGAGATCGCCAGCAGGGTCTTGAACAGCGGGCCCATGAGGGCCTGGGCGTCGCCGCCGGCGAGATTGAAGAACACCAGATAGGTCGGCGCATTGTCGAGGAAGCTCGACAGCACGCCGGTCAGCCAGAAATACGCGGCGTTGATCGGCTGGCCGTCCGGCCCGGTGACGAAAGCCAGAAGCGGCGCGAGCTGGCCCTGCGACCCCGCGCGCAGGATCGCCAGCGCCGGAATGATGGTGATGAAGATGCCGGCGAACAGGAAGGCGACCTCCTGGATAGGCGCCCATGTAAAGGCATTCTCGATGCGGATGTTACGCCGCGTCGTGCGCCACGACAGATAAGCGAGGACCAGCAGGGCGACGTCGCGGACCAGGCCTTCGAGCGGGATGGCGTTGCCGAAGCCGACCGGCACGGAGACGCCGGGCTTCCACACGCCGCTGACCAGCACCGCGCCGACGATGCCGGCGAGATAGATGACATTGTGCAGGCCTTCGATCCTGATCTCGCGCTCCGGCGGATGCGCGGGGCGGCGGTGATGTTCCTTCCGCCAGTAGTAGCTGTCGATGACGAAGAACAGCGCCAGCAGGATCGCGGCCGACACCGCCATCGGCGGGAACATCGCCTCGAGCGTCCAGAGGAAGCTGACGCCCTTGAGGAAGCCGAGGAACAGCGGCGGGTCGCCGAGCGGCGTGAGCGAGCCGCCGATATTGGCGACGAGGAAGATGAAAAAGACGAAGACGTGAACGTTCTTGTCGCGGTTCTTGTTGGCCACGATCAGCGGCCGGATCAGCAGCATCGAGGCGCCGGTGGTGCCGACCATGCTGGCGGCGAGGGTGCCGACGGCGAGGATCGCGGTGTTGGTCGCGGGGTTGCCGGCGAGATTGCCGGCGACGCGGATACCGCCGGAGACGACGAACAGCGAGAACAGCAGGATGATGAAGGGCAGATATTCAAGCGCGCCGGTGTGAACCAGCTCGGTGGCCGTGACCGGCACGCCGAACATGACCACGCAGGGGACGACGAAGGCCAGCGCCCAGAACGCCGCCACCTTGCCGAAATTGTGCTCCCAGAAGTGCTGGGCGAACAGGGGAAACAGCGCGATCGACAGGAGGATGCCGACAAAGGGCAGCGCCCAGATGAGGCCGAGCTTCGAGCCGTCCAGATGCGCGGTGTCGGCGGCCAGCGCCGGCCCTGCCAGCGACGCGGTCATCAGTGCGGCGAAAACGATCCGTTTCATGCATCCCCCCCGAAGCATGTGCGCCTCAACGGAGATGCGGACGGTGAGGGCCCGCGCCCACTTGGCGGCGTCATTAATCCAACTGCGACATTTGTGCCTATATCGGCCGGGGGATGCAAGCGGCGAGCCGTCATTCCGGGACACGCCCATAAGCGCGTATACGCGCGTCTTCGACGCGCTATGGGCGTGGACCCGGAAGCCGGACACACCCTCACGCCCCGCTGGATTCCGGGTTCGCGCTTTCAGCGCGCCCCGGAATGACGGGGTTTATTCAATCGCCTTGGAACGGCGGGCGCTTTCCTCGAGCAGGCGCAGATTGCTCAGCACATAAGGGTTGCCGGGCTCGCGGCGCCGCGCCTCGTCGAGCTTGCGCAAGGCGCGGACATTGTCGCCGCGCAGCATGTAGGAATAGCCCTGGTTGTTCAGGATCTGGATCTTGGGACCGGCCAGCCCGATCGCCTGGGCATAGGCGCGGTCGGCGAGGTCGAAGCGCTTGAGGTGATCGTAGGACGCGGCAAGATCGAGCCAGGCCTCGGCATCGGTCGGATGCAGCTCGACGGCGCGGCGGAAGTGCTTTTCGGCCATGCCGTAATTGGCGGCGCGGAAATAGCCCTTGCCGAGCGACAGGTCGTCGGCGGCATTGGCGCCGAGCAGATTGCCCTGCGGCGTCGGTTCGCCGAACGGCGCGGCTTCCTGCGGGCCCGCCGCGGCGAAGGCATCGGCGCCGGATTTGCCGCCGGCATCCGAGAACGCATCGCCGGCGGTATTGCAGCCCGCGAGCAGCAGCCCGACGCACGCCGCCAGCAACAGCCGGCCGAGAACCTGACGCATACAACCCCCGCAGAGCCTTAATCGTTGCCGGCCAGACTAGTTGACGCGAGTTAATGCTCCTGCCCGGCGGTTCCACGAAATTGCCGACGATTTTTCGTATTATTTGCGGATCAGAAGTAACCCTTGGATGACAACCGCACGATGACCGGCAGCAGGATGACGACGAACAGCACCGGGAAGATGCAGATCATCATCGGCAGCGACAGCTTGGCCGGCAGCGCATAGGCCTTCTCTTCGGCGCGGGCCATGCGCTTGTGGCGCATGTCGTCGGAATAGACACGCAACGCGTCGGTGATCGACGAGCCGAGATCGATCGACTGGTTGATGAGCGTGGCGAAGGCGCGCGCCTCCTCCAGCGCCAGCCGGTCGGCGAAACGCTCCAGCGCGTCCTTGAGATTGCGGCCGGCGCGGATTTCGAGATTGGTGATGTGGATGTTGGCGGCGAGCGAAGGATAGCTCTCGCCCATTTCGCGGCAGACGCGCTCCAGCGCCGCCTCCATCGACAGGCCGGCGTTGGAGCAGACCACCAAGAGATCGAGGAAATCGGGAAAGCCGCTGCGATGCTCGGTGGTGCGCGACGCGATGCGCTTGTCGATATAGATACTGGGGCCGACATAGCCGGCGACGCCGCCGACGATGACGGACAGCCATTTCATGGTGCCCTGCAGCGGCCACACGAAAGGCAGCAGGAAATACGCCGCGGCGGCGAGCACGACCGCGAGCGCGGTGCGGCCGACGAAGAACAGCGCGACGCCGCGCGGATCGTAGATGCCGGCCTGCACGAGGCGGCGGCGCAGGACGCGCATGGCGTCCTCGTCGGTGGCGTAGTGCTTGTTGGTGTAGTCGATGATGCGGCTGACCGCCCTGGCGCTGGAGTAGCGCAGCGCGTTACGCGACTGGCGCGGACCGTCCATGATGCGGGCATGGCGGCGCTTGACCGACACGCGCGCGCGCGCGACCGCCATGAGCGCGAAAGCCAGCGTGCCGGCGGCCAGAAACACCAGCAGCGTCACCAGCAGGCTCTGGCTGTCGCGGAAGGCGCCCGCGATGATGTCCGCGACCATGCGTCAGATCCTGAAGTTGACCATGCGGAACATGATGATGTTGCCCATGCCCATCCACATGCCGGCGGCGGTCAGCGCGATCTTGGTCATCGGCACGTGCCAGACGCTGGCGTAGAAGTCCGGCACCATGAACTGGATGACGAAGAACATCAGGATCGGCAGCGACGACAGGATCATCGCCGAGGCGCGGCCTTCGGCGGCCAGCGCCTTGACCTTGCGCCGCATCTTGAAGCGCTGGCGGATGACGCCGGACAGGTTCTCGAGGATTTCGCCGAGATTGCCGCCGGTCGAGGTCTGGATCGCCACGGCGGTGACGAACAGCGGCAGGTCGTCGGTGCCGACGCGGAAATAGAGGTTGCGCATCGCGGTCTCGAGATCGGCGCCATAGGTGATCTCGTCGCCGACGATGCCGAACTCCGAGCCGATCGGATCGGCCATCTCGCGCGCCACCATCGAGATCGCCACCGGCACCGGATGGCCGGCGCGCAACGAGCGCACGATCATGTCGAGGCCGTCGGCGAATTGCGCGCCGAACATCTTCTGGCGGCGCGACCGCATGAATTTCAGCACCACGATCGGCAGCACGAACACCGCGAACAGCGCGGCCAGCGCCGCGTGGCCGACATTGCCCTCGACAACCGTCACGCCAACGAAGGCGCCGACGGCGCCGAGGCCGATGAAAAGCACGAGCCTGCTCAGCCCGATATTGAGCCCGGATTGCAGCAGCAGGCGGTTGAGGTCGAAGAAGTTGAAGCGGTAATCGCCGGCGGCGGTCAGGCCGCGCTCGCGGCGCAGCTGCACCAGCACGCTTTCGCGGTCGGCATTGGCCTCGACGACTTTCAGCCGGCGATTGATGTTCTTGCGGTACGAGCCGGCATTGTAGAAGGCGAGATAGACGCCCTCGGCGAACATCGCCGCCGACAGGCCGATCATGACGTAGAAGAGATAGACGGGGTTGATGTCGGGCATGCTTCTTACCCTCCCCCCACGCCGTGGTGGGGAGGGTCGGTTTGTATCGCGACAGCGATGCAAACCGGGGTGGGGGGATTGCGGTCGGCGCCTTTCGCCCCCCACCCCTGACCCCTCCCCACCGCTACGCGGGGGGAGGGGAAAGAGAGTGCCATCGCTGCTGCCACTGCAGATGTCATAGCGGCTTCGACGGATCGAAATAGGCACCGGGGATCGTGACGCCATGCGTCGCCAGTTCGGCAAGGAAGCGCGGGCGCACGCCGGTGGCGACGAAATTGCCTTCCACCGCGCCGTCCGGCCCGGTGCCGGTGCGCACGAACTTGAAGATTTCCTGCATCTGGATGATGTCGCCTTCGAGCCCGGTAACCTCGGCGATCGAGGTGACCTTGCGCTTGCCGTCGGACTGGCGCGACAGCTGCACCACCATCTGCACCGCATTGGCGATCTGGCCGCGGATCGAGGCGACCGTCATCGGCAGGCCGGCCATGCCGATCATCTGCTCGAGACGCGTGATGGCGTCGCGCGGCGTGTTGGCGTGGATGGTGGCCATCGAGCCTTCGTGGCCGGTATTCATGGCCTGCAGCATGTCGAAGGCTTCCTCGCCGCGGCACTCGCCGAGGATGATGCGGTCGGGGCGCATGCGCAGCGCGTTCTTGACGAGGTCGCGCTGGCGGATTTCGCCCTTGCCTTCGACATTGGGCGGCCGCGTTTCCATGCGGCCGACATGCGGCTGCTGCAATTGCAGTTCGGCGGCGTCCTCGATGGTGAGCAGCCGCTCCTTCTCCGAGATGAAGGCGGACAGCGCGTTGAGCATCGTCGTCTTGCCGGAGCCGGTGCCGCCCGAGATGATGGTGGAGATGCGGGCCTTCACCGCCGCCGCCAGCACCTCGGCCATTTGCGGGCGCAGCGCGCCGACCTCGACGAGGCGCGACAGGTCGAGCTTCTTCTTGGAGAATTTTCGGATCGACACCAGCGGCCCGTCGACGCCGATCGGCCGCACCGCGACGTTGACGCGCGAGCCGTCCTGCAGGCGCGCGTCGCAGAGCGGATGGCTTTCATCGACCCGGCGGCCGACGGCGGAGACGATTTTATTGATAATGCGCAGCAGATGCTGCTCGTCCTTGAAGCGCACCGGCAGCGGCTCCAGCATGCCGCCGCGCTCGACGAAAACGCACTCGTGCCCGTTGATGAGAATGTCGGCGATGCTGGGGTCCTTGAGCAAAGGCTCCAGCGGGCCGAGCCCGGTCATCTCGTCGAGAATTTCGGAGACGAAGTCGGCAAGCTCCTGCTGATTGAGCGCGAGGCGCTCGGCCACGACATATTGCGTGACCATCGGCTCGACCTGGGCGCGGACCTGATCCTCCGGCAGCTTGTCGAGCGCCGACAGGTTGATTTCCTCGATCAGCTTGCGATGCAGACGCACCTTGGCGTCGAGCAGCTTGCCCGACAGCAGCGGATTGACAACAGGCTCGGCCGGCGCTGGCGCGGCCGGCGGTACGATGCTGGGCGCCGTGACCTGCATCGGCGCCAGCGGCGGCGGCTCGATCGCGGCAGGCGGCGAAGGCGCGCGGCGCAGCGAGAAACGTCCGGTCATGAGGTTACTCCGTCATTCCGGGGCGCGCGTAAGCGCGAACCCGGAATCCAGACATGGACTCTGCACCTGCCGCTGGATTCCGGGTTCGTGCCTTCGGCACGCCCCGGAATGACGATAGAGGGCAATGGCGGACCAACTGCATCGCCCTACCCCGCCGCCAGCCGCAGCTTCTTCATCAGCGGCCTGACGCCGCCGTCGGCTTTCGGCGCGCCGATGACGATCTTCTTGAGTTCGCCGACGATCTTGTTGCCCGGCTGCACCTCGTTGAGCGGCACGCCGCGATCGATGGCCTCGCGCACCAGCCCGTAATCGTTCGGCAAGGTATGCAGCGGCGTATCGCCAAGCGCGCGCGCGACATCCGACAGGCGCAGGCCCGAGTTGAACATCTTCTGCTGGAAGCGATTGACGATGACATGCGGCGAGGAAATGTCCGTGAGCCGTTCGGTGATGGCGCCGACCAGTTGCTTGGCATGGCGCAGGCCCGGCACCGTCGCCTCGGTCACGACGTAGAGCTTGTCGGAGCCGAGCAGCACGCTGTCGGTCCAGGAGAACCAGGTGCGCGGCATGTCGAACACCACATGATCGAAATGCCCCGACACCAGATCGAGCAGGCGCATCACCACGTCGGGATCGAAGGAGCGCATTTCCGCCGGGCGGTTCGGCGCCGCAACCACGGCGAGGCCGGACGGATGATAGGACAGCATCACCTCGAGCAATTGACGATCGAGCCGGTCCGGCCGCGGTTCGACTTCGGCAAGATTCAGCCGCGGCTCGAGATCGAGATAGTCGGCGACGGCGCCGTGCTGGAAATCGAGATCGACAATGCAGACCGACGGCTTGGCGCGCGCCGGTGCGTTCTCCAGCAGCAGCAGCGCGGTCTGCACCGCCAGCATGGTGACGCCGGCGCCGCCGACAGCCGGCAGGAAGGTGACGATCTGCGCTTCGTTGCCGCCGCCGGTTTCGGCCGGCTTCTTGCCGACGCGAGCGCAGGTGCGCACCAGATCGAGACCCGACACCGGCTTGACCAGGAAATCGGCGACGCGAAGCTGCATCAAGGTGCGGGCGAGATCCGCATCGAAGCTTTCCGTCACCGCGACCACCGGCGGCCATTGCCCGGTGCGGTTGGTCAGCCGCGACAGCGCCGCGAGTTCGTCGGCGCGGCCGATGTCGAGATCGACGACGACCACGGTCGCATCGTCGATGTTCATCGTATCGGCCAGCGACGACAGCGGACCGGTTTCGATGGCGAGGTCGATGGCGCTGGAAGCGCCGAAGGTGGCGCGCGCCATGGCGCCGAAATCGGCGTCGGGCGTGGCGACGACGACGCGGGTGCGGGGGGATTGCGGCGGCGAAACGTGGCGCATGACGGTGCGGGCTACTTCACCGGAGCCGATTGCGCATTGACCGTCGGGCCAAGCGGCGCGGCATTGGGCACGGTCGGCGGCGCGACCACCGGTGCGGCTTCGGACGACAGGCCGCGCGGCTGAATCACCCGGCCGGTGCGATAACGCGTCATGGCGGTCTGCATCGCCGCGCCGTCGAAGGCGATGTCGCGGTTCGCCGCCACGGCCGGCCACGGATCGACCATCTGCGTCACCTTATTCGTCTGCACCGCATTGCCGGACTGCGAGGAGAGCGTGTCGTTGCGGTGCAGATATTCGGCGCAGCCGCCGAGCGCGACCAGCGACGCCAAGGACAACGGACGAAGAAGCTTACTGAATGGCGGCATTGGAGATCCATTTCGGCATGTCGAGCATGTGGCCGCCGGCGGAGGGCGCGGGCTCCGCGGCGGTGGCAAGACGCGGCTCGGCGGCCGCGGACGAATTGCGCGGGCGCAGGTCGTTGCGATCTATCTCCGTCTTGCCCATGAGGAAGAAATCGACGTCGTTCGGCGGCCGCGTGTCGTCGGTCGGCGCCTTGATCGGATCGCCCGGGCGCGCCGGACGCACGATGCGCGGCGTGACGATGATGGCGAGATCGGTCTCGTTGCGCTGATAGGACTTCGACGAGAACAATGTGCCGAGCACCGGCACCGAACCGAGCCATGGCATCTGCTCGAGCTGGTTCTGGCCGTTGTTCTGCAACAGCCCGCCAATGACGAAACTCTGGCCGTCGCGCAGCTCCACCGTGGTCGAGGCGCGGCGGACGGTGAGCGCCGGCACGGAAACGCCGGCGGCCAAAGCCACGTTTCGCGTGGTGTCGATGGCGCTGACTTCCGGCTCGATCTTCATGTTGATGAGGCCATGGCTCAGCACCGTCGGCGTGAAGGCAAGGCCAACGCCGTATTTCTTGTAGTCCACGGTAATCTGGCCCAGCGTGCCGGCGACCGGAATGGGATACTCGCCGCCGGCAAGGAAGCTCGCCGTGTCGCCCGACAGAGCCACGAGGTTCGGCTCGGCAAGGCTGCGGGCGATGCCCTTGGTCTCCAGCGCATTGATGAGCACGTCGGTGGTGACGCCGCTGGCGACGATACGGCCGATCATGAAGCCGAAGGGTGAGCCGCCCGACAGCACGCCCGCCGACGTCGAGGCGATGAGCGGCAGGCCCGACGCCGGCTGGCGCGAGCCGATATTGGCAATGCTCTGCTCGCCGAAGCGATTCCACTGCACGCCGAGATCGCGGCCGGCGGTGCGCGAGATTTCGATGAAGCGGACTTCCAGCATGACCTGCTGCGGCGACATCACCGACACGGCGTTGATGATGTCGGGGCCGAACTGGCGCGCGATGGTGACGGCCTGATCGAGCGTGACCGCGTCCGGCACTTCGCCGCCCAGCATGATGCGGCCGTTGACCGCCGAAGCGCGCAGCCGCGCCTGCGGGAAGCGGCGGCGCAGCTCGTTGATCAGGCGCGAGACGTCATAGGTCACTTCGACGTCGTAGATGCCGACCAGCCGCTTCTGCTCGTCGTAGATGGTGACGCGGGTGGTGCCGATCTTCTTGCCGAGGATCGACAGGCTGCGGTCGGTCAGCGGATTGACGTCGGCGACATCCGGATCGCCGACGGCGATGTTGACGAAATTGGCGCTGGTGCGGATGTCGAGCGACTTGCCGACGATGACGGAGACATTGGACGTGCCCGCCAGCTCCGACGTGTCGGCGCGCCGCGGCGCCGCCTTGGCATCGATGGCGGTGAGGAACAGGCTGACGGCGAGCGCGGCGGCGCAGGCCAGCGCCAGGGCGCGCAGCATCTTCAAGGCCCCGTCGCGCGGCACCTGCAGCACGGCGGCACGGCTTCTCGCCATCCTGGTCACTCCGGTATATCGGTTCATGGTCATCAGCGTCCCGCGGTTTCCGCCAAGGTTCTGCCGGGCCGGGTCGCCGCTTCGACCGGCACCGTGTAATCCTGTTTCGCCGCGGCGCGCGTCACCGAGATGGTCACGGTCGCCGACGCGCCGGTGTCCACCGTCGGCTCCGGCGACGACAGATCGTCGAGCGTGATCTTGCGGGTGCGCACCTGCGCCGTTTCGCCGGCCTTGCGCAGCAGCAGCGACAGATTGCCGACGGTGGACGCGAGCCAGACCTTCTGGGCCTCCACGGTATCGACCTCGAGCGTCACCGATTTGGCGACCGCCGCCTTGGTGGCGCGCTCGTCGGCGCTCTGATCGACCGCGAGCACGCGGCGGTTCTGCAGCACGATCTCGGTGGTCGCCTGGCCCTTGTCGATCGAGCGTGTCAGCACGACATCGACATACTCGCCCGGCAGCACGAAGCCGCCGACGCCTTCGACGTCGTTGACGCGGATGGTGACCGCCTTCATGCCGGGCTTGACCAGCGCCGACAACGTGGCGCGCTCGCCGGGCCCGGTGATCTTGATGCCGAGCACCGGCTCATGCGGCTCGATGGCGCTGAGCACGATCCGGCGGCCGCCCTTGAGCACGTCACCGATCCTGGCGAACGAGCCGGCCGGCGCCGATTCCGCGGGCCAGGCAATTTCCTCGAGCATCGCCGCGGTAAGCTCGGCGCCGTAACGCAAAGGCTGTCTGGCGACGACGACGGTGCGCGCCGGAGCCGCCGGCGCCACGGTCTCGACCTGCCGGTTGGCCTGATTGGCGAGCCACACCTGCGCGATGAAAACGGCGATGATGCCGAACAGCAGGGCAAAGCCGACCATCACCAGAGTACTCGCACGCATCGAACGCAACCTCGCTTGGCGGGCTTGATGAAGCCACCCGCATGACAACGCTAATCGGAGTGTTGGATTGAATTGCTAACGGCGCGAAACCATCTGGCGCGGTGCTGAACGCCGCTTTGCGGGACCGCGCGCGATTTGTTTAAACTGCGCGCGATCCGGTAGCGCGGTTACTGCGACAGCCGCAACTGCGACAGCGCCGTGCCGATTTGATTAAAAGTCGTGATGATCTGGCTGCCCGACGTCAGCAGGAAGAACTTGCTCGATGTCGAGGCGCAGTTCTGCAGCAGCGCCGATGTCGGATCGCTGCCGGTATTGACCTGCACGGTGTAGAGCGTGATGCCGGCGGCCTTGATGTTGTCGCAGGTTTTCTGCTGACGCTTGTCGACGGCGGACTGGCTGGTGGACCAGCGGTTCTCGGTGTTGAGGCCGTCGGTCAGCAGAATGATGACCTGATTGTACTGATAGTTCATATCGAAGGCGGGCACCGTGAAGGGCTCGGCGGTCAGGGTCTGCCAGCCCATCTGCAGGCCGATGGCCTGGTTGGTGTTGCCCGCGGGCTGCATGGCATCGATCTTCGCCGACAACGTCGTCCAGTCGTTGGACAAGGGCATCGCCGCGACCGGGCACGAATTATACTGCTCGGCCGGATACCGCGTGCCGCCGGCCAGCGCGGCATCATTGGTGGTGTCGTAGTTCTGGTCGCGATCGGTGACGCAGCCGTTCCAGGTGTCGTGCGAGGCCGGGGTCCAGACCTTGCCCTTCGACTCGCAGGCGCTTTTGGTCTTGTAGCTGGTGTTGCTGCACTTGCCGTTCTCGGCTTCCCACAAGGTCCAGTTGATCCAGGTCTTGTCGCGCTGGTCGGCGCCGACATTGACGTCCTTGTTGAACGGCACGATCGAGACATAGACGTCTTCCGGCACCAGCGCGGCGTTGCGGAGCTGGGTCAGCAGATTCTGGCTGGCGGTCTTGAGCGCGGTCATCTTGCCGGAGCTGGACATCGAGCCGGTGTTGTCGAGCACGAGCGCCACGCGCAGGCGCGTTTCGCCCCAGGTCGAGGTCGCGGCGGCGGCGATCGGAATGTCGCCATAGCCGAGCACACCCAGCACGTTGGTCTTGAGCGTGGCGGTGGCGTTGAGGGCGAGCCTGGAGCCTTGCGTTCCGGTGTAGCTCGCGGTGACCGTGACATCGCGCGCCTGCGGGCTGGCGAACAGGGCGTTGAAGTAGTTGGTCGCCGCGGTCTGCAGATCGGCGGGGTTTTGCGTCGCCGCCGTCTTCGACATCGCCAGCGCGGTGGCGTCGAGCGCGCTCTGAAAGGCCGTGCGCGTCGCGTTGGCCTGGGTATAATCGATGGCGACGCCGGCGCTGCCGATAAGCGGGACCGCAAGCATCGCCATCATCGGCGCGATATTGCCCCGACGATCCCTCAGAAACCTCGACAGCATGAGCAGCCCCTGAACCCGCGGCCCGCGCGAACGGCGGCCGCATGCCTAACGTGCGGCAACAATTTCAGGTGCGTCTTGAGAAGCCGTAATCAGTTCCGTTTGGATAAGCGGCAAATCCGCATCGAATGAACGTCAAATTCGCGCGCCGGTGCCGCGGCGCATGACAGGCCGCGCGCGTCTGCCGGTTGCCGCAAAGGGTCGATTGTTCTAAGGCTTAGGGGCGACTCGCCGCGCTCCGGACAACCGCCTCAAGCGCCGCAGCGACGGGTCGCGGTCGACCGCGCCGGCGGGCGACCCCTCTTGAAAATCGAACGACCCTTGGCCTCGTATCAGGACAACAAGCGCGGCATCATCTCGCTGACGGCGGGATGCGCGCTGTTCACGGTTACCGACACGATAACCAAGATCGTCGCCCTGACCTTCCCGGTCGGCGAAGTGCTGGTCGCGCGCGCGATCGCCTGCATCGCCATTATCGTCGCCGTATTCTTCTTTGCCTATCGCACCTTCAGCATTCACGGCGCCGGCCAGAAGATGGTGCTGCTGCGCGCCGTACTCGACGCCGGCGCCAACGTCACCTTCGTCGTCGCGCTGACCAAGATGCGGCTCGCCGACCTGATGGCGATCAACATGATGTCGCCTTTGGTGCTGACCATGCTGCTCGCCTTCTTCTTCAAGGAGCAGATCGGCTGGCGGCGCTGGAGCGCCATCGGCGTCGGCGTGATCGGCATGCTGCTAATCGTCAAGCCGGGTCCGTCCACGTTCAACGTCTGGGCGCTGGTGGCGTTGTCGGCGACGTTCTTTTCGGCGACGCGCGACATCGTCACCCGGCGCATCGACCCCGAGACGCCGACTTTGGTGGTGACACTGGTCAGCCTCGCCAGCACCGGACTGGCGGGGCTCGGCGTGGCGGTCGCCGCCGGCGAGCGCTGGGCGATGTTTTCCTCGGAGTATCTCGTCCTGATCGTGGTCGGCGCGATGTTTCTGGCCGGCGGCAGCACGCTGGCGGTGTCGGCGTTTCGCAATGTCGACGCCAGCGTGGTGGCGCCGTTCCGCTATTCGCTGCTGATCTGGAGCGCGCTGTCCGGTTATTTCGTGCTCGGCGAGGTGTCGGACCGGCTGTCGATCGCCGGCTCGCTGCTCATCGTCGGCAGCGGTCTCTACATGCTGCACCGCGAGCGGGTCCGCCACCGCGAGGTCGCCGCCCGCTCCGCGGTGCGCTAAGCCTCTCTTTGCACACGCGAAACTGCGAAGCCGGGCCGCCGCGATGGTCGTTGCCGGATTCGCCGAACTGGGCTATGCAAAGCGCCGGTCAGCACCCGTAGCTCAGCTGGATAGAGCGTTGCCCTCCGAAGGCAAAGGTCACACGTTCGAATCGTGTCGGGTGCGCCAAATACTTCCAAATCTGCCGTGATTGAGAACGCCGAGCGCCGCCGAGGCGAAGGCCGTCATCGAGAGCTGACGCCAACACTACTATGGCGCGCGCAGGAGCAGCACGCGGCCGTCGCCATCGGAGTCTCCGGCACCATCGGAACGTGCGACGAGCTTGCCGTCTGGGAATTCGCGGACCAGCGCGTCCCGGCCGGCCTTCGTGTCTGAGCCGGTCGTGGCCCAGGTGAACAACGAGAGGTGCCGGTCAAGCTGTTCCGCCACGACCGACCCGATCCATATCGGCACTGGCGTTGCCCCGGCGAGGCCAATCTCCGTCGGCCACAGCCGCAGCACGAGACGAACCCCATTTTGGGCCGCAGGATCATGATGCACGAGCGTAAGCGCTGGCAATCGCCCGCTCGAAAGCCGTGTCACCACCGGCAGGTCTACCGGCGCGGCGCTGGCGGTCAGCCAGCCGAGTGCGCCCGACGACAGCCACGGACTCGGTTGGCGCCAGCCTTTGGCCGTTAGCTGCCGCTCGATGGACGACAATTCGCCCGCCCATTGGATCGTCAAGGGCTCCTCGATCTCACCTGTCAGATTGATCCGCTGCGCCGGAGGCTGCTGCCAGCCGTTCGACAGCCAGGCATCGGCCGTCATGGTGGTCGCCACCGGCTTGCGGGCATAACGCTCCATATCGAGGCCAAGATGGCGGGAGACGTTCCAGCCTCCTGCAAGGACGAGTGCCAGGCAGGCGACGACGGCTAGCCCGAGAGCACCGGCGGTCCGTGATTCCTTGCGCAGATAGAAGAAGGCGAGGACCGCCAGCCAGGCGGTGCCGAAGGTCAGCCCGCCGGCCACGTCGGAAAACCAGTGCGCGCCGAGATAAAGCCGCGAAAACGCGATCAGCAATACGAGGGAAAACGCGATGAAGGCCACCGGCAATCGGAAAGCCGGACGCAGTTCACGCCCGATCAGGAACGCCAGGAAGCCGTAAAGGACGAGATTGACGGTGCTGTGGCCGCTGGGAAAGGAAAACGCGCTCCAGCCTGTGTAGAACAGTTCGGTCGGGCGGCCGCGATGAAGCGCAACCTTGATGACGGTGTTAAGCGCGGATGCCCCGGCAACGGCCGCCAGCCAATAGCCGGCCATGCGCCAGGCACGTTTCCACAGAAGCCAGAGAAGCACGGCCGCCGTCACGGCGATCACGACGATCGTGTCGCCAAGCTCGGTGAGAACGAGCATGGCAGCGTCGCCCGGTCCCGTGCGCAGCTCCTGGAGCGCCTGATAGATCGCGGCGTCGGCACGAACCAGCGGGTCGCCGCTGACGACGTCTTCCAGAATCCCGAAGAAAAGCCAGGCGGAGCCGATCAGCAGCAGGCCGAGCAGCGCCACACTTCGCGCATCAGTCCCTGATGGATCGAAGAGCGCGAGCACGAAACGGCCCCAGCGGGAATTGCCGGCCGCCGCGTATGTTCGTAGCCATGTTGACAGGTGCGAAAGCAGCGTCGGCCCGTGGTGCAAGGCAAACCGAACGAGACGGATCGCCACCCAGATCACGATGACGATGAGAACAACAAGAATGGCGAGCGGTTTGGCGGCGGCGCCGAACAGACCGAAGGCCGCGCCGACGAAGACCGCGGGCAGGATATGCGAGGGCGCCCAGACCAGCGCGGACAGGATGTTGGCGGCATAGAAGCGCTGCACCGACATCTGCAGTATGCCAGCGATCAGGGGAATGAAGGCCCGCACCCCGGGCGTGAAGCGGGCGATGAATACGCTTTTGTCGCCATGCCGTGCAAAGAACGCCTCGCTGCGCGCGACAAGGTCCGGATGCCGGTCGAGCGGCCATCGTTTGAGGATTTCGCGATGATAGCGATGGCCTAGCCAGAATGAGAGGCCGTCGCCGATGATCGCGCCGATGGTCGCCGCACCGAGCAGCGGCCACAATTGCACGATCCCGCTTGGAACCAGCGCGCTGATCGCCAGGATCGCGGCCGTGCCGGGGATGAAAGCCCCGATGACCGGGATCGATTCCGATAAAGCGAGCAGGAGCACGGCCGCATAGGCAAGATGCGGATGCGCCGCGATGGACGCGGTGACGGTGGAGAAGAAGGACGCCACCATCCCGCGTCCCCCTACAAGATCGAGGTGACGAACCGATCGAGGCGCGTCCCTTCCCGATAGAGTGCGCGAACCAGAATGGCTGCGGCGATCCCGGTCGCGGCTCCCCCGAGCACGTCGCTCACATAATGCGTCCCGATATAGACACGGGAGATCGTCACGAGAACAGCGGCCGCGAGGAACCATAGTCCGGTTCGCCTCATGCCATGCAGCAGAAACGCTGCCGCGATCGCGAAGGTCGCCGTCGCGTGGTCGGACGGAAACGACGGATCGGCGCTGCGCTCGATCAACAGATGCGAGACGCCACCGTCGTAGGGGCGCATCCGAAGGACGAACAGCAGGATGAGCTGGTTGATCGCAAGGCCGAGCAGGAAGGAAAGTCCCGTCGCAACGAGAACGTGCCGGTTGTGCGGCCTGTCCGGTCCTCGCCACCATTGGGCGGCGACCGCGATCACGAGCAGCGGCACGCCGATCGCCGATACCCAGATCATGACGAGATCAGCTAAAGCGCTTGCTCCCGCGAGGCTGTTGATGGCGCGGGTCGCGGCCGCATCGAGATCATACAGGTGCACGCCATTTCCTCTTCTTTTGTTGGCATCGCATGAGCATTGGCAGCGCGTTTGCGATTTCACTCTGCGTCAGGCACGGAAGGCTTCAGCAGCCGTCCCCGAATGCGAACGAGCCCCAGCGTGGTCAGCGCGGCAAAGGCCGCGCCGGCAAGAAACGCCGCTTCAGGTCCCGCGGCATCCCACAATGCTCCGGCGATGATGCTGGCGGCCAGCAGAGCCAGACCGCAAACCAGGTTGAACACACCGAAGGCGGTGCCGCGCAGTTCCGCCGGGGCCGTTTCCGCAATCAGCGTCGCGAGCAAGCCTTGGGTGAAGCCCATATGGAGGCCCCAGAGCACGACGCCGAGACCGACTGCGGCGATGCCGCTCGCGAAAGCTAACACCACATCCGCGACGACGAGCAGAGCGAGCCCGGCAATCAGGATCGTCACCTTGTCCATGCGGTCAGAGAGAATGCCGATCGGATAGGCCGACAGTGAATAGGCGAGGCTCATGAGGACCAGCACGATCGGGACAAGAGCCAGCGGCAGGCCGATCGACTGGGCGCGGAGTATCAGGAACGCCTCGCTGAAGCGCGCCAGCGTGAAGACCGCGGCAACTGCCACGACCCACCAATACGTCGTGCCAAGGCGGCGCAATTCGTCGCGGTGCAACGGCAGGCGAACTTTGCGCAACGCGGTCGGCCGCTCAGGCTCCTTCACCGCCACGAGAATGAGCGCGACGGACAGAAACGCCGGAACGACGGCGATCCAGAACACCGTCTGGAAGTGATCGGCCGTCAGCCACATCAGCCCGATGGCCAGCAGCGGTCCGACAAAGGCGCCGGTCATATCGAGCGACTGGCGCAGGCCGAAGCTCGCACCGCGCAGTTCAGGCGGCGCGATGTCAGCGACGAGCGCGTCGCGCGGCGCGCCTCTTATGCCCTTGCCCACCCGGTCGATAAATCGGGCTGCTATGAGCCAATCAAGAGACGATGCCAGCGGAAAGATCGGTTTGGTGAAGGCAGCGAGGCCATAGCCCAATGCGGCAAGGAATTTCCGTTTGCCCAGCCAGTCGCTGAGCGCCCCGGAAAAGACCTTGGTGATCGAAGCGGTCGCCTCGGCAATGCCTTCGATGATACCGACAGCCAGCGTCGAGGTGCCGAGCACGGTGACCATGTAGACCGGCAGCAGCGCATGGATCATCTCCGAGGAAACGTCCATCAGCATCGAGACGAAGCCGAGCGCCCAGATGCCGGCGGGAATGCCACGGCGGCGTCCGGTCGTCGGCGCTTGCTCAACAGAGACGATGCGCGCTCCGGCGCGGTCACTTGTTTCAACGGTTTTCGTCATGGGCATCGAAGACACGCTGTGCGTAGCTATCGAGGAGTTCTTCGCAAGCCCGCAGCCGCGTGGCTGCCTCCTCCGCGAGCGGTGCGTCGTAGAAATCCAATTTCCTGATCTTGTCGAGCCAGCCTTGCAGCTTTTTCAGGTCGGTATCTTCCTCCTCAAGCTCGGCATAGGTGAACTTGTTGATTGCGATTTCCTTGGCGATCTCCTTCTCGAAATCCGCGCATCTGCCAAGAAATTCGCGGTACTGATCATCCCGGTCGGCTCGGAAACGGGCGACGACCTTCTCCTCCTGAGCACGGTCGAGAGCGACGGTTTCCAGGATCACGGCTTCGCCGCCCATCTTGGAGACATCGTTTTCAATCATCTTCAGCCGGCGGATGTGATCGTCCGTCTTCGGCAGCAGGCAGACGCCGTTTTGCAGATAGACGGCGCCCATGCCTTTCACCCGCCGCCAGAGCGCAACGCGCTTCGTGGCGGGTTCAGGCGGGACCTTATAAGTGAGCAGTAGCCATGAGAGTGATACCATGGCTGTATCTTAATGCAACGGTCGTTACAAATCAATCGAAGCGCAAGCATAGGAGCGTGCGTCGCGCGATAATCGCCGACGACGACCTCAGACTTGAATAGGAGGGGCAACCGCAGCCATTGCCCGGTCGAAAGCAATTTCTCGTACGTCGTGAGTATCGGCGCGGAGAAGAGACAAAAGCCGGAAGCCTGCTGCGATTTCAGCGGCTTCCGGCCGAATTGCTGGCTCCGAATCTAGAGGTCTATAGCGTAGACATAGTTCTCATCATCACCCCCGCACGGCGCGCCAATCCCCCTTCGGCAAGCCCCGCTGGTCTCAGATCAGCTTCGCCGCGGCGAGGTCGCGCATCAAGGCGCGCGTGCCGTAGGTCCAGTGCGGGCAGTCCGGCGAGTACTTCACGCGATTGACCAGCGCCCCGAGCTTGTCCGACGAGATCGTGACGATGTCGCCGATCTTGTGCGTGAAGCCCTGCCCTACCTCGCCGCGGTCCTTCGACGGCACGAACATGGTGCCGAGATAGAGCGCCATGCCGTCGGGATACTGGTGATGCGGCCCCATCGCCGCCGCGACCAGTTCTTCCGGCGAACGGCTGATCTCGGACATCGAACTCGAACCTTCGAGGAAGAAACCGTCGGTGCCTTCCACGGTGAGATTGACCTGCGCCTTCTTCACGTCGGCGATGGAGAAAGTATCGTCGAACAGCCGGATGAACGGCCCGAGCGCGGCGGAAGCGTTATTGTCCTTGGTCTTGCCGAGCAGCAGCGCCGAGCGGCCTTCGATGTCGCGCAGATTGACGTCGTTGCCGAGCGTGGCGCCGACGATGCGACCGCTGCTCACGGCGATCACGGCGATCTCCGGCTCCGGATTATTCCAGGTCGATTGCTCGAGCAGGCCGATATCGGCGCCGAAGCCGACCGATGACATCGGCTGGCACTTGGTGAAAACCTCGGCATCCGGGCCGATGCCGACCTCGAGATACTGAGACCAGACGCCGCGCGCGATCAGCTTGGCCTTGATCGCCATGGCCTCGGGCGAGCCGGGCTTGAGCCTGGACAGATCCTCGCCGATCAGGCCGTGAATATCGGCGCGGATCGACTCGGCCTTCTCGGCCGAGCCGCGCGCCTGCTCCTCGATGACGCGCTCGAGCAGACTGACGACGAAGGTGACGCCGGACGCCTTTACGGCGTGAAGATCGACCGGCGACAGCAGCCGGATGGCGCTGGCGGCGTGGGTCATGCTGGCCGCCGTGATCGCGTCGACGGTGGCGATGGTTTTGCCCCTGGCGCCGCGCACGAAGGCGGCGGGCTCGTCCATCTCGCAAACGTCGCGGACGGTCGGCGCCTGCGCCGAGGTGATATCGACGATCGAGCCGTCGCGCACGGTGACGACCAGCGGATGCGCGGTCCCCGGAACATGGGCGCGGCCGACAAAGGTGCCGCTGTCCGGCAGGCGCATGGAGTGGCTGGTCACGGAATCCCCCGACATTTCTTGTTGTGCGGGAGTTTAGAACACCGGAGACGGCGAGCGCCAGTGTCCGGAACGCGACGAGATCTAGTTGTGGACGTCGGCGGGATCGAGCTCGAGGCCGGTCGACATCTTGCGCGGCTGCGGCACGTAGGCGTCGCCGAGCTGCACCATCGGCCGCGGATTGATCACGATCGAGCTCAGCCGGTCGCGCAGCGCCTTGGCCGAGGTCGGCTTGACCAGAAACTCGTTGATGCCGGCATGCAGCGCCTGCACCACGGAGGAGCGGTGGGCGTGCGACGTCAGCATGATGATCGGCAGGTTCGGCCGCGGAAATACGCCGGGCGAGCGCACGATGCGCACGACCTCCATGCCGTTGAGCAGCGGCATGTCCCAGTCGAGCAGCATGACGTCGGGATCGACATTGCGGATCTGCTCGAGCGCGGCGAGGCCGTCGGCGGCCTCGATCACCGACTTGGCGCCGAGATTCATCAGCATCATGCGCGTGACCTTGCGCATGTAGGCGTTGCCATCCACCACGAGGATGTTCAGCCCCTGCAGCATGGAATCCAGCGGACTTTTCGGCATGCGCGCGACCCGTTAACCTTCCCGATGTGCCGCACGCTACCGGTAAAACTCTGCCGCTTTGCTAAGGCGGCGAATTCAATTTGCTGAAATGCGGCGGCTTACGCCCCGCCTCACCGGAGACTGAAGCGATGAAACAGCCGGGAGCCGACCATCCGATCGCGATTTCGCAAGAAAAAGCGCGCGTTCGCGTCGTTTTCGCCGGCCGGACCATCGCCGACACGACGCGGGCGCTGCGGCTCAACGAGGCGCGTTATCCTTCCGTTTACTATATTCCGCGCGAAGACACCGACATGGCGCTGCTCACCCGGACCGGGCACACCACGCACTGCCCGTACAAGGGCGACGCCAGCTACTTCACGATTTCAGCCGATGGCCGCAGCGCCGACAACGCGGTGTGGAGCTACGAGACGCCCTATCCGGCGGTGACGGAGATCCAGGACCACCTCGCGTTTTATCCGGACCGGGTGGAGATAAAGATGGGGTAGCTGTCATTCCGGGGCGCCCGTGCAACGAGCGAATCCGGAATCCAGAGCCGTCCGCCGAGACCGTCGCTGGATTCCGGGTTCGCAGACTTCGTCTGCACCCCGGAATGACGATGTTCTCAATGCACCTTAGGACCCTTGAGGAATTTGTTGCGGTCGGATGAGTTCACCCGCACGTCGAAGGTGTCGCCGTCGCGATGCAAGGTCAGCGGCACTTCGACGCCGGCGGTGCCGAGCGCCCAGATGCCGCGATAGAGCTCGGCCAGGCTCGTCACCTTCTCTCCCGCCACGCCGACGATCATGTCGCCGGTCTTGATCTCGGCGCGCGCCGCGGGCCCCTTGTCGGCGACGCCGACGATGACCAGCGTCTCCTCGATCTCGGTGGTGAAGACGCCGAGCCACGGTCGCACCGGACGATCGACGCGGCCGAAGCGCGACAGATCGCTCAGCACCGGTTTCAGCAGATCGATCGGGATCATCATGTTGAGGTGCTCGCCGGCGCCGCCGCTCTCGCCACCGGTGGCGCGCTCGATCTGCAGCGAGCCGATGCCGACGAGATCGCCGGCCGGCGAAATGAGCCCGGTGCCGCCCCAATGCGGATGCGACGGGAAGGTGAAGATCGCATCGTCGATCAGATACTCCCAGTAGCCGGCGAATTCCTGCCGGGCGGCGACACGCGCGGCCAGCGATTTGTTGCGGCCGCCGAACGCGCCAATGACGACGCGGTCGCCGAGCCCGATATCGCGCGACGAGCCGAGGCCGAGCACCGGCAGATTGGGCCGGCCGAGCGCCTGCACCAGCCCGAAGCCGGTCTCATGATCGACGCCGAGGCCGTGGCCTTCCATGACGCGGCCATCCGACAAATGCAGCCAGATCGTTTCGGCCTCGGTGATGAGATAGCCGACGGTGAGAACCAGGCCGTCGCCGATCAGCACGCCATTGCCGGCGCGCTCGACACCCAGCGTCGTCGCGGTGAACGCATCGTTCGGAATGATCGAGTGCAGGCCGACGACCGACGACAGGGCGCGGTCGAGATCGAAACCATAATCTTCCGGGCGCGGCTGCTCCCCGGGCGGTACCTTGAATTCCATCAGCGAAGCCATCGGCGGAAACCCCTCTGTCTTCGTCACCATGTAGGCACGATGATAGCCACCGCCATAGCCGCCTGAAAACCGCAAATTTCCGCGAATGCACGCATGTCTGTCATGGCCTAAGCGCGGCGGGGCTTGACCCGGCTTTCCCCGATGCCTTTGTAAGGGGGATGGTGTTCCGCCGGCCCCGCCCCCGAGAGTTTTCATGACCGCTCTTTCCGTTCTCGATCTGTCGCCGGTGTCGGCCGGCTCGACCGGCGCCCAGGCGCTGCGCAATTCCATCGATCTGGGGCAGCTCGCCGACAAGCTCGGCTATGTCCGCTACTGGGTGGCCGAGCATCACAACATGCCGATGATCGCCTCGTCAGCGCCCGACATCATGATCGGCCAGATCGCCGCGGCGACGAACCGCATACGCGTCGGTTCCGGCGGCGTCATGCTGCCCAACCACGCGCCGCTGACCGTGGCCGAGCGCTTCAAGGTGCTGGAAGCGCTGTTCCCGGATCGCATCGATCTCGGGCTCGGCCGCGCGCCGGGAACCGATCAGGTGACGTCCTACATGCTGCGGCGGCGGCAGAACGTCAGCGAGGAAGACGACTTCCTCGACCGCTTCTCGGAATTGATGGCGCTGGAGACCCGGCAATTTCCGGAAGGCCACCCCTTCAGCAAGGTGCAGGCGATGCCGGCGGAGGTGAAGCTGCCGCCGATCTTCCTGCTGGGCTCGTCCGATTACAGCGCGCAGCTTGCCGGGCAGATCGGCGCGGCCTTCGCGTTCGCGCACCACTTCGCGACCTTCCCCGCCGACGAGGCGATGCGCATTTATCGCGCCAGCTTCAAGCCGTCGGTGTCGCACGACAAGCCTTACGCCATTCTCGGCACGCATGTGGTTTGCGCGGACACGGACGAGGAAGCCGACCGGCTGGCGTCCACCGTCGATCTCAATCTGACCCGCCGCAACAAGGGCGAATTCCTGCCGCTGGCTTCGCCGGAAGAAGCCCTGGCGTATCAGTATACGCCGGCGGAGCGCACCCGCGTCACACAGAACCGCCTGAAGCTGTCGGTCGGTTCGCCCGCGACCGTGAAGGCCAAGCTCGATGAACTGATCGCCGCAACGCAGGCCGACGAGGTCATGGTGACGACCATGATTCATGACCACCAGGCGCGCCGGCATTCCTACGAGTTGCTGGCGCCGCTGTTCATATAGCCGTCATTCCGGGACGCCACCATGAGCGCGTTCACGCGCGTCTTCGCCGCGCTATGATGGCGGACCCGGAATCCAGCGCTGGATTCCGGGTTCGCTCGCTATTGCTCGCGCCCGGAATGACGGAGCAAATCTCGCGTGCTAGAACGCGCGACATTCCTCGCGCATGTCACTCGGAGGTTCCCTTGGGGTCCAAACTTACGCTTACCGCCAGCGACAATCATACCCTGGGCGCCTATCGCGCCGATCCCACGGGCAAGCCGAAAGGCGGCATGGTCGTCATCCAGGAAATCTTCGGCGTCAACAAGAACATCCGCCACATCTGCGATAGCTTCGCGCAGGAAGGTTATGCGGCCATCGCGCCGGCGATGTTCGACCGCTTTGAACGCGATTTCGACAGCGGCTATTCGGCCGACGAAATCGCGCATGCGCGCAGCTTCCTCGGCAATCTCAACTGGGATCACATGATGCTCGACGTTGCGGCCGCCAAGGCCGACCTGAAAGACGTCGGCCCCGTCGGCATCATCGGCATCATCGGCTTCTGCATGGGGGGCTCGGTGGCGTTCCTTGCCGGCTGCCGCATTCCCGGCTTCGCCGCCGCGGTGTCGTTCTATGGCGGCGCCATCGGCAAGTTCGCCGACGAGAAGCCGAAGTGCGCGGTGCAGATGCATTTCGGCGAAAAGGACGAAAGCATTCCAGCATCCGTGGTCGAGGATATCAAGAAGAAGCAGCCGCAGGCGGAAACCTATGTCTATCCGGACGCGCCGCATGCCTTCTCGAACGAGGATCGTCCGAGCTTCCGCCCCGAGGCCGCCGATCTTGCCTGGAAGCGGACCTACGAGTTCCTGGCGAAGAATATGGGATAGTCGTCCCCGCGCATAGCCGTCCAAAGGACAGCGTTCTTGCAGAACGCCTATGGCGGGGACCCATACGCCGTTTCCTATCGATAGCGTCGGGGTTATGGGTCCCGGGCCTCGCGCAAGAGTGCGCTCGCCCGGGACGACAGCGATGATCTAGAACCACCGCTCCTTGACGACGATGGTGTCGCCCGGCAGCAGCGGATAGTTCAGCGGCACATTGCCACGCATTTGCTGGCCCGGCGCATTGCGGGTCAACTCAACGGTTTTCTTGGCGGCGCGCGCGCCGAAGCCGCCGGCGATCGCCACCGCGGTCTCGACCGTCATGTTGGCGACGTAAGGATACTGGCCCGGCGTCGTGACCTCACCGAGGATGAAGAACGGCCGGTAGGTTTCGACCTCGACCGTGACATGCGGCTCGCGCACATAGCCCTGGCGCAGCCGGTCGGCGATCGACTTGGCGAGCATTTGCGTCGAGGTGCCGCGCGCCGGCACCGCGCCGATCAGCGGCAGGTTCACATTGCCGCCGGCATCGACGGTGTAGCTGTTGGTGATGCCGTCCTGGCCGAACACCACGACGCGGAGCTTGTCGCCTGAATCGAGCGTATAGGCGGGCGCAGCCGGCGATACCGCGGCATAACCGTAGTTCGGCATCGGCGCAGCGGCCGGGGCCGGCACATAAGGTCCGCCGCGCGGCGCAGACGCTTGCGCCATCGCGGCCTGCGGCGGCGGGGTGTATTGCGCGATATAGGGCTGCTGCAGCGCCGGCTGCTGCTGCACGTAGGTCTGGGTCCTGCGGCTCGACGAGAACAGACCGCGGCCGCTTGATGCTTTCGCCTGCGGCTGAGGCGGCGGCGCATATTGCGGCTGGGCGTAAGCCTGCTGCGCATAGGCCGCCGAGCTCGAATACAGCGAGCGCGACGACGCGGCGGGCGCGCCGCCGGGCTGCGCGTAGGACTGCGGCGCCGGACCCGGATAGTCCTGCGCCTGCGCGTATTGCTGCTGGCTGATCACCGGCACCGGCTGTCCGGTCTGCGGATCGATGATGTATTGCACCTGCGCCGTTTTGCGCGCGCAACCGGCAGCCGCCAAAGCGACCATCAGCACGAGCAAAATCTTGGCATGCCGCATCGAAGCGAATCCGGGTCGCGAGACTGAAATCGACGCCCGATTAGCGCTTTATATGGTTAAGAAAGTCTGACCTTTTCCCTCCCCCCGCACGCGGGGAGAGGTGAAAAAGGCCAAGGCCATTACGCCGTGGCCGAAGCCGCGGCCTTCACGCCCGTGCCGATCGGGCAGGACACACCGGTACCACCCAGACCGCAGTAGCCATAGGGATTCTTGCCCAGATACTGCTGGTGATAGTCATCGGCGAAATAGAACGGCGGCGCCTCCACGATCTCGGTGGTGATCGGCCGGTAGCCCTGCTTCTTCAGTTCCGGCTCGTACATCGCCCTGGAGGCTTCGGCGGCGGCCTTCTGCTCGGAAGTGTAAGTGTAGATGCCGGAGCGATACTGGGTACCGATGTCGTTGCCCTGCCGCATGCCCTGGGTCGGGTCGTGGCTCTCCCAGAAGGTCTTGAGCAGCGTCTCGAAACTCACCTTCTTCGGGTCATAGACCACGAGCACCACCTCGTTGTGGCCGGTGCGGCCGGAACACACTTCCTCATAGGTCGGGTTCGGCGTGGGACCGCCGGCATAGCCGACCGCGGTGACGTGGACGCCGTCGCCGAGCTGCCAGAACTTGCGCTCGGCGCCCCAGAAGCAGCCAAGGCCGAACAGCACTTTTTCCGTGCCCTCCGGATAGGGCCCCTTGAGCGCGCGGTGATTGACGAAATGCGCATCGGCGGTCGGGATCGCGCTGGCGCGGCCGGGCAGCGCCTCATCCGCCGAGGGCATGGAAACCTTTTTGAATCCGAACATGGTGTGGCTCTCCCGTCTTTGTTGAGCTCAATATAAGCACTCGCCCCCCGTTCCGGTACCGGAGGGCGATCACGACCGGGACAACAGGGAGTGGATTACCGCGCGTAGCCGATCAGAGGCCGCCGCGGCCGGCCCAGCAGCATCAACAGGATCGCCAGAACGCCGATCACGGCCCAGCTCGGCCAGGACAGGAACGTCACGGCCACCGGGTCCCACAGCGCACCGCCGGCATAGGGTGACAGCAGGGGCCTGAGCGCCGCCAGGCTCTTGGGGTTCAGCAACGTCCAAAGATCGCCGATGCTGGTCAAAAACAGCCGGTTTCCGGCGATCGACTTGGTGCCGTCATAGATCACCAGCACGAAGGCGGCGGCCAGTCCGAACAGCCCGATGGTGCGCAGCAAGAACTTGATCATGCGACAATCATACAGTGTGAGCGCGGCGGATGCTTCACCTAGCCGCTACTGCCGGCGCCTTCAACCCTGCCGCTGCATTGCGGCATGGCGCCATGCCAATTGGGCCTTCGCCTTGAGTCCGCGGGGCACCTTCCGCTAGACCATACCGGAACAGCTTGGCCGCGGGCTTCCGGGGAAGAAAAGCTGCACTAAAAACTTGATCGTCCCATGGAGTGACAATGGCCAAACGTCCGCGTCCGACCTTTACCGATCAGGAAGCCCTGCAGTTTCACAGCAGCGGCCGCCCCGGCAAGCTGGAGATCATCGCCACCAAGCCGATGGCGACCCAGCGCGACCTGTCGCTGGCCTACTCTCCGGGGGTCGCCGTGCCGGTTCTGGCCATCGCCGATGATCCGCAGAAGGCCTACGAGCTCACCACCAAGGGCAATTTCGTCGCCGTCATCACCAACGGCACCGCCATTCTCGGTCTCGGCAACCGCGGCGCGCTGGCGGCCAAACCCGTGATGGAAGGCAAGTCGGTGCTGTTCAAGCGCTTCGCCGACATCGATTCCATCGACCTCGAGGTCTCCACCGAGGATCCGGAAACCTTCATCAACTGCGTCAAATATCTCGGCGCCGGCTGGGGCGGCATCAATCTCGAGGACATCAAGGCCCCCGAGTGCTTCATCATCGAGCAGAAGCTGCGCGAGGTGATGGACATTCCGGTATTCCATGACGACCAGCACGGCACCGCCATCATCTCCGCCGCCGGCCTGATCAACGCGCTGGAAATGACCGGCCGCGATATCAAGAACACCAAGCTCGTCTGCAACGGCGCCGGAGCCGCCGGCATCGCCTGTCTCGAACTGCTGCGCGCGATCGGCTTCCCGCCGAACAACCTCATCCTCTGCGACACCAAGGGCGTCATCTACAAGGGCCGCACCGACGGCATGAACCAGTGGAAGTCGGGCTACGCGGTGGAGACCGACGCCCGCACGCTGGAAGACGCGCTCAAGGGCGCCGATGTGTTCTATGGCCTGTCGGCCAAGGGCGCGGTGACCAAGGAGATGGTCAAGTCCATGGCGGACAAGCCGATCATCTTCGCCATGGCCAATCCGGACCCGGAAATCACCGCCGAGGAAGTCGCCGAAGTGCGCGACGATGCCATCATGGCGACCGGCCGCTCCGACTATCCGAACCAGATCAACAACGTGCTCGGCTTCCCCTTCATTTTCCGCGGCGCGCTCGACGTGCGCGCCTCGACCATCAACATGGAGATGAAGATCGCCGCCGCGCATGCGCTGGCCGAACTGGCGCGCGAGGACGTGCCTGACGAAGTCGCGGCGACCTACGGCACGCGGCTCAAATTCGGCCCGGAATACATCATCCCGACGCCATTCGATCCGCGCCTGATTTATTGGGTGCCGCCGGCCGTCGCCAAGGCGGCGATGGACACCGGCGTCGCGCGCAAGCCGATCGAGGACATGGAGGCCTACAAGCACCAGCTCAGCGCGCGGCGCGATCCCATCGCCGGCACGCTGCAGCAGGTCTATACCAAGCTGCGCCGCTCGCCCAAGCGCGTCGTCTTCGCCGAAGGCGAAGAGGAGCAGGTGATCCGCGCCGCGGCGTCCTTCGTGACGCAGGGCCTCGGCACCGCCCTGCTGGTCGGCCGCGAGGACCGCGTCAAGGAGACCGCGAAAGAGGCGGGCATCGAGCTTGGCGACGGCATCGAGGTCATCAATGCCGCGCTGTCGACGCGCAACACCGTCTATCTGAACTATCTCTATGAGCGCCTGCAGCGGCAGGGTTACCTGCTGCGCGACGTGCAGCGGCTGGTGAACACCGACCGCAATCACTTCGCCGCGCTGATGGTGGCGAACGGCGACGCCGACGCCATGGTGGCCGGCGTGACGCGCAATTTCTCGGTGGCGCTCGAAGACGTCCGCCGCGTCATCGATGCCAAGCCGGGGCATCGCGTCATCGGCATCTCGCTGGTGGTGGCGCGCGGCCGCACCGTGCTAGTCGCCGATACCGCGATTACCGAACTGCCGACAGGCGAAGAGCTCGCCGACATCGCCATCGAAGCGGCCGGCGTCGCCAAGCGCTTCGGCTATGTGCCCCGCGTGGGCATGCTGGCCTTCTCGACCTTCGGCCATCCGGCCGGCGAGCGCTCGGAGAAGGTCATCGAGGCCGTGAAGATTCTCGACCATCGCCGCGTCGATTTCGAATATGAGGGCGACATGGCGGCCGACGTGGCGCTCAATCCCGACCTCGCGGCGGCCTACCCGTTCAACCGCCTTTCGGGCCCGGCCAACGTACTGGTGATGCCGGCGTTTCACTCGGCGTCGATCTCGACCAAGATGCTGCAGGAGCTGGGCGGCGCCACCGTGATCGGCCCGCTGCTGGTCGGTCTCGACCGTCCGGTGCAACTGGTGCAGCTCGGCGCCAACGACACCCAGATCGTCAATATGGCGGCTTTGGCCGCCTTCAATGTGAGCGGTTGATACGAACGGCTCTCCTTGCTGCTCACCGCTTTTCCGGGAAAAACCGATGACTCAAAAATCCATGTCCGGCGTTATCGCCGCGATCGCGACGCCGCTCGACGACAAACTCGCCCCCGACATCCCGTGCGCCATGAAGCTGGCGCGCTGGCTGCTCGACAATGGCTGCGACGGCCTCAACGTCCTCGGCTCGACCGGCGAGGCCACCTCGTTCTCGGTCGACGAGCGCAAGGCGGTCATGAGCGCCTACAAATCCAACGGCTTGCCCATGGACCGGCTGATGGTGGGCACCGGGGCGGCGTCGATCGCCGACGCGATTGCGCTGACGCGCCATGCGGCGGAGCTAGGTTTTGCCGGCGCGCTGGTGCTGCCGCCGTTCTATTACAAGGGCGTGCCGGATGACGGCCTCGTCGCCTATGTCGGCGCGCTCGTGGAAGCGACCGCCGGCCAGAAGCTGCCGATCTATCTCTACCACTACCCGCAGCTCACCGGCGTGCCGTGGCATGTCGAGTTGATCAAGCGCCTGCGTCAGGAGTTTCCCGGCCGCATCGTCGGCCTCAAGGACTCGTCAGGCGACATGGCTTACGCACGTTCGGTCGCCGCCATCGCCAGGGACTTCGCCACCTTCCCCTCGACCGAGGCCTGCCTGCTCGATGCCCGCAAGGGCGAATTCGCCGGCTGCATCTCGGCGACCGCGAACGTGAATTCCGACCTGTGTCAGCGCGCCTGGAAGGACGGCGATGCCACCGCGCACGAGAACGCGGTCGCCATCCGCAAGCTGTTCGAGGGCCGGCCGCTGGTGCCTGGCGTCAAGATGCTGCTGGGCCACATCCATGGCGACACAGCCCTGGCGCGCGTCCGCCCGCCCTTTGCCGCCGTTTCCGCGGCCGATCGCACCGCCATTACCGGCGGCCACGACGCTATCCGGGGAAAAAAGGCCCCTTAAAGGCCTCAAACCGCTGCCATTTCTCGGGCGTTGACGCCCGGCCAGCAGCCAACTATAAGCCACGCGCAACTGGGGCCGGGTTTCCGGCCCCGTTTATTCTTGCACCAGACGGCTCGTGAGCGCGGCACTTCCGCCGCATGCGGCCAGTCGCGTTAGAGACCGAACGAGATTTCAGATGGCCAACACAAAGTCCGCTCGCAAGGCGACCCGCAAGATCGCGCGCCGCACCGAGATCAACAAGTCGCGCCGCACCGTGCTGCGCAATTCGGTGCGCAAGGTCGAAGAAGCGATCACCGCCGGTGACCGCACGGCGGCCGCCGAAGCGCTCAAGGCCGCGGAGCCGACGATCATGCGTGCAGCGCAGCGCGGCACCGTTCACAAGAACACCGCCAGCCGGAAGGTCTCGCGCCTCTCGCACGCGATCGCCAAGCTCGGCAAGTAAGCGACCGCTCTACAGCGTCCGGATTATCCGAGCACACTCGGACGTTTTGACGAGCGGCACCGTCCGCGCCATAGCAAACCTGCGCGACAGGCCCCACGCCGCTCAAGCGGCGCTCGCCACCCGCCAAACTGCTTGGCGCTTTTTAGAAAAATCGACGACAATGACCGGGTGCGAACGCCATGCGCGTTCCGCGCCCGCATGCATTCGTGAAACCGTCATTCGCCTGTAAGAGAGTTGCGGGCGTCAAGTATTTTCAGCGTCTTTTGCGATTTTGCTTTGCGCAATTCATGAATTGCAATGCGTTTTATCGCCGGGGCTACCCTCGTCCGTCGCTCAAAAAATTTTGCGTGCACGTAACGACTTAGCAAGAATATGCGAGACAGGACCCGGAAATGCCTGCGCGGCAGCGGTTTCGCCGCCTGCGGCTTGGTGTTTTTTTCTAACAACATGCCCGCGTGGCTTAGGCTGCCGGCGACCACAATTCCCCACGACTCATCAACGCGTTGCCGAGCGAGCGGCAAGAAATTCGGACATGTCGCAAGATGCGACATAACTGCAGCATTACGACGGTTCGACATTTCGAAATTGCTCAGGCGGGCGCGTCGTGTATTTTGACAGTCGCGCGCGGGACATTCTCCGCCGCACGATCAGAAACAAGGAATTGTTCTGCGCTCATTGGCAGATGAGAACGGCTATCTGTTGCCGGTTGGATGAAAAATCTCACCGGCGAAACGATGAGCGGGCATGGTTCGATCCCGAATGGCCCGCGCCGGACTTCTCGAAGACGAAAGCAGAACCGGCCAAGTCTGATCGATAGCGAAGCTGGCGAGAACTCGAAGAGGGGGGACTGAGATGAAGGCGGTCTTTGGTACGAATAATGGTGACGGCGACTGCATGTCGTTCTACACCGGCTCGTACAGCGCGCGCTCTCGTCAGGTCTCCGATGTCCAGCCGGGTAACGCGCCGCCCAACGTTTAAAGGCGCCACTCCGATCTCCATCAAAGCGATATCGCGCCGCGCCCGTTAGAGCGGCAAAGATATCCCGTCAGCGTGTTGCGTTTCGTACCGGCGCGTCGACGGCTCATGCCGTCAGGCCGAGCAAACCATTGTCCGTTCAACCAACAGACCAAAACAAAAAGAGAAGAAGAAAATGCCGAACGACGATCAGGAGAGTTGGCTCAGAGTGAAAGCGCGTCTGCGCACCGAAGTTGGCGACGACGTTTTCTCGAGCTGGTTTGGACGTATGGAACTCGAAGGCATCGACGACGGCGGCGTGCGCCTGTCGGTGCCGACCCGCTTCCTCAAGAGCTGGATTCAGTCGCACTACGCCGAGAAAGTACTGTCGTGCTGGCAGGCCGACCGCAACGAGGTCGGTCGCATCGAACTGATCGTCCGCTCGGCCGTGCTCAAGACCACCGTACAGCCGAAGGCGAAACTGGAACCGGCGGCATTCAACAGCGCCGGCGAAGGCCGCCCGCTCAATGGCAATGGCATGTCGCGTCCGATCCCGGTTGGCGACGCTGCGGTGCACGAGGCGCTCGGCGGTTCCCCGCTCGATGCGCGGCTCACCTTCGACTCCTTCGTCGTCGGCCGTTCCAACACGCTGGCGCAGGCCGCCGCCCGTCAGGTCGCCGCCGCCCGCCGCACCGACCCGGTGATGTTCAACCCGCTCTACATCCATTCCGGCGTCGGTCTCGGCAAGACGCATCTGCTGCAGGCCATTACCTGGGCCGGCAATGCCACTGGCGAGCGCAAGGTGCTGTACCTGACCGCCGAAAAGTTCATGTACGGCTTCGTCGCCGCGTTGCGCGCGCAGAACGCCATCGCCTTCAAGGAAGCGCTCCGCGGCATCGGCGTGCTCGTGATCGACGACCTGCAGTTCCTGCAGGGCAAATCGACGCAGGCCGAGTTCTGCCACACCCTCAACGCCCTGATCGACGCCGGGCGCCAGGTGGTCATCGCCTCGGACCGGCCGCCGTCGGAACTCGAAAGCCTCGATGAGCGTGTGCGCTCGCGGCTCGCCGGCGGTCTCGTCGTCGAAATGGGTGGCCTCGGCGAGGAACTGCGTCTCGAAATCCTCAAGGCGCGCGTGCAGGCCGCCCGCGCCCATCATCCGACCTTCGACGTGCCACTGCCGGTGCTCGGCTACATCGCCAAGACCGTGACCCATAACGGCCGCGATCTGGAAGGGGCTCTGAACCGCCTGCTGGCGCATTCCAAACTCACCGGCCAGGCGGTGACCATGGAAATGGCCGAGCGTGAAGTGAAGGACCTGATCCGGCCGCAGGAACCCAAGCGCGTCAAGATCGAGGACATCCAGCGCATTGTCGCCCGGCAGTACAATGTCAGCCGCTCGGACCTGCTGTCGTCGCGCCGCACCGCCAATGTGGTGCGCCCGCGCCAGGTGGCGATGTATCTGGCCAAAACCTTGACGCTGCGCTCCCTCCCGGAAATCGGCCGGCGCTTCGGCGGCCGCGACCACACCACGGTGCTGCACGCCGTGCGCAAGATCGAGGGCCTCGTCAGCAACGACCTCGCGCTTTCGGAAGAGATCGAGATCCTGAAGCGGCAGCTCCAGGAGTAGCGACGAACTCCGCTCATTCCCGCGAAAGCGGGAATCCAAGCCTGGCTCGATCGCCAGACTGGACCCCCGCTTTCGCGGGGGTGAGCGGAGGGGACGGCTATTCGTGTTCGAAGCCGCCTGTGGACGCCCTGGGGATAGGAGCGGGGACTTCGTCCCCGCCCGCAGCCCGCTCTTGCGGATTCTCCCCACTCTTGCCACCTTTGCTCCCCGGCTTCCGCCGGCTGGCGCCAGGGGTTGGGTATTCGGCGCCGAAGCGGGATTTTTCATGAAAATAACTGTCGAACGCGCCGAACTCCTCAAGTCGCTGAACCACGTCTATCGCGTGGTGGAACGGCGCAACACCATTCCGATCCTGTCCAACGTGCTGATCCGCGCCGAAAACGGCCAGCTCAGCATGAAGGCGACCGACCTCGATCTCGAGGTGACGGATTCGATCGCGGCCGAAGTTGCGCCGGGCGGCGCCACCACCGTGCCAGCGCACATGTTCTACGACATCGTGCGCAAACTGCCGGACGGCTCGCAGATCGTCATCGAGGGCTCCGGCGAACGTGCCGTGCTGACCATCCGCGCCGGCCGCTCGCGCTTCACGCTGCAGACCCTGCCCGAGAGCGACTTCCCCGATCTCGCCACCGGCGAGATGAGCCACTCGTTCAAGGTGCCGGCCGCCGACTTCAAGCGCCTCATCGACAAGACGCAGTTCGCCATTTCGACCGAAGAGACGCGCTACTACCTCAACGGCATCTACCTGCACGCCGCAGGCTCGGCGAAGACCGCGACCCTGCGCGCGGTGGCGACCGACGGCCACCGGCTGGCGCAGGTCGAGCTGCCGTTGCCGGAAGGCGCCGCCGGCATGCCGGGCATCATCATTCCGCGCAAGACAGTCGCCGAGGTACAGCGGCTTATCGAGAGCGGCGAAGGCGACATCGCCATCGAATTGTCGTCGGGCAAGATCCGCTTCTCGATCGGCAATGTCGTGCTGATCTCCAAGCTGATCGACGGCACGTTCCCGGATTATGGGCGCGTCATTCCGGCAGCCAACGACAAGAGCCTCGTCGTCGACAAGAAGGATTTCGAAGCCGCGGTCGATCGCGTCTCGACCGTGTCCAGCGAGCGCGGCCGCGCGGTCAAGCTGTCGATCACCGGCGGACGGCTGGTGCTGTCCGTGACCAATCCGGATTCCGGCAGCGCCACCGAAGAGCTCGAGGTGGACTACGAATCCGATCCGCTCGATATCGGCTTCAACTCGCGTTACCTGCTCGACATTGCCGCGCAGATCGAAGGCGAGGTCGCGGTGCTCAAGCTCGCCGATCCGGGCTCGCCGACGCTGATCCAGGACAAGGACGCCAAGGGCGCGCTTTACGTCCTGATGCCGATGCGGGTGTAGAGACCTGGTGGCGCGGCTGTAGTCGCCGTCATGCGGAAGGCGTGGATGGCCGGGACAAGCCCGGCCATGACGAGTAAAAGCCGCCCATGACCGCCGCCTTCCTGCGCCGTTTGTCTCTGACCGGCTTCCGCAGCTACCACGCGGCGAAGCTGGAGCTCGACCGCGCCGGGCCGGTGGTGCTGACCGGCCCGAATGGCGCCGGCAAGACCAACCTCATCGAAGCGATCTCCATGCTGGCGCCCGGCCGCGGCCTGCACCGCGCCACGCTGGACGAACTGGCGTTCTCGGAGGGCGACGGTTCCTGGGCGGTCTCCGCCGAGATCGAGGGCATGCTCGGCCTCGCCACCCTCGGCACCGGTATCGAGCCGCCGGCCGGCGACGACACCATCCACTCGCGCAAATGCCGCATCGACCGCGAGCCCGTGTCGTCGGCTGCCGCCTTTGCCGATCATCTGCGCATCATCTGGCTGACGCCGTCGATGGACCCGCTGTTCGTCGGACCCGCCGCCGACCGCCGCCGCTTCCTCGACCGTCTTGTGCTCGCGGTGGACGCGCAGCATTCCAGTCGCGTTTCGGCGCTGGAGCGTTCGCTGCGCTCGCGCAATCGCTTGCTGGAGGATCAGCGCAGCGATCCTCAATGGCTCGATGCCATCGAACACGAAACCGCCGAGGTGGCTGTCGCTGTCTCGGCGGCGCGCTACGAGACGGTGAACCGCCTCGCCGGCGCGCTCGAGACCGCGCGCGAGGAGGCGCCCGCCTTCGCCATGCCGCGTATCGCGCTCACGGGCTGGATGGAAAATCAGTGGCCGCTGAGCACCGCGCGCGAGATCGAGGATCGTTACCGCGACCTGTTGCGCGCGAACCGCGGCCAGGACGCCGCCGCGGGCCGCACGCTGGAAGGGCCGCACCGCGCCGATCTCGAAGTTGTTCACGCCGGCAAGGGCATCGCCGCCGCCGACGCCTCCACCGGCGAGCAGAAGGCGATGCTGATCCGGTTGATGCTGGCGCATGCGCATCTGATCAAGGACATGACGGGCTATGCCCCGGTGATGCTGCTGGATGAAGTGGTGGCGCATCTCGATCCGCTACGCCGCGGCGCGCTATATGACGCGCTTGCCGCGCTCGGCACCCAGGTCTGGATGACCGGCGCCGATCCGGCGGCCTTTGCCGATATCGCCGACCGCGCGCAGTGGTTCGACGTGGCGCCTGGCGCGGTCGTCCGGCGCGGCTGAGGTTCCATAATCCGGCGGTAACCGCCCATTAATCGAGATATTTTGAACTGTCGGAAAACAGGAACAATTGCAGTTCCTTGGCCTTTACCCTGCGTCATTCACGCCGAGAACACGCAAAAGCCTCGTAATGGGAACAAAGCCATGAACGACAATAAATCGCCATCGATGGACCGATTAAAGCGCGAAGTTCATCGCGCTTTGGACACGATCGACACCCAACTGGCACGCCTTGAAATTCTCACGGCGGCGATGGCGGCGTTCAGCCGGCCGATCCCGGACTACGAGGCCGGTTTCCAGCATCAACGGCACCTGACGGCCAGCGCCACCGTTTTGCGCGGCGCGCGCTAAAGTTCGCCGATCAGCGCGCGGCGCTGGCGCTCGGACGCATCCGAGAAGCGTCGCAGGGCATGCGCCTCGGAAAGCATGCCGACCACCTGGGCACGTTCGAGACTGTCGACGACCGGCAGGGCCTCAGCCTCGAATTTCTCGAAGGCCTTGATCGCTTCCTGAGCCGTCATCTGCTGCAGGAGCATCTCGCCCTTGTGGCGCAGCAGGTCGGCCAGCGGCGTCACCGCCGGAACTTCGGAGGAGTGAGCCTCCGCCACCATAACCATCCCCGCGTAATGTCCGTCCTCATCGACGGCCAGTACCTGGTTGGTGGAGCCGAGCGGAAATTTCTCGCGAAACACCGGCAAGGGCGTTTCAGTCGATGTGGTTCGCACGTCGGCGCGCATCGGCTGCGCCACGGCGAGATCGCGGATCCAGCCGACATCGGCACCGCCGCGAATGGTCTCGCCGCGCAGATGAAAGCGCCAGGTGGCGAAGGAATAGCCGAACAGTTCGCGCGTGACCTGCATCGACACGATGACCGCGATCAGCACCGTGCCGGTGAGCCACAGGTCTCCCGTGGTTTCCAGCGCGATGAAGCACATGGTGAGCGGCCCGCCGATCACGGAGGCCGCCAGCGCGCTCATGCCGATGATGGCATAGGCGTCGGGATTGAGCGCAAGCGGCGGCCACAAGGCATTGACGCCGGTGGCGAAGAGCTGGCCGCCGAGCGCGCCCATCAGCAGCGAGGCGAAGAACAGGCCGCCGCGGAAGCCGGAACCGAGCGAGACGATCGCGGCCAGCGCCTTGAGCAGCAACAGCAGCAACAAGGTTTCTACCGGCAGCTTGAACAGCGTCGTCAGGTGTAGCGCGCCATGTCCCGACGACATGACGCGCGGGGTGATCATGGCGAGAAGGCCGACCAAAGCGCCGCCCAGCATCGGCCGCAGCCATGGCCGCACGCCGATCCGGCCGAGCACGATTTCGCAGGCCGATACGCCGCGCATCAGCGCGATGCCGAAAAACGCCGCCAGCAGGCCGAAACCGCCGGCGATGGCCAGGTCCCGAAATCCGATTGCGGCAACCTGCCCGGCTTCGACGCCGATGTGGTCCGGCGCGAAAGCGGCGGCGGTGAGGTATCCGAACAGCGCTGCCACGCCGACCGGGGCGAGACTGCCGACGGCGTAGCTGCCGATGATGAGCTCGAAGGCGTAGAACGCGCCTGCCAAAGGCGCGGCAAAGGCCCCTGCAATAGCGCCGGCCGCGCCGCAACCGACCAGCAGCCGGACGTCGCTGCGGCGCAGGCGGAACGCCTGGCCGAGTTTCGAGGCCAAACCGCTCGAGAGTTGCGTATAGCCCGCCTCGAGCCCCACCGAGGCGCCAACGCCGCTGGACCACATGGTCTGCGCCGCCACGATCAGACTGCCCCGCATCGACATGCGGCCGCCGTGGAGCGCGTTGGCTTCGATCGGATCGACCTCGGTGCCGCGCCAGCGCGCGATCGTCCGGCTGGCGAGGCCCAGGACGAGGCCGCCGATGCAAGGCACCAGGAAGGCATAAACCGGGTCGATCGAACTCCGCGCCGACAGCCGTTCCCCGGCCTCAAGGCCGAAAAAGTAAAGGTGCATGCCGCCGACGACGGCGCCCATGGCGGCGACCACGAGCCCCGCCAGTCCTCCGGACACGGCAGCCAGCAGGATGATGCTGGACTCGCGGGCGCGGATGAAGGCGCGAAGCCTATGGGGAACTTCAAGGCCGCTAAAGGCACTCATTACGGGTAACCGGCGCTCGCGTCAGGCAAACCTCGCTTAGACGGCAGGTCGCAATCTGAGGCAACGCCTAATCTCGGGGAGCAGGTCCGCGACGACGAGAATCGGTCCTTCCGGACGGCGTCGCGCGCCCAAAATAAACACCGCCGCCCTGCAAAAGCGTGGCAACGGGCGAGGCAAAAATGGGCCTTTTCGCGGGGCGAAAAAAGGCGATTCCGGACCGCTTGCCCCTTTAAAAATTCCTTTTGGATCAACATATTAGAGCCTGCGACTTTGCTCTGTACGCGGGTCGCAAATCGTGCCACACAAAATGCTCTTGCTGATTCATTTTCAGCACGGCGAGAACCCTCGTCTCCAAGGCTCATCCATGGCTGAACCAGCCCGCGATATCGCTTCCAATTCCTCCGACTATGGCGCCGAATCGATCAAGGTCCTTAAGGGCCTCGATGCCGTGCGCAAACGTCCCGGCATGTATATCGGCGACACCGATGACGGCTCCGGCCTGCATCACATGGTCTATGAGGCGGTCGATAACGCGATCGACGAGGCGCTGGCCGGCCACGCCACGCAGGTGGATGTGACGCTCAATCCCGACGGCTCGTGCACGGTGCGCGACAACGGCCGCGGCATCCCGACCGGCATGCATTCGGAAGGCGTCTCGACACCCGAAGTGGTGATGACGCAGCTCCACGCCGGCGGCAAGTTCGACCAGAACTCCTACAAGGTGTCGGGCGGCCTGCACGGCGTCGGCGTGTCGGTGGTCAACGCGCTGTCGACCTGGCTGAAGCTGACGATCTGGCGCGACGGCAAGGAGCACTTCATCGAATTCCATGACGGCGTCACGGTGGCGCCGCTGAAGGAAGTCGGCCCCTCGAATGGCAAGCGCGGTACGGAAGTGACCTTCCTGCCCTCGCCCGCCACCTTCTCCATGGTCGAATTCGATTTCGCGACGCTCGAGCATCGCCTGCGCGAACTCGCGTTCCTGAACTCGGGCGTCAGCATCGTGCTCACGGACGCGCGGCACGCCGTCGAGAAGCGCGAGGAGATGCGCTACGAGGGCGGCGTCGAGGCCTTCGTGCAGTTCCTCGATCGCAACAAGTCGCCGCTCATTCCCAAGCCGCTGATGATCCGCGCCGAGAAGGACGGCATCACGGTGGAGTGCGCGCTGTGGTGGAACGACGCCTACCACGAGAACGTGCTCTGCTTCACCAACAACATTCCGCAGCGCGACGGCGGCACGCATCTCGCCGGTTTCCGTGGCGCGCTGACGCGGCAGGTGACGCAATATGCCGAGACGCTCGGCACATCGAAGAAAGAGAAAGTCGCGCTGACCGGCGATGACTGCCGCGAGGGCCTGACCGCCGTGCTGTCGGTGAAGGTGCCGGACCCGAAATTCTCGTCGCAGACGAAAGACAAGCTGGTCTCGTCCGAAGTCCGTCCTGTGGTCGAGAATGTCGTCAACCAGGCGCTGTCGGACTGGTTCGAGATTCACCCCTCCGAAGCCAAGGTTATCGTCGGCAAGGTGGTGGAAGCCGCCGCCGCGCGCGAAGCCGCCCGCAAGGCCCGCGACCTCACCCGCCGCAAGGGCGCGCTCGATATTTCGTCCCTGCCCGGCAAGCTCGCCGATTGCCAGGAGCGCGATCCGGCCAAGTCCGAACTGTTCATTGTCGAGGGCGACTCGGCCGGCGGCTCCGCCAAGCAGGGCCGCAACCGCGAATTCCAGGCCGTGTTGCCGCTACGCGGCAAGATCCTGAACGTCGAGCGCGCGCGCTTCGACAAGATGCTGTCGAGCCAGGAAATCGGCACGCTGATCACCGCGCTCGGCACCGGCATCGGCCGCGACGAGTTCAACGCCGACAAGCTGCGCTACCACAAGATCGTCATCATGACGGACGCCGACGTCGACGGCGCGCATATCCGCACGCTGCTGCTGACCTTCTTCTTCCGCCAAATGGCGGAGCTGATCGAGCGCGGCCACATCTACATCGCGCAGCCGCCGCTCTATAAGGTCAATCGCGGCAAGTCCGAGCAGTATCTCAAGGACGAGCGCGCGCTCGAGGATTATCTGATCGCCACCGGCGTCGAGGAAGCGGTGTTGAAGCTCGCCAACGGCGAGGAGCGCGCCGGCGAGGACCTGCGCAAGCTGGTCGAGGAAGCGCGCACGGTGCGCAACCTGCTCAACGGCCTGCACTCGCGCTATAACCGGCAAGTGGTCGAGCAGGCCGCCATTCTCGGCGTGCTCAATGCGGACATTTTCGGCAATGCCGAGATGGCCAAGGCCGCGGCGCCTTTCATCGCCAAACGCATGAACGTGCTGGCGGAAGAAACCGAGCGCGGCTGGGAAGGCGAATTCGACGAGCACGACGGCTTCGTGTTCAGCCGCACCGTTCGCGGCGTGAAAAGCGTCGCCATCATCGATCACGCTTTGCTCGGCTCTGCCGATGCGCGCAAGCTCGACGAGCATGCAGTGTCGCTGCAGAAGGTCTATGAAAAGCCGGGCACCCTTCGCCGCAAGGACGAGAGCTGGCCTATCTACGGGCCTGTCGGGCTGTTCGAAGCTATCACCGGCGCCGGCCGCAAGGGCGTGTCGATGCAGCGCTACAAGGGCCTCGGCGAGATGAACCCGGAGCAACTCTGGGAAACCACGCTCGACGTCAATGCGCGTTCGCTGCTGCAGGTGCGCGTCAAGGAAGTCGACGAAGCCAACGTGCTGTTCGACCAGTTGATGGGCGACGTCGTCGAGCCGCGCCGCCAGTTCATCCAGGACAATGCGCTGTCGGCCAGCGTGGACGTTTAATTTCGGACAAAGGCCTGTTCAGCCCGGAGCACCGCTCCGGGCTTTTTCATGCGCGCGGGCCTTCTCAGTAGCAGACCCGAGAACTGGCCCAGACCCAGCCGCCATAACCGTCGGCGACGCGAACGCGGCGCACGGTGCAGCCATCGCCGTAGCTGACGCGATACTGACGATAGCCGCCATCGTAATCGCCGCCGGAGTAACGGTAGGGCCGGCTGTCATAGTACGGTGAGCGATAAGGCTCGCTGTAGCTTGCGGGCCGGTAGTAGGGCTCGCGGTAGTCCACCGTGCGATAGGGCGAGCCGTAATAATATGTGCTGCGATGGCGCGGCGCATAATAGCCGTCGCGATAGCCGTCATCGACGCGTACGTAACTCACCTTGCGCACATAGCGCACGACCTTGCGGTAGCAGCAGTTCGACGAATAGGAGACGTTGCCGGTGCGATAGCCGTAACCGCCATCGTAATACTCGCCGGCGTGCGCGGCGCCCGACGCGAAAAGGGCGGCGAACAGAAGCGCGGCAAGACCGAGACCCCTCGTGGCCATCCGATGCATGACCCTACTCCTCACAAAACGCCGGCCGGAAGTCCGCCGGTCGTTAACATTTTAAACAATGTTAACACTTGTGGCGATGGCCGGATGAGGCGCCCCAAGCCCTTGTATTTGCTAAGGAGCGGTAAGCTGATGCCGTGTCCGACTGTGCCGCTACGACGTCAGTTTTGCGCCGATGGCCAGCCCAATGGCGATGGCGCCGACGAACAGTACGAGGAAGATGCCCGCCAGCCATTTGGCGATGGTCGCCGAGGCCTCCTCGACACCGGTGAAGCCGAACAGCCCGGCGACAATGGCGATGATCAGGAAAATGAAAGCCCACTTGAGCATGGTGCGCCTCGTTACTTACATCCGCCGATAAAACGACGACAGGCCGTTGGAGTTCCCCCTCGCCCCATTACGCCGTGATGCGGCTCAGGTGAGCTCAGAACAGATCGAGGTATTCCCGCTGCTCCCAGGGCGTGACCTGCAGCGGGTCGGCGGCATGCGCCGGCTCTTCCTTCTCGAAGCGCGCGCGCTCGGCATCCTTGATGTGCGCATAGTAATCGACGAAGCCGGCACCGAACGACCGGCGGAAAACGTCGTCGGCTCGCAGCGCGGTGACGGCTTCGCCGAGCGATTTGGGCAGCAAGGCCGCCGCGGTCTCGTAAGGCGTATCCGCCGAGGCCCCTGGATCGGTGCGATTGGCGATGCCGTCGAGACCCGCGTAAATCTGCGACGCCATGTAGAGATAGGGATTTGCGGCCGGCTCACCGATGCGATTTTCCAGATGCGTCGACGATGCGCCGGCCTCGCCGAGCAGCCGCATCATCACGCCGCGATTGTCGCGGGCCCAGATCGCCCGATCCGGCGCCAGCGAATAAGGCCGGTAGCGCTTGTAGCCATTGACGGTCGGCGTCGTGAACGCAGCGGTGGCGCGCGCATGCGCGAGCAAGCCGCCGAGATAATATTGGCCGAGACTGGACAGGCCGTCCGGATCGACAAAGGCGTTGCGCTTCGATTTGCGCTCGATCAGCGACTGATGCAGATGCCAGCCGCTCGACATCACATTGGGCAGAGCCGGGCGGCACATGAAGCTGGCGAGATAGCCGTGGCGCCGCGCGATCTGCTTAAGCGCTGCGCGGAACAGGATCATGGTATCGGCCGCTTCCAGCCCCGTCTGCGGGCGGAAGGTGAATTCGATCTGGCTCGGTCCGAGCTCCAGTTCGACCGAGCGCAACGGCAGGCCGAGTTGCTCGATGCCATGGCGCAGGACCTCGACCGCCGGATCGACCATGTCGAAGCGCGTTTCGGTGAGATACTGATAGCCTTGCGTGAGCAGGCTGACCTTCGGCGCCTGCGGCGGCCAGGTCGCGGCTTCCGGCGCGAGCATCGCGTCGTCGATTTTGAACAGATGAAACTCGACCTCGAGGCCGGCAAGGAAATCGTAACCGGCCTTCGCAAGCGAGCCGAGCGCATCGCGATAGATGGCCCGCGTCGAGAACGGCACCGGCTTGCCGTTGCCGAAATAGATATCGCACAGCAGCCAGCCGGTCTTGCTCGCCCACGGCAGCACGCGGAATGTCGCCGGATCCGCGATCATCGTGAAATCGGCGCCGCCCTGCATCTCGGCCATGCCGAAGCCGCCGCCGGCGGTGAACACCGGAAACACGCTCTTGTGCGCGGTGTCCTTGGCCAGCAGCGTCGAGGTCATGTTGACGCCATTGCGCATGGCGCTCACGGCTTCGGACGCGACCAAGGTCTTGCCGCGCAGCACGCCGTGCTGATCGGCGAATGAGAAGCGGATGACCTCGAGCTTGTTTGCCTTGATGGCGCGCTCGACGTCGGCTGCGGCCTTCTCCTGCGCATCCGACCACAGACCGTGGCGGGAAACGAAAGTCGGGGAGGATTTGATGGATTTACGGGGTGGCATCAATCGGCCTCATGGTGAGGAGCGCGCCGAAGGCGCGCGTCTCGAACCATGGGGCCGCCTCGTCCTTCGAGACGCGCACTTCGTGCGTTCCTCAGGATGAGGCGGAACGGCTGGCGCACCAACATCACTGCGGCTTCCAGCTCATCGCCTCGCGCTTCTGCGCCTCGGAGCGCTGGTAGTAGCCTTTCCAGTCGTCGGCCGGGCCAATGCCATCGATGGCGAGCGGGCCGGTGATGCTGGCCGCTTCCTTGTCGTCGACGACCAGGATCGGTTTCTCGCCCTTGCCGGATTTCTCCAGCGACTGCCGCAACAGCTTGCGGTAGGCGATGATGGCCTTGTCCGACGTGCCGAGATGCTCCTGCGTGCGGTTCTGGATCGCGCCCATCGACTCGCAGGCCCACTGGTCGTGCACGTTGATATCGGCGCCCATGCCGGTATAGGTCTCGCTCTCCTGCTCGTGCGGATCGAAGCCGTAATCGTTGCTCTTGTTGCGATTGGGGATGTAGTCTGGAAGCTGGTAGAGCTCGAGACGCTGATTGCGCATCGTATCCTTGTCCACCGCCTTACCGAACGACGTGAAAATCGCGTACCAGTAGTGTTTGGTGTCGTCGATCGGTACGTGCCACTGCGAGATGGTCATCTCGCGGCTCATCGGAATCATGAAGGCATTGGGAAAGACCAGATTGGTGACGCGCACATGGGTTGAGGCGTCGCTGATCTGCCGCAGCGTCACGATGCGGAAGCCGTAGTCGGTTTCGTCGACCTCGATGCGGGGCCGCGTCACCTCGCGCATGATCTGCGTCATCGGCATGTCCGCGTCCTTGGTATGGTCGCGGAACATCTTGCCGTAGCTCTGCGTCGGGTCCTCGTCGTGGAAGAAGCGATGCAGGAACGAGGTGTGCACCGGATCGATGCCGACTTCGAGCGACTGCAGCCAGTTGCAATCGATCATGCCCTTGAACGCGAAGGTGTGGCTGTCCGGCGCGACAAAACAATCGAAGTGCGGAAAGGCCGGCGGCTCACCCTCGCCGAGATAGGCGAACAGGATGCCGCTCTTCTCCACGACCGGGTAGGCCTTCTGCCTGATATTGGCGCAGAGGTTGCTGTTGTCGGGTTCGGCCGGTGTTTCGAGGCACTTGCCGTCGATGTCGAACAGCCAGCCGTGGAAAGCGCAGCGCAGTCCGCCATTCTCGAGGCGGCCAAAGGCGAGGTCGGTGCCGCGGTGAGGACAGTGGCGCCCGACAAGGCCATAGCGGCCCTTGTCGTCCTTGAAGATCACGAGATCTTCGCCGAACAGCCGAACCGGCTTGATGGGGCGGTTGCCCTTGAGCTCGTCCACGAGCACCGCTGGCTGCCAGTATTGCCGCATCAGCCGTCCGGCCGGCGTGCCCGGCCCGGTACGCGTAATGAGATCGTTCTGTTCGGCGCTCAGCATGGCGGCTTCCCCTCGTGTCTTTTCGCGCTTGCGACGAGCGGCCGGGCCATCCCAAAGCCATCCGTCGGTTTCGCTTTGAGCTTATTCGACCACAGACCGGGAGAATGAAAAAGACGTCAGGCCACGAAAAAGGCCGGCGCAATGGCCGGCCTTGTCAAGGAAGCTTCGGAATTATCTTTCGTATCAGCCGACGTGACGCGCGGCCATGCCGTGATCGAGGCGGCGGCGCCAGGCGCTCTGGCGCAGGCTCTTCAGACTGCGCGCGGCAGTCTTGGCGTCGGCGCGGCTCGACGTCGCATAGGTGCGATATTCGAGATCATTGACCCGCGACACCAGAGGCTGCTTGCCAAAGAAGCGGGCAAAGGCGCTCACGCCGCCATTGATCTTCAACTCGGAAATCGCGTTGGCGACATTGCTGGTGGAACCGAAAGCGACGACGCGGCCCGTCATCGTGTGCCGCACCTCATAGACGCCCGGTCCGATCGGCGCTTCGACGACACCGCCCGCCTGCGCGTCAGGGAACCGCTTCCACGCACTCCAACTCTGTACCATGTCCGTAAGCCCTTACCCGGCAAAACCCGTGTTCAGAACGCACGACGTAAGCATTGGTTGCGCGCGGTCAACTCGGACGTGTCGATAAATATCAGGTCTGCACAATTGTGTAGGCGAGCGCGCCCTCACATCCACGTGACGGCGGTCACAAACGTGCGTTTTTTACGGGACGGATAGGCCAGCCGCCGCATGCCCGCAAATTGGGCAACTTCGGCATGACGCCCTAACGGCCCGGCATCACGAGGATTTTCGGCTTTGCCGGCAAAGTCGTCTTGGAAATGATCGCCGATGGTATTTCCAGCACCTCGACCTCCCACTGCTGTCGCATGCGGGACAGGAAGCGGTCCAGAGAGTAACCGCTGAAATAGTGCATCGGGATCAGGAGCGGCGCCTTCAGCGCCTGCAGCACCTCGATCATGCCGTCGAGATCGAGCGTATAGCTGCCGTCGACCGGCACCATCACCACGTCGACCCGGCCCATTTCGTCGAGTTGCGCCTGCGTCAAAGTGTGATGCAGGTGGCCGAGGTGCGCGATGCAAAGATTGGCGATCTCGAAAATGAAAATCGAATTGCCATGACGTTCGGTTTCACCGCCGCCCCAGGAGCGGATGTTGGTCGGGACGTTGCGCACGCGCACATCCCGGAAAGCCATGTCGATGCGCGCCGGCTTCTCATTGCCGGCCCACCCGCGCAGCACATAGGGAATCGATGGATCGGGCCGGTCGGTGTAGTGCGTCGAATGCGCGTGGTTCATCGTGATGATGTCGGGCAGCACGTTCGGACGGATGTAGTCGTTGTAGTCCGTCGCGATGCGCACGAGTTGCGGGCTCTCAAGCAGGAACGTGGCGTGGCCGACGAAGGTGATGCGGACCTGGTCGGCGGCCAGCGCCGCCAGCCGCAGGGAGGCGGGATCGAAGGCGGCGCGCTGGAACAAGGGCGAGCGTGACGCCACCAGTCCCGGACAGTTTTCGCGCATTTCCGGTTTCGGGGGCTGCGCCGGCGAGGCGCCTTGCGCCAGAGCCTGCAAACTCAGGCCAACGGCCATTCCGGCCGCCAGCACCACAATCTTCAGAGCCGTGCTTCCCATATCGTTGCGCCCGCACTCATCCGGCGGCGGCAAATCTGACATGGTTCGGATGAGGCCGCCACCGGCCTCACGGCAATATGAAGCGGCGGCGGTTCCGCGCGGATGCCTTTGCCGCTGTTAAAACGAGCGGCGATCCTGCATCGAGACAATGATGCCCTTGGGCGTCGTCACAACCCATTGGCCATCGAGACGGCGGATCGATTCCACCGGCCCAAGACCGGGCAGCGGCGCGCCGGGCACGACCTGATAGACATCGCCGGAGCGGCCCTGCACGTAGACATAGCCGTTCTGGGCGCCGCGCACCGACCAGTCACGCACCACCGGCGGACCGGCCGGCCGGCTTTGCGCCATCGCCGCGCGTGGCGCCGGCTTCGGCGTCGGCACGTCGGCAAAAGCCGGCGCGGCGGGCGCGGGTTGCGGCGGCGAGATCGAGCCGGTGACGTCGGTCTGCTCTTTCTTGAAGCGCTCGGCGATGCGCTGGTTGATCTTGTCGCCGAGGACCTTTTCGAGGCTGGCGGTGCGGCCTTCGGCCTGCTTGCTCGAGGCTTCGAGATTGGCTTTCAGCGCCGTCAGTTCCTTGGCCATTTTGGCCATGGACTGCTGCATCGCCTTCTTCTCTTCCTGGACGGCGGCATCGACCTGCGGCGCTTTATTGAAGCTGCCGATGGCGTAAGTGCCGGCAATGGCGCCGAAGCCTGCTGCAAGCGTGACCGCGGCGGCGAGCCGCAACGCGCGCCAGTGGCGCGGCTTGAGCGTCGCACGCCGGCGCGGCTCGTCGGCATCGATCGGTTCGAAGGGCGGTTCGTCGTCGAACTTGCGCGGCACCAAGACCAGCGCGTTGAGCGCGTCGCGGCGGGCTGCTGCTACTTCCGGCTCAGCCTGCGGTTCGATCTTGTCTTCGTCGATCGCGACCGGCTCGCTGACGGCCGGCGAGATCGACGGCGATTCGACTTCGGGCAGATCGCTCGGCGCCTTGGCTTTGGCCTCGGCCGTTGGCTCAGCGTCAGCGGCAGGCGGCGACAGGCCGCGATCCTCACCCTTGCGCTCGAACTCGTTGGGGTCGGCCATGGGAGTGCTCCGGGCAGGTTTCACCAACCGGTAACCCCTCGATGGTTACCAATTGGTTACCGGAGCTTGCGGCAGCGCCGTCGGCGCTGGGCCGCAGGCCTACAAAGTAAGGCCGTTCTCGGCTGCCAGCGCCTGCAGCGATACCGCCGGGCGCGCGCCCACGTGCTGGATGACCTCGGACGCCGCCAGCGCGCCGAGCTTCGCCGATGTCCTGTTGTCCTTGCCGCGCGCCAGACCCGAGAGGAAGCCGGCGGCGAAAAGGTCGCCGGCCCCGGTCACGTCGACGACCTTGTCGATGCGCATGGCCTCGACCGCTTCGGTGCGGTCCGGCGTCACCACCACGCAGCCCTTCTCGCTTCGCGTCACCACGGCGAGCTTCGCATCCTTCTGCAGCGCCACCGCGGCGGTCGCAAAGTCGGAGGTCTGATACAGGCTGTGCAGTTCGTGCTCGTTGGCGAAGACGATATCGACGGTGCCCTTGCGGATGAGATCGAGGAATTCACCGCGATAACGATCGACGCAGAACGAATCCGACAAGGTGAGCGCGACCTTGCGGCCGGCCTTGTGGGCGATGTCGGCGGCCTTGACGAAGGCCTCCTTGGCGTGCGGCGGGTCCCACAAATAACCTTCGAGATAGACAACCGCGGCAGCGGCGATCGTCTCTTCGTCGATATCGGCGGGCTTGAGATCCTGCGCGGCGCCCAGATAAGTGTTCATGGTGCGCTCGCCGTCCGGCGTCACCATGATGTAGCAGCGGGCGGTCGAAGGGCCGTGGCTCGCCGGCTTGGTCTCAAAGGCCACGCGCGCGGCGCGAATATCGTGCGCGAAAGCCTTGCCGAGCTGATCGTCCTTCACCTTGCCCACAAAGGCCGCCTTGCAGCCGAACGAGGCGACGCCGACGATGGTGTTGGCGGCCGAGCCGCCGGAGGCTTCCGTCGCCGGACCCATGGCATCGTAGATCGACTTGGCGCGCGCCTCGTCGATCAGCGCCATGCCGCCTTTGTGCATCCCCTGCGCCACCAGGAAGTCGTCTTCGGCGCGGGCAATCACGTCGACAATGGCGTTGCCGATGCCGAGAACGTCGTAGCGGGGAGCGGTCATGGATACCTCGTTCGATGAAATCGCGCGCACTATAGCGGCGCGAGGCGAGGTGGCAATGCGTGGGCGGGCAGCCGACAGCGTATCAGTGCGGCGGCGGCAGCCGGTTCAGCACTTCCAGACTCCACCACAGGAAATAGCCGCCGATCAGGATGCCCAGGGCCACCTTCACCAACTGGATGATCAGTTCGTCTTTGGTCATTTGAATCCTTCCCATCGCGCCCGCAGAAGCGGAGCGCCGCCCGCTTGATAGCCCCATGCGCCGCCCTGGCAAACCCAGCCGGGGTTGCGCCGAAATCGCCGTTATGCGATGTGGCCCGCCACAATCTGCCTGGAGTGAGGCCCATGTCGTTCAAGGAACTGGTGTTTTCCGGCGTGCAGCCGACCGGCAATCTGCACCTCGGTAATTACCTCGGCGCGATCACGAAATTCGTGGCGCTGCAGGAAACCCACGACTGCATCTACTGCGTCGTCGACATGCACGCCATCACGATCTGGCAGGACCCGGCGGAATTGACCCGCAACACCCGCGAGGTCACCGCGGCCTTCATCGCCGCGGGCATCGACCCGAAGAAGAACATCGTCTTCAACCAGAGCCAGGTGAGCGGTCATGCCGAACTCGCCTGGGTGTTCAACTGCGTGGCCCGCATCGGCTGGCTCAACCGCATGACCCAGTTCAAGGAGAAAGCCGGCAAGGATCGCGAGAACGCCTCGGTCGGCCTCTATGTCTATCCGTCCCTGATGGCCGCCGACATTCTGCTCTACCGCGCCACCCATGTGCCGGTGGGCGAAGACCAGAAGCAGCATCTCGAGCTTGCCCGCGACGTCGCGCAAAAGTTCAACAACGACTACGGTGACTCGATCCGCGACCGCGGCTTTGGCGACGTGTTCTTTCCGCAGCCCGAGCCTATCATCCAGGGTCCGGCGACGCGCGTCATGAGCCTGCGCGACGGCTCGAAGAAGATGTCGAAGTCGGAACCGTCCGACTACTCGCGCATCAACCTCACCGACGATGCCGACGCCATCGCGCAGAAAATCCGCAAGGCCAAGACCGATCCGGAGCCGCTGCCGAGCGAACTGAAAGGTCTCGAGGCACGGCCCGAAGCCGACAACCTCGTCGGCATCTTCGCCGCGCTCGATCACAAGACCAAGGCCGATGTGCTGCGCGAGTTCGGCGGCGCCCAATTCTCGAACTTCAAGTCGGCGCTGGTCGATCTTGCTGTCGCCAAGCTCGGACCGATCGGCGGCGAGATGAAGAAGCTGGTGCAGGACCCGGCCCATATCGACGCCATTCTGGCCGACGGATCGGAACGCGCCGCGAAAATCGCCGACGAGAATATGAAGGCCGTCAAGGATATCGTCGGCTTCGTCCGCCGCTGACAACCTGCTGTATCTGTTGCGTAAAATGCGAGCAATGCCGCCCGCAAGCGAGGCTTGTCGGCTGCCGTCGCGCCATGGCAGCATGAGCGGCTTGCGCGTCCGTCATTGCTGAATCCGCCAGGGGAGCCCCGATGCCGAACAAGCGCCGCAGCAACGAGGCCGGCCATAAGCGCAAATATCTTCTGATCATCGATGACTCGGAAGAATGCGACCGCGCCGTGTTCTGGGCCGCCTCGCGCGCCAACCGCACCCAGACGCAGATCGTGATGCTGCGCGTCATCGACACCAGCGAGCGCAGCCAGCAGTGGCTGGGCGTCGCCGACATCATGAAGGCCGAAGCGATGGAAGCGGCCAATGCCGCGCTCGACCGTTTCGGCGCCATGGTCAAGAAGATCACCGGCGCCGCGCCCGACCGCGTCATTCGCGAGGGCGCGGTGAATGATGAGATCCTCAAGCTGATCGAGGAAGACACCGATATCGGCATTCTCGTGCTCGCCGCCGGCACCGGCAGCGATGGCCCCGGCCCTCTGATTGTCGGCCTGTCGAAGACCGCCGCGTCCTTCCCTATTCCCATCGCCATCGTGCCGGGCTCGCTCAGCGATGAAGAACTGGAGGCGATGGCGTAACGCCCGTCGCATCGACATTTGTCGCGCGCCGTCCGTCTGCTTGATCTCGTGCAACTGCTGCGCCGCCACCGTCATCCGGTAAGCGGCGACGTGCTGGCGCGCGAACTCGGCATCAGCCTGCGCACGCTCTATCGCGATATTGCCAGCCTGCAGGCGCAGGGCGCGCCGATCGAGGGCGAGCCGGGCCTCGGTTATGTTCTGCGTCCCGGCTTCACGCTGCCGCCGTTGATGTTCAACGACGACGAGGTCGAAGCCTTGATGCTCGGCTCGCAGTGGGTCGCCGAGCATGGCGATCCGCGTCTGGCGCAAGCGGCCATGGATGTGATGGCCAAGGCCGCCGCGGTATTGCCGCCGGATCGCCGCGCGCAATTCGAGAATCCAAGCCTGCTGATCGTGTCGCGCGCGCGGGAGCGGCTGGCCGCCGGCCTGCTCTCGATGGCGCCGATCCGCGACGCCATCCGGCGCGAGCGCAAGCTGACGATCGACTATCGCGACGTCGGCAATACGGCGACGCATCGCACGATCTGGCCCTTCGCCGTCGGCTTCTTCGACGACGCGCGCATCGTGGTGGCGTGGTGCGAACTGCGCGCGGACTACCGTCACTTCCGCATCGACCGTATCGGCGGCCTCACCGAAACCGAGGCGCGCTATCCCAAGCGCCGCGCCGTCATGCTGAAGGAATGGCAGAAGCAGATGGGGATCGGGCCGAGATAGCTGCGGCCTTCATTCTGACACGCGCGCCCAAGCGCGCGGACCTTCGGTGCGCCCCCGGAATAACGGAGGCTCCTGACAAAAACTGACAGCAGCCGGGCCTAAACCCTCCTCATCATCGAGGAGGATCATCATGCTGCCATTCGGACTCGTCGTCCTTTACGTCAAGGACATCGCCGCCAGCACCCACTTTTACCGCGGCCTGCTCGGCGCCGAGCCGGTCGAGTCGTCCGCGAACTTCGTGATGTTTCCGATGCCGCCGGTCATGCTCGGCCTTTGGGTGCAGGACGAGGTCAAGCCGGCGCCCTCCGGCGGCCCGGGCGCGCTGGAACTCGATTTCACCATGGACAGCGCCAAGGCCGTCACCGATTTCCACGCCGAATGGGTCAAGCGGGGGTTCAAAATCGCCCAATCGCCGGTCGAAATGGATTTCGGCCACACATTCGTGGCGCTGGACCCGGACGGCCATCGCCTGCGGGTTCTGGCGCCCAATCCGTCCTGATTCCCCGTTCGGGTCCGGTTGACCGGCTCTCCCAAAACGCCCATGTAAAAGGGGTCCGCCAGGCCTTGAACCCGGCGGGATGGGAGATGCCGCGATGTTTATCCAGACCGAATCGACGCCGAACCCGGCGACCTTGAAATTCCTGCCCGGCAAGCCGGTGCTCGGCCAGGGCACCCTCGACATGCCGACGCGCGAGGCCGCGGCGCAATCGCCGCTGGCCGAAAAGCTGTTCGACATCGCGAATGTCGGCGGCGTGTTCTTCGGCGCCGACTTCATCTCGGTCACCAAGACCGACGGCGACTGGCAGCAGATGAAGCCGGCGATCCTTGGCGCCATCATGGAGCACTACATGTCCGGTGCGCCGATCGTGGCCAATGAGGCGGCGGCGCCCGACGACGACGAGTTCTTCGACGCCGCCGACACCGAAACGGTGGCGACCATCAAGGATCTGATCGAGACGCGCGTGCGGCCGGCGGTGGCCGGCGACGGCGGCGACATCACCTTCCGCGGTTTCAAGGAAGGCGTGGTGTTCCTGCAAATGAAGGGCGCCTGCTCCGGCTGCCCGTCCTCGACCGCCACCCTTCAGCACGGCATCCAGAACCTGCTGAAGCATTTCGTCCCGGAAGTGACGGAAGTCCGGCCGGTTTGATTTTCCACCACTGTCATGCCCCGCGAAAGCGGGGCATCCAGTATCCCCGGCGTTTCGGCTATATATTCGCCGACAGTGACTACTGGATCGCCCGCCTTCGCGGGCGATGACACCGAGACAATGCGCATCCTCGCCATCGATACCGCGCTTGAAGCGTGCTCGGTCGTCCTCATGGACGGCGACGCCGTCGTTGCGCGCGAGCATCAGGCGATGGCCCGCGGCCATGCCGAAGCCCTGATGCCGATGATCGCACGGTTGCGCGACGAGACGACGCTGGATTTCGCGACGCTCGACCGCATCGCCGTCACGGTGGGGCCGGGCAGCTTCACCGGGCTTCGTGTTGGTATCGCCGCCGCCCGCGGTATCGCCGCCGCCGCCGCCAAACCCGCGGTCGGTATCACGACACTTGCCGCCTTCGCCGCGCCGCTGATCGCGGCCGGCGCCTCGACGCCGGTGGTCGTCGCCATCGACGCGCGGCACGACCACGTCTTTTTGCAGGCTTTCGACGGCGACGGCACGACACGCATCAAGCCGGTTTACATCTCCGTCGCGGAGGCGGTGCGGCGCATCGCCCCCTCCGCGCCGAGGCTGGCCGGCAATGCGGCGCATATCCTCGCCGCCGCCTGGCCTGAAGGCGAGCCGGCGCCCGCCGCCATCGAACCGCAAACGGCGCCATCGATCGACTGGGTGGCAAGGCTCGGCATGGTGGCCGATCCAGCGGCCAGCGCGCCCAAGCCGTTCTATCTCAAGCCGGCCGATGCCCAGCCGCAGGCGGCCGTGCATGTGCCCTTGCAGGCAACACCGACATGATGGCGTTCCTGCGCCGGTTGTTCGGGCGCGGCGAACCGCACATCGCGCCGGCGCATGTGCGTGACGCCGCCGCGATCGCGGCGCTTCATGCCGCCTCGTTTCACCGCGGCTGGAGCGAGGAGGAGGTCGAGAATCTGCTGCTCGATCCCCAGGTGCTGGCGCACAGCCTGCGCGTGGGCGGCGGGTTCGCCGGTTTCGTGATGTCGCGCTGCGCCGCCGACGAGGCGGAGATTCTGTCGATCGCGGTGACGCGCCGCTGCCAGGGCCGCGGGCTGGCGCGCCGGATGCTGACGATGCACATGCGGCGCCTCGCCGCGCTCGGCGTCAAAGCGCTGTTTCTCGAAGTCGCAGAAAGTAACCGCGCGGCCATCGCGCTCTATCGCAAGGCTGGATTCCGGGACGTGGCAAAACGGCCGAATTATTATCCCATGCCCGATGGCACCACCGCCGCAGCCTTGGTATTGCGGCGGGATATCGCGTAAACTCACCTCACGATGACGACGGACAGCAAAAGCAAAGCCGGGCTGGTCGTATCGGCGCCCAACAGAGGCGTCGGCGGCAAGCCCGATATCGAGGCGCTCTGCGCGGCGAAGGGCATGCGCATGACCGAGCAGCGCCGCGTCATCGCACGCGTGCTCGCCGACGCCGAGGACCATCCGGACGTCGAGGAGCTTTATCGCCGCTGCATACAGGTCGATGACCGTATCTCGATCTCGACCGTCTATCGCACCGTGAAGCTGTTCGAGGATTCCGGAATCATCGAGCGCCACGATTTCCGCGAGGGGCGCGCCCGCTACGAGACCAGCTCGGACACGCACCACGACCACCTCATCAACCTGCGCACCGGCGAAGTGATCGAATTCCAGTCCGAGGAAATCGAGCGCCTGCAGGCCGAGGTGGCGCGCAGGCTCGGCTACAAGCTGGTCGACCACCGGCTCGAGCTTTATGCCGTGCCGCTCAAGGACGACAAGAACAGCTAGCCCAATGCTCTACTCGCTGTTCATCGCCGTCTTCTTCTTTACCATGACGCCTTTGGTCATCGCCGCGCAGTGGATCATCGGCAAGCTCGGCCTGCCCGGCTGGGGCACGGTGGCCTCCGGCTACTACGCCGTGCTGTGCAAGCTGCTGCGTTTCAAGATTCGCGTCGTCGGCGTGCCGGTCCGCGACCGCGCGGTGCTGTTCGTATCGAACCACGTGTCATGGGCCGACATCCTGGTGATCGGCTCGATCGCGCCGATCGCCTTCGTCTCCAAGGCCGAGGTCGGCAACTGGCCGCTGGTCGGCCCCACCGCGCGCCTGCAGCGCACCGTGTTCGTCGATCGCTCGCGCCGCCAGCAGACCGGCGACGCCATCGCCGACATGGTGCAACGCCTCGAATCCGATATTTCGGTCGTGCTGTTCGCCGAGGGTACCTCGAACGACGGCAACCGCGTGCTGCCGTTTCGCTCGGCGCTGATCGGCGTGGTGCGCGAAGCCGCCTCGCGCGCCGAAAGCGGCATCATCATCCAGCCGATGTCGATCAGTTACACCTCGATCCACGGCATTCCGATGGGCCGTCAGCACCGTCCGCTGATCGCCTGGTACGGCGATCTCGATTTCATGCCGCACTTCAAGGCATTCCTGCGCCGCGGCGTCATCGACGTGGTGGTGAGCTATGGCGAGCCGATCGCCGCCGACGCCACGACCGACCGCAAGAAGCTGGCGCGGCAGCTCGAGAGCGCGGTGCGTGGCCTCACGACATCGACGTTGCTCGGCCGAACCCGTCCGTTGCACGCGGGCGGCTAGGCGCCGTCACGCCAGATCGATCCAGCGCTCCAGGCTGTAATCGAAATAGCGTCGCACCCGCGCGCCATCCCATTCGTATTGCAGATGGCGCTCCTGCACCGGGATGCCGACGGTATCCGGCCAGAACGCGGCAATACATTCGAAGCCCGCGCGCCGCACACTCGGATAGACGAAGCCATCGGCGCCGGCATCGCGGCGCGCCACCGCATAAGGCTGGCTCTGCGCATAACTCGCGCTGTCCAGCAGCCCCGCATTGACGTCATCGCCGAGCGCGGCGATGTCCTCGAAGTCACGATCCACCGCGCCCAGCAGCACGCGCATGTCCTCGCGGCGCGCGGGATCGCCCGCGTCGGCGGCGAAAACGCCGAAGTGATAGACCGTCTCGGCGATCGCCGTTTCCAGCGTGTCGGCGGCGTAATAGACGCCGAATGTCCCGTCGGAAAAGCGTGAGCCGCTCCTGTTGATGTGCGTGAACGCCGCCATCACCCAGGATGCATTGGCGCCGGACACGCGGCGCTCCGGCGGCACCAGACTGATCTCCCCGGCTTCGTCGCGCAGCCGCGGATTGGTCATCTCTTCGAGCGCGATCAGCGCATCCCACACCTTGGGATCGTCCGACACGCGTTCGAACAGATCGATCGGCGGGAAGCGCGAGGCGATGATGCGCCAGGCTTTCGGCCAGACCACCCGACGCGACGGCACGGAGCGCCCGTCAGGACCAGGGAGATCTTGCGGCATCGATATAGTCTCTGACGGCAGCGAGGTCGGTGACGTCGCCCGCCGCCATTCGCGCCAAAGGCGTCTGGCCGCCGAAAGCGCGGTTCGGCCGGTTGACCCAGGAGTCGGCGAGCTGCGGATCGGAATAAACGATCTGCAACGCCTTCCAGATGCCGGCGACATAGCCGATGCGGCGCAGCGTATCGTTCGGCAACCGGGCCACCTTGCCCTTCTTCCACTCGAAGAAAGTCCGCTCCGCGGGCGAGCCGAGGACGGCGCGCATCACCTTATTGTCGGCATCCCAGCGGGCCATGATGCCGAAGAAGCCTTGCATGGCCAGATCGTGAGCCTCCGCTGGAAGAAGGCTGACTTTCTGCAGTTTTGCATTCATTTGCCAGTATCCTGCATATTTGCATAATATTAGCTAAGGTATTGAATTGCAAGGCTGTTCCGGAAGGTCGCGCGACAAGGCGTCGTCAGGATGCTACGCTGCTTGAAATTCTCCGATAAATCAGGGAGTTAGTGCCGGGCGACAAGGCCGGTCCCGACCGGCTAATATGCGCTCGCTCGAAAAGAACCGGCATGAACAGACTGCGCAAAGTCCACGTCAAATCCTTCGGCTGCCAGATGAACGTCTACGACTCGCATCGTATGGCGGACACGCTCGCGCCTGAGGGTTACGTCGAGACGCCGTCGCCGGCCGAGGCCGATCTCATCATCCTCAACACCTGCCACATCCGCGAGAAGGCGGTCGACAAGGTCTATTCCGAAATCGGCCGCATGCGCGAACTCAAGGACCAGGCCGAGCTCGAAGGCCGCAAGATGCTGATCGCGGTCGCCGGCTGTGTCGCGCAGGCCGAAGGCGAGGAGATCGTGCGCCGCACCGACTCTGTCGATGTCGTGGTCGGCTCGCAGAACTATCACAAGCTGCCGGCGCTCATCTCGCGCGCGCTTGACGGCGAGAAGATCGTCGATACCGAGTTTCCGCTCGAGGACAAGTTCGACGCGCTGGCGCAACCCTCGCCGCAGGCCATCAACAGGCGCGGCATTTCCGCTTTTGTCACGGTACAGGAAGGCTGCGATAAATTCTGCACGTTCTGCGTCGTGCCCTATACACGCGGCGCCGAAGTTTCACGGCCTATCGCGAAGGTGCTGGCCGATGTCGAACGTCTCGCCGCCAACGGCGTGCGCGAAGTCTCGCTGATCGGGCAGAATGTCAACGCCTACCACGGCGTCGATGCCAACGGCGATGCCGTCACGCTCGGCGCGCTGATGCGGCGCATTGCGCGCGTGCCGGGCATCGCGCGGCTGCGCTACATGACCAGCCATCCGCGCGACATGCTGTCGCCGGTCTGCGACGATCTCATCGCCGCGCATGGCGACCTGCCGGAACTGATGCCTTACGTGCATCTGCCGGTGCAGGCCGGCTCCGACCGCATCCTTGCGGCCATGAACCGCAAGCACACGCGCCGGGAATACATGACGGCGATCAAACGCCTGCGAAAGGCGCGGCCCGACATCGCCTTCACCTCGGATTTCATCGTCGGCTTCCCCGGCGAGACCGAAGCGGACTTCCGCGAGACCCTGTCGCTCGCCGAGGAGGTCAATTTCGTCATGGCCTACACCTTCAGCTATTCGCCCCGCCCCGGCACGCCGGCGGCGAAGCTCGACGATCAGGTGCCGAATGCCGAGAAACACGAGCGTTTGCTGCGCCTGCAGGCCGTGATCGACCGGCAGTGGAAGGCGTTTAACAGCTCCTTCGCCGGCAAAACCATGGAAATTCTCGTCGAAAAGCCCGGTAAACTCACTGGGCAACTGGTCGGCCGATCCCCATATCTGCAATCGGTCCATATGATGGCGGAGCCGTCGCTGATCGGCCAGATCGTGCCGGTCCGCATTACCGATATCGGGACCAACACCCTGTTCGGCGAACGCGTGGCACCCGCCCGCGCGCCGGCATTGGCCAGTTTGGGAGCTTGAGAGCACCATTGCGCACCACGGATTCCGTGATCCCCGCCGCCGCCGTTTCCGATGAAACGGCCACGACGCAGGTCGTGCTGGCTTTCGAGGACAACAAGTTTGCGTCGGTGCTGTTCGGCCAGTACGGCCAGAACCTCGCCCTCGTCGAACGCAAACTCGGCGTCAAGGCGGACTCCCGCGGCAATCATGTCACGCTCGAGGGCTCGCGCGGCGGCGTCGAACAGGCGCGCCGCGTTCTCGAAGGTCTCTACGAACAGATCAAGCGCGGCCAAGATTTGTCGACCGGCGACGTCGAAGGCGCGATCCGCCAGGCCATCGCGCAAGGCTCGCTGTTCGATTTCGATTCCAGCCAGCAACGCCAGGCTTTCGAGGAAATCAATTTGCGCAAGCGGCCGGTGCGGGCCCGCACCGCCGCGCAGGACGCCTATATGCGCGCGCTGAAGCGCCACTCATTGGTCTTCGGCATCGGCCCCGCCGGCACCGGCAAGACATGGCTCGCGGTCGCGCAGGCGATCCAGATGTTCGAGCGCAAGGAAGTCGATCGCATCATCCTGTCTCGCCCCGCCGTCGAAGCCGGCGAACGCCTCGGCTTCCTGCCCGGCGACATGCGCGAGAAGGTCGATCCCTATCTGCGGCCGATCTACGACGCGCTGCATGACCTGATGGACCCGCGCATCGTCGAGCGCGCGCTGGAGCAGGGCGACATCGAAATCGCACCGCTCGCCTTCATGCGCGGCCGCACGCTCGCCAATGCCTGTGTCATCCTCGACGAAGCGCAGAACACGACCTCGATGCAGATGAAGATGTTTCTGACGCGTCTGGGCGAGAACAGCCGCATGATCGTCACCGGCGATCCGAGCCAGGTCGATCTGCCGAACGGTCAGGTCTCGGGCCTTGCCGAGGCGACGCGCCTGCTCAAGGGCGTCGAAGGCATCGGCATGGTCGAATTCGGCGCCGCCGACGTCATCCGGCACGAACTGGTGCAGCGCATCGTCGAGGCCTATGACCGCGCCGGCAGCGAGAAGCCGGCGTTGCCGCGCGAGCCGCGAAAATGACGCCCGTCACCGCCGATATCGTGGTCGAATCCGAGCACTGGGCGGCCGAGCCACGCGCCGAGGCGATCGCGGCTGCGGCGATTGCGGCTGCCGCGCCCCACTCAACACGTGGCGGCGAAGTCAGTATCCTGCTGTCCGATGATTCGGCGGTCCGTGACATCAACCGGCAATTTCGCGGCCTCGACAAGCCGACCAACGTGCTTTCGTTTCCGGCAGCCGACACGCCAGCGACGCAAGGTCATTTAGGCGATATCGTCATCGCCTATGAAACACTTCGAAGAGAATGTGAGGATGAAGGCCGTGAGTTTCTGCACCACCTCGCGCATTTGACCGTTCATGGCTTTCTCCACCTTATCGGCTACGACCACGAAACCGACGCGCAGGCGGACGAGATGGAAACGCTCGAAAGCCGCATCATGAACTCGATGAACATGCCCGATCCCTGGCGGGATGCGCACCTCGCCCGCGATCTTCAACATGGCGACGCGTAATGCCTGACAGCGACCCCACCAGTACCAACTTGCCGTTCGACGCGCGCAATCTGCCGGTCCCCGTACCGGCCAAGCGCGAGGGCGACGGCAACTGGTTCGTCCGCATGTTCCGCTCGGTGTTCGGCTCGCGCGCCAGCACCATCCGCGCCGATCTGACGGACGTGCTCGACGCGATGACGCCCGGCGAATCCGGCTTCTCGCCGGAAGAAAGCCGGATGCTCAAGAACATCCTCGGCCTGCGCGAGCGCCGCGTCGTCGACGTGATGGTGCCCCGCGCCGACATCATCGCCGTGCAGCAGGACATCCAGCTTGGCGATCTCCTGATGGTGTTCGAGAAGGCCGGACATTCGCGGCTCGTCATCTACAACGATACGCTCGATGATCCCGTCGGCATGGTCCACATCCGCGACCTCATCGGCTACATGACCGCACACGCCGCCATCGACCCCGCCAAGAACGCCAAGCGCAGAAAGCCGCTGCCGGCGGGCCTCGATCTCAAGGCGATCAACCTGGCGACGCCGCTGGCCGCGGCCAAGATCGTGCGCGAGGTTCTGTTCGTGCCGCCGTCGGCGCGGGTCATGGACCTCCTGGCGCGCATGCAGGCCAAGCAGATCCATCTGGCGCTGGTCATCGACGAGTATGGCGGCACCGACGGCCTCATATCGATCGAGGACATCGTCGAGCAGATCGTCGGCGAGATCGCCGACGAACATGACGAAGACGAGGCCGCGGACATCGTGCGCCAGCCGGACGGCTCCTACATCGCCGACGCGCGCGCGTCCCTCGAGGACGTGACGGGCACTTTGGGCCACGACTTCGTCGTCGAGGAAGACGTCGCCGAGGAAGTCGATACGCTCGGCGGCTACCTGACCACACGCGCCGGCCGGCTGCCGCTGCGCGGCGAGCTGATTCCCGGCCCCGGCCTGTTCGAGTTCGAAGTGCTCGACGCGGATCCGCGCCGGATCAAGCGTGTGCGCATCACGCGGCTGACGGAGAAGCGCGCGAAGCCGCGCGAACCGAAGAAGCGCGGCGAACCCGATGCCGTCCTCGCCGGTGTCGCACCGCCGCAGCTCAACCTCGAAGCGCCGTCGAAAGACGCGGGCTCGCAGACCCCGTCGCGGTCCTGATCTTGGCCGGCGCCGTCACCCGATTTGCCCACGCCATCCTGCTTGCCGACGGCTGGCGCCGCGCCGGCATCGCCGTGCTCGCGGGTGCGGCTTCGGCACTGGCGATGGCGCCGGTCAACGCCTGGCCCGTCCTGTTCGTGACGATTCCGGTCGCCGTCTGGCTGATCGACGGCTCCGCTTCGGGCCGCTGGAGCGGCGCCTGGTCGGCAGCGATCGCCGGCTGGTGCTTCGGCTTCGGCTATTTCGTCGCCGGTGTTTACTGGGTCGGATACGCCTTCCTGGTCGATGCCAAGACCTTTGGCTGGCTGCTGCCAGTCGCGGTTGCCGGCCTGCCGGCGTACCTCGCGCTCTATACGGCGCTCGGTTTCGCCGCGGCGCGGCTGCTCTGGGTGCGCGGGCCGGAACGGCTGCTGGCTTTCGCCATCACGATGGCGTGCGGCGAGTGGCTGCGCGGCCATTTGCTGACCGGCTTTCCGTGGAATGCCTTCGGCTATGCGCTGACGCAGCCGCTGGCGATGGCGCAGAGCGTATCGCTGTTCGGCATCTGGGGATTGACCTTGCTGGCGCTGGCGATCTTCGCGACGCCGGCGACCTTGGCCGACGATCCGGTCGATACGCCGCGGCCGTACCGGCCGCTGGCGCTGGCGGCGATCGTGCTGGCCGGGCTCTTTGCCTATGGCGCGATGCGGCTGTCGATGAATCCGACGGCCTATGTGAAGGACCTCAAGCTGCGCATCATGCAGCCGAACCTTCAGCAGGACGCCCGCTTCAACTACTCGGCCAAAAACGACGTGATGGCGCGCTATCTGGCGCTGTCGGATCGCGCCACCGGGCCGCAGTCGAACGGGGTAAAGGACGCCAATATTCTGATCTGGCCGGAATCAGCCTTTCCGTTCTTCCTCACACGCGAGCCGGATGCGCTGGCGCAGATCGCCAGTCTGATCAGTCCGGGAACGACGCTGATCACCGGAGCGGTCCGGCCCGGCAATGCCACCGGCGCCAAGGGCCCGCGCGCCTACAACTCGATCTATGTCATCGAGCCCAACGGCTCGATCCGCGGCATCTACGACAAGCTGCATCTGGTGCCGTTCGGCGAATTCCTGCCCTTCCAGAGCTTCATGGAGCGGCTCGGATTTCAGCAACTCACCAAGGAGGTGGGCGGCTTCCTCACCGGCAGCCGCCGACGCGCCATGGACGTGCCGGGCGCGCCGAAGATGCTGCCGCTGATTTGCTACGAGGCCGTCTTTCCCGACGAGGCCGTGCCCGCGGGCGAGCGCCCCGGCTGGCTGATCAATCTGACCAATGACGGCTGGTTCGGTATCAGCAGCGGGCCGTATCAGCACTTTCATCAGGCGCGCGTGCTGGCGATTGCCGAGGGCCTGCCGTTGGTCCGCGCGGCTAATACGGGAATTTCCGGCGTCATCGATCCGGTCGGACGAATCACCGCCTCCATGCCACTTGGCGTGGAGGGCGTTCTCGACGCCAATCTGCCGCAGCCAATCGGTACGACAATATTTAGCAGATATGGAAACCTGCCGTTTCTTCTAACTGTGGTTGTATTTCTGGTATTCCTCGGCAGGCGTCGTCTTCGACCTTAGATTGTGCTATATTGAATAGCGCTCGCAGGGTTGTTGTGCACGCAAATTATTTTTCTGTTTTTGCCTGCCTACTTACAGCCTGCGGATGTAAAACTTGTTGAATCCCTTGCGAAATTTTCAAAATGCTCGCTTTGTGTCGGTATCTCCCGACTTGAAATCATGGATTGCAATACGGAACGAACATGTGACATTACGTTCAGCGATGGTTTCATAGGAGCTATTTATGGCCAAGAAGGCGCCTAATCCGATCGACAAGCACGTCGGCTCGCGCGTGCGCATGCGCCGGATGATGCTGAGTATGAGCCAGGAGAAACTCGGCGACGCCCTCGGCCTCACCTTCCAGCAGGTGCAGAAGTACGAGAAGGGGACCAACCGGATCGGCGCCAGCCGCTTGCAGGCGATTGCCAACATTCTGCAAGTCCCGGTTTCATTCTTCTTCGAAGGCGCGCCGCACAGCCCCGGCGGTCATGCCAGCACCGGTATGTCGGAAGCGCCGTCACCCGCCTATGTGTCGGACTTCCTGGCGACCTCCGATGGTCTGTCGCTGACCAAGTCATTCATGCGCATCAAGAGCTCGAAGCTCCGCCGCCGCATCGTCGATCTGGTCGAGCAGATCGCCGGCGACGAATAAGCCGCAGCACGCGACTCCGTTGACATGCAGCAAAGGCCGCCTCCTCGGCGGCCTTTTGTTTATCTCTGTCGCCGGAGCAGTAAAATTCTCCGGCCATACGGCCATGGGAAAGAAGGGCATTGCCCGTCTTCCCCGCCGACCGACGTGGCTATTGCCCACGACAGCCCGCACCTTGACCTTGCTGATCGTCGCTGTAGAACGGCCCCCCGACATGAACCGGCGCGGTTTCCCCCCGCGCCAAAGGGGGAGATCAGCGTGGCTCACAAGAACTTTCTATTCACCAGCGAATCGGTTTCCGAAGGTCACCCGGACAAGGTCTGCGATCAGATCTCGGACGCGGTGCTGGATGCCTTCCTGGCGAACGACATCAAGCTCGGTATCGCCGATGACAGCGCAGTAAACACGCGCCTCGGCTGCGAAACGCTGGCCACCACCAACAAGATTGTCATCGCCGGCGAAGGCCGCGGCCAGGCGCCGTTCTTCCGCAAGCACGGCGACAAGGTCGTCGTCGATCGCGAATACATCACGCAGATCGCTCGCGATGTCGTCAAGGACATCGGCTACGACCAGGACGGCTTCTCCTTTTACGGCGCCGATGTCGAGGTGCTGCTGCACGGCCAATCGCCCGACATCGCGATGGGCGTCGATGCCAAGAAGAAGAAGTCCGGCGAAGAAGAAGGCGCCGGCGACCAGGGCATGATGTTCGGCTTCGCCTGCACCGAGAGCGAGGTCTATGAAAAGAACTCGTTCATGCCGGCGCCGATCTACTTCTCACACAAGATCCTTAAGGCGCTCGCCGACAAGCGCCACTCCAAGGCGCTGCCCGACCTGCAGCCGGACGCCAAGAGCCAGGTGACCGTGCGCTATGTCGACGGCAAGCCGGTTGGCGCCGCCAAGGTCGTCGTTTCGACCCAGCACAATGAGCGCAGCCGCAACGGCAAAAAATATACGCCGGGCATGGTCAAGGACATGATCGAGCAGACCGTGACCCAGGCGCTGCCGAAGGGCTGGATGCCGGAGAAGTCGTCCGACTTCCTCGTCAACCCGACCGGCAACTTCGTCATCGGCGGGCCGGACGGCGACTGCGGTCTCACCGGCCGCAAGATCATCGTCGACACCTACGGCGGCTATGCCCCGCACGGCGGCGGCGCCTTCTCCGGCAAGGATCCGACCAAGGTCGATCGCTCGGCCGCTTATGCCGCGCGCTATCTCGCCAAGAACATTGTCGCCGCCGGCCTTGCCGAGCGCTGCACGATCCAGGTCGCCTACGCCATCGGCGTCGCCGACCCGATGTCGCTGCTCGTGGATACGCACGGGACCGGGAACGTCGACGAGAAGAAGCTGGAGAAGATCCTGCCGCAGCTCTTCCGCCTGACGCCGACCAACATCCGCCGCACGCTCAAGCTGAACCGGCCGATCTACCGCCGCACCGCCGCTTACGGCCATTTCGGCCGCGCGCCGGACAAGGACGGCGGCTTCTCCTGGGAGAAGACCGATCTCGCCGCGCAACTCAAGAGCGCGTTCAAGTGACCGGCTGTTGAGCCAGTCATCCTGCTGAAAGATTTGAAGGCCGGGCTCGCGCCCGGCCTTTTATTTTTCCGCGCATCCGGGCATGACGAGGCATGAGCGACGACCGCGACGACGACATTCCGCAACGCGCCTTTTTCGGCCGGCGCAAGGGGCATCCCTTGCGCGCGCGGCAATCAGAACTGTTCGACGAATTGCTGCCGAAGCTGGCGCTCGACCTGAGCAAGCCCGCGCCCGCCGATCTCGCAACGTTGTTTCCGCATGCGCCGAAAACGCTGCGCCTCGAAATCGGCTTCGGCGGCGGCGAGCATCTCGTCGCCCAGGCGATGGCGCATCCCGAGCAGGGCTTCATCGGCGCCGACGGCTTTCTCAACGCGGTCGGCAAGCTGCTCGTTGCCATCGACGACGAAGACCTCACCAACATCCGCGTCTTCCACGGCGATGCCATCGACCTCATCGACTGGCTGCCGGCCGGCGCCTTCAGCCGCATCGACCTGCTTTATCCCGATCCGTGGCCGAAGCGCCGGCAATGGAAGCGCCGCTTCATCCAGGACGAAAGCCTGCCGCGTATCGCGCGCCTCTTGAAGAGCGGCGGCGAATTCCGCTTCGCCACCGATATTCCGAGCTACATGACTTACGCGCTGACGCGCATCATGCGCTCGAAGGATTTCATCTGGACCGCCGAAGCCGCCGACGACTGGCGGAAGCCCTGGGACGGCTGGACCCGTACACGCTATGAGGCGAAGGCGATCCGGGAAGGCAGAACACCGGCGTATTTTATTTTCAGGCGGCGCTGATCACGCGCGGCATATCCCTACCCGCTCGTCCCCGCGGAGGCGGGGACCCAGCCTTTGCTCATTACCCGTGGCTTTCTGGATCCCCGCTTTCGCGGGGATGAGCGGAGTTTGTGGCAAGCGGCATTACAAATGCGCGCACCGCAGTGCGCCCGGGGCGCCGCTACTCCCCCGTGCCCTGCCGTACCTGCCAGAATCGCACGACGCGCTGGGCGGTCGGGCCGGTGAGCCGCTCGAAATTTTCATGGGCCGCGTCGATCACCGTTTGTGGCGGCTTCGGCCCGGGGCGCGAATTGATCACCGCCTTTACCGTCGGCCAGCCGAAATCAACCGAACGCGCCAGGATCAGCACCGGGTCCGCGCGTTCGCCATTCATCAGGCGATCGACCACTTCGACCGGCACGGCGCAGATCGTGGACAGCGCCGCGATGGTTTCCTCGTAATTTCCGCTCTCGGCATAGTTGGCGACGTCGGCTTCGGTGAGCTTGCGCTCCTTGTGCAGCGCGCGCACCGCGGCCAGCGCGGCCGTGTAATTGCGCGGCGCCGCTTTGGCGCCGACTTCATCGGTCACCTTGGCGAGAATCTTGCGAATTTCGGACTGCGTCTCGGGGCTCGCAGCGGCGAGCAGGCGCTTTTGCACGACTTCGCTGGCTTGCAGGAGAAGCTGGCGGAAAAGCCGCGGTGGAATGTCGGTGCGCCGGCCGACCTTTTCGGCCAGATCGCCATCCATCTGCGCACGCGTGATAAGATTGGCGAAAGCGCGCTCCGACAGGCTGGCGCCGGGATTGATGACGATGCTGTGCGCGACGTCGCGGTCGCCGCGCTTGACCAGCACATCGGACACCACTTCGCTCAACTTCTGGCGCGACGCCATGGCGAGCAGATGCGCCTGGCTCTTGGTCTCGGCGATGGCCACAAGGTCGGGATCGGATAGATGCCCGGCGCGCAGCGCAGGACCGGCGACGTCGATGTCGTCATTCTTGGCGAGGGTCGCCACCACCTTGGCAGGCGCGTTATCGACCGGCGCAATGCGGCGCGCGAGTTCGGCGAGCGCCTTGGCCTCGATCTCGGCGATCAGGCAGCCGATGACGTCATCGAACAGCGCGACATGGTGATCGTTGAAGCCCGGCGCGCCGTCGAGAAATAGCGACGTGATCCGTCGCAGCGTCTCGGCCCGCTTTTCAGCGGAGCCGTGCTGGACGACCTCTTCCAGTTCGGGAAGCAGGGACGCAGGAGCAGCCATCACGCAAACCTACACAGGCACCGTCGGCGACCCCGCCGCGGCGCTTTAACCAATCGTAAGGGCCAGTCGTGAAGGAAGCGTTAGCCGTGTCGGCCGGGCGGCGCCCCTTGCTCGACCCTTGCGCGATGCGAGAAATTCGCTATATTTCGCTTGTCAATCGATACACCCTCAAAACCAAATCAGGTTCTGAGAGTGGGTCCCCCGGGGCCCGCTCTTTTTCCGTTACAGGTACAGCTCAGGCGCACATGGCTCTCGGCGAGCAAAACGGCAACCAGGTTTCCAGCGCGGAACCGGCACCCTTGGAGCAAGGGGCTGCCGGCGACGAGCCGCGCCTGATCGCCGAAACGGGCCTGCCGGCGCGGATCGCCGCGATCGCCGGCCCGGTGGTCGAGCAACTTGGCTATCGCCTTGTTCGGATTAAAGTTTCCTCGGGCGAGGAATGCACCATCCAGGTCATGGCGGAACGCCCGGACGGCACCATGACGGTCGAGGATTGCGAAGCGATTTCGCGGGCCCTGTCGCCGGTATTCGACGTCAACGAGCCGATCGACCGCGCCTACCGGCTGGAGATTTCCTCGCCCGGCATCGACCGGCCGCTGGTCCGCCGCTCGGACTTCGAGCGCTATGCGGGCCATTTGCTCAAGGTCGAAATGGAAGTACCGGTTGGCGGCCGCAAGCGCTTCCGCGGCATCCTCGACGGCGTCGAGGGCGACAATGCGCGGCTGACGCGCGACGACCCCAAGGCGGGCGAAGACCCGGCGGTGCTGCTGCCGATCACGGACATGGGCGAGGCAAAGCTCGTTCTCACCGACGAACTGGTGAGCGAAGCCTTGCGCGCCGAGAAGGCTGCCAAGCGCGAACTGCGCGAGGCGAAGAAGGAACAACGGCGACTGAAGCAGGCGAAGAAAGCCGACAAGAAGGCTGCCAAGAAACCTGCCACGGCCGCTACTCGATAAACGAACGAAAGAGGAGTCCACAGCTATGGCTGTCAGTGCCAACAGGCTGGAACTGTTGCAGATCGCCGATGCGGTCGCCCGCGAAAAGTCGATCGACCGCGGCATCGTCATCGCGGCGATGGAAGACGCCATCGCCAAGGCGGCCCGCTCGCGCTACGGCGCCGAGACCGATGTGCATGCCGAGATCGAGCCGAAGACCGGCGAACTCAAATTGATGCGCCACATGCTGGTGGTCGACGCGGTCGAGAATTCCTCGTCGCAGATCACGCTCGCCGATGCGCGCCGCCGCCATCCCGCCGCGCAGGTCGGCGACACCATCGCCGATCCGCTGCCGCCGCTCGAATACGGACGCATCGCCGCGCAGTCGGCCAAGCAGGTCATCGTGCAGAAGGTGCGCGAGGCCGAGCGCGATCGTCAGTACGCCGAGTACAAGGATCGCATCGGCGAAATCGTCAACGGCGTCGTCAAGCGCGTCGAATACGGCAACGTGGTTGTCGATCTCGGCCGCGGCGAAGCCATTGTCCGCCGTGACGAACTGCTGCCGCGCGAAGTATTCCGCAACGGCGACCGCATCCGCGCCTATATCTACGACGTGCGCCGCGAGCCGCGCGGCCCGCAGATTTTCCTGTCGCGCACCCATCCGCAGTTCACCGCCAAGCTGTTCGCGCAGGAAGTGCCGGAAATCTATGACGGCATCGTCGAGGTTCGCGCCGTGGCCCGCGACCCGGGCTCGCGCGCCAAAATCGCCGTGATTTCGCGGGATTCCAGCGTCGATCCGGTCGGCGCCTGCGTCGGTATGCGTGGTTCGCGCGTGCAGGCCGTGGTGAACGAACTGCAGGGCGAGAAGATCGACATCATCCCGTGGTCGCCGGATATCGCGACCTTCGTCGTCAACGCGCTGGCGCCGGCCGAAGTCGCCAAGGTCGTGCTCGACGAAGACAAGGAACGCATCGAAGTCGTGGTGCCGGATGCGCAGCTTTCGCTCGCCATCGGCCGCCGCGGCCAGAACGTGCGCCTCGCTTCGCAGCTCACCGGCTGGGACATCGACATCCTCACCGAGCAGGAAGAGTCCGAGCGCCGCACCGCCGAGTTCGAAAGCCGCACCAAGACCTTCGTCGAAGCGCTCGATCTCGACGAAGTGGTCGGTCAGTTGCTGGCGTCCGAAGGCTTCTCCTCGATCGAGGAACTGGCGCTGGTGGACGAAAAGGAAATCGCCGGCATCGAAGGCTTCGACGAAGACACCGCGAAGGAATTGCAGAGCCGCGCCCGCGACTACATCGCCCGCTACGAAAACGAACTCGACGAGAAGCGCAAGGAACTCGGCGTTGCCGACGAGCTGCGCGAGGTCGAGGGCGTCACCACCGCGATGATGGTCAAGCTTGGCGAAAACGACGTGAAGACGATCGAAGATCTCGCCGGCTGTGCCGCCGACGATCTGGTCGGCTGGACCGAGCGCAAGGACGGCGAAACCAAGCACGAGCCGGGTTTCCTCGACGGCCTCAACGTGTCGCGCGAGGAAGCCGAGTCGATCGTGATGCAGGCGCGCCTCAAGGCCGGCTGGATCACCGAGGCTGAACTCGCGGCCATGCAGGCTCCGGCCGAAGCCGACGCTGAAACCGCAGAACCGGCGTAAGGGGCGTGCCGCCGGATGCTCGCCATCGCGCAGCCTGACGCAGACGACCTCGACCGCGGCGCGACCTCCGTCGCCGCGGGCGCGGAGCGTTTCTGCGCCGTGACGCGCGAGGTGAGGCCGGTGGCGGAACTGATGCGTTTCGTGGTCGGGCCGGCCGGCGAGGCCGTGCCGGACCTCAAACGCAAGCTGCCGGGTCGCGGCCTCTGGATTACCGCGACCCGCGAGGCGATCGGCGAGGCGGTCAAGCGCAACGTATTTGCCCGCAGCTTCAAGCGAGAGATGAAGGTGTCCCGGGAACTTGCGGCCGAGGTCGAACGGCTGCTGGCGAAATCGGCGCTCGATGCGCTGTCGATGGCCGGCAAAGCCGGCAATGTGGTCGCCGGTTTCGCCAAGGTTGAGGCGGCTCTGGGCGAAAAGGGCATCCGTGCCCTCATCCATGCTGCTGAAGCGGCCAACGACGGCAAACGCAAACTCAATGCGGCCTTGCAGCGCAATAATCAGTCCCAAAATGGGGAAATCGCGCTGATCGAGGCCTTTCCGGGCGAGCAATTGGATTTGGCATTGAACCGCCCAAATGTGGTACATGCTGCCGTGCTTGCCGGACCCGCGAGCGAGACTTTTCTCGCCCGTGCCGCACGGCTGATGCGGTATCGGTCCGGAATTTCGCCCGATTCAACAAGCGCGGCCGCGCCCTGAAGGCGCCCGTGAATGCAATGCGTCCGAACTGAATGCGCCCGCGTGGGCAATAGGAAGAAGCAGTACTGAATGAGCGACACCAAGAACCCTGGCGAAAAGAAACTGACATTGACGCTGAAGCCGCGCACGGAAACGGGCGTGGTGCGCCAGAGTTTCAGCCACGGCCGCAGCAAGTCTGTCGTCGTCGAGAAGATCAAGCGCCGCACCGTCGGCGGACCGGCCGAAGCCAAGGCCGAGCCGGCCCCCGTCGAGGCGCCGAAGGCCGCCGCGCCTGCGCCGAAAGCGCCACCCGCCCCGCCGGCGCCGAAGTCCGGGGTCGTTCTGCGCACCCTGACCGAAGAGGAAATGGCCGCCCGCGCCCATGCGCTCGCCGACTCGCGCGTGCGCGAAGCCGAGGAGCGCAAGCAGGCCGAGGAAGACGCCAGGCGACGCGCCTCGCGTGAAGGCATCGAGAAGGCCGAACGCGAAGCGGCCGAAGCGCGCAAGCGCGAGGAAGATGCGCGCCACAAGATCGAAGAAGAGCAGAAGCGCAAGGCCGGCGAAGTTGCCAAGAAGCGCCTCGGCGAAGACGAGAAAAAGCCTGTCGCCGGCGTTCGCCCCAAGCTCGAAGCCGAAGCCGACGACGAAGGCCCGCGCGCGGCACGCCGTCCCGGCGCCGGCCCCGGAGCAGGTCGCCCCGCTGCCGCCCGCCCCGCAGCGCCCCGCGCCGCGCCGCCGAAGGAACGCGGCCGCCTGACCCTCGTGACCGCGCTGCGCGCCGACGAAGTACGCGAGCGTTCGGTGGCGTCGTTCCGCCGCCGCACCCAGCGCATGAAGGGTCACGCCGCCAATGAGCCGAAGGAAAAGCTCACGCGCGAAGTGACCATTCCGGATGCGATCACCATCCAGGAACTCGCCAACCGCATGACCGAACGCGCCGTGGACGTCATCCGCCTGCTGATGAAGCAGGGCACGATGGCGACCATCAACGACGTCATCGACGCCGACACCGCGCAGCTCATCGCCGAGGAAATGGGGCACACGGTTCGCCGCGTGTCGGAATCCGACGTGGAAGAAGGCCTGTTCGATACGGCCGACGATGAAGGCGCGCTCGAACCGCGCGCGCCGGTCGTCACCGTCATGGGCCACGTCGATCACGGCAAGACGTCGCTGCTCGACGCCATCCGTCAGGCCGACGTCGTCTCCGGCGAGGCCGGCGGCATCACCCAGCATATCGGCGCCTATCAGGTCACGTCGCCGTCCGGCGCCAAGGTCACCTTCATCGACACGCCCGGCCACGCCGCCTTTACGGCGATGCGCGCGCGCGGCGCCAAGGTCACTGACATCGTCGTGCTGGTCGTCGCTGCCGATGACGGCGTCATGCCGCAGACGGTCGAGGCCATTTCGCACGCCAAGGCGGCCAAGGTCCCGATCATCGTCGCCATCAACAAGATCGACAAGCCGAGCGCGACGCCCGAGCGCGTTCGCACCGAGCTTCTGCAGCACGAGATCCAGGTCGAATCGTTCGGCGGCGATGTCGTCGATGTCGAGGTCTCGGCGCTCAAGAAGACCAATATCGACAAGCTCCTCGAGATGATCGCCCTGCAGGCCGAACTCCTCGACCTGAAAGCCGACCCGCATCGTCCCGCCGAAGGCACCGTGATCGAAGCCAAGCTCGATCGTGGCCGCGGTCCGGTTGCGACCGTGCTCGTGCAACGCGGTACCCTCAAGGTCGGCGATCTTGTGGTCGCCGGCGCCGAATGGGGCCGCGTGCGCGCCCTCGTTTCCGATACGGGCGAAACCATCTCCCGCGCCGGCCCGTCGACTCCGGTCGAAGTGCTCGGTTTCTCCGGTACGCCGGATGCCGGCGATCGTCTCGCCGTGGTCGAGAATGAAAGCCGCGCCCGCGAAGTGACCGATTACCGCGTGCGCCAGAAGCGCGAGAAGTCTTCCGCGCGCGCCACCGGCATGCGCGGCTCGCTCGAGCAGATGATGGCGCAGGCCAAGACCGCGGGCCGCAAGGAATTTGCGCTCGTGATCAAGGCGGACGTGCAGGGTTCGCTCGAAGCCATCTCCGGCGCGCTCGACAAGCTCGGTACCGACGAAGTCGGCGCCCGCGTGTTGCACTCCGGCGTCGGCGGCATTTCGGAATCGGATGTCACCCTGGCCGAAGCTTCCGGCGTGCCGATCATCGCGTTCAACGTCCGCGCCAACAAGGAAGCGCGCGAGGCGGCCGAACGTGCCGGCATCGAAATCCGCTACTACAACATCATCTATGATCTCATCGATGACGTGAAGAAGGCGATGTCGGGCCTGCTGCCGCCGACATTGCGCGAAACCATGCTGGGCAATGCGCTGATCCTCGAGGTCTTCAAGGTTTCGAAGGTCGGCAACATTGCCGGCTGCCGTGTCACCGACGGCAATGTCGAGCGCGGCGCCAGCGTTCGCCTGATCCGCGACAACGTCGTCGTGCATGAAGGCAAGCTGAGCCAGCTCAAGCGCTTCAAGGACGACGTGAAGGAAGTGACCGCCGGTCAGGAGTGCGGCATGGCCTTCGAGAACTACCAGGACATGCGCCAAGGCGATGTCATCGAGTGCTACCGGGTGGAGACGATTCAACGCTCGCTGTAAGTCCAAATCTTACACGCGCGCTGTAATCCGCTCCGCCTAAACACGAACACCGTCAAACCCCGTGAAAACGGGGGATCCAGCCCTTCCGCAAGAAGGGCTGGATCGTTCGCTTTCGCGGACGATGACCGGAGAGCTTTTGGACATGTCACGCAACAAGAACACCCGTCGCCACGAGACGGCGCCCGCCGGCGGCTCGCAACGCCAATTGCGCGTCGGCGAGCTGGTGCGCCACGCCATTGCCGAGATGCTGACGCGCGGCGACATCCATGACCCGGTGATCGAGGGCCACCTCATCACCGTGCCGGAAGTGCGCATGTCGCCCGATCTGCGGCTCGCCACGGTTTACGTCATGCCGCTTGCGGGCCGTGACGCCGCCGAGGTCGTGGCGGCGCTCGAGCGCAACAAGAAATTCATGCGCGGCGAAGTCGCGCACGCCGTGAACCTGAAATTCGCGCCCGATCTGCGCTTCCACATCGACGACCGCTTCGCCGAGGCCGAGCGCATCGACAAGCTGCTGCGCTCGCCGCAAGTCGCGCGCGATCTGGAAAAGGACGACGAGTGATGAACGAGACGAGCCACAAACTCGCTTCACCTCCCCCGCTTGCGGGCGAGGTCGACGAGCATCGCTCGTCGGGAGGGGGAATTGGCGTTGACGAACGCCCCCTCCCCAGCTCTCTCCCGCAAGCGGGGGAGGGAGACAGCGCGCCTCGCAAACCGCGCAAGCAGCAGTTCAAGCGTGACAAGCGCGACGTCCATGGCTGGGTGGTGTTCGACAAGCCGGTCGGCATGACCTCGACCCACGCCGTCAGCATCATGAAGCGGCTGTTCTCGGCCAAGCGCTGCGGCCATGCCGGCACGCTCGACCCGCTGGCCTCCGGCTGTCTGCCGATCGCCATGGGCGAGGCGACCAAGACCGTCCCCTTCGTGATGGACAGCCGTAAGCTGTACCAATTTACCGTCCAGTGGGGCGAGGAGCGGGATACCGACGACTCCGAGGGCCGCGTCACCGAGAGCAGCCCGGCTCGGCCAACGGCCGACCAGATCCGCGCGGCGCTGCCCGGCTTCATCGGCACCATCCAGCAGGTGCCGCCGCGCTATTCGGCCATCAAGATCGAGGGCGAACGCGCCTACGACCTCGCCCGGGACGGCCAGGAGGTGGAATTGCAGGCCCGGACGGTCAATATCGGCCGACTCGAGCTGATGGATATTCCGGACCCCGACCATGCGGTCTTCGAGGCTGAGTGCGGCAAGGGCACCTATGTCCGGTCGCTGGCCCGCGACATCGGCCGGCAGCTCGGCTGTTTCGGCCATATTTCGGCTCTCCGCCGGGTCTCGGTCGGCGGTTTCACGCCCGAAACCATGATTCTACTGGAAGATCTGGAGGCTCTGTGTCATAGAGCCGCCGCTGGCGAGGCTAGCCTCGCCGACGCGCTCATGCCCGTCGAGACCGCGCTGGACGACATCCCGGCGCTGGCCGTCAACGGGTCTGATGCGGCAAGGCTCCAAAGGGGCCAGGCCGTTTTGTTGCGCGGACGGGACGCTCCCAATTTCCGCGGTCCGGTTTACGTCACGGTCTCGGGCCGCTTGCTCGCCCTTGCCGAAGTCGACCGCGGTGAAGTCGTCCCCAAGCGCGTGTTCAACCTGGCCGGCCTCGTTGGTAGAGCCGGCGTCAAGAAAGGATAACCGATGTCGCTGACGACTGCCCGCAAGGCCGAAGTGATCAAGGCCAACGCGACGAAGGCGAACGATACCGGCTCGCCGGAAGTTCAGGTTGCGATCCTGTCGGAACGCATCAATCAGCTCACCGAGCACTTCAAAACGCACGCGAAGGACAACCACTCGCGTCGCGGTCTGCTCAAGATGGTGTCGACCCGCCGTTCGCTGCTCGACTACCTCAAGAAGACCGACGAGAAGCGTTACAAGACGCTGATCGAGAAGCTCGGCATTCGCCGCTAAACGAAATTTGCGCGCGGGGCGATCAAGCCCCGCGCGTTTTTTGCAATCGGCCGCGCCACACGCCGGTCGATTGACGTCATGGCGGGCGCCAATCGTACCCGCCGATTGTGAAACGGGCGTTTGTTGCGTTCGTTTTTTAAGTCCGCAAGCGATGGCGCTTGGGACAATCCGGGTCGGGCCATAGTCCCGGCCGTAAAGGCGAAGGCTCTTGATGGTCATGGCAGGATCGCCAGACGCTGTTGCATTTCCGCAGGATGCGGAAGTCGGCAGTTTCTTGCCGTCTTGCACATGGCTTTCGGGAGCCTTTCCGAGAACCATGAGAGAAACAGACTATGTTTAATATCCATCGAGTCGAACTCGATTGGGGCGGGCGCAAGCTCACCCTCGAAACCGGTCACGTTGCGCGTCAGGCCGACGGCGCCGTGCTCGCCACCTACGGCGAGACCACCGTTCTGGCGACCGTCGTCGCCGCCAAGAAGCCGCGCGATGGCGTCGACTTCCTGCCGCTGACCGTCGACTATCAGGAAAAATTCTACGCCGCGGGCCGCATTCCCGGCGGCTACTTCAAGCGCGAAGGCCGCCCGACCGAGAAGGAAACGCTGGTCTCGCGTCTGATCGACCGTCCGGTGCGTCCGCTGTTCGCCGACGGCTGGCGCTGCGAAACGCAGGTCATCGTCACCACCCTTTCGCATGATCTCGAGAACGATCCGGACGTGCTCGCGATGGTCGCCGCCTCGGCTGCGCTCACTCTGTCGGGCGCTCCGTTCATGGGCCCGATCGGCGCGGCGCGCGTCGGCTTCATCAATGGCGAGTACGTGCTCAACCCGCAGCTCGATGAGATGCCGGAGACCAAGCTCGACCTCGTCGTCGCCGGCACCAATGACGCCGTGCTGATGGTCGAATCGGAAGCCAAGGAGCTTTCCGAAGAGATCATGCTCGGCGCCGTGATGTTCGGTCACCGCCATTTCCAGCCGGTCATCGAGGCGATCATCCAGCTCGCCGAGAAGGCCGCCAAGGAGCCGCGCGACCACAAGGTGCCGGATGAAGCGGCCCTCGAAAAGGAAATCCTCGGCATTGCCGAGAAGGAACTGCGCGCCGCTTACGCGATCCCCGCCAAGATGGAGCGCCAGACCGCCGTCGCCGCCGTCAAGGCGAAGGTGATGGAGCACTATTTCCCGGGCGGCGCCGAGAACACCACCGTCACCAAGGAACGTATCGGCGGCGTGTTTAAGGAGCTGGAAGGCAAGATCGTTCGCTGGAACGTGCTCGACACCAAGAAGCGCATCGACGGCCGCGACCTCGTGACCGTGCGCCCGATCGAAGTGCAGGCCGGCATTCTGCCGCGCACGCACGGCTCGGCGCTGTTCACCCGCGGCGAAACCCAGGCGCTGGTCGTCACCACGCTGGGCACCGGCGAGGACGAGCAGTGGATCGACGCGCTGCAGGGCACCTACAAGGAATCGTTCCTGCTGCACTACAACTTCCCGCCCTACTCGGTCGGCGAAACCGGCCGTCTCGGCGGCACCAAGCGCCGCGAAATCGGCCACGGCAAGCTGGCCTGGCGCGCGATCCATCCGGTGCTGCCATCGAAGGACGAGTTCCCCTACACGATCCGCGTCGTCTCGGAGATCACCGAGTCGAACGGCTCGTCGTCGATGGCTTCGGTCTGCGGCGCCTCGCTGGCGCTCATGGACGCCGGCGTGCCGCTGAAGCGCGCCACCGCGGGCATCGCGATGGGCCTCATCCTCGAAGGCGATCGCTACGCGGTTCTGTCGGACATCCTGGGTGACGAAGACCACCTCGGCGACATGGACTTCAAGGTCGCCGGCACCGAGGAAGGCATCACCTCGCTGCAGATGGACATCAAGATCGCCGGCATCACCGAAGAGATCATGAAGGTCGCGCTTGGCCAGGCCAAGAACGGACGTCTTCACATTCTCGGTGAAATGTCGAAGGCGCTCACCTCGGCGCGCGCCGAACTCGGCGAGCACGCGCCGCGCATCGAGACCTTCAAGATCCCCACCGACAAGATCCGCGAAGTGATCGGCACCGGCGGCAAGGTGATCCGCGAGATCGTCGAGAAGACCGGCGCCAAGATCAACATCGAGGACGACGGTTCCGTGAAGGTCGCCTCGGCTTCGGGCGAGTCGATCAAGGCGGCGATCAACTGGATCAAGTCGATCGCTTCGGATCCGGAAGTCGGCGCCATCTACGAAGGCACCGTGGTCAAGGTCATGGACTTCGGCGCCTTCGTGAACTTCTTCGGCGCCAAGGACGGTCTTGTCCACATCAGCCAGCTCGCGGCCAACCGCGTGCAGAACACCAAGGACGTCGTCAAGGAAGGCGACCGGGTCAAGGTCAAGCTGCTCGGCATGGACGATCGCGGCAAGGTGCGCCTGTCGATGAAGGCCGTCGATCAGGCGACCGGCGAAGACCTCGAAGCCAAGAGCAAGGCCGAAGGCGGCGAACAGCCGGCGGCCGAGTAAGCTTCCCCTTCAAGCGAAACGGAAAAGGCGGCCTTCCCGGCCGCCTTTTTTGTTGCCCCGATGACGCGTGAAGCGACGGCTGCTTCTTCTTGCCTCGCTTCTTTTGCGGCGCGTAGAAAGTGGCGTAATGCGAGAGAACAAGCGGCCGCCATTGCGGTCCTTGGGCGCACGCTCGGCCCGTGACGAAAGCCGCCGTTTTGTGACCCAGATCACAGCCCGCGCTCGGCCGTCACCCTAGTTTGCCAGCATCGGGAACGCAGGTTCCCCACCGCAACACAGGAAAGGGAAGGCCAATGAGCGCGTATCTGCCGAAGACTGTTCTGCTCGCGACCGCCACCCTGCTGCTGGCTCTGGCGGCGCTGGTGACCGACATCGTCAGCCCCTATTCCGGCGTCGCCGTAACAAGGCCTGCCCAGATCCATCAGGCCCCGGCGGCCTCGCCGCTTCGGGTGCCGGTGAAATCCGGCCCCAGCGACATCGCCCTCCTTAGCTCCCGTCGCGCGAGCTAACCCCGACCGGCCTCGCCCCCCCAATCAACAACCACCGAGGCCGGTGGCTTACCCCAGCCCACCTCACGCGGCCCGCTTGCGGGCCGCTTTTCTTTTTTGGGCGGCCAGCCGCAACCCGCCTTCCTGTGACGCCGGTCACAGCGCGGAATGCCCGCCGGCAATAAACAGTTAACCATAAACAACGCCCCGCCGCGCCGCGGCCTCGGCCCAAGCAGAGGAAGCAGGTTATGAAATCCGCCCTGATCAGCGTCGTCTTCCTGGTGCTGGCCGGCACGGGTTTCGCCGCCAACCTCGTGATTTACGCGCCCCAGTTCAATGACGGTATCGATCCGCTTAAGCCGATCACCGTAAATATTGCCATCGATTAACGGTACCTTGCCCCTGCCGCCAACCACGCCGCCGGGCTATAGCGAGGCCCGTCGCTCGCCGTCACGGAACTCTGCTACATTCGGGCCATGCGGCAGGTATCCCGAGCCGCCCTGGTTTGGAGTCCCGCAATGGCTGCCGCCGGCCCGGCGAAGCGCAACTTTCTCTCCGATCTGCCGAAGGATCTGTCATCCGAGTTGATGGCCGGCGCGATGCCGCGCAAGCTCGACGCCAATGAAGTGCTGTTTTTGGCCGGCGATCCGGGCGACGGGCTGTATCGCGTCGATGAAGGGCTGCTGAAAATCAGCATCGCCTCGGCGAGCGGCGCCGAGCGCATCCTCGCTATTCTCGGGGCCGGCGCCGTTGTCGGCGACCTCGCCATCATCGACGGCCTGCCGCGATCGGCGACGGTGACGGCGCTGCGCGACTGCAAGCTCAGTTTCCTCAGCCGGGCAGCCTTCGACAGCTTCGTCGCCCGCGAGCCGCGCATTTATAAATATCTGGTCACCATACTGGCGGCGCGGCTGCGCGACACCGACAAGCTGGTGGCGGCCGGAAGCTTCCTGCCGCTCAAGGGCCGCGTCGCCCGCGCGCTGCTCGATCTTGCCCACGCGTTCGGCAACGAGGTCGCCGGCGGCCGTGTCGTCATCCGCCACAAGGTGAGCCAGACCGAGCTTGCCGCCATGGCCGGCATCGCGCGCGAGAATGTCAGCCGCATCATGAACGACTGGATGCGCGCCAAGATCGTCACCCGGCTGTCCGGCTATTACTGCCTGGAAAAACCGGCCGCGCTCAAGCGCGAGAGCGAACTCTAGCGCGCGGCGCCGAGAAATTTCACCAGCAGCGCACCGACCTCGTGCGGCGCTTCGCGCGTCGGAAAATGGCCGATGCCGTCCAGCACCACGCGTTCATACCCGCCGGTGAAATATCTATCCTTGCCGGCCGTGGTGTCCGCCAAGGTGACGCCATCCGCCCCGCCCTGGATCATCAAGGTCGGCACCGCGATCGATGGCGCGGCATGGGCGAGCTTGTCCAACGTGGCATAGCGCGGGTCCTTGTCGGCCTCGCCCCAGCGCACGCAATAGGAATGCACCGTGATCGCGGGCCAGTCGAGATTGGCGAATGACCGGGCCGTGGCGTCGAATTCGGCGTCGCTGAACCAACCCGGCGGCGACCATGTGTCCCACTGGATGCGGGCGAAGGCCTTGCGATCCCTCGCCACGGTTTCGGCGCCGCGTTCGGTCGCCATGAGCCACTGATACCAGTAGCGCCGCACCTGCTCGAGATTCGGCGTCGTCAGTTCGCCGGGCTGCCAGCCCACCGACATTGCCGCGATCCGGCCGATTCGCTGCGGAACAGCAGCGGCCAGCACGTAGGCAATGCGCGCGCCCCAGTCATGGCCGACCACCGCGAACCGCTCAATTCCGAGGGCATCAGCAAGGTCAATGGCGTCCTGCGCCATGGCGACGATCTCGCCGGAGCGCATCGTGTCGGCGGACAGAAATGTGGTTTCGCCGTAACCGCGCAGCCACGGCCTGATGGTGCGAAAGCCTGAGTCGTGCAAGGCGGCAACGACGCCGTCATAGGTGGCCGGATCGTCCGGCCAGCCGTGAAGCAACAAAAGCGGCGGCCCGTTGCGCGGGCCTTCGTCCTTGTATGCGATCCGCAGCAGCGGCGTGTCGATGAATTTGATCATGCTTGCGCGACCCGCTTTGTCAGGGTTCGTTCCGCGCCGTCGGCTTCGATCGCGGCGAGAATGACCGCGCCGAGAGCCTCGAAATCCTTCGCCCGCGGCGATGTCCTGCGCCAGGCGAGCCCGATCGAACGGCCCGGCTCCGGATCGCGGAAACGCAGCAGCTTCACGCGCGGATCCTTCATCTTCACGTCGATGGCCACTTCCGGCACCAACGTGACGCCGTAGCCATTCGCCACCATCTGCATCACCGTCGACAGCGACGTCGCGCCCAGGCCGGCCGGCTGATCGCCGCGCCGCGTGGCGCAGAAGGCCAGCGCCTGATCGCGCAGGCAATGGCCTTCCTCGAGCAGGATGAGACGCCGCTGATCGACATCGCGCACGCCGATGCGCACGCGCGCCGGCAATGGATCGTCGGCCGGCACCGCGAGCAGGAAGGCATCGTTGAACAGCGGCAGGGTCTCGACATCGGCACCTTCGACCGGCAGCGCCAGCATCACCGCATCGAGGCTTCCGTTCGCCAGTTCGTCCGTGAGAGTTCTGGTTTGCGTCTCACGCACTTCGAGGCGCAATTGAGGATAGTCCTTCTGCAGCGACGGCAGGACGCGGGGCAGAATGTAGGGCGCCAGCGTCGGAATGATGCCGAGCTTCAGGGGGCCGGCGAGCACTTCGCGATGGCGGGCGAAATCGACGAGGTCGCGCGTCGCCGCGAGAATGCTGTCGGCGCGGCGCGCTACTTCGGCGCCTGTTTCGGTGAGCACGATGTCGCCGGGCCGCCGCTCGACCAGCTCGGCGCCGATCTCGCGCTCGAGCTCGCGGACCTGCATCGACAGCGCCGGCTGCGTGACGGCGCATTCCTCGGCGGCGCGGCCGAAATGGCGATGCCGGGCAAGCGAACTCAGATAACGCAACTGACGCAGAGTGATCATTTTGGCTGTCCGGCCGATAAGATATTCTGATCGCAGGCCGCAGGCAATACGATTGGACCTGATTGGAACCGTTCAATACAACGCCATCAAGCGCCCCTATGGTGCTGCCACCTTATCCAGAAGCAAGAATGGCTCGGCACGAGCTGGGCCGCCGCGAACCAGAATCGGAGAGACGCATGGACGCAAAAACCGAGGGCAAGTGCCCCTTCACCGGGAGCCGGGGCCACAGCAACCGCGACTGGTGGCCGGACGCGCTGGACGTGTCGATCCTGCATCGCAATTCGGCGCTGTCCGACCCGATGGACGCCGGCTTCGACTACGCCAAGGAATTCAAGAGCCTCGACCTCGACGCCGTGATGGCCGACCTCAAGAAGCTCATGACCGACAGCCAGGACTGGTGGCCGGCCGATTTCGGCAACTATGCCGGCCTGATGATCCGCATGGCGTGGCACTCCGCGGGCACCTACCGCATCACCGACGGCCGCGGCGGCGCCGGCGCCGGACAGCAGCGCTTCGCGCCGCTCAACTCGTGGCCGGATAACGCCAACCTCGACAAGGCCCGCCGCCTGCTCTGGCCGATCAAGCAGAAATACGGGCGCAAGCTGTCCTGGGCCGATCTGATGATCATGGCCGGCAACGCCGCGCTGGAAGCCTGCGGCTTCAAGACCTTCGGCTTCGCCGGCGGCCGCAAGGACGTGTGGGAGCCGGAAGAACTGTTCTGGGGTCCGGAAGGCACCTGGCTCGGCGATGAGCGCTACTCGGGTGAACGCCAGCTCGCCGAGCCGCTCGGCGCGGTGCAGATGGGCCTCATCTACGTCAACCCGGAAGGCCCGAACGGCAACCCCGACCCGATCGCCGCCGCGAAGGACATTCGCGAGACCTTCTTCCGCATGGCGATGAACGATGAGGAAACCGTCGCGCTGATCGCCGGCGGCCACACGCTCGGCAAGACGCACGGCGCCGGCGATCCGTCGCTGGTCGGAGCCGACCCGGAAGCGGGCGCACTCGAGGATCAGGGCCTCGGCTGGAAGAGCAAGCACGGCACCGGCATCGGCGCCGACGCGATCACCGGCGGCCCGGAAGTCACCTGGACGCAGACGCCGACGCAGTGGAACAACCTGTTCTTCAAGAACCTGTTCGAGAACGAATGGGAGCTGACCAAGAGCCCGGCCGGCGCCAAGCAGTGGGTCGCCAAGAACGCCGCCGCGGACATTCCGGACGCCTTCGACAAGTCGAAGAAGCATCGCCCGACGATGCTGACCACCGACCTGTCGCTGCGCTTCGACCCCGCTTACGAGAAGATCTCGCGGCGCTTCTACGAGAACCCGCAGGCGTTCAACGACGCCTTCGCCCGCGCTTGGTTCAAGCTGACCCATCGCGATATGGGCCCGCGCGTGCGCTATCTCGGCAAGCTGGCGCCGCAGGAAGTGCTGATCTGGCAGGACCCGGTGCCCGCGCCGAGCGGCCAGACGATCGGCGACAAGGACATCGCCGACCTCAAGGCGAAGATCCTCGCCTCGGGCCTGACGGTGCAGCAACTCGTGTCGACGGCCTGGGCTTCGGCCTCGACCTTCCGCGGCTCCGACAAACGCGGCGGCGCCAATGGCGCGCGCATTCGCCTCGCCCCGCAGAAGGACTGGGACGTCAACAACCCGCCCGAACTCGCCAAGGTGCTCAAGACGCTCGAAGGCATCCAGAAGGACGCCGGCAACAAGGTGTCGCTCGCCGATCTCATCGTGCTCGGCGGCGTCGCCGCGATCGAGAAGGCGGCCAAGGACGGCGGCGTCGATGTGAAGGTGCCGTTCGCGCCGGGCCGCACCGACGCGACGCAGGAGCAGACGGACGTGCCGTCCTTCGCGCCGCTGGAGCCCCGCGCCGACGGCTTCCGCAACTACGTCAACGCCAAGAAGCATCAGTTCATGTCGCCGCAGGAAGCCCTGATCGACAGAGCGCAGCTTCTGACGCTGACCGGTCCGGAGATGACGGCGCTCATCGGCGGCCTGCGCGTGCTTGGCGCCAATGTGCAGAACGCCAAGCATGGCGTTCTCACCAAGACGCCTGGCAAGCTGCCCAACGACTTCTTCCTCAACCTCCTCACCATGGATACGGTGTGGTCGCACAAGGACGGCGATATCTACGAAGGCAAGGACCGCAAGACGGGCGAGGTGAAGTGGACGGCGACCAATGTCGACCTGATCTTCGGCTCGCACTCGCAACTGCGCGCCTTCGCCGAAGTCTATGGCTGCGTCGACTCCAAGGAGAAGTTCGTGAAGGACTTCGTCGCCGCCTGGACCAAGGTGATGAACGCCGACCGCTTCGATCTCGTCGGCGGCGGCACGCAGAAGGCGGCGTAAGCTTCCTGCACTGAATGAGAATGAAACGGCCCGGAGCAATCCGGGCCGTTTTTTATTATTCCTCCCCCTGCAGGGGAGGAACAAAAACGGGCAACGCTTCGTCACGGATTCAATTGTCAAACAGCCAGTCTTAGCCAGCGTTCAGCCGCCCCTCGCTTCGTCATCCTCCGCGAAGGCGGACGATCCAGCCCTTCCGTCGCTGGGAAGAAGCGCTGGGTCCTCGGCCTTCGCGGAGGACGACGACGTAGGGTCGTGATTGATCGCCCCTGTTCTCGAAGGCCCGGGGCGGCCTGCCTTCCTCCCCGCCTTCGCGGGGACAAGTCTTCCTCCCTCGGACATGCCGAGGGAATGGAGCGCCGCGAGGCGCCCAACAGATGCACCTTGCGGTGCCGGCCCCTCCTTGCGATCGGAGAAAG
>JAFIGS010000018.1 GCA_017849615.1 Pseudolabrys sp. | reverse complement strand
GCTGATCCGCTCCCGACCGGGGAACGGGTAGCGCTCACCATCAGCGAGCTCCTCGCGGCCGGTCTTAGTGCCGGCGAGCGGTGCCCCGGCGCCGCCCGAGCCCGGAGGTTGCGTAACCTCCCCCGGCCGCGGGCACCGCATTCCACCCCGCTTTCACGACGCCTCATGAGAGCGCCCCTCGGCGGATGGAACGCCGCTAGGACAGCATACCTTGGGAATTAGGTCAAGGGGCTTGAGGATTTATTTCTGAGGGCGACCGAACCGCGGCGGCGCCTTGAATTTCGGCGCGCCGCGATGATATCATGGCGATATCATTCGGGAGGCCTGAATGAGCGACATTCTGATCCGCAATCTCGACGAAGACACGATCCGGCGGCTCAAGGAACGAGCGAGAGCGAAGGGCGCCTCGGTCAACGAGACCATCCGCGAACTTATCGTCCAGGCCGTGAAGCCGGACAAAGCTGCGCTGGTCGAAGAAGCGCGCCGCATTCGCGCGATGTCGCCCTATTCCGATATCGATTCGACCGTCCTGATCCGCGAGGACCGCGATAACGATGAGCCTTATCGTTGACGCCTCCGTCGCGCTGAAGTGGTTTGCCGAGGAAATCGGCTCGGACAAGGCTGAAGCGGTACTCGCGAGCCCGGAAGACCTTCATGCTCCCGATCTGCTGTTGGCAGAACTCGGAAACGCGTTGCGCAAGAAAGTGCGCTCCGGCGTGGTGAAGCGGCAGCAGGCCCTCGAAGTGCTGCAGAATGCGCCACGCTATTTCGTGCAACTCCATCCATTGCCCGGCCTCGCCCTGCGCGCCGCCGAGATCGCGCTCGAACTTCAGCATCCGATCTACGACTGCTTCTACCTCGCGCTGGCCGAACGTGAGCGCTGCGCGATGGTGACGGCGGATGAGAGGTTGCTGCGGAAGGCCGGGACGCTAAAAGGGATTGAGGTAAGGCAGCTGTAGGGACCTACCCCTGCTTCGCCGCGTGCTTCGGCGGCACATCGGCCGGCAGCGCGAACCACGCATGGCGCGTCTCCTCCCACACCGCGATCTGCGGCGACGGGAATTGCGGATCGGCGAAAGCACCGACCGCGACGACGATGACGTCGCCGAAGCTCTCGCTCTGCCAGTAGACCGTCGAGCCGCAGACCGGGCAGAAGTTGAAGGTCACCTTGCTGCCGCTCTCGGCGACGCGCGCCCACTGCGTGGCCTTGCCCGAGATGCTGACCTGACCGGAGGGAAAGCGCGCCTGATTGCTGATCACCGCGCCGGTGCGGCGCTGGCACGCGAGGCAATGGCACATCGACACCCGCGCCGGCTCGCCCGAGATGGTGAGATGGAGTTGGCCGCAGTTGCAGGAGGCGTGGCGGGTGGGCATAGGGGAAGTCCCTGATAGGCGATAAAGGTCGCGCTCAATTTCGCAAGGCGCAATAGCACACGAATTGCGCCACTCTGTTGGAAGACGACGGATTATGCTTCGCTAATTCGCCTTACGGGCTGTCATTAATACCGAATCAGCCCTCGCTCTGATCGACCTGGAAAAACTCATTTGTATCCAACAGCACCATTCGAAGATAACTTAACATGGCGATTTTAGCCATCCGAGTAGAGACATGCAGAGGATTACGAAGATCAAAAACTGGCGATGCCAGATGATCATCGCCACCAAACGGATACTCGTCCATAACAGCCAGCGACTGGAGTACGACGCATACAACATGCTTTATCGTTCGCACCGAAGCATCTAGAGGATACCTAAACGGAATCCACCCGTCTAAAGAGTCCGAATTAATCGGCGGCAACCACGTAAATGCCGTCGAAATGTACGATGGGTGAATTAGCTGCCCGAGCATTGCAAGCTCGTCGCCATTCCGATCGGCCAGAACCGAGAATGTAAATTTACCTTCGTGCCCAACTAACAATTTCTCCAGCCGCCGAAAAGATTTCCTTTTAGAAACAACTCTATGCCAAAACTCATTTGCTGCCTTCTCATCGTGCGTGGACACATACTGCTCAATAAGAGAGTTATCCTGATATAAAAGCATTTCAACTTCGGCATATTCCGAGAGCGATCGCAAAATTTTCCTAGCCGCCAACTCTCGACCATTTGCGATCAAAATTCGTATTGAATACAAATCATCAAAAATGCTTGAGGACAGGGACGCAAAACACTGCACCTTACTTGATGTCGAGACATCAAGCGACTGTTGATAACAACTGTAAACGAGATAACGATAGCAGATGATGTGATCGAACAGAACTACCCATCGATTTAACCAATCAGATTCAGAAGAAAACTCTTGCTCAGTATCAAAAAAGAGAAGCTGCACGAACTGATGGGCATCAACTCCATTTTTGCCCATCCTCACATCTTCCACCCAGAATTTTCTCAGTTTTGCAACCAAGTCCCAACTAAGCGAACAAGTTGGTTCGCCGCTAAGAAACTCACCGTCATCTTCAACGCCTATCGTCATACAAAAAAATTATCATGTTTCTCCGTCTGAGTATTCGCCTTTTCACCTTGATCCACGCGCGATACGCTGGCCAAACGCACTAACGACATGGATGGCCGGGACAAGCCCGGCTGTGACGATGCGGCGGCGCAATGAGATTGACCCGTCACCCTGAGGTGCGAGGCCGAAGGCCGAGCCTCGAAGGGCGACGGCCCGGATTGACGATAGTGGCCGCTCATCCTTCGAGGTGCGGAAGAGCGCGCACCCTCGGGTCAAGCCCGAGGGCAGGCTCTCAGGATGACGGGTTGAGGTTGGCATTCAATGCGGAGCGCCCTCTCCCGGCGCGCTATGCGCGCCACCCTCTCCCCCATAGCTCGCCGGACGGCGAGCGTTCGCTCGCCTATGGGGAGAGGAGAAAGAGTGCATGCCGCTCGCGTCCGGGATCACACCGGCAGATTATCGTGCTTCCGCCTCGGCATCTCGGCCGTCTTGTTCTTCAGCATCGCCAGCGCGCGGGCGATGCGGCGGCGGGTCGAGTGCGGCATGATCACGTCGTCGATATAGCCGCGCTCGGCGGCGACGAAGGGTGACAGGAAGCGGTCTTCGTATTGTTTGGTCTGCGCCGCGATCTGCTCCGGCGTGCCGCCGCGGAAGATGATTTCCACCGCGCCCTTGGCGCCCATCACCGCGATCTGCGCCGTCGGCCAGGCGTAATTGAGATCGCCGCCGACATGCTTTGACGCCATCACGTCATAGGCGCCGCCGAAGGCCTTGCGCGTGATGACGGTGACCAGCGGCACGGTGCACTGGCTGTAGGCAAACAGCAGCTTGGCGCCGTGCTTGATCAGGCCGCCATATTCCTGGTCGGTGCCCGGCAGGAAGCCCGGCACGTCGACGAAGGTGACGATCGGAATGTTGAAGGCGTCGCAGAAGCGCACGAAGCGCGCCGCCTTCCGCGAGGCATCGCTGTCGAGCACGCCGGCCAGCACCATCGGCTGGTTGGCGACGAAGCCGACGGTCGAGCCGGCGACGCGGCCGAAGCCGATGACGATGTTCTTGGCGTAAGCCGCCGAGAGTTCGAAGAAGTCGCCCTCGTCCACCACCTTCGTAATGAGCTCCTTGATGTCATAGGGCTTGTTCGGATTGTCGGGTATCAAGGTGTCGAGCGATTCATCGACGGCGTCGATGTCGTCCAGCGTCGGCCAGGACGGCGGGCCGGCCTCGAAATTCGACGGCAGGAAGTCCATCAGCCGGCGCATCTGAAGGAGGCAATCGACGTCGTTCTCGAACGAGCCGTCGGCGACGCCGGATTTCGTCGTGTGCACCGACGCGCCGCCGAGTTCCTCGGCGGTGACGACCTCGTTGGTCACGGTCTTCACCACGTCGGGGCCGGTGACGAACATGTAGGAGGTGTCGCGCACCATGAAGATGAAATCGGTCATGGCGGGCGAATAGACGTCGCCGCCGGCGCAGGGGCCCATGATGACGCTGATCTGCGGAATGACGCCCGAGGCCATGACGTTGCGCCTGAACACTTCGCCATAGCCGCCGAGCGCCGCGACGCCTTCCTGGATGCGGGCGCCGCCGGCATCGAACAGGCCGATGATCGGCGCGCGCGCCTTCATCGCCATGTCCTGCACCTTGATGATCTTCTGTGCGTGGGTCTCGGACAGCGAGCCGCCGAACACGGTGAAGTCCTTGGAGAACAGGTAGACGATGCGGCCGTTGATGGTGCCCCAGCCGGTGACGACGCCGTCGCCGGGGACCTTGGTCTTCTCCATGCCGAAGTCGTTCGAGCGGTGCTCGACGAACATGTCCAGTTCCTCGAACGAGCCCTTGTCGAGCAGCAGTTCGATGCGCTCGCGGGCGGTCAGCTTGCCGCGCTTGTGCTGGGCATCGATGCGCTTGTCGCCGCCGCCGAGGCGAGCCTCGGCGCGCCGCTCTTCCAGTCTGTCGAGGATGTCTTTCATGGTCGCTTCCGGCCCTGGCTGGTCTTGGTGTCGGGCGCAGAATGTCACAGCCTTGGGTGCGCTGCAAAATTCTCCGTCGTCCCGGGCGACCGAGCGAAGCGAGGAAGACCCGGGACCCATATCCCCTGTGGTCGCGATACGGAATGACAGGGGTTATGGGTCCCCGCCTTCGCGGGGACGACAGAGGTGGCGGGGACGATGGGGACAGTTGAACGGCCCCCAATTCCCCCCTAGAAGCCCCGCATGACCGAGCCGACCGCCTCCCCGCAGACCATCGCCCAGATCCTGCAGCAGGGCCTGTTCCACCACCGCCAGGGCCAGCTCCGCGCGGCCATGGAGCGGTATATGGAGGTGCTGCGGATCAATCCGGAGCATGCCGAGGCGCTGTATTGCTGCGCCGTGGTCGCCTGCGCCGAGGGCCAGTTCAAGGAAGGCGTCGAGGTCGTGCGCCGGGCCATCAAGTTCGGCCCGCCGACCGCCAAGATGTACAACGTGCTCGGCCAGGCGCTGGACCGGCTGGGCGAGCCGCTCGAGGCCATCAAGGCCATCGACCAGGCCATCGCGCTCGACCCCAGGCTCGCCGCCGCCCATGGCAACCGCGCCAACATCCTGGTCGATGCCGGCATGCCGCTCGAGGCGCTCAAGAGCTTCGACAAGGCGATTGCGCTCGACCCCACTTCGGTGCCGGACTTGATCAACCGCGGCGCGCTCTATGAGTCCATCGGCCGGCCGGCCGAGGCGCTCAAGGATTACGACAAGGCGCTGATGGGTTCGCCCGGCGATCCGCGCATCCTGATGAACCGCGGCGCGGTGCTCAAGGATCTCGGCCTTCTCGAACTTGGCGTCGGCGCGGCGGATACCGCGCATTTCGCCGAAGCCATCGCCTCCTATGACCGCGCCATCAAGGCGGCGCCGCGCCTGCACGAAGCCTTCGCCGCGCGCGGCCAGATCAAGATGATGCTGGGCGACTGGACCGCCGGCTTCGCCGATTACGATCACCGCGGCCAGTTGCCGGAGCCGACCTACAAGGCCCTGCCCGGCGCGCGCTGGCATGGCGAGGAACGCAAGGGCGAGCGCATCGTGCTCATCACCGAGCAAGGCCTCGGCGACGCCATCCAGTTCTCGCAACTCGCGCCATGGCTGGCGGCGCAAGGCCATGACGTGACGCTCATGGTGCGGCCGGGCGTCAAGGCGCTGCTGTCAACGCTTCAGGACGTCACCATCGTCACCAGCGAAGACGAACTGAAGGCGAGCGACAAGCCGATCCGCTGGGCGCCGCTGATGAGCGTGCCGGGGATCATGGCGCTGACGCCAGACGAGATGCCGTGCCAGGCGCCTTATCTGAAAGCAGAGCCGGCGCGCGTCGCGCAATGGCGCGACAAGCTCGGGCCGAAGAAGGGACTGCGCATCGGCATCAACTGGGCGCCGGGCCACGCCGACCGCACCGTGCGCTCGCGCCGCGATATTCCGCTGACCGCCTTCAAGGCCATCGCCGACCTGCCGGGCGTCGAACTCTATGCGCTGCAGAAAGGCGCGCCGCTCGACGAAATCAAGGGCGTGTCGTTCCGTGAAAAAATCAGAACGCTCGACGCCGACAACGATCCGAACGCGCCGCTGTTTCTCGACACCGCGGCGATCATCGACAATCTCGATCTGGTGATCGGCTGCGACACCGCCATCGTGCATCTGGCCGGCGCGCTCGGGAAGCCGGTGTTCACCGCGGTGCCGGTGATCTCGGACTGGCGCTGGATGGTGTCGCGCGACGACACCCCCTGGTACCCGACCATGCGCGTGTTCCGTCAGGGCGCCGATGCGGACTGGGCCGCGCTGATGGCCAAGGTGGCGGACGCGGCGGCGAAACTGCGCGGCTAGCACGTCAGGACATATCCGCCCGTCACAAAGTTGAAATAGACCCTCGCCGGTTCGGGTATATGATTGCCGCACCCTCCTAACCAAAGGACGTGCGTCATGGCTCCTCCCGCCACCCCGCGTTTGAAGACCCCGAGCGACCTCGGCGACAACGCCCGCAAGGACATTGCCGGCGCCGTCAACGCCCTGCTCGCCGACGCCTTCGCGCTCTACATCAAGACCAAGAACTTCCACTGGCACGTCAGCGGGCCCCACTTTCGCGACTATCACCTGCTGCTCGACGATCAGGCGGCGGAAATCCTCGCCACCACCGACGAACTCGCCGAGCGCGTGCGCAAGATCGGCGGCAACACCATCCGCTCGATCGGCGACATCAAGAGCAAGACGCGCATTCTCGACAACGACGCCGCCTATGTCTCGCCGGAGGACATGCTGGCCGAATTGCGCGACGACACCCAGCGCGTCATCACCGCGATGCGCCAGACGCACGAGCTGTGCGACGAGCACAACGATGTCGCCACCGCGAGCCTGCTCGAGAACTACATCGACGCCGCCGAAAAGCGCGTCTGGTTCCTCTACGAGATCGGCCGCAAGGGAAGTCCGGACGGGCACTGAGAAGAGTTTCGTCATTCCGGACGCCGCGCAGCAGCGATCCGGAATCCAGCGCTGGATTCCGGGTTCGCGAGCTGTGCTCGCGCCCCGGAATGACGTCTAGGCCGTCGCCATCTTCTTGTTGAACACAAAAAGCCCGTAGGCGACCGCCAGCATCAGCACGCCGCCGAGCAGCACCGACAGCGGCGTCGCGCCGAGGCGCTCGAACCACTGCGTATAGAAATGGATGGCGCCGAAGACGGCGGCGATATTCACCAGCCAGCGACGGTTCACCGTCACCGCCCACATCGCCGCGCCGATCAGCGCCGCCGCCCAGCCGATGCTGAAGACATAATCCGGAATGACGATGCTGCGCATCATCTCGGCCGGATTGTGATCCTTGAAGCCGCGCAGCAGGTATAAGGGATCGCCCCACAGCGAACCGACCCAGAAGCCGAAATTGACCAGCAGGATCGAGGTGCGCGCCACCATGATGGCGAGGCGTTCGTAATCGGCCTTGAGCCGCAGCGACGCCACGTAGGCCGCGAGCGCCAGCGCCGAGAACAGCACCACGGTCAAGGTCGGCTCGAAGATCGCCAATGAATAGGTGGCGTGGCTGTAGCCGGTGCGCGCCCCTAACGTCGCCGACAGCACGATGACGGCAAGCGCCGCCAGCAGGCTCGAGCGTGCCAATAAAGATGCACCGGCCAAGGCCGCGGTGACGATCAGCATCGAGGCGACCGAACCCTCCATCTCGCCGATGACGCCGCCGGAGAACATCAGCGCGCCGGTGACCAGACAGATCTGCCCCAGCACCGCCCATTGCGTGACCTTGTTGAGCACCACGGCAAGGCCGAGCATGAACAGCAGAATGCCGACGGCGATCACCGTCGTTGCGCTCGGCAGCAGCGCCACCGCGCCGGCGGCGATGGAAACGACGCCGAAGCCGACCAGGATATTGACGCCGAGCGAGCCGGTCTCGTGCGAGGCCAGGGTCTTGAGGCGTTCGGCTTCCTCGACGGTGAGCTTGCCGTCCTCGACGAGCCTGGACAGATCGAGTGTTATTTTCATGGTGGCATCCTATCTTGTAGCCCGCATGGAGCGAAGCGCAATGCGGGACAGCCCTATCCCGGATTTCGCTGCGCTCATCCGGGCTACAATCATCAAGCCGCATCCCAATACGGCTTGTCGCCGCCGAAGCGTTCGGCGAGGAAATCGACGAAGGCGCGGACCTTGGGCGAGAGATGCCGCGCCGTCGGATAGACGGCGTTCAGGGTCAGGTCTTGCGCGACATAAGGCTCCAGCACGCTGACCAGGGTACCGGCGCGCAGGTCGTCGCCGACGATGAAGGTCGGCAGATGCACGAAGCCATGGCCGTGCAGCGCCGCGACGCGCAGCAGATCGCCGCTGTTCGCGATCATGCGGCCTTTGACCTCCACCGGCCACGGCGCGCCATCGTCGGGGCGAATGAAGCGCCATTCGCGTGTGATGGTGATGTTGGTGTTGCTCAGACAGTCGTGGCTTTTGAGATCGTCCGGCGTCTGCGGCACGCCGTGGCGCGCAAGATAATCCGGGCTGGCGCAGAGCACGCGGCGGATGCCCGCCAGCCGCCGCGCCACCAGGCTTGAATCGGTCAGGCTGCCGATGCGCACCGCGACATCGACGCCCTCGTCCACCAGATCGACGAAGCGATCGCTCAAGGTGACGTCGAGCTCGACCTCCGGATAGCGCGCGAGGAAATCGCCGAGCGCGGGCGCCAGATGCAGGAAGCCGAAGCTCATCGGCGCATTGACGCGCAGGCGGCCGCGCGGCGCCGCCTGGAGCTGGCTCACCGAGGCATTCGCCTCGTCAAGATCGGCGAGGATGCGGCTGGCGCGGGCGAAGTAGTCCCGTCCCGCCTCGGTCAGGGTCAGCGAGCGCGTGGTGCGGTGAAACAGCCGGGCGCCGAGGCTGGCCTCCAGCGCCGCCACGTGGCGGCTGACGGCCGACTTGGACGAGCGCAGCCGACGGGCCGCCTCGGAAAAAGACTGTGTTTCCGCGACCTTGGCGAAAGCTTCGAGGGCGGCGAGCCGGTCCATGGACAAACATTGTCCCGATTATTGCAACAGTATTGTTCATATAACACAGATTGTTGCAAATCGGAAGGTCGCCTACTTGTACCGCCATGAGCCGAGGCGATGACCGCCCGGCCAACCCCTTCGAACCCGATCCGAACCCTTGGAGGCGACCAAATGACTTCCCTGAATGCGTCCAACGTGACCTACACCACCGCCCGCCCGCTCATCCCGGCGCTGGCCCCTCTCACCAATGCCCTAGCGCCGCTCGGCGAGCCGCTCGTCCGCGTCGCCGCCGGCCTGCTGCTGGTGCCGCATGGCGCGCAAAAGCTGTTCGGCGCTTTCGGCGGCTACGGCGTCGAAGCCACCGGCCAGTTCTTTGCCACCAAGCTCGGCCTGCCCGCCTCGCTGGCACTGATCGCCGGCCTCATCGAGTTCGTCGGCGGCCTGATGCTGGCGGCCGGCTTCCTCACCCGCCCGGTCGCGGCGCTGGTGGCCGGTCTGATGTTCGTCGCCGCGGTGAAGGTGCATCTGCCGGCCGGCTTCTTCTGGACGGATGGCGGCTACGAATACCCGCTGCTCTGGGGCATCGTCGCGCTGTCGTTCGTGCTGCGCGGCGCCGGCCGCTACTCGGTCGATGCGGCGATCGCACGCGAGGTCTAAGCGCGGGTTGCAACCATCGAGCTGACCAGAAAGAGCGGGCGCGAAAGCGTCCGCTTTTTTTGTTTCGCGAAAGCGACATCCATTCTCCGTTCATTCCCGCGCAAGCGGGAATCCAGACTTTCTGCTGGCTGGGTCCCCGCTTTCGCGGGGACAAACGGAGTTATCGTTCTCCCGGAATGACTAAGTGAGTTTCAACACCTTCGCCGCCGCTTCATACTCGGCAAAGCGCGCGGCGCGGCGCTCGATGGCGGCTTCGTCGCCGCCCCATTGCGCCATCTGGAAGTCCTCATCGACATGCGCGGCGGCCCACAGCGCATCGGCCTCGAAGACGCCGGCATTGAGCGCCAGCGCGATCAGCGCCGAGCCGGTGATGCTGGTCACCGACGCCATGGCGCCAAGCCGCCAAGCACTGTCGGGCAACGCTGCGCGTCCAGCCGCAATCGCTTCCTTCGGCTGCTCCGCAAAAACGATGCCTTCGACCAAAATGAAGCGCGCGCCGAGTTCATCGCGCGCCCAGTCGAGCACCGGATTCCATAACTCATTCTGGCGCGCGACCAGGGCCGCCGGCTCGTCGGCGCGATAGCACAGCAGATCGGAGCCGAGATATTTGGCGATCTCGTCGACCACCGCCTGCGGCGCCGGCGCGATGCCATCGACGACGACATTGGCGAGCCGCGTCAGCGGCATGCGCGCCGGATCGATCTCGATCTCCTGCGCCTGCCATTCGCCGGCGAGCGCGGCAGCCAGGTCCGCCGTCGGCGCCAGCAGCGGCTTGCGCGCCGGGGTCATCACCGGCTTGCCGTCGAGCAGCAGCGGGTATCCGCCCTCGCCCGCCGCACCGGCCCGCGCCTCCTTGTAGAAGCGCTTGCGCAGTGCCGTTTTGGCGCCCTTCCGCGCCGAAACCATTGGGTCTTTCGGCTGGTTCTCGAAAATGTCGTTGAAAATATCGCGCATCACATCCTGGTTATCAGATCGGCCGCTACCGCCTATCGCATCGCAAAAGCTGGCGAATCCGGCGCTGGCGCGCCGCTTTTCCGTCCGCTTCTTAGATGGTTATGCCGCGTTGCGATAGACAGGGCCCGCAGCCCTGTTATCGCGCCCGCGACGTCCGCGCCCGTAGCCTAAATTTATTCCAAGTCATATGATCGTCTCCAAGGAGTCGAGCCTGCGCTTAAAAAACAGGCCGGCATTCCGGGGGGACTGGCCGCGCGAGCGGCGGTACGCGAAGCGCGGCGCCAGAGTGCCGTCGCGTCACTCGCGGTTCGAGGAAGCGATGAAGAGTACGGACATTTCCGACCCGCAGTACTTCCACAAGGTGGTCGACTGCCAATATGCCTGCCCGGCGCATACACCCGTTCCCGAATATATCCGGCTGATCGCACACGGGCGGTATTCCGACGCCTACATGATCAACTGGCAATCCAACGTGTTTCCGGGCGTGCTCGGGCGCACCTGCGACCGACCGTGCGAGCCGGCCTGCCGGCGCGGCCGCGTCGAGGAAGAGCCGGTGGCGATCTGCCGCCTGAAGCGCGTCGCCGCCGACCTCAAGGACGACGTCGCGGCGCGCATGCCGCCGAAGGCGCAGCGCAAGAACGGCAAGCGCATCGCGCTGGTCGGCGGCGGCCCCGCCTCGCTCACCGTGGCGCGCGACCTCGCGCCGCTCGGCTATGAATGCGTGGTGTTCGACGGCGATCACAAAGCCGGCGGCATGATCCGCTCGCAGATTCCGAAATTCCGCCTGCCCGACAGCGTCATCGACGAGGAGACCGGCTACATCCTCAATCTCGGCGTCGAATTCCGCGGCGGCATGCGGATCGACTCCATGAAGAAGCTGCTGGCGGAAAACTTCGACGCCGTCTTCGTCGGCACCGGCGCGCCGCGCGGCCGCGATCTCGACATTCCCGGCCGCAAGGAAGCCGCCACCAGCATCCATATCGGCATCGACTGGCTGTCCTCGGTGTCGTTCGGCCACATCAGCAAGATCGGCAAGCGCGTCATCGTGCTCGGCGGCGGCAACACGGCGATGGACTGCTGCCGCTCGGCGCGCCGTCTCGGCGGCGACGACGTGCAGGTCGTGGTGCGCTCCGGCTTCGAGGAGATGAAGGCCTCGCCGTGGGAGAAGGAAGACGCCCAGCACGAGGGCATTCCGATCCACAATTATCTGGTGCCGAAGGAATTCACGCATGCGAACGGCAAGCTGACCGGCATCACCTTCGAGAAGGTGAAGGCCGAGTTCGACGCCAAGGGTCGGCGCAAGCTGGTGCCCGCAGGCGAGCCCGATCAACATTTCCCCTGCGACGATGTGCTGGTCGCGGTCGGTCAGGAAAATGCGTTCCCGTGGATCGAGCGCGACTGCGGCATCGAATTCGGCGACTGGGACATGCCGAAGGTCGATCAGGTCACCTTCCGCTCGACCCACCCCAAGGTGTTCTTCGGCGGCGACGCCGCCTTCGGCCCCAAGAACATCATCTGGGCCGTCGCGCATGGCCACGAGGCCGCGGTGTCGATCGACAAGATGCTCAATGGCGAGGATCTCACCGATCGGCCCCTGCCCGCCGTCGAGGTGGTCAGCCAGAAGATGGGCATACACGAATGGTCCTATGACAACGCCATCGAGCCCGACCTGCGCTTCAAGGTGCCGCTGCGCGATCTCAATGTGGCGCTCAAGGACATCAAGGCCGAGGTCGAGCTGGGCTTCGACGCCAACCTGGCGCTCAAGGAGGCCGGCCGCTGCCTGAACTGCGACATCCAGACGGTGTTCGAGGCCAAGCTCTGCATCGAGTGCGACGCCTGCGTCGATATCTGTCCGATGGACTGCATCACCTTCACGCCGAACGGCGAGGAGCAGGACCTGCGTCACCGGCTGATGGCGCCGGCGACCAACCTGACGCAGGACCTTTACGTGCAGGACGGCCTCAAGACCGGCCGCGTCATGGTCAAGGACGAGGACGTCTGCCTGCATTGCGGCCTGTGCGCCGAACGCTGCCCGACCGGCGCCTGGGACATGCAGAAATACCTGATTGAAATGACACACGCAGGATCGTCATGCCGACCGCCGCGCCGATCAGCCGCATAAACGATTTCGTCGTCCGCTTCGCCAACGTCAACGGCTCGGGCTCGGCGAGCGCCAACGAAATGTTCGCGCGCGCCATCCTGCGCATGGGCGAGCCGGTGGCGCCGCGCAACATTTTCCCGTCGAACATTCAGGGCCTGCCGACCTGGTACGAGGTCCGGGTCTCCGAGGAAGGTCATCTCGGCGCCCGCGGCGGCACCGACCTGATGGTGGCGATGAACCCGCAGACCTTCGACAAGGACATCGCCGGCATCGAGCCCGGCGGCTACCTGCTCTACGATTCCACCAAGCCCTACCCGCCCTCGAAATTCCGCGACGACATCACCGTCATCGGCGTGCCGCTGACCGCGATCTGCAATCGCGAATACACCGACCCGCGCCAGCGCCAGTTGTTCAAGAACATCATCTATATCGGCGTGCTCACGGCGCTGCTGGACATGGATGTCGCGGCGGTCGAGCAGCTCATCGCCGAGCAGTACAAGGGCAAGGACAAGCTGATCGGCCCGAACGTCAAGGCGCTGCATATCGGCCGCGACTACGCCATCCTCAATCTGGCGCATCCGATCGGGCTGCGTCTGCGCAAGGCCGACAAGGTCGGCGACAAGATCTTCGTCGAGGGCAATTCGGCCGCCGCGCTCGGCGCGGTCTATGGCGGCGCCACCGTCTGCGCCTGGTACCCGATCACGCCGTCATCGTCGCTGGCCGACGCCTTCACCAAATGGTGCGCCAAGTACCGCGTCGATCCGGAGACCAAGAAGGCCAAATACGCCATCGTCCAGGCCGAGGACGAACTCGCCTCCATCGGCATGGTGATCGGCGCCGCCTGGAACGGCGCCCGCGCCTTCACCGCCACCTCCGGACCCGGCATTTCGCTGATGCAGGAATTCATCGGGCTCGGCTACTTCGCCGAAATTCCGGCGGTGCTGTTCAACGTGCAGCGCGCCGGGCCCTCGACCGGCATGCCGACGCGCACGCAGCAATGCGATCTCACCTCCTGCGCCTATGCCTCGCATGGCGACACCAAGCATGTGATGCTGTTTCCGGAAAATCCGGCGGAAGCCTTCGAGATGGGGGCGCAGGCCTTCGATCTCGCCGACCGTCTGCAAACGCCGGTTTTCGTCATGCTCGATCTTGAGATCGGCATGAACCATCATCTGTGCCGGCCGCTGAAGTGGGACGACAGCCGCAGCTATGACCGCGGCAAGGTCATGACCTACGAGGACCTCGAGGCCGGCAAGGATTTCGGCCGCTATCTCGACGTCGATGGCGACGGCATCCCCTACCGCACCTATCCCGGCACGCATCCGACCAAGGGCTCATTCTTTACCCGCGGCACCTCGCGCGACCGCTACGCGCGCTACACCGAGGAAGGCCCGCTCTATGTCGACAACATGCAGCGCCTGCTGCGCAAGTTCGAGACCGCCAAGGACCTCGTGCCCAAGCCGCTGACCGCCAACGCGGCCAAGCCCTCGAAATACGGCGTCATCTATATCGGCTCGACCGCGCCGGCGATGGACGAAGCCATCCACATGATCGAGGCGCGCGGGCACGCGGTCGATCGCATGCGCGTGCGCGGCTTCCCGTTCCACTCCTCGGTCAATTCCTTCGTCGCCGACCACGATTTCGTCTTCGTCGTCGAGCAGAACCGCGACGCGCAACTGCGCTCGCTGATCGTCAACGAATGCGGCATCGACCCGGTGCGGCTGGTGCCAATCCTGCATTTCGACGGCACGCCGATCACCGCGCGCTTCATCGCCAGGGCGATCGGCGACCACCTCGACCAGATGACGATGAAACCGGCGAAGGTGACGTCGTGAGAGTTGTTTCCACTTTCCCCGGGCGCGGCGCAGCGCGCCTTCGCGGTGCGCCGCAGACCCGGGGCCCTAGCGATCGTGGCGATCCCGGCTCTGCGCAGCAGCGTTGCACGCCGCAGCGCGTCCGGGACATCGGCAAGAGGCGCAATGTCGTTCTAAGGGTCGGCCTGTCCGGGGCGGCGCTGAGCGCCATGATAGATGCCGAGGATGACGATTTCTTCGGCGTCGACCCGATAAACGATCAAATATGGCAAGCCACTGACGACGTATTCTCGCGTCCGCTTCCGCGCGCCTTCGCGCCCCATCGCCGGAAATTCAGTCAACTGACGGAAGGCCGCCATGACACGCCAGCCGACGTTCAGCGCGGCGGCGGGATTGTCTTTGGCGATATAGTCGGCAATCGATCCGAACTGGCGAATGGCGCGCGCTGTAAAGCGCAGCCTCACAGGCCGAACTTTTTCCACATCGCCGCGACCTCTTCGTCGCTGGCGAATTCGCCGCGATCGGCTTCGGCAATGCTGAGGTCCAGGTCTTTCAATTGCTCTGGTGTCAGACGATGCGCCGACTGTTCTTGCTCGACGAGATGCATGAGCAGCTCGCCGGCCGCATCCTGCCGCTCGGCCGGAAGGCATTGGACGGCCTCGATCGCTTTCAGCAGCAATTTGGTCATGACTGGGGCGCCCATCGCGGAACCTCAGCGGGAGTATAGAGAGATATGACCTACCTCGCCAAGCCGAAATTCCATCACCCGGGCCTGCCGAAGAACGAGCTCGGCTACACGCACCGCGACTACGAGGGCAAGGTCTCGACCTTGTGCGCCGGCTGCGGTCACGACTCGATCACCGCTTCGATCATCCAGGCCTGCTTCGACCTCGCGATCGAGCCGCACCGCGTCGCCAAGATTTCCGGCATCGGCTGCTCGTCGAAAACGCCGGACTACTTCCTCGGCAATTCGCACGGCTTCAACACCGTGCATGGCCGTATGCCGTCGGTGCTGACCGGGGCCAATCTCGCCAACCGCGACCTGATCTATCTCGGCGTCTCCGGCGACGGCGATTCCGCCTCGATCGGCCTCGGCCAGTTCGCGCACTGCCTGCGGCGCGGCGTCAACATGACCTATATCGTCGAGAACAACGGCGTCTACGGCCTGACCAAGGGCCAGTTCTCGGCGACCGCGGATCGCGGCTCCAAGTCCAAGCGCGGCGTCATCAACACCGACAACTCCATCGACATGGTGGCGATGGCGCTGCAGCTCGGGGCTACCTTCGTCGCCCGCTCCTTTTCCGGCGACAAGGCGCAGCTGGTGCCGATCATCAAGGCGGCCATCGCGCATCAGGGCGCCGCCTTCATCGATGTGATTTCGCCCTGCATCGCCTTCAACAACCACGCCGGTTCGACCAAGAGCTTCGATTTCGTGCGCGAGCACAACGAGGCGGTCAGCAAGCTCGACTTCATCTCGCCGCGCATGCCGATCGAAATTTCGCAGGAGGCCGGCACGGTGGAGATCGTCGAGCAGCATGACGGCTCGAAAATCGCCCTGCGCAAGCTCGCCGCCGACTACGACCTTCATGACCGAACGGCCGCGCTCGGGTTCCTCCAGCACCACGCCGCCAAGGGCCAAGTCGTGACCGGCCTTCTGTTCGTCGAGAAGGAAGCCGAGGATTTGCACACGCATCTGCATACGGTCGATACGCCGCTCAATGCGCTGGGCACCGAGGAACTTTGCCCCGGCTCGGCGGCGCTGGACGCCTTCAACGCCAGCATGCGCTAGGCGCCACCCTTCCCTGTCATCGCCGGGCTTGTCATCGACGCTTTATCAGCCTCATGGTGAGGAGCCCGCGCAAGCGGGCGTCTCGAACCATGTGGCCGCCCCATCCTTCGAGACGGCCGCTACGCGGCCTCCTCAGGATGAGGCGGAAGAAGGTCACCCGATGCAACACCGCCCGCTCGGCCAATCCGGCCTGTCCATCGCGCCGCTGATGCTCGGCGGCAATGTGTTCGGCTGGAGCGCCGACGAAACCATGTCGCACCGGCTGCTCGACGCCTTTGTCGATGCCGGTTTCAACGCCATCGATACCGCCGACTCCTATTCGCGCTGGGTGCCGGGCCACAAGGGCGGCGAGTCCGAAACCATTATCGGCAACTGGCTGAAGAAGTCGGGCAAGCGCGGCCAGATCGTGATCGCGACCAAGGTCGGCTCCGACATGGGCCAGGGCAAATGCCTGAAGAAGGATTACATCCTCAAGTCCGCCGATGAATCGCTGAAGCGGCTGCAGGTCGAGGCCATCGATCTCTACCAGAGCCATTTCGATGACGAGGTGACGCCGGTCGAGGAGACGCTGGAGACTTACGGTGAGCTCATCAAGGCCGGCAAGGTGCGGGCCATCGGCGCGTCGAACCTGTCGCCGGCGCGGCTCAATGCCTCGTTCGAGGCGAGCAGCGCGCAGGGGCTGCCGCGCTACGAGACATTGCAGCCGAACTACAATCTCTACGACCGCGCCGGTTACGAGAAGGATTACGAGCCGATCGCGGCCGCCGAGAAGATCGGTGTCATTCCCTACTACGCCCTCGCCTCCGGCTTCCTCACCGGCAAGTACAAGAGCAAGGAAGACGCGGAAAAGAGCCCGACGCGCGGCGGCAAGGTGAAGAACTATTTCGACGCGCGCGGCCTCGCGGTTCTCAAAGCGCTAGACGAAATAGCGAAGGCGAAATCAGCGACGCCGGCGCAAGTCGCGCTGGCCTGGCTGATGGCGCGCCCGAGCATCACCGCACCGATTGCGTCCGCCACGACGCTCGATCAGCTCCACGACATTCTCGGCGCGGCGAAGCTGTCACTGTCGAAGGAGGATGTGGCGGCACTGGATAGAGCGAGCGAGTATTAGGCCCGTCATTCCGGGGCGCGGCCTTCAGGCCGCGAGCCCGGAATGACGGAGGCTACTTCCGCATCCACGGCTTCTCTTTCGCCGCCTTCTCGACCGCCGCGACGAATTCCGGCGGCGGGCCGACGCTCATGTCGAAGCTCAGCGCCTTGCCCGTTTCAAGCAGAGACTTGAGGCCGCTGATGATCTTCGGCCAGCCTTCCTCGCCGCCCGCCATGATCTCGTGCGGCACGTCCCAGTCGTGAGACTCTGTCATGGTGAGCCGCGTCGCTGCGCCGTCGGCTTCGATATCCCAGGTGATGAGGCAGGTCGGCAGTTCGGAGAACGGCGGCATGTTCTGGATATCCCAGCTCACGCACAGCCGGCGCGGCGGCGTCCATTGCACCACCTCGCCGGTGATGTGCTCGCGGCCGTCGGGCCACAAGAGACGGAAGCGTCCGCCAGCGCGCGGCTCGACCTCGGTCGCCAGGCCGAAGAAGTACTGTTTCGTGAATTCCGGGTCGATGAGCGCCCGCCAGACCTCATCCGGCGTCGCGGCGATATAGGTGCGGTAGACGCTCTTCGGCTTGTACGCCACGGTATCGATCGTCGATTTACTCATCACGCCTCTCCAACGCCTGTTTCAACTGGCTCAACGCGTCGAGGCGCGAGCGCTCGAATTTCCCGATCCAGCGCTCGGCGATCTCGTGGATCGGCACCGGATTGAGATAGTGCAGCTTCTCACGGCCGCGCTTGATGGCGGCGATCAGGTTCGCCTCCTCCAGGATGACGAGATGTTTGCTGACCGCCTGCCGGGTCATGCCCGGCAGCCCGGCGCAAAGCTGGTTCAAGGTCTGGCCATTGTCGGCACGCAGCCGGTCGAGCAGCAGCCTGCGGCTCTCATCGGCCAGCGCTTTGAACACCAGATCCATACCGACAATATGCAACCTTTTAGTTGCCTGTCAACTGGCATAACTGTTCCCGTGACGGAACCGGCTGGAACAAAGGGCGTTAGTGGCCGACCCACCCGGACGGATCGCATGGCCAGGCAGAAATCCGACAAGGACAAGCTGAGGCGCGGCATCACCAGCAGCGAAGTGCACAACGTCGAGCAGTTGTCGACGCCGCGAGCGCCCGTGATCTACGAAGTCGTGCGGCGCATGGGCGAAGAAGAGATGCTGCGCCCGGTCTCGTCGTTGTGGTGGTCCGGCATTGCCGCCGGCCTGTCGATCAGCTTCTCGGTGCTCGCCGAAGCCATTCTCCTGAACCACCTGCCCGACGCGCCGTGGCGACCGCTTATCGCCAACCTGGGCTACAGCGTCGGCTTCCTCATGGTCATCCTGGCGCGCCAGCAGTTGTTCACCGAAAGCACGATCACCGCGGTGCTGCCGGTGCTCAAGGATCTGTCGCCCGAGATGGTGGCGAAGATGGTGCGGCTGTGGGTCATTGTGCTCGCCGCCAATCTGGTCGGCAGTCTGTTCGCCGCACTGTTCTGTTCTTTCACGCCGGTCCTGTCACCGGAGCTTTACGCCGGCATGGTCGAGGTCAGCCGCAAGCTGCTGAAATACGATCTCGGCAGCATGCTCTTCGCCGGCATTTCGTCCGGCTTCCTCATCGCCGCAATGGTGTGGATGCTGCCGACAGCCGAGAACGCCAAGTTCGTGGTCATCACGCTGATGACCTATCTGATCTCGGCGGGCGGCTTCACCCATATCGTCGCCGGCTCGGTCGAGGCCTATCTGCTGGTCATTGCCGGCGACTGGGTCTGGTGGCAGGCCATCACGCAATTCGGCCTGCCCGTCCTGGCCGGCAACATCGTCGGCGGCACGGCGCTGTTCGCCGTGCTGTCCTACGCGCAGGTCAAGGACGAGATTTGAGCCGTCACTGGTTCACGCAGCTGCCGAGGTAAGCCGAGGGATTGCCGGCGTCGGCGCCATAGGCGCCGAGCTGATGGGCGCAGCGCATGGCGCGGTCCTGCCCGGTCTCGATGCCGTTCGGACCGGAGGGCGACAAGGTCGGCATGTTCGGCAGAACCCGGCCTGTTTCCGGCACCACAATGGCTGGCGGCACCTGCGCGCGCGGTGCCGGCGCCAGTTGGGACGGGGGCGTGTGCGGCTGCGGCGCGCTGCGCGGAGACTGGTATTTCGGCGGCAGCCACGGCTCCGGTTGCGGCTGCGGCTTGTGACGCGGCGGCGCGCCCGGCTCCGGCTTGAGGATCGAATAGGGATAATCCTGCGCAGCGGCGGGCGTCGCCACGCCAAGCAGTGCGAGCACGATCAGGGCATGAAGCGGGCGCCGTTTCATCTCCCTCATATGGGGAGCCGAAGGGCCGCGCCTAGTCCTCATCGGGCGCATCGACAATGGGATCAAACCGATCGGCCTCAAGACCGAGCAGGTTCCACGATTGCTGCATATGCGGCGGCAGCGGCGCCGATACGTCGATGGTGCCGCCACGCGGATGCGGCACGACAATGCGGCGCGCCAGAAGATGCAGCTTGTTCTGGATGCCGCCGGGCAACTCCCAGTTCTCGATGTTGAAATACTTCGGATCGCCGACGATCGGGTTGCCGATATGCGCCATATGCGCGCGCAGTTGGTGCGTGCGGCCCGTCACCGGCTTGAGCGACACCCAGGCCAGCTTCTGCGCCGACGTCTCGACCACCGCGTAATAGGTCACGGCGTGAACGGCATCGCGTTCGCCATGCTGCGCCACGCGCATGAAGGAGTCTTCTTCCATTTCCTGCTTGGCCAGATAAGTCGAGATGCGCCCCTGCCGCGGCTTCGGCACGCCGGCGACCAGCGCCCAGTAGATCTTGCGCGCGGAGCGGGTGCGGAAGGTCTTGGCGAGCGCCGCGGCGGCAAAGCGCGTCTTGGCGATCAGCAGGCAGCCGGCCGTGTCCTTGTCGAGGCGATGCACCAGACGCGGCCTTTGCGCATCGACGCCGGGCCCGCGCAGCGCTTCCAGCAAGCCATCGACATGACGCGTCGTGCCGGAGCCGCCCTGCACGGCCAGCCCCATCGGCTTGTTGAGCACAAGAACGTCGTCGTCCTCGGCCAGTGTGATCGAGCGCAGATATTCGCGGTCCTTCAGCACCTGCGGCGAATCCTCGCGCAGGCGCGGCGCGGCGAGCTGCAGCGGCGGGATGCGGATCTGCTGGCCAGCCTCGAGGCGAGACTTGGTCTCGGCGCGCTTGCCGTCCACGCGCACCTCGCCCTTGCGGACAATGCGCTGGATATGGCTGAAGGACAGGCCCGGAAACCGCGCCTCGAAGAAACGATCGACGCGCATGCCGTTCTCGTCCGGCGAGACGGTGACGGTCTGCACCTTGGTGGCCGCGGCGAGCGCGGGGGAAATTTCGGGCTCGGCCTTCTGCATCGGCCGCACGGCCTCTTCGCGGCGCGGCTCGGGGCGACGGGACGCGCCCTCGCCCCAACCCTCGCCTCGCGTCCGAGGCGCGGGAGCGCGCTTTGCGCCGGCGTTGCGACCCTCAGGGCGACGGGAGGAAGCGGACGCGCGCGGTTTGTCATCGCGACGTTCGCCGCCGAATTCGCCCGAAGATCTGCTCGAAAACTTGCCGGCAGCTTTCCCGCCTGGCCGCGCTCCAAACTTGCGCTCGCCGCGTTCGTCCTCGGCGCGCGACTTGCCACCGCGCCCGCCGAAGCGATCCTTGCGGCCGCCCCGCCCTTCGACCGGCCTGCCGCCCGGTCCCTTACGAGCACCCTGTCGCGGACCTGCGGTCTGCTTGCCGCCGCCCGGCTGACGCGGACCTTTTCTGCCACCGCCACGTTTCATGCGACACCATTGGTTAGACGCGCCAGCGCGTCATCGAGACCGTGAAGACCGTCGAGCTTGATCTCGAACAGGTCGGTGAGAACGTCGCGCAACTCAATTGCGCCGAGCGCGCGCTTGTCGCTGCCGCCATTCACGTGATGCACCGTCAGCATGTTGTTGGCGAGGGTGTAGCGCTTGCCAGGCATGGCGCGCGCGCCGATCAGCGACCGCACGAAGCGCGATTCCGGATAGGTCGAAGCGAACCAGTTGCACTGCACATGATCCTCATAGATCTGCTCCGAAAGATCGAAGCGCATCAGCTTCAGCCAGTCGTCGCGCAACCGGAATTCGATGGTATAGTCATCACCGTCGCGCACGATGCGGTACGGCTCGTGCGGTGTCTGCTGCAGCTCGGAACTGTCGAGCAATAGCGGTCCGGTCAGGACATTGCCGCCGAAGCCGACATCGGCGACATGGCGCGCGCCTTCGACGTCGACGACGAGCAGCATGTGCGAGCGCTGCGCGCGCACGCTGTCCGGCCGGCCCCACTGGATGCGCGCCAGATGCTCGCGCACGGTGAAGCCGAGCGCCCGCAGGACATGCGCAAACAGCAGGTTCTGTTCGTAGCAGTAGCCGCCGCGCCCGCCGTGGACGAGCTTGTCCTGCAGCGTGGCGGCATCAAGCAGCACGCGGCGGCCGAGCAGCGGATCGAGATTCTCGAAGGCGATGGCCGCCGGATGCAGCCGGTGCAGGTCGCGCAAGGTGTCGAGCGTCGGCGCGCGCGGGCCGTCATAGCCGATGCGGGCCATGTAGGCGTCGATGTCCATCGCGGCTCCACTCATTCCAGCCTCACGGACAGCGCCTGAGTTCGGCGCGATGCGCCCGATCCCAGGTCACGGAAAGCTTGCCGCCATGCGGACGCAGCGACACCGGAATGGAGCGCTCGCCGGCCATGTCCCAGCACCACGCCTGGATATGGACGGTATCGCCCGCCTTGTACATGCGGCCGACGCGGCAGGAATCGCCGCGCCAGCGCACGGCGTAGTTGCTGACCGTCAGCGGCGCGTCGGCCGAAAAAAACATGGCGGCGCAGGAAGCCTCGTCGCCCCAGCGGCCGGCGATCCCGTCCGCAGCAACGGCCGGCGCGGCCGCCATCACCAGCGACGCAATCAGAAGCCCCCGCAACGTGGTCATTCCCCGCCCTTTTCCCGGCGCAACTTGGCCCAGTAGTCGAGCCGTTTCCTGATTTCGCGCTCGAATCCGCGCTCCGGCGGGTTGTAGAACTGCTGGCGCGGCAGCGCATCGGGAAAATAGTTCTGGCCAGAGAAAGCGTCCTCGGCGTCGTGGTCATAGGCATAGCCACGGCCGTAGCCTTCTTCTTTCATCAGGTTGGTCGGCGCATTGAGAATGTGCTTGGGCGGCACCAGCGACCCGGCGGTCTTGGCAACCTGCCGCGCGGCGCCGTAGGCCTTGTAGCCGGCGTTCGACTTCGGCGCGGTGGCGCAATAGATCACGGCTTGCGCAATGGCGAGTTCGCCTTCCGGCGAACCGAGGAAGTCGAAGGTTTCCTTGGCGGCATTGGCGATGATCATCGCCTGCGGATCGGCGAGCCCGATATCCTCGATCGCCATGCGCACGACGCGGCGCGCGATATAAAGCGGCGGCTCGCCGGCGTCGAACATGCGTGCCAGATAGTAAAGTGCCGCATCCGGATCGGACCCGCGCACCGACTTATGCAGCGCCGAGATCAGATTGTAATGGCCGTCCTGGCTCTTGTCATAGATCGGCGCGCGGCGCTGCACGATCTCCTGCAGCTTGACGCTGTCGAAGATTTCGTCCGGCCGCGCGGCGCGCCAGACTTCCTCGGCCAAAGTGAGCGAAGCACGCCCATCGCCGTCGGCCATACCGGCCAGCATCAGCCGGGCATTCTCATCGAGCGGCAACGGTTTGCCTTCGATGACTTCGGCGCGTTCGAGGAGTTGCTCGACCGCCTCCGGGCCGAGCGAGCGGAACACCAACACCCGCGCCCGCGACAGGAGCGCGGCGTTGAGCTCGAAGGACGGGTTCTCGGTGGTCGCGCCGACCAGCACGATCGTGCCATCTTCCATCACCGGCAGGAAGCTGTCCTGCTGGGCACGATTGAAGCGGTGTACCTCGTCCACGAACAGCAGCGTGCCCTGCCCGAGTTCGCGGCGGCGGCGCGCCTCCTCGAACACCTTCTTGAGGTCGGCGACACCGGTGAAGATCGCCGAGATCTGCTCGAAATGCAGATCGGTCGCCTGCGCCAGCAGCCGCGCCACCGTGGTCTTGCCGGTGCCCGGCGGGCCCCAGAACACCATCGAGCCGAGCGAGCGCGTGCCCAGCATGCGCGTGAGCACGCCGTCCGGCCCGAGCAGATGGTCCTGCCCGACGACCTCGTCGAGTTTCCGCGGGCGCAAGCGGTCGGCCAGCGGCCGCGGTGCGTCGCGCTCGAGGCCTGCGGCAGCGAACAGTGACGGACCGCCTTGCTTGCCGCGCGCCGCCATCGTCATCCCCCGAACATCGCGGAGATCTTCTGCCCGCGGCGCAGGATGACGATACGCCAGCCATTGCTCGGCGTGCGCGCGATCCGGTCGAGATCGCGCGTCTTGTCGACGCGCGCGCCGTTGACCTCCTGGATCACGTCGCCGCGCTGGAAGCCGAGATTGCCGGCGACGGAGCCATCGTCGGTGCTGACGATGACGACGCCGTTATCGACATTCTGCAACTGCAATTCGTCAGCCAGCGCCGGTGACAGGTTGGCCACGCGCGCGCCGAAGAAGGGCGAGCGCGACTGAATGGTGATCTCGTCGCGCGGCGCATCCGGCGCGGTGGCAAGCTCGACGGTCGCCGCCATCTCCTTGCCGGCCCGCAGAATGCCGAGCTTCGCGGCGCCGCCAAGCGGCTTGGTGGCGAAGCGATAATCGAAAGCGTTGCTGTCGTCGACATCCTGCCCGTCGATCGAGACGATCAGGTCGCCGGCTTTGAGCCCCGCCTTGGCCGCCGGCCCGTCCGGCTTGACGTTGGACACCAGCGCGCCGGCCGGGCGCTTGAGGCCCATGCTGTCGGCGATATCGGCGGTGACCGACTGCAGGTTGGCGCCGAGCCACGGCCGCCGCACGCCGCTGCCACCGGCCTTGGCGGAGGCGACGACAACGCGGACCATGTTGGCCGGAATGGCGAAGCCGACGCCTTGCGAGCCGCCCGAGCGAGAGAAGATCGCGGTGTTGATGCCGACCAGACGGCCGTTGAAATCCACGAGCGCGCCACCGGAATTGCCGGGATTGATGGCGGCGTCGGTCTGGATGAAGAACTGATAATCCGAAACGCCGACCTGGGTGCGCGCCAGCGCCGAGACGATGCCATGGGTGACGGTCTGGCCGACGCCGAACGGATTGCCGATGGCGAGAACGAGATCGCCGACCTCCAGCGCATCGGAGTTGGCGAATTCGAGGAACGGAAACGCCGCGCCGTCCTTGATGCGCATGATGGCAAGATCGGTGCGCGGATCCTTCAGCACCACGGTGGCTTCGAACTCGCGCTTGTCGGACAGCGACACCTTGATCTCGTCGGCACCCTCGATGACGTGGACGTTGGTGATGATCAGCCCGGTCGGATCGACGATGACGCCGGAGCCGAGCGAACGCTGCACCTGGTTGCCCGGCCCGCCCGGACCGCCGCCGAAGAAGCGGCGGAAGATCGGATCGTCGAACAGCGGGTTGCGCGTCTGCACGGTCTTTGCCGCATAGACGTTCACGACGGCGGGGGAGACGTGCTTGACGATGGGCGAATAGGACAGCCGCACCTCGTTGGCGGTCGGCACGCGGCGGTCCTGCGCCGGCGCCGCGGCGACCGATGCGACAATGAGAGCAAGTGCGGTGGCTATGAAGCGAATCATGCGAAAGTTCCGGCAATGCGATCGGAGAGACGTTGATCTACAAAACCTGTAGGCCGAATAAAGGCGTTTACAGCCGCGCCTCGTCGGCCGGCATGGCGTTGATCGGGCCGGCCTCGCCGCGCTTGCGGCCTTTCAGATAGGTCTCGCCCCAACCCTTCAAGGTCTGGATGACCGGCTGCAGGGTCTCGCCGAGCGGCGACAGCCGGTATTCGACCCGCGGCGGCACCTCGGCATAGACCTGACGCAGGATCAGCCCCGCTTGTTCGAGCTCGCGAAGCTGCTTGGTCAGCATACGCTGGGTGATGCCGTGGAGGCCGCGCCGCAGGGCGTTGAAGCGCACCGGACCGTCCTGCAAGTGATAAAGGATGACGCCTTTCCACTTGCCGTCGATCAGTTCGAGGGTCGCTTCGACCGGGCATCCGGCGGCGCAGTTGTAGTCGCGCGGCGGCTTGGGGGCCCGTTTCGGCTGGCGGGGCGGCGGCATCAACATCAGCTAACCTCTTGATTCTACGCATTAGTACCCTTTGAGGCACTAGATACAGATAAATTCCATACTTGCAAGATCGCGCCTGATCGAACATGCCGGGCATCCCCAGTTCCGGAGCCCGCCATGAAAGCCGTCGGATACCTCAAGTCCCTGCCCCTCACCGATCCCAAGGCCCTCACCGACTTCAGCGCCGACAAGCCCGCCCCCGGGCCGCACGACCTGCGCGTCGCGGTCAAGGCAGTCTCGGTGAACCCGGTCGATACCAAGGTGCGGATGCGCGCCGAGCCGAAGGCCGGCGAGCCGCCCAAGGTGCTCGGCTATGACGCCGCCGGCGTGGTCGAGGCGGTCGGTTCCGAAGCGACTTTGTTCAAGGCCGGCGACGAGGTGTTCTATGCCGGATCCATCGCCCGCTCCGGCACCAACGCCGAATTCCATCTGGTCGACGAGCGCATCGTCGGCAGGAAGCCGAAGTCGCTTACTTTCGCCCAAGCGGCGGCGCTGCCGCTGACCAGCATCACCGCCTGGGAAATGCTGTTCGACCGCCTCGGCGTCAAGCCGAGCAAGACGCCGGACGGCCGCGCCCTGCTGGTGATCGGCGGCGGTGGCGGGGTCGGCTCGATCATGATCCAGCTCGCGCGCCGGCTCACCGGCCTCACCATCATCGCCACTGCGTCACGGAAAGAGACACACGACTGGTGCCTCAAGCTCGGCGCCGATCATGTCATCGACCATCACAAGCCGCTGGCCGAGCAACTCAAGGCGATCGGCCATCCGCAGGTCGCGATGGTCGCCGGCATCACCGGCACCGACCAGAGCGCGCCGCAGCTTGCCGACACCATCGCGCCGCAAGGCCAGTTCGTGCTGATCGACGATCCGAAAACGCTCAACGTAATGCCGTTCAAGGGCAAGTCGATCTCGGTGCATTGGGAATCGATGTTCACCCGTTCGGTGTTCGGCACGCCCGACATGATCGCGCAGCACAGGCTGCTCAACGAAGTGTCGGCGATGATCGACGCCGGGCTGATGATCACCACGGCAGCGCAGGAACTTTCGCCGATCAACGCCGCCAATTTGATGAAAGCACATGCGCAGATCGAGAGCGGCACCACCATCGGCAAGGTGGTGCTGTCGGGGTGGTGAACCTATAAACCGCTCATTCCCGCGAAAGCGGGAATGAGCGGGGTGTGCGGCGGCAAGGGCCGCGCGCAGGTCATTCACTCCTTCGCCGGCACCGTGCGCAGATAGGCGATGATGGCATCGATGTCTTCGCTCTTCATGCGGGCATAATAGGGATAGCCCATCGGCGGCTGGAGCTTGCGGCCGTCCTTGTCCACGCCCTGCGTGATCGCGGTCTTGATCTGCGCGTCGGTCCAGTCGCCCAGGCCCTTCGCCTTGCTCGATGTGATATTGGCCGACACCGACTTGCCCCAAGGCCCCGGGAATTCCATGCCGCCCTTGCCGAGATCGCCGACGAAATCCCTGCCCTTGGCGCCGAACGGCGTGTGGCACTCCATGCAGTGCGCGGCGGTGGCGAGATAGAAACCGTTCTTCACTTTGTCGCCCAGCATGGCTTCCGTATAGGGCTTCTCCGAGCCCGGGAAAGCGTGATGCGGAAGCTGCGTCTTGTAGATCGGGTCCGGCACCTTGTTCTTCACCGGCTTGACCGTGCGCAGATAGGCGACAATGGCGTCCATGTCGCGCTCGGTGAGAATGCCGTAGAATGCTGTCGGCATGATCTCGGCGATCTGCACGCCGTTCGGGCGCCGGCCGGTGCGGAGCAGATGCTTGATCTGCGCGTCGGTCCAGCCGCCGATGCCGGTCTCCTTATCCTGCGTGATGTTGGAGGCCGTCACCATGAACGGCGGCTCGTCGAACAGCATCCCGCCCGACAGCGCCCTGGAGAAGTCCGGCCCGTTCGGGCCCATCGGCGTGTGGCAGTTGTTGCAGGTCATCACGGTGTTGACGAGATAGCCGCCACGCGCGACCAGATCGCCATTGGCCTGGGCCTTGGCCGCACCCGGCAAGGCAAGAGCGGAAAGAACAAACAGCACGGCTCCGGCCACGGTGCGTGGCGGCTGAAAGCTGATCATGAATGTATCCCCCGATAGCGGAATGCGCTTCTAACGGCACCCGAATAATACCGGGAAGCCAATGTGATCGCCATCACAGGGATGTAATTTTTAAACAGCGCCTAGCGCGCGCCGGCCGCTTCCAGGATGCCGACGATCGCCGTTTGGCCGCGGCGGCGCGCATGGGCAAGCGGCGTGACGCCGTCACGGTCGGCGATGGCGACGCTGGCGCCTGCCCGCACCAAATCACCGACGATCTCCGTGTAAACCGGTCCGCCGTCGCCAAGCACAACGGCTTCAAGCAGCGCGGTCCAGCCGAGCTTGTTGACATGATCCTTGTCGATGGCCGTCGCGAGCAGGATGCGCACAGTCTCGGGGCGGCGGCGTAGAGGTAAGGGCTGTCCTCGATGTTGTCCTTGGCGTTGACGTCGGCGCCGCCGCCGATCAGCAGCCGGGCCGCTTCGGTCCCCACCCCCGGCGGCGCCTGGGTGGCGGCAAGCAGCGCCGTGCGGCCCTGCCCGTCGCGTGCCCGGACGCTGGCGCCCGCGTCCAGAAGGCGGCGCACCGCGGCGGCTTCTCCCCGGCCAGCGGCCTCGATCAAGGCCTGGTCGGCCTTCGTGTCAGCCATGGCAGGCCCCAAACCTCCGGCGACGGCCAGCAAAAGAAAAAGGGCGGTGCCAAGGATCATCCTTTGCACCGCCCTCGCAACTCGTATCAGCGCGAAGCGCATCGCCTCTTAGGCGTTTTCGTCTTCGCTCTGGCGCGCCTGCACCGGGCCCGAATCCTGGCCCTTGGCATCGACGTCGCGATCCACGAACTCGATCACGGCCTGGGCCGCGTTATCGCCGTAGCGGAAGCCGGCCTTCATGATACGCAGATAACCGCCCTGGCGATCCTTGTAGCGCGGCGCCAGCGTGTCGAAGAGCTTCTTGACCATGTCGACGTCGCGCAGCTCGGAGATGGCCTGGCGGCGGGCGGACAGATCGCCCTTCTTGCCGAGGGTCACCAGCTTCTCGACGATCGGGCGAAGTTCCTTGGCCTTCGGCAGAGTCGTGATGATCTGTTCGTGCTTGATCAGGGACGCGGCCATATTCGCCAGCATCGCCATACGATGCGAGGAATGCCGACCCAATTTCCTGTAAACTTTACCGTGACGCATCGCGTAACTCCCTGCCTCTATCCTGTTTGCCCCGGACCATTCCGGAACGCCGCGGAAGGCGGCTAAACTTTCTCGATCCCGGATCTGCGGTGCACCGTTTCACGCTGCACCGCGTCCGAGATGACATCCTTCGGACGTCAGTAGTGGTCTTCGAAACGCTTGGCGAGCTCTTCGATGTTTTCCGGCGGCCAGCCCGGCACTTCCATGCCGAGGTGGAGGCCCATCTGCGCCAGCACTTCCTTGATCTCGTTGAGCGACTTGCGGCCGAAGTTCGGCGTGCGCAGCATCTCGGCTTCGGTCTTCTGAACGAGGTCGCCGATGTAGACGATGTTGTCGTTCTTGAGACAGTTAGCCGAACGCACCGACAATTCGAGCTCGTCCACCTTCTTGAGGAAGGCCGGGTTGAAGGCAAGGTCCGGGATGGTCTCCGCGGCCTGCTCCTTGCGGGGCTCCTCGAAGTTCACGAACACGTTGAGCTGGTCCTGGAGGATGCGCGCGGCGTAAGCCAGCGAATCTTCCGGCGACACCGCGCCGTTGGTCTCGATGGTCAGGGTCAGCTTGTCGTAATCGAGGATCTGCCCTTCGCGGGTGTTCTCGACCTTGTACGAAACCTTGCGCACCGGCGAATACAGCGAGTCGACCGGGATCAGGCCGATCGGCGCGTCTTCCGGACGGTTACGCTCGGCGGCGACGTAACCCTTGCCGGTGGTGACGGTGAATGCCGTGCGGATCTCGGCGCCCTCGTCGAGTGTGCACAGCACGAGCTCCGGATTGAGCACGACGACATCGCCGACGGTCTGGATGTCGCCCGCGGTCACGGTGCCCGGACCCTGCTTCTTCACCACCATGCGCTTGGGGCCTTCGCCCTGCATCTTGATGGCGATGTCCTTGACGTTGAGGACGAGGTCGGTGACGTCCTCGCGCACGCCGGCGATCGAGGAGAACTCGTGCAGCACGCCGTCGATCTGGACCGACTGCACCGCAGCCCCCTGCAGCGACGACAACAAAATGCGCCGCAGCGCGTTACCGAGCGTGACGCCGAAACCGCGCTCGAGCGGCTCGGCGACGACCGTCGCAAAGCGCGACGGGTCGGACCCGGCGGTCACCTGGAGCTTGTTCGGCCTGATCAGTTCCTGCCAATTTTTTTGAATCACATGTTCACCCATTATGAGCGTCGCTCGTTGCAAGAGCGCGTCGCTGAGCCTGCCCAGCGCACCCCACCCGCCGCGTGTGGGGTCATGAACGGCGGCGGCGGACGCGGGCGATCCCGAACGTCCGCCTTACGAAATCAATTACACCCGGCGGCGCTTGCGCGGCCGACAGCCGTTGTGCGGGATCGAGGTCACATCACGGATCGAGGTGATGGTGAAACCCGACGCCTGCAGAGCGCGCAACGCCGACTCACGGCCCGAACCGGGACCGGACACTTCAACCTCGAGCGTGCGCATGCCGTGCTCCTGCGCCTTCTTCGAAGCGTCTTCCGCGGCCATCTGCGCCGCGTAAGGCGTCGACTTGCGCGAGCCCTTGAAGCCCATGGTGCCGGCCGACGACCAGGCAATCGCATTGCCCTGCGCGTCGGTGATGGTGATCATGGTGTTGTTGAACGAGGCGTTCACGTGGGCGACGCCCGACGCGATGTTTTTGCGCTCGCGCCGGCGGACGCGGGTGGTGGCTTCCTTCGCCATAGTCAGTCAGTCCCTTCAAAGCCCGCTTGCCGTCACGCGGCGCGGGCGCGTTCAGCTCGGTTAGGCGGTCTTCTTCTTGCCGGCGATGGTCTTCGCCGGGCCTTTGCGCGTGCGCGCGTTGGTGTGCGTGCGCTGGCCGCGGACCGGCAGGCCCTTGCGGTGACGCAGGCCGCGATAGCAGCCGAGGTCCATCAGGCGCTTGATGTTCATCGACGTCTCGCGACGCAGATCGCCTTCCACCAGATATTCCTGGTCGATGAGTTCGCGGATCTGCAGAACTTCCGCGTCGGTGAGCTGCGACACGCGGCGCTCGGCCGGCAGGTTCAGCTTGGTGACGATGTCCTTGGCAATCTTTTGACCGATGCCATGGATGTACTGGAGCGCGATGACGACACGCTTGTTGGTGGGCAAATTAACGCCCGCGATACGAGCCACGGATGCTCTCTCCTGTTTATCGGCCAGCCGCGGTAAAGCGGCAAATTTTTGTTATCCCAGAAGGGGTTAGACAAAGCGTAAGGCGACACCCGTCCCTGCCCTCATGGGGGAACCGGCATCGCGCCAAACTCTTGGATACGCACTCTATTAGGGGATTCATGAGGGCTTCGTCAACCTCTGCTAGACGGCGCTGGATGGTTTCAAAATACCATCCAGTGCAGCGGTGACCTGATCCACCGGGGCCATGCCATCCACGCTCCGGAGCATGCCCTTGGCGTCGTAATAGCCGGCCAGCGGCGCGGTCTGGGCCCGGTAGGCGTCCAGACGGCCCTTGAGGACCTCCGGCTTGTCGTCCGAGCGCACTTTTTCGCCACGCGCGGTCATTTCCGCGACCCGGGTCTCGATTCGCTTGATGAGGATGCCTTCGTCGACCTTGAGCTCGATGACGGCGTCGAGCTTGAGGCCGCGCTCGGCCAGAAGCTTGTCCAGCGCCTCGGCCTGCGGAACCGTGCGCGGGAAGCCGTCGAGCACGAAGCCCTTCCTGGCGTCCGGCTGGCCGATTCGGTCGGCGATGATCGCGACCACGACATCGTCCGGCACGAGCTGGCCGGCTTCCATGATGCTCTTGGCTTTGAGGCCGACCGGCGTACCGGCCGCGACGGCGGCGCGAAGCATATCGCCGGTCGACAACTGCACGATGCCGTGCTTGTCGACGAGCCGCTGCGACTGCGTGCCCTTCCCCGCCCCCGGCGGGCCGAGCAGGATCAATCTCATCTATTGCGCCCCCGCAATTTGGATTTCTTGATCAGGCCTTCGTATTGATGCGCCAGCAGATAGCCCTGCACCTGCGCCACCGTGTCCATCGTCACCGAGACGACGATGAGCAGCGACGTGCCGCCGAAATAGAACGGCACGGCGGCGTAGGAAATCAGAACTTCCGGGATCAAGCAGACGATCGACAGATAAATCGCGCCGACGACCGTAATGCGCGACAGCACATAGTCGATGTATTCGGCGGTGCGCTCGCCCGGGCGGATGCCGGGGATAAAGCCGCCGTGCTTCTTCAGATTCTCCGCCGTCTCGGTCGGATTGAAGACGACCGCGGTGTAGAAGAAGCAGAAGAACACGATCAGCGACAGATACAGCACGAGGAACAGCGGCCGGCCGTGGCCGAGCAGCGTCGTCATCGTGGTGAGCCACTCCGGACCTGAGCCGGCGTTGAAGTTGGCGACCGTGGTCGGCAGCAACAGCAGCGACGAGGCGAAGATCGGCGGGATGACGCCCGAGGTATTGAGCTTGAGCGGCAGATGCGAGGACTGACCCTCGAACATGCGGTTGCCGACCTGGCGCTTGGGATACTGGATCAGCAGCCGGCGCTGCGCGCGCTCCATGAAGACGATGAAGGCGATGACGACAACCGCCATGACGATGACCAGCAGGATGAAGCCGGTCGAGATTGCGCCCTGGCGGCCGAGTTCGAGCGTTCCGGCGATGGCCGACGGCAGTTCGGCGACGATGCCGGCGAAGATGATCAGCGAAATGCCGTTGCCGATGCCGCGCGCGGTGATCTGCTCGCCGAGCCACATCAGGAACATGGTGCCGCCGGTCAGCGTGATCGTGGTCGAGATCAGGAAGAACAGGCCCGGCTCGCTCACCACGTTGCCGGCGCCCTGCAGACCGATGGCAATGCCGTAGGACTGGAACAGCGCGAGCACAACGGTGAGATACCGCGTGTACTGATTCATGACCTTGCGGCCGGCCTCACCTTCCTTCTTCAGGGCTTCGAGCTGCGGCGACACGGTCGTCATCAGCTGAATGATGATCGAGGCGGAGATGTAAGGCATGATGTTCAGAGCGAAGATCGCCATCCGGTGGATGCCACCACCGGAGAACATGTTGAACATGCCGAGAATGCCACCCGACTGGGTGTTGAAGAGTTGCGCCCAGGCCTGCGGATCGATGCCCGGCAGCGGAATATAGGTGCCGAGGCGATAGACCAGCAGCGCGCCGATCGTGAACCAGATTCGCTTCTTGAGCTCGTCGGCCTTGGCGAGCGCGCCGAAATTGAGATTGGCTGCCAGTTGTTCCGCTGCCGAAACCATTCGCTCGCTCCTGCCGACGCCTGAAAGCCGCTCCCCCGACCGCCCGCTTGGGTGACGAGGAGTGGCGCGGCGTCTTCTTCACGTGGGTCCCGCCCCTGCCACCCTAGATAGGGTCTGGCGCGCGGAACCGGTAGTCGTTGCAAAGGCCCCGCCTTTTGGGCGAGGCCTCAAAACAGTCGCGGCGCTCAGGCTTCCTTGGCCGCCTTGCGCTTGTTCTTGCCGCGCGGCTCGGCGTCTTCCTCGACCGCCGGCTTGAGGATCTTCACCGATCCACCCGCCTTCTCGATCGCGGCGACGGCCGACTTGGTCGCGCCGTACACGGCGACGTCGACCTTGGCCTTCAGCTCGCCCGTGCCCAGCAGCTTCACGCCGTCCTTGGCGCGGCGCATCAGGCCGGCCTTGACCATCGCCTCGGCGTCAACCGTCGCCTTGGCGTCGAGCTTGCCGGCATCGATCGCAGCCTGCAGCTTGCCGAGGCTGACCTCGTTGAGGCGCGCCTGGAAGGCGGTGTTGCGGAAGCCGCGCTTCGGCAGGCGGCGATGCAGCGGCATCTGGCCGCCTTCGAAGCCCTTGATACGCACACCGGAGCGCGCGGTCTGGCCCTTGCCGCCGCGGCCGCCGGTCTTGCCCATGCCGGAGCCGATGCCGCGGCCGATGCGCATGCGGTTCTTGCGGGCGCCGGGATTGTCGGCGATCTCGTTGAGTTTCATTGCTCTCGTCCTTTGATCGTCCCTCGCCGCTCAATGGCGACGCTGGATGAAATCACTTCGTCTCTTCGACGATCCGCACCAGATGCGGCAGCTTGCGGATCATGCCGTGGGTTTGCGGCGTATCCGGCAGCTCGCTGACGCGGCCGACCTTGTTCAGGCCGAGGCCGATCAGGGTCTGGCGCTGATCGAAATGGCAGCGCAGCGGGCTGGCGATCTGCTGCACCTTCACGGTCTTCTTAGCGGTAGCCATGACCTAAGTTCCTTACCTATCAGTCGGCCAAATTAATCGGCGACAGCTTCGTCGGCGCCTTCGCGGCGGCGCGACTGCAAGGCCGAGACCTTGAGGTTGCGGCGCGACGCGACCGAGCGCGGCGAGTCCTGGTGCTTGAGCGCATCGAAGGTCGCGCGCACCACGTTGTACGGGTTCGACGAGCCGACCGACTTGGCGACGATGTCCTGCATGCCGAGCGTCTCGAACACGGCGCGCATCGGGCCGCCGGCGATGATGCCGGTGCCGGGAGGCGCCGCGCGCAGGTAGACCTTGCCAGCGCCGTGGCGGCCGTACACGTCGTGATGCAGGGTGCGGCCTTCGCGCAGCGCGACGCGGGTCAGCGAACGCTTGGCGGCCTCGGTCGCCTTGCGGATCGCTTCCGGCACTTCGCGCGCCTTGCCGTGACCGAAGCCGACGCGGCCCTTCTGATCGCCGACAACGACGAGCGCGGCGAAACCGAAGCGCTTGCCGCCCTTGACCACCTTGGCGACGCGATTGATGTGCACCAGCTTGTCGGTGAACTCGCTATCGCGCTCTTCACGACCGTGGCCGCGCTCGCGGTCTCTGCGGGGTTCTTGTGCCATCTAATAAATCCGTTCGTCTGTACGAATACGTTTAGAAGTTCAGCCCGCCCTCGCGGGCGGCTTCGGCCAGCGCCTTGATGCGGCCGTGATAAATGTAGCCGCCGCGATCGAACACGACGTCCTTGATGCCGTGCTTCTTGGCACGCTCGGCGATCAGCTTGCCGACCTGCTTGGCGGCATCGATGTTGGCGCCGGTCTTCAGGCTGCCGCGCAGATCCTTCTCGAGCGTCGAGGCGGAGGCGACGGTAACGCCCTTCTCGTCGTCGATGATCTGAACGTGCATGTGCTTCGACGAGCGGAACACCGACAGGCGGGCGCGACCGCTGGACACGGCCTTGATCTTGCGCCGAACCGACGCCGTCCGCCGCGCGGTGCGGATATTGGCTTTCGACATGGCTCTCGCCCCTTACTTCTTCTTGCCTTCCTTGCGGAAGATGAATTCACCGGCGTACTTGACGCCCTTGCCCTTGTACGGTTCAGGACCGCGGAAGGCGCGAATTTCGGCGGCGACCTGGCCGACGATCTGCTTGTCGATGCCGGAGATCGTGATTTCCGTCGGCTTCGGCGTCGCGATCGTGATGCCGGCCGGGATCGGATAAACGACGTCGTGCGAGTAGCCGAGCTGGAGCTGCAGGTTCTTGCCCTGCACCGCCGCGCGGTAACCGACGCCGTTGATCTCGAGCTTCTCCTCGAAGCCCTTCGACACGCCGACGATCAGGTTCGACACCAGCGTGCGCGCGGTGCCGTACATCGAGCGCGAGCGCTTGGTCTCATGACGCGGCGCGACCTTGATGGCGCCCTTGTCCATCGACAGGATGACTTCGTCGACGAAGGCAAGCTGAAGCGCGCCCTTGGGGCCCTTCACCTTGACGGTCTGACCTTCGACGCTGGCGGTGACGCCAGAGGGGATCGTGACCGGTTTTTTGCCAATACGAGACATCAGAACACCGTGCAGAGAATTTCGCCGCCGACATTGGCGTCGCGCGCGGCGTGGTCGGCCATGACGCCCTTCGGCGTCGAGACGATGGCAACGCCGAGACCGTTGTTGATGCGCGGCAGGTTCTTCACCGACGCGTAGACGCGGCGGCCCGGCTTCGAGACGCGCTCGATTTCGCGGATGACGGGCGTGCCGTCGAAATACTTGAGCTCGATCTCGAGCTCGCTGCGGCCGTTGGCATGCGCCACCACGGCGTAGCCGCGAACGTAGCCTTCGACCTTGAGCACTTCGGCAACGCGCTCGCGCTGCTTGGAGCCAGGCATCGAAACCTTGGACTTGTTACGCATCTGCGCGTTGCGGATGCGCGTGATCATATCGCCGATCGGATCGTTCACCATCTCGGCCCCCCTTACCAGCTCGACTTCACAAGGCCGGGAATCAGGCCCTTGTTGCCGAGGTCGCGCAGCGCGATACGGCTCAGCTTGTGCTTGCGGTAGAAGGCGTGAGGACGGCCCGTCAGCTCGCAGCGGTTATGAATGCGCACCTTGGCGGAGTTGCGCGGCAGCTCCGCCAGCTTGAGGGTCGCGGCGAAGCGCTCCTCCATCGGCAGTTCCTTGTTCTGCACAATCGCCTTCAGGCGCGCGCGACGCGGCCCGAACTTCTTCGCCATGCGGCGGCGGCGCTTGTTCTTCTCGACCGAACTCGTCTTAGCCATTTAGTTGCTCCTTGCGGTTCCGCGTATGAGCGACGGGTGATCCGTCACTCACTGCCGGAACGGGAAGTTGAAAGCCGCCAGCAGCGCGCGCGCTTCTTCGTCGTTGCGCGCGGTGGTGCAGACGGTGATGTCCATGCCCCAGGTATCGGTGACCTTGTCGAAGTCGATTTCCGGGAACACGGTGTATTCCTTGATGCCGAGGCTGTAGTTGCCGCCGCCATCGAAGCTCTTCGGGTTGAGACCGCGGAAGTCGCGGATACGCGGCAGCGCGATGTTCACCAGGCGGTCGATGAAGTCGTACATCTTCGCCTTGCGCAAAGTGACCTTACAGCCGATGGCCTGGCCGTCGCGCAGCTTGTAGTTCGCGATCGACTTGCGCGAGCGCGTGACGACCGGCTTCTGACCGGCGATCAGCGCCAGATCGACAGCGGCGTTCTCGACCTTCTTGCGATCCGCGACGCCCTCGCCGATGCCCATGTTGAGCACGACCTTGGTGATCTGCGGAATCTGCATCGGGTTGTCGTAGCCGAACTGCGTCTTCATCTGCTCGCGCACGACCTTGTCGTAGTGCGTGCGCAGGCGCGCCGTGTAGTCGGACGGCACCTTGGCCTTCTTGACCTTCGGGGCATCGCCACCGGCGGGCTTGGCAGCGGGCTTCGCCGCCTTCGGCTTCTTCTGTTCAGTCTGAGTATCAGCCATCGATTTCCGCTCCCGAGCGCTTGGCGACACGCACTTTCTTGCGGTCGGCGCCCTCGCCGATAAATTTGAAACCAACCCGGGTCGGCTTGCCGTCCTTGGGGTCCGCGAGTGCGAGGTTCGACAGGTCGACCGCGCTCTCCTTGGAAATGATGCCGCCCTGGACCTGCGCGGTCTGGCGCTGGTGGCGCTTGACCATCGCGATGCCGCGCACCAGGGCGCGGTTCTCGGTCGGACGAACCTCGATCACCTCGCCGGTGCGACCCTTGTCGCGGCCGGTGAGCACGACCACCTTGTCGCCTTTACGGATCTTGGCAGCCATCACAGCACCTCCGGGGCGAGCGAAAGAATCTTCATGTGGTTCTTGGCGCGCAGCTCGCGCGGCACCGGTCCGAAGATACGGGTGCCGACCGGCTCGGACTGATTGTTGATCAGCACGGCGGCGTTGCGGTCGAAACGGATCACGGTGCCGTCGGCGCGCTTGATGTCCTTGCGGATGCGCACGACGATGGCCTTCATGACCTCGCCCTTCTTCACGCGGCCGCGCGGGATCGCTTCCTTCACGGACACCACGATGGTGTCGCCGATGGTCGCGTACTTCCGCTTCGAACCGCCGAGCACCTTGATGCACATGACGCGGCGCGCGCCGGAATTGTCGGCAACGTCCAGGTTGGTTTGCATCTGAATCATGATGCGGCTCTCGTTCCTTGCGGGCGGGCGGCTTTTGAGACCGCGGCGCCATTAATTTCTGTTCGTCTTCATCGGCGAAGCGACTTGCGCCGCTTCGTCCAAAACCCCGGTCGTCAGACCTTGGCTTTCTTCTCGCCGCGGATCACTTCCCAGCTCTTGAGCTTGGAAAGCGGACGGCGCTCTTCGATCCACACTTTGTCGCCGACCTTGAACTCGTTCTTCTCGTCGTGCGCGTGGTACTTCTTCGAACGGCGAACGACCTTGCCCATGGTCGGGTGGGCAAAGCGCCGGTCGACCTGCACGACAATGGTCTTGGCCTGCTTGTCGCTGACGACGACACCCTGAAGGGTACGCTTCGGCATCTTTGACCCCTTACTTCTTCTTCGTCTTGTTGGGCTTGTTGGCGATCGCGCGCGCCGGCTCACGGGCCGGCGACGGACGCGAAGCCTTCAGGCGGCGCGACTTCGCGACCGGCTTGGCGGACTTCTGAGACTCGGTCTTGGCGGCCGGCGTCTCGCCTGCCCGCTTCTGCGCGGCGATCGTCTTCAACCGCGCGATGTCGCGGCGGATGACGCGCACGCGCGCGGTGTTCTCGAGCTGACCCGTGGCCCGCTGAAAGCGCAGGTTGAACTGCTCCTTCTTGAGCTTGAGGACCTCATCGTCGATCTGGTCGAGCGTCATCACTCGGGCGTCGGTGGCTTTCATGGTCGTCACTCGGCGATACGTTCGATGAAACGGGTCTTGACCGGCAGCTTGGCCGCGGCGAGCGCCAGGGCTTCCTTGGCGATGGCCGGGCTGATGCCGTCCACCTCGAACAGGATGCGGCCGGGCTTGACGCGCACCACCCAGAGCTCGGGCGAACCCTTGCCCTTGCCCATGCGGACTTCGATCGGCTTCTTCGACACCGGCACGTCCGGGAACACGCGGATCCAGACGCGGCCGGCGCGCTTCATGAAGCGGGTGAGCGCGCGGCGGGCGGCTTCGATCTGGCGCGCGCTGACGCGCTCCGGCTCGAGCGCCTTGAGGCCGAACTGACCGAAAGCCAGGGTCGCGCCCGAAGAGGCGACGCCGTGGATGCGGCCCTTGAAGGCCTTGCGGAACTTGGTTTTCTTTGGCTGCAGCATGACTTTATCTCTTAAGCGGCGTTATCGCGACGCGAACGACCGCCGGTATCGCCTTCGGCGAGCTTCTTGTCCTGCGCCATCGGATCGTGCTCGAGGATCTCACCCTTGAAGATCCAGACCTTGACGCCGCAGGTGCCGAACGTGGTGAAAGCGGTGGCGACGCCGTAATCGACGTCGGCGCGCAGGGTGTGCAGCGGCACGCGGCCTTCGCGGTACCACTCCATGCGCGCGATTTCCGAACCGCCGAGGCGGCCCGAGCAGTTGATACGGATGCCTTCGGCGCCCAGACGCATCGCCGACTGCACCGCGCGTTTCATGGCGCGACGGAAAGCGACGCGGCGCTCGAGCTGCTGCGCAATCGACTCGGCGACCAGCTGCGCGTCGAGCTCCGGCTTGCGGATTTCGACGATGTTGATGACGACGTCGCTGTCGGTCAGCTTGGCAACGGTCTTGCGCAGCTTCTCGATGTCGGCGCCCTTCTTGCCGATCACGACGCCCGGACGGGCCGAGTGAACGGTGACGCGGCACTTCTTGTGCGGACGCTCGATGATGATCTTGGACACCGCGGCCTGCTTCAGCTCCTTGAGCAGAGCGGCGCGGATCTTGATGTCCTCATGCAGCAGCGTGCCGTACTCGGTCTTGTTCGCGAACCAGCGCGAGTCCCAGGTGCGGTTGATGCCGAGGCGCAGACCGATCGGATTGATTTTTTGACCCAATGAAGCCTCCTCAGGCATTAGCCGCGGCTTCGACCTGACGAACGACGATCGTCAGATGCGAAAACGGCTTCAGAATTTGACCGACACGACCGCGGCCGCGCGGGGAAAAGCGCTTCATGACGAGCGACTTTCCGACGTGAGCCTCGGCGACGATGAGATCGTCGACGTCGAGGTCATGATTGTTCTCGGCGTTGGCGATAGCCGACTCGAGGCACTTGCGCACATCCTTGGCGATGCGCTTGCGCGAAAATTCGAGGTCGGCCAGCGCGCCGGCGACCTTCTTGCCGCGGATCATCTGCGCGACGAGATTGAGCTTCTGCGGCGACACCCGGATGTTGCGGGTCACTGCCTTGGCTTCGTTGTTCGGGAGATCCCGATCGCGTGAACGCTTGCCCATAGTCTCTGTCCTCAGGCCTTCTTCGCCTTGCGGTCGGCGCTGTGGCCGTGGAACGTGCGGCTCGGCGAGAACTCGCCGAACTTGTGGCCGACCATTTCCTCGGTCACCAGCACCGGAACGTGCTTGTGGCCGTTGTAAACGGTGAAATGCAGGCCGACGAACTGCGGCAGGATGGTCGAGCGCCGGCTCCAGATCTTGATCATTTCGTGGCGGCCGGACGCGCGCGAAGCTTCCGCTTTCTTGAGCAGAAAGCCGTCAACGAACGGGCCTTTCCAGGCTGAACGGGTCATCGCTGCAAATCCTACTGCTGCTTCTTCTTACGGTCGTGACGGCTGACCATAATGAATTTGTTGGTGCGCTTGTTCTTGCGCGTCTTGGCGCCCTTGGTCGGCTTGCCCCACGGGGTAACCCAGTGCTTGCCGCCCTTGGTACGACCGCCGTGCGGATGGTCGACCGGGTTCATCATGATGCCGCGGTTATGCGGCATGCGGCCGCGCCAGCGCTGACGGCCGGCCTTGCCGATCGTCGTGTTCATGTTGTCCGGGTTCGACACCGCGCCGATGGTGGCGAGGCAACGGCCGTGGACCAGGCGCTGCTCCGAGGTCGACAGACGCAGGATGACGTAATCCTGGTCGCGGCCGACGATCTGCACGTAGGTGCCGGCCGAACGGGCGAGCTGACCGCCCTTGCCGATCTTCAGTTCGACGTTGTGGACGATGGTGCCGACCGGGATCGCGCCCAGCGGCATCGCATTGCCCGGCTTCACGTCGGCCTGCTCGGCGGACACGACCTTGTCGCCCGGCGCCAGGCGCTGCGGCGCCAGGATGTAAGAGAGCTCGCCGTCTTCGTACTTGATCAGCGCGATGAAGGCGGTCCGGTTCGGATCGTATTCGAGGCGCTCGACCGTCGCGACCATGTCCTTCTTGGCGCGGCGGAAGTCGATGACGCGGTAAGCCTGCTTGTGACCGCCGCCGCGGAAGCGCGACGTGATGCGGCCGTGATTGTTGCGGCCGCCAGTCGAGTGCTGACCTTCGGTGAGCGCCTTCACCGGCGCGCCCTTGTACAGCGTCGAACGATCGACACTGATCAGGTGACGCTGGCTCGGGGTCGTCGGATTGTATGTCTTGAGTGCCATCGCCGACCTCTTACAGACCCGTGGTCACGTCGATGCGGTGGCCCTCTTCGAGGGTCACAACAGCGCGCTTCACGTCGGACTGCTGTCCGAGCCTATTGCGGAACGCCTTGATCTTGCCCTGGCGCACCAGCGTGTTGACGTTCTTGACCTTCACGTCGAACAGCTTCTCGACCGCTTCCTTGATTTGCGGCTTCGTTGCGTCGCGACGGACCTTGAAGGTCACCTTGTTGAACTCCGACGCCATGGTCGCCTTTTCGGTGATCACGGGCGAAAGAATGACGTCGTAATGACGGGGATCGCTGGTGCTCATTTGAACCGCGCCTCCAGGGCGTCGACGGCGGCCTTGGTGAGGACCAGCGTCTTGCGCCGCATGATGTCGTAAACGTTGATGCCCTGGATCGGCAGCACGTCGATGTTCGGGATGTTGCGCGCCGCGATGGCGAAGTTCGCGTTCAGCTCGGCGCCGTCGATGATCAGCGCGTTGGCGAGCGAGAGCTTGCCGAACTGACCGATGAGCGCCTTGGTCTTGGCTTCACCGAGCGTCGCCTGATCGACGATGACGATGGCGCCGTCCTTGGCCTTCGACGACAGAGCATGCTTGAGCGCGAGCGCCCGCACCTTCTTCGGCAGGTCGATGGCATGGCTACGCACGACCGGACCGAAGGCGCGACCGCCGCCGCGGAACTGCGGCACGCGGGCGGAGCCGTGACGGGCGCCACCGGTGCCCTTCTGGCCGTACATCTTCTTGCCGGTACGCCAGATCTCGGAGCGATCCTTGGTCTTGTGCGTACCGCGCTGACGGCGGGCGAGCTGCCAGTTGACGCAGCGCTGAATGATGTCGGCGCGCGGCTCGAGGCCGAAGATCTCGTCCGACACCTGAACGGAGCCGGCTTCCTTGCCTTCAAAGGTGGTGATCTTGAGATCCATATTATGCGCCCTCCTTCTCGGCGGAGGCTTCAGCGGCAGGCGCTTCGCCGCTTTCGGACAGACGGAACTTGCCAGGCTTAGCAACATCCTTCGGCAGCGGCTTCTTCACCGCATCGCGCACGGTGATCCAGCCGCCCTTGGAGCCCGGCACGGCGCCGTGAACCATGATCAGGCCGCGAGCGACGTCGATCTTGGCGACCTTGAGGTTCAGCGTGGTGACGCGGTCGGAGCCCATGTGGCCCGCCATCTTCTTGTTCTTGAAGGTCTTGCCCGGGTCCTGACGGCCGCCGGTCGAACCGATCGAACGGTGCGAGATCGACACGCCGTGCGAGGCGCGAAGACCGCGGAAATTCCAGCGCTTCATGCCGCCGGCAAAGCCCTTACCGACCGAGATGCCGCAGACATCGACGAACTGGCCTTCGATGAAGTGGTCGGCCGTGATTTCGGCGCCGACCGGAATCAGCCCGTCTTCGTTGACGCGGAACTCGGCAAGCTTGCGCTTCGGCTCGACCTTCGCCTTGGCGAAGTAACCGCGATCGGCCTTGCTCATGTTGCCGGCGCGACGCGCGCCCGAACCGAGCTGCAGCGCGACGTAACCGTCCTTGTCCTTGGAACGATGGGCGACGACCTGGCACTCCGCGAGGCGGAGCACCGTGACCGGAACGTGCTCACCGCCATCGGTGAACAGCCGGGTCATACCCATCTTTTGTGCGACGACACCCGTGCGCATCTTTCTAATCCCTCACCCGGCCTTACAGCTTGATCTCGACGTCGACACCGGCGGCCAGGTCGAGCTTCATCAGCGCGTCCACGGTCTGCGGGGTCGGGTCGACGATGTCCAAAAGGCGCTTATGCGTGCGCATCTCGAACTGTTCACGGCTCTTCTTGTCGACATGCGGCGAGCGGTTCACGGTGAACTTCTCGATGCGCGTCGGCAGCGGAATCGGCCCACGCACCTGCGCGCCGGTGCGCTTGGCGGTGTTGACGATCTCGCGCGTCGACGCATCGAGCACGCGATGGTCGAACGCCTTGAGCCGGATCCGAATATTCTGGCCGTTCATTTGTTTGTCTCTCTGGACTGTCATCATCCGTTCAAACGGATGATCCAGTATTCGCTAACCTGCTCGTGTCCCTGCGCGGAAACGGGATCAGATACCCCCGCCCCGACCAGGATTGCCGCGCCCCCGCCCTTTCGAGCGGGGGCTGCAGCGAACTTGCTTACTCGATGATCGACGCCACGACGCCGGCGCCGACGGTGCGGCCGCCTTCACGGATGGCGAAGCGCAGCTTCTCTTCCATCGCGATCGGCACGATCAGGTGCACTTCCATGGCGATGTTGTCGCCCGGCATCACCATTTCGGTACCGGCCGGCAGATGCACGACACCGGTCACGTCGGTGGTGCGGAAGTAGAACTGCGGACGGTAGTTGGTGAAGAACGGCGTATGACGGCCGCCCTCTTCCTTGGTGAGGATGTACGCCTCGGCCTTGAACTTGGTGTGCGGCTTGACCGAACCCGGCTTGCAGAGAACCTGGCCGCGCTCGACGTCTTCACGCTTGGTGCCGCGCAGCAGCGCGCCGATGTTGTCGCCCGCCTGGCCCTGATCGAGCAGCTTGCGGAACATTTCCACGCCGGTGACGGTGGTCTTGGTGGTCGGCTTGATGCCGACGATTTCGACTTCCTCGCCAACCTTGACGATGCCGCGCTCGACGCGACCGGTGCAGACGGTGCCGCGGCCCGAGATCGAGAACACGTCTTCGACCGGCATCAGGAACGGCAGGTCGATCGGACGCTCCGGCTGCGGGATGTATTCGTCGACGTTCTTCATCAGCTCGAGGATGGCTTCCTTGCCGAGCTTGGGATCCTTGTCTTCCAGCGCCATCAGGGCCGAGCCCTTGATGATCGGAATCTTGTCGCCCGGGAACTGGTACTTCGACAGAAGCTCGCGGACTTCGAGCTCGACAAGCTCAAGCAGTTCCGGATCGTCGACCATGTCGCACTTGTTCATGAACACGACGATCGCCGGCACGCCAACCTGGCGGGCGAGCAGGATGTGCTCGCGGGTCTGCGGCATCGGGCCGTCGGCGGCGGACACGACCAGGATCGCGCCGTCCATCTGCGCGGCGCCGGTGATCATGTTCTTCACATAGTCGGCGTGGCCGGGGCAGTCGACGTGGGCGTAGTGGCGGTTCGTCGTCTCGTACTCGACGTGCGCGGTCGAGATGGTGATGCCGCGCGCCTTCTCTTCCGGCGCCTTGTCGATCTGGTCGTAGGCCGTAAACGTCGCACCGCCGGTTTCGGCGAGCACCTTGGTGATCGCCGCGGTCAGCGACGTCTTACCGTGGTCGACGTGACCGATGGTGCCGATGTTACAGTGCGGCTTGCTACGGTTGAATTTCTCTTTGGCCATGGATCTCTCCGTTCAGAAACCTAGAGTAAGTTGATCGCCGCTTACGCGAACTTCTTTTGAACTTCCGCCGACACGTTGGCGGGCAGTTCGGCGTAATGGTCGAATTGCATGGTGAATGTCGCGCGGCCCTGAGACATGGACCGCAACGTGTTGACGTAACCGAACATGTTCATCAGCGGCACCATCGCGTTGATCACGTTGGCATTGCCGCGCATGTCCTGGCCCTGGATCTGGCCGCGCCGCGAGTTCAGGTCGCCGATGACCGAGCCGGTGTAGTCTTCCGGGGTCACCACTTCGACCTTCATGATCGGCTCGAGCAGAACCGGCTTGGCCTTCTGCATGGCTTCACGCAGAGCGGCGCGCGAAGCGATTTCGAAGGCGAGCGCCGACGAGTCGACGTCATGGTAGTTGCCGTCCACGAGACGGACCTTGAGGTCCACCACCGGGAAGCCGGCCAGAATGCCCGAGTTGAGAACCGACTCGAGGCCCTTCTCGACACCCGGGATGAATTCCTTCGGCACGGCGCCGCCGACGATCTCGTTCTCGAAGGTGAACGGCGTACCCGGCTCGGTCGGTTCGGCAACGATCTTGACGCGGGCGAACTGGCCCGAACCGCCGGTCTGCTTCTTGTGGGTGTAATCCACTTCGGCCGGCTTGGTGATCTTTTCGCGGAACGCCACCTGCGGCGCGCCGATATTGGCGTCGACCTTGTAGGTGCGCTTGAGGATGTCGACCTTGATGTCGAGATGCAGTTCGCCCATGCCCTTGAGGATGGTCTGGCCGCTCTCGGTGTCGGTCGACACGCGGAACGACGGATCTTCCGCGGCGAGCTTGGCCAGCGCGACGCCGAGCTTTTCCTGGTCGGCCTTCGACTTCGGCTCGATGGCGATTTCGATGACCGGCTCGGGGAATTCCATCTTTTCGAGGATCACCGCGGCCTTCGGATCGCACAGGGTATCGCCGGTGCGGGTTTCCTTGAGGCCGGCCAGCGCGACGATGTCGCCGGCATAGGCTTCCTTGATGTCTTCGCGGTTGTTGGCATGCATCAGCAACATCCGGCCGATGCGCTCTTTGCGCTCTTTGGTCGAGTTGATGACGCCGGTGCCAGACACGAGCGTGCCCGAATAGATGCGGCAGAAGGTGATGGTGCCGACGAAGGGGTCGTCCATGATCTTGAAGGCGAGCAGCGACAGCGGCGCATCGTCCTTCGGTTCACGGGTGATTTCTTCGTTGTTCTTGTCCGGGTCGATGCCCTTGATCGCCGGCACGTCGAGCGGCGACGGCAGGTAATCGACGACGGCGTCGAGCAGCGGCTGCACGCCTTTGTTCTTGAAGGCCGAGCCGCACAGCACCGGATAGAAGGCGCCGGTGATGACGGCCTTGCGGATGAGCTTCTTGAGCGTGTCGACGTCCGGCTCCTTGCCGTCGAGGAACGCGGTCAGCGCGTCGTCGTCGAGCTCGACGGCGGCTTCAACCAGCTTCTCGCGATACTCCTTCGCCTTGTCGGCGAGGTCGGCCGGGATGTCGATGGTGTCGAACTTGGCGCCGAGCGCCTCGTTGTTCCAGACATAGGCCTTCATCATCACCAGATCGACCATGCCGATGAAGTTGCTTTCCGCGCCGATCGGCAGCTGGATCGCGACGGGCTTGGCGCCCAGGCGGTCGACGATGTCGTCGAGGCACTTGTAGAAGTCGGCACCCGTCTTATCCATCTTGTTGGCGAAGACGATGCGCGGCACGCGATACTTGTCGCCCTGGCGCCAGACGGTCTCGGTCTGCGGCTCGACGCCCTGGTTGCCGTCGAGCACGACGACGGCGCCGTCGAGCACGCGCAGCGAACGCTCAACCTCGATGGTGAAATCCACGTGGCCGGGGGTGTCGATGATGTTCAGGCGCTTGCCGTTCCAGAAAGCGGTCGTCGCGGCCGACGTGATGGTGATGCCGCGCTCCTGCTCCTGCTCCATCCAGTCCATCGTCGCGGCACCTTCGTGCACTTCGCCGATCTTGTGGGACTTGCCGGTGTAATAGAGAATCCGCTCGGTCGTCGTCGTCTTGCCCGCATCGATGTGGGCCATGATGCCGAAGTTGCGGTAGTTCTCGATTGCGTGAGCGCGAGCCATTCTAGTCGTTCCTGAATTCGTTCGTCGCCGTTACCAGCGGTAGTGCGAGAACGCGCGGTTGGCTTCCGCCATCTTGTGCGTGTCTTCGCGCTTCTTGACGGCGTTGCCGCGATTGTTCGAGGCATCGAGCAGCTCGGCCGAGAGACGCTCGGTCATGGTGCGCTCGTTGCGGTCGCGGGCCGCGTTGATGATCCAGCGGATGCCGAGAGCCTGACGACGGGTCGTGCGGACTTCGACCGGGACCTGATAGGTGGCGCCGCCGACACGACGCGAGCGAACCTCGATCGAGGGCATCACGTTGTCGAGCGCCTGCTGGAAGACGGTCAGCGGGTTCGCCTTGGTCTTCGCTTCGATGGTCGAGAGCGCGCCATAGACGATCGTTTCGGCGACCGACTTCTTGCCGTCGTACATGACGGCGTTCATGAACTTCGAGACGACCGCCGACTGGTACTTCGGGTCGATCGTGATTTCGCGCTTTTCTGCGGCGTGACGACGAGACATGGGACCCTACCCTTACTTCGGACGCTTCGCGCCGTACTTCGAACGGCGCTGCTTGCGGTTCTTGACGCCCTGCGTATCGAGGACGCCGCGCAGGATGTGATAGCGCACGCCCGGCAAATCCTTGACGCGGCCGCCGCGGATCATGACGACCGAGTGCTCCTGAAGGTTGTGGCCTTCACCCGGGATGTAACCGATGACTTCGAAACCGTTGGTCAAACGAACCTTGGCGACCTTGCGAAGCGCCGAGTTCGGCTTCTTCGGGGTCGTCGTGTAGACGCGGGTGCAAACGCCACGCTTCTGCGGGGACGACTGCAGCGCCGGGACCTTGTTGCGGGTCTTCAGCGGCTCGCGGGGGTTCGCAATCAACTGGTTGATCGTCGGCATCGTTCGCCTTCGTTACTTGTGAGCCTCGCGGCCCGTAATTGTTCGTGGGCTTTCGCCCGGCATCGGTTTTCAACGAGCGGCCGGTGAAGGCCGCGCGTTCGCTTTCCGTACGGTTCGGCGCGCAAAACGAAATCGCGCCATCCGCTGCAATCAGCGGGGGCGCTTTCCCGTTCTGACGAATGCCGTCGCCTTCCTGCGAAAGCGGCGAGCAGCCGGACACGTGAACTGACAGTGGCTGTCAGCGACAGCGTTTGAGCTTCTTTGATCGAGGCGAAGGCGCCGGAAACCCGCGAAAACCGGAAGGATTTCAGAGGATGGCCCGGGCGGCCGTTCCGATCAGACGAAGCTCACCGCCTGTCGAAAAGTTGCGCGTATGTATCGGGCGGGTCTAGTGAAGTCAAGGCGTAAAAGCCCCGAAAACACGAGCCCGGACGCAGCTTTGCTTTGCGAAGAGCGCCTTCCTCGCAACATATGAGGAACCGCGGTTTCAGACGCAAGAGGGCCGGATTACCGGGCGATTCCAGACCAAGGTAGCGGTTTCCATTCAGTCACGCCCGTTTTTGCAAGTTACTGATTTTAGGGCACTTTCGTGTGAGCGAATTCGGCTACTGGAGCAAAGGCGCTCCATTACCGGATCGGCCGGCGGAGCCGCGGCCATTTCCAACTCGGTCAGTGACCGAGTCGCCATCTGGCCGGTCCCCTGCTCGCTCGACAGCGACCGGCCGGACCCCGGGGGCAGAATCGGGTGCGCAGAAGATCCGGCCCGAATCTGCACACCGCTCACCAGACGCCGCGACGGAACCCTGTCAGAACGTATTGCCAGATGGTGGGATGACTCCAGAGCCGCGACGGCAGGTCCGAGAATTGCACCGTAAGATGGCCCGCCAGTGCGTCCCGTGCGGCCTTTGCCAGCAGCGGCAACCCGGCGGCGAGTTGGAGATAGGGGAAGGTCGAGAAATTGTCGGCTGCGCTTGGCCTGACGCGCTCCTGATAAAGGATGCCGCCGGTGTCGATGCCGGCATCCACCAGATGCACGGTGAGGCCGAAGTTCCCGGCGTCACCCTCGGCCAGGGCCCAGTATCCGCCATGCACGCCGCGATATTTCGGCGTGATGCCGGCGTGATAGTTGATGAAAGGCGCCTGCGCTTCGGCCATCACCTCCGGCTTGATGATCCGTGTCCCCATCACCAGCACGACGCCGGGGCGGAGTTCGCGCAATGCGGCGAGGCACTCCGGCGAATTCACCGATGGGACGTGCGCGACGGCCGGATCTGGTGCGCCGGACAGCGGAGCGCATACTTCGGCGATGCGCTGCTGGCTGCGGCGCTGCTGGAAACGCTGCAGCAGCATGAACATCACCTGCCCCGCAACCTTAACGGGACCGAGGCGCTTCATCCGCCTGCGGATGAACAGCCAGCGCGATTCGGAACCTTCGCAAATAACTGCGATGTCCGGAAATTGGCCCGCCAGATAGCGTGCGGCAATCGCGCCGGACGTTCCCTCACTGGTGAGCAGCACCACCCGAGCCATCGATCGTCTCTGCTGCAATCTGCCCCATGTTCATCGAGCGCATGCGATGGCGCCGCGACAGCTCCCCGAAGTGGTCGAGTATCCGGGAGAGAAATGCAAGGTTGTCCTCGCTGTTGAGGCCGAAATTGTGCGGGTGCCACCACAGATGAAACACACCGCCCGTTTGCGCCGCCTCGGTCATGGCGGCCGTAATCCTCCGGAGCCGGACCGGCTCGAGCCGCGGCATAGCGAAGGGCCTCAGGAACCGGCTGGACGCTATGTTGACGAGCCCGGCGCTGTGCGCGGGCTTCGGCGCTAGCGCGCCGGCAATCGGCAAGTAGGTGTCGGCCAGACGAAAGCCGCGCATCAGCGCCGTTTGTCCGTTGCCCGCCCGCGCGGCGTGAAACCAGACGTCCTCATTGCCGCGAAAGGCGGTGATGCCCTGTTCGCGGCATGCGTTCAGATGGTCCTCCGTATATTGATTACGCGGGAAGACCATGCTGGTCAGCGCCAGGCCGCGGCGCTTGGCGACGGTCCGTACCGCCGCGAGATCGGCGCGAAACGCATCCACATCGCCGCCCTCTTCCAGGCAGTAGAAGTGGGAAAACGTATGTGTGCCGATTTCCTGAAGCGGCGTTTGACGAATCCGGTCAACGAGCGAGGCTCCGTAATGATAGGGATCGTCATCCTCGCTCCGGCCGATAGCGCTCACGCCATCATAGGGCGACAAGGCCCTGTCACGATAATCGGGCTTTCGGGTCGGGAGCGTCGCCAGAATCTCGTCGCGGGAATCACACATCAAGAGCCCGACGGTCGCCCATGTGCAGGCAATTCCCCGTTCCTGAAACAGTGCGAGCATGGCGGGAATGGCCTTTCGGCCGCCGAGGATGTTGCGGCCGTAATCGCCGATCGTCCGCTTGTCGCGAACGCCCCACATCAACTCAAAGTCTAGCGAAATGACGAACGAACCTGTGGCCGACATGCATCCCTAACGCTTCAAACAAAAGTATTGTTCGTTTAAAAACAACATGTTAGGTAATTATATACGAATTTTACATTGACGCGCAAATAAAAGGCCGCCCGGAGGCGGCCCCTATCCGATCACCGAAGGCGCAAAGTCCTCAGCGCCCCTTCCAGCCGGCCTGGGTGGAGCAGGCTTCCATCTCGCGCTTGTTGGCCTTCTCCCACTGCGTGATCGACCGCGTCTCGTTGGACGACATCTTGTTGTTCATGCAGGTGCAGTAGGTCGTGATCACTTCGACCGTCTGGCCTTCGTCCTTGTTGTCCCTGACACACTGCGCCACCCACTTGGCGTCATCGGCATCGGCGCGGGCGGGCCCGCCAGCCATAGCGACGGAAAGAGCCACGGCGGCCACAAGGGTGAGCATCGGAAGCTTCATCGCGAATCTCCTGGGTTGGAGCCGCAGCAGTGACCTCTTCGCGCGCGGAAGTCCTGAGAGCCGGCCTGATATTCCGGCGAAGATTCTGATGTTTTTCTGAGGACTAGCGCCCGTTGCTTCGGCGTAAACCGCCCATAAACAAAAAGGCCGCCCCGGAGGGCGGCCTTTGATCTTGTCAGGTCGGCTGAAGGCCGGCCGGCTTACTCCGCCGACGGCATCGGCAGCGCCGGCGCTTCGACTGGGGCAGCGGCCTGCTTGGCCGCGGCCTTGTCGCGCTCGTCAAGGATCAGCGCGTCGCGCTTCATCGCGACTTCGCGGAGCTGGTTCATCATGGCGCCGGTACCCGCCGGGATCAGGCGACCGACGATGACGTTCTCCTTGAGACCATCGAGCGTATCCGCCTTGCCGTTGACCGCGGCTTCGGTGAGGACGCGCGTGGTTTCCTGGAACGAGGCCGCCGAGATGAACGACCGCGTCTGCAGCGACGCCTTGGTGATGCCGAGCAGAACCGGGTGACCGACGGCGGGCTTCTTGCCCTCCTCGACCGCCTTGGCGTTGATCGCATCGAAATCGCTGCGATCGACCTGCTCGCTGGCCAGAAGATCAGTCTCGCCGGCGTCGGTGATCTCGACCTTCTGCAGCATCTGGCGAACGATCACCTCGATGTGCTTGTCGTTGATCATAACGCCCTGCAACCGATAGACCTCCTGGATTTCATTGACCAGGTAAGCCGCCAGCTCCTCGACGCCCTTGATGGCGAGAATGTCGTGCGGAGCGGGATTGCCCTCGACGATATAATCGCCCTTCTCGAGCAGATCGCCATCCTGCAGATGGATGTGCTTGCCCTTCGGGATCAGGTATTCCTTCGGCTCGAGCGACTTGTCGGTCGGCTCGATCGTCAGACGGCGCTTGTTCTTGTAGTCCTTGCCGAACCGCACCGCGCCGCCGATCTCGGCGATGATCGCCGCATCCTTCGGCTTACGCGCCTCGAACAGCTCCGCCACCCGCGGCAGACCGCCGGTGATGTCGCGGGTCTTGGCGCTCTCGGTCGGGATACGCGCGAGAATGTCGCCCGCCTTCACGGTGCTGCCGGGGTCGACCGAGATAATCGCGTCGACCGCGAGCAGGTAACGCGCCTCGCCGCCGCGGGCGAGCTTGAGGACGCTGCCATCCTTGCCCTTGACGACCATGGCCGGACGCAGGTCCGCCTGGTTGCGGGACGAGCCCGTGCGCCAGTCGATGACCACGCGCTTGGCGATGCCGGTCGATTCGTCGAGCTGTTCGGACATCGACAGGCCGTCAACCATGTCCTCGAAATCGACGGTGCCGTCGACTTCGGTGAGGATCGGACGGGTGTAGGGATCCCACTCGGCGATACGCTGGCCGCGCTTGATCTGGTCGCCCTCGTCGATGCGCATGCGCGCGCCGTAAGGGATACGGTGATGGGCGCGCTCGGTCCCGTCGGGATCGACCACCGCCACCACCATGTTGCGAACCATGCCGATCGATTGCCCTTCGGAGTTACGGGCAATGTTCTTGTTCTTGATGACGATCTTGCCGTCGAAGTTCGACTCGATGAACGACTGCTCGTTGATCTGAGCGGCGCCGCCGATGTGGAACGTACGCATGGTGAGCTGGGTGCCCGGCTCGCCGATCGACTGGGCGGCGATGACGCCCACCGCCTCGCCCATGTTGACCGGAGTGCCGCGCGCCAGATCGCGACCGTAGCAGGCGCCGCAGACGCCGACCTTGGTTTCGCAGGTGAGCACGGAGCGGATCTTCACTTCCTGCGCGCCCGACTTCACGACCCGGTCGACTTCCGGCTCGGTCAGCAAGGTGTTGGCCTTGATCACCACGGCGCCCGTGTTCGGGTCCTTGATGTCCTCGGCCGTGGTGCGACCGAGGATGCGGATCGCCAGCGGCGCGACGACCGTGCCCGCGTCGATGATGGCGCGGACGGCGATGCCGTTGGTGGAACCGCAATCGGCTTCGGTGATGATGCAGTCCTGCGCCACGTCGACGAGACGGCGCGTCAGGTAGCCCGAGTTCGCGGTCTTCAGGGCGGTGTCGGCCAGACCCTTGCGGGCGCCGTGGGTCGAGTTGAAGTACTCGAGAACCGACAGGCCTTCCTTGAAGTTCGAGATGATCGGCGTCTCGATGATCTCACCCGACGGCTTGGCCATGAGGCCGCGCATGCCGGCGAGCTGACGCATCTGGGCGGGCGAGCCGCGCGCGCCCGAGTGGGCCATCCTGTATATCGAGTTGATCTGCATGTCGCGGCCTCCCTTGCCCCTCTTGACCGCGGGGCTTGCCTTCATCATCGCCTCGGCGATGGCGTCGGTAGACTTCGACCAGGCGTCGACGACCTTGTTGTACTTCTCGCCCTGGGTGATGAGGCCGTCGTTGTACTGCTGCTCGAACTCCTTGGCGAGTTCGCGCGTCTTGTCGACCGTGCCCCACTTGGAGGCCGGCACCACCATGTCGTCCTTGCCGAACGAGATGCCGGCCTTGAACGCGTGATAGAAGCCGAGCGCCATGATGCGATCGCAGAAGATCACCGTCTCCTTCTGACCGCAGTGGCGGTAGACGGTGTCGATCATCCCCGAGATCTCACGCTTGGTCATGAGCTTGTTGACGATGTCGAACGGCGCCTTGACGTTCTTGGGCAGCACGTTGCCGAGCAGCACGCGGCCGGGCGTCGTCTCGTACCACTTCTTGACCGGCTTGCCTTCGGCGTCGATGCCTTCCCAGCGATACTTGATCTTGGTGTGCAGCGTGATCGCCTTGACGTTCAGCGCATGCTCGATCTCCGCCATGTCGCCGAACAGCTTGCCCTCGCCGGGCGAGCCTTCGCGGATCAGCGACAGGTAGTAGAGGCCGAGCACGATGTCCTGCGACGGCACGATGATCGGCTGGCCGTTCGCGGGATGCAGGATGTTGTTGGTCGACATCATCAGCACGCGCGCTTCCAGCTGCGCTTCGAGCGACAGCGGAACGTGCACGGCCATCTGGTCGCCGTCGAAGTCGGCGTTGAACGCGGCGCAGACCAGCGGATGCAGCTGGATCGCCTTGCCTTCGATCAGCACCGGCTCGAAGGCCTGGATGCCGAGACGATGCAGGGTCGGCGCGCGGTTCAAGAGCACCGGATGCTCGCGGATAACCTCGTCGAGGATATCCCAGACTTCCGGCTTTTCCTTTTCGACCAGCTTCTTGGCCTGCTTCACCGTGGTGGACAGACCCTTGGCGTCGAGCCGCGAATAGATGAACGGCTTGAACAGTTCGAGCGCCATCTTCTTCGGCAGGCCACACTGGTGCAGCTTGAGCTCGGGACCGACCACGATCACCGAACGGCCCGAATAATCGACGCGCTTGCCGAGCAGGTTCTGGCGGAACCGGCCCTGCTTGCCCTTGAGCATGTCGGCGAGCGACTTCAGCGGACGCTTGTTGGCGCCGGTGATGACGCGGCCGCGGCGGCCGTTGTCGAACAGCGCATCGACAGCTTCCTGCAGCATGCGCTTTTCGTTGCGGATGATGATGTCCGGCGCGCGCAGCTCGATCAGCCGCTTGAGGCGGTTGTTACGGTTGATGACGCGGCGGTAGAGAGCGTTGAGATCGGACGTCGCGAAGCGGCCGCCGTCCAGCGGGACGAGCGGGCGCAGGTCCGGCGGGATCACCGGCACGACGGTCAGGATCATCCACTCCGGCTTGTTGCCGGAGGCGACGAAGGCCTCGATCAGCTTGAGACGCTTGGCGAGCTTCTTCTTCTTGATGTCGCTGTCCGTCTCGGACAGTTCGGCGCGCAGCTCGATCTGCAGCTTCTCGAGGTCCATGCCCTTGAGAAGCTCGCGGATGGCCTCGGCGCCGATCGCGGCGGTGAAGCTATCCGGGCCGTACTCCTCCTGCGCCTTGAGGTACTCGTCCTCGGACAGCAGCTGACGGTCCTTGAGCGGGGTCAGGCCCGGCTCGAGAACGACGTAATATTCGAAGTACAGAATGCGCTCGAGATCCTTGAGCGTCATGTCGAGCAGCATGCCGATGCGGCTCGGCAGCGACTTGAGGAACCAGATGTGCGCGACCGGCGCGGCCAGTTCGATGTGGCCCATGCGCTCACGGCGCACGCGCGACAAGGTCACTTCGACCGAGCACTTTTCGCAGATGATGCCCTTGTACTTCATGCGCTTGTACTTGCCGCACAAGCACTCGTAGTCCTTGATCGGCCCGAAGATGCGCGCGCAGAACAGGCCGTCGCGCTCGGGCTTGAAGGTCCGGTAGTTGATCGTCTCGGGCTTTTTGATTTCGCCGTAGGACCACGACAAAATCTTTTCAGGGCTCGCGATCGAAATCCGGATCTGGTCGAAGACCTGAGCCGGCGTCGCCGGGCTGAAAAGATTCATGATCTCTTGGTTCATATTCTTCTCCGCTATGCCGGCATGCCGCCGGCCGCAAATTCAAAACAAAGGCGTGAACGCCGGGCCGCGTGGATGACGGCCCGGCAATCGCTCTTGTTATTCGGCGGCTTCCGCCGTCGGGCCCTGGCCTGCGCCAGGCGCCTTGGAGTTGTGCAGGTCGACGTTGAGGCCGAGCGAGCGCATTTCCTTGACGAGCACGTTGAACGACTCGGGGATACCCGCTTCGAACGTGTCGTCGCCGCGCACGATCGCCTCGTACACCTTGGTGCGGCCGGCGACGTCGTCCGACTTCACCGTCAGCATTTCCTGCAGCGTGTAGGCGGCGCCGTAAGCCTCGAGCGCCCAGACCTCCATTTCGCCGAAACGCTGGCCGCCGAACTGCGCCTTGCCGCCGAGCGGTTGCTGGGTGACCAGCGAGTACGGACCGATCGAACGGGCGTGGATCTTGTCGTCCACGAGATGGTGCAGCTTCAGCATGTAGATGTAGCCGACCGTGACGTTACGATCGAACGGCTCACCGGTGCGGCCGTCATAGACGGTCGACTGGCCCGACTGGTTCTGCCCCGCGAGATCGAGCATGGCTTCGATATCGGCTTCCTTGGCGCCGTCGAACACCGGCGTCGCGATCGGAACGCCGTGACGCAGGTTGGTGCCGAGTTCGATGAGGCCATCTTCGTCGAGCGACTTGATGGTCTCGTCGTCGCCATAGACCTTCTTGAGCATCTCCTTGAGCGGCTTGGCGTCGTGCTTCTGATTGTAAGCATCGACCGCCTGACCGATCTTGAGACCGAGGCCGGCGCAAGCCCAGCCAAGGTGCGTCTCGAGGATCTGACCGACGTTCATGCGCGAGGGCACGCCGAGCGGATTGAGCACGATATCGGCATGCGTACCATCGGCGAGGAACGGCATGTCCTCGATGGGCACGATGCGCGACACCACGCCCTTGTTGCCGTGGCGGCCGGCCATCTTGTCACCGGGCTGGATCTTGCGCTTCACCGCGACGAAGACCTTGACCATCTTCATCACGCCGGGAGGCAGCTCGTCGCCGCGCTGCAGCTTCTCGACCTTGTCGAGGAAGCGCTGCTCGAGCAGCTTCTTGGACTCGTCGTACTGCTTCCGGATCGCTTCGATCTCGGCCATCAGCTTGTCGTTCGGCGAAGCGAACAGCCACCACTGCGAACGCGGGTACTCGTCGAGCACCGCGCGGGTGATCTTGGAGTCCTTCTTGAATCCCTTCGGGCCCGCGATGCCCTGACGGCCTTCGAGCAGCTCGGCGAGACGACCGTAAACGTTACGGTCGAGGATCGCTTGCTCGTCGTCACGGTCCTTGGCGAGACGTTCGATTTCCTCGCGTTCGATCGCGAGCGCGCGCTCGTCCTTCTCGACGCCATGGCGGTTGAAGACACGGACTTCCACGACGGTGCCCTGCACGCCCGGAGGCACGCGGAGCGAGGTGTCACGAACGTCGGAGGCCTTCTCGCCGAAGATGGCGCGCAGAAGCTTCTCTTCCGGCGTCATCGGGCTTTCGCCCTTCGGCGTGATCTTGCCGCAGAGGATGTCGCCGGCGTGAACTTCGGCGCCGATGTAGACGATGCCGGCTTCGTCGAGGTTCTTCAGCGCTTCTTCCGAAACGTTCGGAATGTCGCGGGTGATTTCCTCGGGGCCGAGCTTGGTGTCACGCGCCATCACTTCGAACTCTTCGATGTGGATGGAGGTGAACACGTCTTCCTTCACGATCCGCTCGGAGAGCAGGATCGAGTCTTCGAAGTTGTAGCCATTCCACGGCATGAACGCGACGAGCACGTTGCGGCCGAGCGCGAGTTCGCCAAGGTCGGTCGAAGGACCGTCCGCGATGATGTCGCCCTTCTCGACGCGGTCGCCCACTTTCACCAGCGGACGCTGGTTGATGCAGGTCGACTGGTTCGAGCGCTGGTACTTCATCAGCCGGTAGATATCGACGCCCGGCTTGGTCGGGTCCATTTCGCCGGTGGCGCGCACGACGATACGGGTGGCGTCCACCTGATCGATGATGCCGGCGCGGCGCGCGGCGATCGCAGCGCCCGAGTCACGGGCGACCACGCTTTCCATGCCGGTGCCGACGAACGGCGCTTCGGCGCGAACCAGCGGCACCGCCTGGCGCTGCATGTTCGAGCCCATCAGCGCGCGGTTGGCGTCGTCGTTCTCGAGGAACGGGATGAGCGCCGCGGCGACCGAGACGAGCTGCTTGGGCGACACGTCCATGAAGTCCACCTTCTCCCGCGGGATGGGGTGAACGTCGCGGTTCGAGCCGTCGCGGCAGATGATCATCTCGTCGGTGAACTTGCCCTTAGCATCGACCGAGGCATTGGCCTGGGCGACCGAGTAACGGCCCTCTTCCACCGCCGACAGATAGACGACTTCGTCCGTGACGCGGCCGTCCTTGACCTTGCGGTACGGCGTCTCGACGAAGCCGTACTTGTTGACGCGCGCGAAGGTCGCCAGCGAGTTGATGAGACCGATGTTCGGGCCTTCCGGCGTTTCGATCGGGCAGATGCGGCCGTAATGCGTCGGATGCACGTCGCGCACTTCGAAGCCGGCGCGCTCGCGAGTCAGGCCGCCCGGGCCAAGGGCCGAGAGACGGCGCTTGTGGGTGATCTCCGACAGCGGGTTGGTCTGGTCCATGAACTGCGAGAGCTGCGACGAGCCGAAGAACTCGCGCACCGCGGCGGCCGCCGGCTTGGCGTTGATCAGGTCCTGCGGCATGACGGTGTCGATATCGACCGACGACATGCGCTCCTTGATCGCGCGCTCCATGCGCAGCAGACCGATGCGGTACTGGTTCTCCATGAGCTCGCCGACCGAACGCACGCGGCGATTGCCGAGATTGTCGATGTCGTCGATCTCGCCCTTGCCGTCGCGCAGGTCGACCAGCGTCTTGATGACGGACAGGATGTCTTCCTTGCGCAGCACGCGCATGGTGTCCGGCGCGTCGAGTTCGAGGCGCATGTTCATCTTCACGCGGCCGACGGCCGAGAGGTCGTAGCGCTCGGAGTCGAAGAACAGCGAACGGAACATCGCCTCGGCGGTGTCGACGGTCGGCGGCTCGCCCGGACGCATGACGCGATAGATGTCGAACAGCGCGTCTTCACGCGTCATGTTCTTGTCGACCGTCAGGGTGTTGCGGATGTAAGCGCCGACATTGACGTGGTCGATGTCGAGCAGCGGCAGTTCCTTGTAGCCGGCCTCGGTGAGAACCTTGATGTTCTTCTCGTCCAGCTCGGCGCCGGCCTCGAGATAGATTTCGCCGGTCTTCACGTTGACGAGGTCTTCGGCGACGTAGTGACCGATCAGTTCGTCGTCGGTCATGCGCAGGGCCTTGAGGCCCTTCTCGGCGAGCTGGCGGGCCTGGCGCACCGACAGTTTCTTGCCGGCTTCGACCACGACCTTGCCGGTGTCGGCGTCAACGAGATCGTTGACCGCCTTGTAGCCCTTCATGCGGTTGGCATCGAAAGGCACGCGCCAGCCGTCCTTGGTGCGCTTGTAGGTCACGTGCTTGTAGAACGTGGAGAGGATCGCCTCGCCGTCGAGGCCGAGCGCATAGAGCAGCGACGTCACCGGAATCTTGCGGCGGCGGTCGATACGCGCATAGACGATGTCCTTGGCGTCGAATTCGACGTCGAGCCAGGAGCCGCGATACGGGATGATGCGGGCCGCGAACAGCAGCTTGCCCGACGAGTGGGTCTTGCCCTTGTCGTGATCGAAGAACACGCCCGGCGAACGGTGCATCTGCGAGACGATGACGCGCTCGGTGCCGTTGACGATGAAGGTGCCGTTCGACGTCATGAGCGGAATGTCGCCCATGTAGACGTCCTGCTCCTTGATGTCCTTGACGGACTTGGCGCCGGTCTCTTCGTCGATATCGAACACGATGAGGCGCAGGGTCACCTTCAGCGGCGCCGCGAAAGTCATGCCGCGCTGGCGGCACTCATCGACGTCGTACTTGGGCTGTTCGAACTCGTACTTGACGAATTCCAGCATCGACGAGCCGGAGAAATCCGAGATCGGAAATACCGAACGGAACACGGCCTGCAGGCCTTCGTCGAGACGGCCGCCTTCCGGCTCATTGACCATCAGAAATTGGTCGTAAGACGCCTTCTGAACCTCGATGAGGCTCGGCATCTCCGCGACTTCTTTGATGGACCCGAAAAATTTGCGTACGCGCTTGCGACCGGTGAACGTCTGCGCCATCGTTTGCTTCTCTCAATGTTTTCGGGGGTAAGCGCGGGCGCCTCTCCGAAAAGCCGCATCCATCGCGGCAATCAGGACAGGCGTCGGGGGCTACCCGGTTCTCTTAATCGATTCGGCACAGACGGCCGAACCGCACGTAGGTCGAAAGTCGCTACCGGACCGCTCTTTGGGGCGATTTCGCGGCTGCCGGACCCGGAACGACCTTGCGGTCGAGGCTGGCCCTGCTCTTCAAATCGGACAGTTCCGGTCTAACTCCCGGAAATATCGATCATTTTGTCGGAAATGGCGGGCCCTTGGTAACCCGGCACTTCCCGTAGATAGTCAGCCTTGCGGCTTTTGCGAGCCCCGGACCGGCCTGCGCCGGCCCGGAGATCTGCAGTCTGTTGGCGATCCCCGGTCTCGCGATGTGCTCGCCCGGGGATTTCGCTCCAGCAACCTTTGGTTACTTGAGCTCGACCTTGGCGCCGGCCTTTTCGAGCGTGGCCTTGATCTTCTCGGCCTCGTCCTTGGCAACGCCTTCCTTGACGGTCTTCGGCGCGCCTTCGACCAGGTCCTTGGCTTCCTTGAGGCCGAGACCGGTGAGCGCACGCACTTCCTTGATCACCTCGATCTTCTTGTCGCCCGACGAGGCGAGAACGACGGTGAACTCGGTCTTCTCTTCAGCGGCAGCGCCGCCGGCGCCACCGGCGGCCGGGCCGGCAACCGCAACCGCGGCAGCAGCCGAAACGCCCCACTTCTCTTCCAGCATCTTCGCCAGATCCGCCGCTTCGAGGACGGTCAGGCTCGACAGGTCGTCGACGATCTTCTGCAGGTCAGCCATTTTTCGTATTCCTTAAGGTTCGAACCAGTTGGTTGTTTGAGGTGGCCGTCAGGCCGCTTCGCCCTTGGAGGCATAAGCCTGGACCACGCGCGCGACCTTGGCCGCGGGAGCGTTGGTGAGCTGCGCGATCTTGGTCGCCGGCGCCACGAGGAGGCCGAGGATCTTGGCACGCAGTTCGTCCAGCGACGGCAGCGAGGCGAGCGCCTTCACGCCGTTCTGGTCCAGGGCAGTCTTGCCCATCGATCCGCCGAGAATGACGAACTGTTCGTTCGCCTTGGCGAAATCGGTTGCAACCTTCGGCGCGGCGATCGGGTCCTTGGAATAGGCAAGAACCGTCGGCCCCTTGAGAAGGGGCGCGATCGAAGCGACGTCGGTGTCCTTGAGAGCGATTTGGGCGAGACGGTTTTTGGCGACCTTCACCTTGCCGCCAGCCTGCTGCATCTGCCTGCGCAGCTGCTGCATCTGGGCGACGGTGAGGCCGGCATAGTGAGCCACCACGACGACTGACGAAGTCTTGAAGACTTCGGACAGCTCGGCGATGGACTCTTTTTTAGCCGCTCGATCCACTGCAAGCTCTTTCCGGTTTGGCGGCCGTTTGCACGATGCTCGGGCCGCCGGTTGCACCAGCCGTCCCGCCATCGGCGCCGCAAGTGGACGCAGGTGGGCAGGACAACCATGAAGCCTGCCCCTGACCCTGCCTTGGCAAAGTCAGTATCCGAGGTTCGAACCGTCTTGGCCCTTGTTCATGACGGAGGGTCATGTGTCGGGCAAATTCGGGTCTCATCCCCGTCTGTGCTGGCCCCGTCGCGGGGATTAAGCGTCAGGCTCGCGAACGAGCCATCGGCACCGGCAGTCTCGGACAGGTCCGCGCCCAAAACGCTCAAATGACGGCGAAAAGCCCCTTCCAGAAGACCATCAGGCTTTCTAAAAGGATTGCTTTCCGATCACCACTGAGATTGAGAGACGCGCAAAGGCGTGCCGACAAACGGGCCGGCACGCCCTCAGGACACCTGTTTAGTGCCTTCCGCGGCTCTTGCCAAGCGGAAATTCGTCGAAATTCGGTAGCCGGATCAGGCCGTCGCCACCAAAAATCCGGCGAAATAGGCCGAAAGCTCCTCGAAGCCATCCAGCGGAAGCATATGCGCCACGTACTGGTCAGGCCGGACCACGACCAGGGCGCCCCGCTCCCGATCGATGCCGCGCATCGCAAAAATGTCACGGCCGTTTTTCAGATCGGGTGCAAAGGCTTTTTCGTAATCGGTCAGGCCGAACCTGCCTTTGGCGGGCTTGAGCAGCGCCGGCAGTCCGCCGACATCGATGTCGCGGTGGCCTTGCTGAAAGACAGCGCGCAGGTCGATGATCGCGTCGATATCGGCGCCCTCCGGCGTGAATTTCTGCAATGGCGAGTTCGGCGCGCCGCCCAGAAACTCGCACAGGCCGTGGATCTTGCCACCCGCCTGACCCGCATCGCCCTGCGGCGCGAAGGCGAACAACCGCCAGCGGCCATCCGCCCTCACCGTGTGTCCAAGTTCCATCGCCATGGCATCGGCGACTCGGATGACCGGCGCCGAATGGAAACGCATGCCGATGGTCAGACCCTTGGCGAGATCCTGATGCGTAGGCGCGCCGGTGAGCAGCGCCGGCCGATAACGCGTCGCCGTGCCGGCGGTATAGCGACCATGCTGGACAAAATAGCGCTGCGTCTGCGCCGGGTCCGCGCCCTTTGACGACGAAATGACCTGCGCCCATTCGCGGTCGAAATCGATCAGCTCCTTGGCCACGGCCTGCCGCTCCGCGGAATACGTTTTCAGCAGCGCCGGCACCGCGCGCTTGCGCAGCACGGCGGCGAGCTTCCAGCCGAGATTGAACCCGTCCTGCATCGACACGTTCATGCCCTGCCCGGCTTTCGGCGAGTGCGTGTGGCAGGCATCGCCGGCGATGAACACGCTCGGCAGCTTGCCGTCGCCTTCGTCGACGTCATCGAACTTGTCGCAAAGACGCTGGCCGATCTCGTAAACCGACCACCAGGCCACTTCCTTGACGTCGAGCGTATAGGGATGAAACACGCGCCGCGCGGCGGAGATCACGTCGTCGGCGGCGATCTTTCGGTCGGATACGCGCTCATGCTCGGCGAGCTTGTCCATCTCGACATAGATGCGGAACAGATAGCCGCCTTCGCGCGGGATGATGATGACCGAACCGTCCTTCGCCGACTGGATCAGGCACTTCATGCGGATGTCCGGGTAATCGGTGACCGCGAGCACGTCCATCACGCCCCAGGCGTGATTGGCGGAATCGCCGTGCAGGTTGCGGCCGATGGACCGGCGCACGGCGCTGCGCGCGCCATCGCAACCGACAACGAAGCGCGCCTTGACGGTTTCGATCTCCGGATACTGGCCTTCCTTGAGATGCTCGAAGCGCGCCGTCACGCGGTGCTCGTCGGGATCGTTGCCGCCCCGAACTTGGAGATCGACGAAGCGGCGTGAATAATACGGCTCGAGCCGCGACGCCGAACGGCGCATCACGTCGAGATAGAAGTCGTGAACCCGCGCCTGGTTGAGCACGACATGCGGAAATTCGGACAGGCCGTCCTCGACATCCTGAATACGACCCGAGCGCACGATGTTCGCGGGCTGCCTGTCGTCCGGACGCCAGAACGTCGTCTCGTTGATCCAGCAGGCTTCTTTCAGCACGCGCTCCGAAAAGCCGAAGGCCTCGAACATCTCCACGGTGCGGCAGGCGATGCCGTCGGCCTGGCCGCGCAGCAACGGCCCGGACTTCTGCTCGACGATGCAGGTCTTGATGTCAGGAAAGGCGGATAGCTGGGCGGCGAGCGTCAGCCCGGCCGGGCCGCAGCCGACGATCAGCACATCGACTTCCTTCGGCAGCGACCCCAACGAGCCGGCCGGCGGCAGACGCTGCTCGGGATCGGCGATGGATGGATCGCCCGGCTCGAAGCCGTTGAGATGAAACTGCATGACGCCTCCCGAACCGGTTTTCTTCCTCTGACGCGGATGTCGCCGCTGCGGTTGTTTTGGATATTGCTCAGTATGCTGATTATCAGTATACATGTCAAATCGGCGGAGGAACGGCTGTGAGCGAACTCTACGTAAAACCAGGACATCTGGTGCGGCGCTTCCAGCAGATCGCGGTCGCCGTGTTTCACGCCGCGGTGGAAGACGCCGGCTACGACCTGACGCCGGTGCAATACGCCGCGCTGGCGGCGATCGCGACCAATTCCGGGCTCGATCAGGCCACCCTCGCCGGGCTCATTGCCTATGACCGCACCACCATAACCGGGGTGGTCGATCGGCTGGTGCAGAAGGGTCTCGTCGCGCGGCAGCCGAGCGCGCGCGACCGCCGCGCCCACGAATTGCAGATCACCGCCGCCGGCAAGAAGACCTTGCGCGGCATCGAGCCGGCCGTCGAGGCGGCGCAGAAGAGCATGCTGCGCGGCCTCACCACCGCGGAAGGCAAGGAGTTGATGCGCCTGCTCGGCAAGGCCATCGACGCCGGCAACGAACTCAGCCGCGCGCCGCTGCGCGAGGCGGCGGCCGCGAAATCCTGACAGCCGATGTTTATTGAGCGGGCCGATCCGGCCGGCGCGCCGCGACCTGCTGACGCGCCAGTTCGCGCGTCGCCTCGGCAACGACCGCGGCGCTGAAGCGATGCCGCATCACGGCCCAGAGTTTCGAGGCGATGCCGGAGGCCGTCAGCCGCAACAGGTTTTCCTGATGGCGCATGCCCTTGCCGCCGGGCACCAGGCCGAGCGGCCGCACGAGGCAATAATCCCCGTTCGACATCCGCACGAGCTCAACGTCCTTGAACTGTCGCTTGAAGACTTCCGGCAAACGCATGGAGGCGCATGAAATTCAACGCCGCTGATTCGGTCAATTGAGGCGAAGCACCGGATGCGCGTGCCGGCGAGAACAAAAAGAGGCCGGCGCGGCGCTCACCACGAATACCGCAGGCTGCCCTTGCCGGAATAGCTCGCGGTGGTGCGCGAGAACTCGCCGTCGAACGACGCCCCGGCCCGCCAGCCGCCGCCAAGCGCGGCATCCGCGCCGAGCGAGATCAGCGCGGAGTCGGCCGCCGGCCGCGCGCCGTTCACGGTGAAGGTCGCGCCCGGCAATTGCTGGAACGTCGCCGTGGCGATGCGATCGTTGTTCCAGTCATGCGCCCAGGCGGCCTTGGCTTTGAACGTGACCGGTCTGCCGCCGAGCAGCATCGTCCTGTCTAACCGCGCGCCGAGTTCGCCGCGCGTCGCCGTAAAGGATCGTGCGCCGTAGGATAGCGCGAACTGGTTGCTGCCGCTGACCGCGGTTTCGGCATAGGACGGCATGAAGAAGCTGGTCGATTGCAGACCCGCATAAGGCGTCAGGCCAAGCCACGGCGTGACGAAACGATAGCCGCCTTCGAGACGGGCAGTGAATGTCTGCGCGTTGAGCCCCGCTTCAAGCCTATCGGTGCCGAACGCGGTGACCGTGCGCTCAGTGGTGACCTGATGCCAGCCATAGGCCAGCGCCGCCGCGATGTAGGCCGCGCCGGCGCGATGCCGCCCATAGAGGCCGGCCTGGAAAATGTCGGCGCGTCCGCTGCCGCCGCCGGCGCCGAAATTCGTCCCGGCCCCGCCGAGCGTAAAACCTGCAACCGTGTCCGGCGTGAATCTGTAATCGGCACCGGCCGCCAGTCCGTAAACGCGGCTCGTCGCGTCGCCCGAACCGGTGCCGCTGTCGCCTTTCACGGTCGCGGAACCGCCGTAACCCGACGCCCACACGCCCCATCGCGCCATGAAGTCTGACGCACGGCGATCGCGCGGCGTCACCGCAGCGTAGGCCTCGGCCGCGCGCGGATCGATCATCGTCTCGGCCGCGTAGCCGATCGCACCGCCACCGCCCCCCGGCGCGCTGCCGCCCTGATCGAACATCAGGTTCATGAACTGGTTCGAGGCGGTGAAGGCGGCATGCTGCGGCCCGGTCCCGATCTCGCCGGAAAGCTGCGTCAACGCGCCCAGCAGCGTATCTCCGGTGAGGTTGAACACGTAGTCGAGGCCGCCCGACAATGCCGTGCCGCCCGCCACCACATTGTCCAACGCTTGCGCGACGGCCCGCTGGTTTTCGGTCGCGTTCGATGGCAACGATGCGGCGAGCCGGTAGGCGTCGACGGTCAGCAGCACGTCGCCGGCCGTATAGGTGAGCACCGGATTGCGCAGCGACGCCTCATAGACGACGGCGTCGAACGTCGAACCGCCGAGATTGCCGCTGCGCACCAGCGTATAGGTCGTGCGCACGCTGTTATGGCCCGTGACGACCAGCGTGCCGGCCAGAGCCGCGACGCCGCCGGCGGCATCGATCTGACCGGCGGATGAACTGCGCAGGCCAAGACTGGTCGTCACGCCGCCTGTTGCGGAATAATTGCCGGCGTTGAGCAGGCTGCCGGCGCCGACCGTGATGCGATCGCCGTTCAACGTGTTGCCGGTAACGTTGACGACGCCGCCATCGGAGATCGTGAGCGCCCCCGTACCGAGACCACCGGCGCCGACGATAAGCGCGCCACCGAGCGTCATCGTCGATCCCGCACCCACGACACTCACGGCACCGTTTGCGCCGGCATTGCTCCCGATGATGGCGTTCGTCGCCGCGACAGCGCCGCCGCTCTGCACGTTCAAGACGCCAGTGCCGCTATCGCCGACCGTCAGGTCGCCGGTGGCGGTCAAAATCGAACCGCCGCCCGAAACGTTGACGATGCCGTTCGAACGGACATCACGGCCGATGTTCACGATGCCGGCCGTCACTGTCGCCGCGCTGGCGATACTGAGCCTACCGTTCGACCCGGTGCCGAAGCCGACATAGGCGTTCGCCGCAGTCACCGAGGCGCCATCCTGCAGGTTCAACGTGCCGGTGCCAAGACTGCCGGCCCGGAGGTCGCCCGTCGCGGTGACCGACGTGCCGCTGCCGGCGACAGTCATGATGCCGCTGCCGTCGGACGCCTCGCCGATGGTCCAGTTGCCGCCAATAGTCACCGTCGATCCGCCGCTGACATTCACGGTGCCGAACGAGCAATCGCAGGTGCCGATCGAAAGATTGCCGCTCAGCGCAAAGGTGGCGCGGTCGAGGATGTTGATCGTACCTCTGCTGTCCCAGCCGACGAACACGCTGCTGGCGTTCCAGGTGGACCCCAGGCCGGTGACCGTCACCGTACCCTGGCTCGTATGTGTGCGGTCGTTGCCGAGCAAAACGTCGGTCGTGTTGAACCTACCGCCGTTGCGCACCGTCACCGTCGCATTGCCGCCGGCCGTCGAGCCGTCGTTGCCGCCGATCACCATCCCGGAGCCGGTGTCGTTCCAGGCCGACGTAGCGCCGTCGATGACCACCGTGGCGCTCGAACCGGCACTGTAGCCGAGATAGGTAATACCGCTGCTGCTGTTGACCTGACCACCACTGGCGATGTTGATCGCGCCGGACCCGACAAGCCCGACGAGCATATCGCCGTTCGCGTTGTATGTGCCGCCGTTCGATACGTTGAGCGCAGCGGCACCGCCAACGCCGGGCGTCGTCACATTGCCGCCGAGGATCGTGTAGCGCGTCGTGGTCCAGACCGACGTCGCACCGGAAATGTTGATGGTGCCGTTCCCCGACGTGTTGGCGCCGAGAACGGTATCGCGAGTGACATTCACCGTACCGCCGTTGAGCAGGTTGAAGACGCCAGTGCCAAAATTGCCGACAAACATGTCCCGGCCGTTGTTCCACGTGCCGTTGTCCACGGTGACGGTGCCGCTCGCGCCTTGCAGATGGCCGATATAACTATCGACCGTGCTGGCCTGTGCGCCGTTCTGCACGGTGAATGCGCCGGTGCCGCTGGCGCCAACGACGATCATGCCGCCTGTGCTCGGTGTGCCGGTGACGGTAAACGTCGTGCCGGCGCCGTCGAGGATCACCGTGCCGTTGGCGGTGGTGGCGACGCCGGCCATGTCGCCGCCGATGACGGCTAGGTTGTTGGTGACGGTGACGTTGGCACCGTTGTTGATGGTGAGGTGGCCTGTGGCGTTGAAACCGACATTTAGACCGTCGAGATCGACCGCGGGGCCTCCGTTGATGACGGTGGCATTGGGCGTGACGGTATCGAGCGTGGCACTGTCGCCGGCCACCGGTGCCGTCGTGCTGTCCCAGTTGGCGCCGTCGAACCAGTCCGTGCTGGCGCTGCCATTCCAGGTCTGTGCGGTCCGCGCCGCGGCTGGAAACGCGGCAAGCACGAACGCAGCGGACACCAGAAGCGTCGTGCGCACGCCCGGCGCGAAAGCGCCGCGCTCATGCGCCCGCCGAACTCGTGACTGCCCCCGCACTCCACCGTCCCGCCGCATCAAGGCGGCCGGCCTTTTGCCCGCCGCTCGTTATGCCAAATTTATGCAACCTTGCCATGCGGCTCGCAATCGTCAAACCGCGGGCGCGGCAATCCGCGCACCTTTTTTGATGAAATTCCCGAGTTGAAACAGCGTTTTGATACGAATTCAGAAGAAAATCAGAAGACAAAACAAAAAGCCCGGACCTTGCGGCCCGGGCTTTGGATTTGTCGCAAATGCGCGAAGCTTACTTCGGCGCAGCCAGCGTCGATGTGTCGACCTTCACGCCCGGGCCCATGGTCGAGGAGACCGAGACGCGGTTGATGTAGGTGCCCTTGGCGCCCGCGGGCTTGGCCTTGTTCACCGCATCGACGAAGGCGATGATGTTCTGCACGAGCTGTTCCTCGCCGAACGAAGCCTTGCCGACGCCGGCCTGAACGATGCCGGCCTTCTCGACGCGGAACTCGACCGAGCCGCCCTTCGACGCCTTCACCGCGCCGGCGACGTCCATGGTCACGGTGCCGACCTTCGGATTCGGCATCATGCCGCGCGGACCGAGCACCTTACCGAGACGGCCAACCAGCGGCATCATGTCCGGGGTGGCGATGCAGCGGTCGAAGTCGATCTTGCCGCCGTTGACGATCTCGAAGAGATCTTCCGCGCCGACGACGTCGGCACCGGCCGCCTTCGCTTCTTCCGCCTTGGCGCCGCGCGCGAACACGCCGACGCGCACCGTGCGGCCGGAGCCGTTCGGCAGATTGCACACGCCGCGCACCATCTGGTCGGCATGCTTGGGATCGACGCCGAGATTCATCGCGATCTCGATGGTCTCGTCGAACTTCGCCTTGGCGCGTTCCTTCACCAGCTTGATCGCCTCGGCGATCGGATAAGCCTTGGTCGGGTCGACGCCCTTTTTGATTTCAGTCGTACGCTTGCCTGCCATGACCCTTACTCCGCCACCTTGAGGCCCATCGAACGGGCCGAGCCTTCGATCATTTTCATCGCTGCTTCGATGTCGTTGGCGTTGAGGTCCTTCATCTTCTGTTCGGCGATTTCCTTGACCTGCGCCTTGGTCACCGAACCGACGAAATCGCGGCCGGGATTCTTCGACGCCGTTTCAATCTTGGCCGCCTTCTTGAGGAAGTAGGACACCGGCGGGGTCTTCAGTTCGAAGGTGAACGAGCGATCCTGGTAGGTCGTAATGACGACCGGGATCGGCATGTTCTTTTCCATCTTCTGGGTCTGCGCGTTGAACGCCTTGCAGAACTCCATGATGTTGAGGCCGCGCTGACCGAGCGCCGGGCCGATCGGCGGCGACGGGTTGGCAGCGCCGGCAGGCACTTGCAGTTTGAGGAATCCAGTTACTTTCTTGGCCATCTTTCTACTCCGTTAGTGGTGCGGATTTTGACAGCCGGCCAGGCCGCCTCACCTCCCACGCTTCATTCTTCAAACCGCTTCACGGCCTGAAGTCTTCTATCTGCGCATGATCTGATCCGAAAACCGGTAGCCACTTTTCGGGATCATGCGCGCGACGATCAGACCTTTTCGACCTGACCGAATTCCAGTTCGACCGGCGTGGCGCGGCCGAAGATCGACACCGCGACCTTGACGCGCGAACGCCCTTCGTCGACTTCCTCGACCACGCCGTTGAACGACGCGAACGGGCCGTCCGAGACACGGACGTTCTCGCCGACCTCGAAGGTGACCGAGGGCTTGGGCCGCTCGATGCCTTCCTGCACCTGCTGAATGAGGCGCGAGGCTTCGGCGTCCGAGATCGGCATTGGCTTGTTGTCGGCGCCGAGGAAGCCGGTGACCTTCGGCGTGTTCTTGATGAGATGGAAGATTTCGTCGGTCAGCGCCATCTTCACCAGCACGTAGCCGGGATAGAACTTGCGCTCCGAATTGACCTTGCGGCCGCGGCGAACCTCGGTGACGGTTTCGGTCGGCACCAGAACCTCGTCGACGAAGTCTTCGAGGCCGCGCTGCTTCGCCTGCTCGCGGATCGACTCCGCGACCTTCTTCTCGAAGTTCGAATAGGCATGCACGATATACCAGCGCTTGGGCCGGGTGCTCGTGGTAGTGGCGGTGTCGGTCATCGCTTCAGTGGCTTTCAGCTGTCGGGCGCCGGATCAACCGCCAAGCCCGAGCACGAAGCTCACGGCAAGCCGGATCACCTGATCGGCGACCAGAAAGAAGATCGAGGCAATCAGGACCATGACGAACACCATCGCCGTCGTGATCATGGTTTCCTTGCGCGAAGGCCAGGTGACCTTGCGCGTTTCCTCACGCACTTCCTGAAGAAACTTGAACGGAGACGTTGCCATTCAATCCAATCCTAACATCAAATCGCGACGGCCTGCTCCGGGCAGGGGCGCCCGAGTATCTAGTGACGCGGGAGCGAAGTTGCCGCCCCATGCAGTCGCTCCAAATGCAGCCGCCTAGTCCATCGCTCAAAAGCCGTTCCGTCCGGACCTGCGGGCGTCCGGCCGTCGTCTGGCCGAAATGGCCAGAATAAGCCGGGCCGCCTTGGCAGGGGCGGCAGGGTTCGAACCCGCGACCCCCGGTTTTGGAGACCGGTGCTCTACCAGCTGAGCTACACCCCTCCGGAAGCGGAAGCGGCGGACCATAGAAGGGTCCGCCGCCGCGACTTCATGCATGATAGTGCGCGGCTTTGCAAGGCCTTAAGAGGCGCCCCGATCCGGGCGAAATCCGGGCAGACCGGCGCTTTCGGGCCGGTTTTGCGGGGATCGGAGCTGCTGAGGGAGTAAAGGGAGACTGGAGCGGGTGAAGGGAATCGAACCCTCGTATTCAGCTTGGAAGGCTGCTGCTCTACCATTGAGCTACACCCGCGCTGGTGGGCAGCATCAACCGTATTGCCGATGCGCTGTCAACCAAAACGGCGCGCAACGTTCGTCAACCAATTGAGAAACAACAATTTTCGTCCGAGCACCCCTCCAGGCACCAAGGCATTCCCGAACAGGGTCCGAGCCTCTGTCCCGGCCGCCCGGCTGCGGCCGAGCGCCACGAAACCTAGCTGGTCCGACTGGCCTGATCGAAAGTCTGATCGCGGTCCTTCTTGTCCGGTACCTTGGGCGAGGTGTCCTGCGAGGCCTGACCCGGGTGCTTCCACGGTTCATGGGTGGCCTGCTGGCCGGTTTCGATATTCCTGTCCTGCTGCCTGGTCGTCATTCTGACAGTCCTCATCGTTTTGGAGCCCCGGCCTTGCGGCCGAGGCTCCCGTGACGCGCTACTTTTGCTGCCCGCCCTTGCGGCCGGCTTCGGATGCGCGCTGCGGGTCGTTGGCGAAGTTACCCGAACCGCCCTGCTGCTTCGACGAACCGCCGGTCTGCGACTGCTGGCCACCGTGGCTGTGTTCGCCACCCTTCTTGCCCGCCTCGGACGCGCGCTGCGGATCGTTGGCGAAATTGCCGGAACCACCACGTTGTTCGTTTGCCATTGGAACATCTCCACTGTCATTTGAGGGAGGCGCTGCCCATGCAGCGTCACGGGGCCAACAAGCGCCGCCGCATTCCGTTCATGGCATTTCGAAATTTAACGAAGAGCGGCAGCAATGCTGCCAAAACAAATTCGCATGAAACGAACGACGGACCGGAGAACGAACGCCGCGATTGAAACATCTGCGTTTCATGACGGAACCGCGCCGAGGGAATTGGATTAGGAGGCATAATCCCTCAAGCGGAGACGCAACATGTCAAAAGTTAAAACCCTCGACACGCTTTTTCACGACACGCTGAAAGACATATATTTCGCCGAGAAGAAGATTCTGGTGGCGCTGCCGAAGATGGCGAAGGCCGCGCAGAGCGACGAACTGCGCGCCGCTTTCGAAAAGCACGAAGCGGAAACCGAAGGTCAGGTCGAGCGCCTCGAGCAGGTTTTCGCCGCGATTGACGCCAAGCCGCAGGGCAAGACCTGCGACGCCATCATGGGCATCATCGAGGAAGGCAAGGAGATCATGGAGAAGTACGAAGGCTCTCCCGCGCTCGATGCCGGCCTTCTCGCGGCGGCGCAGGCCGTCGAGCACTACGAGATCTCGCGCTACGGCACGCTGGCCGCATGGGCCGAGAAACTCGGCATGACCGATGCCGCCAAGCTGCTCAAGCAGACCCTTGCCGAGGAAGAAAAAACCGACAAGACCCTGACGGGCCTTGCCGAGACCGCCATCAACGAGATGGCCGAAGCCGCCGAGTAGACACGACGAAGCCCGGCTCGTCGAGATCGACGGCCACCTGCTCGCGGTCATCCCGCTGCAGAACGCGAGCGATGTCGGTTCGCTCGTGCATGTCGAAGCATATTTTCACGGCGACGCGCCCGACACCTTCGGCTCGCTCGAGGCGCGCCGCGACAATTCACAGATGAATGACCTGCCCGTAGCCCGCCACGAAAGTTCCATGATGTTGCGAGTTCTTTCGCCGCAATGACAGGCGTATACTCAAATGACACAGCGGAACTTTCTTCTGTGTCGCTTGTGAAATGCGGGACGATTCGATGCAGCAGGCCAAACTGGCTCCCATTCCGATGCCGTCATCGCCGGCCGAAGCCGAGCTGAGCGCCGCGATCAAGGAGAAGCTGGTCTACGGCCTCGGCAAGAGCTTCGCTACGGCAACCGACAGAGACTGGTATCACGCGGCCGCACTGGCGGTGCGCGACCGCGTCGTCGATGTCTGGATGGCATCGCGTCAGGGCGCCAAGGCGCATCGTAAGAAGCGCGTCTATTATCTCTCCATCGAATTCCTGATCGGCCGGCTGCTGTTCGACGCGCTGACCAACTTGCGTCTGGTCGAGCCGGCGCGCCGCGCGCTTGCCGAATACGGCGTCGATCTCGATCGCCTGCGCACCGGCGAGCCCGACGCCGCGCTGGGGAACGGCGGATTGGGACGACTCGCCGCCTGCTTCCTCGACAGCATGTCGGCCTTGCAGATTCCGGCCTTCGGCTACGGCATCCGCTATGAAAACGGACTGTTCGAGCAGCGCATTATCGATGGCTGGCAGCACGAGGTGCCGGAGGACTGGCTCGCCACCGGCAATCCGTGGGAGTTCATGCGGCCCGAGCTGCGCTACCCGGTCGGCTTCGGCGGCCGCGTGGAATATGTCGGGCCGGCCGGACCGACCGCGCGCGCCATGTGGTATCCCGACGAGATCGTCTTCGCCCTGCCCTACGACACGCCGATCGTCGGCTGGCGTGGCCGTCACGCCAACACGCTGCGGCTCTGGTCCGCCCGCGCCGCCGATCCGATCCATCTGGAGACCTTCAATCGCGGCGACCTCGTCGGCGCCACCGCCGCCCGCGCAAGAGCCGAAGCGATATCGCGGGTGCTCTATCCCAATGACGGCACCGCGGCAGGCCAGGAACTGCGGCTGCGGCAGGAATTCTTCTTCACCTCGGCGACGCTGCAGGATCTCACCCGCCGTCATCTGGAAGAATTCGGCACGCTCGACACATTGGCCGATCAGGCCGCCGTGCAGCTCAACGACACGCATCCGGCCATCGCCGTTGCCGAACTGATGCGCATCCTGGTCGACGAGAACGAGATCGAATGGACCAAGGCTTGGCACATCACCCGCGCCACCTTGAGCTACACCAACCACACTTTGTTGCCCGAGGCGCTGGAGACTTGGCCGGTCGATCTGATGGGCCGCCTGCTGCCGCGACACCTGCAGATCATCTACGCCATCAACTGGCTGCATCTGCGTGAGCTGGACAGCCGCGGGCTGGGCGATCCGCAACTGGTCGAGCGCGTGTCGCTGGTGCAGGAAGATCATCAGCGTCGCGTCCGCATGGCCAACCTAGCTTTCATCGGCACGCATACCGTCAACGGCGTCTCGGCGCTTCACACCCGGCTGCTGCGCGACAATGTCTTCGGCGATCTCGCCCGCACCTCGGCAACACGCGTCGTCAACAAGACCAACGGCATCACCTTCCGCCGCTGGCTCTACGAAGCCAACCCGCATCTGACGTCGCTGCTGGTCGAGACGCTGGGGGAAAGCGTGCTCGATCGTCCCTCGCGCCTCACCGAGATCGCCTCCCTCGCCGGCGACAACAAGTTCATGGCGCGATATGAATATGCCCGCATGGCCAACAAGACGGCTTTCGCCACCTTGCTGCGCTCGCGCACCGGCGTGACGGTCGATCCGCGTGCCTTGTTCGACGTGCAAATCAAGCGCATTCACGAATACAAGCGCCAGCTCCTCAACCTCGTCGAAACCATCGCGCTGTATCAGGAGATGCGCGCCAATCCGGGCGGCGCGCACGTCCCGCGCGTCAAGATCTTCGCCGGCAAGGCGGCCGCCAGTTACGACCGCGCCAAGCTGATCATCAAGCTGACGAACGACATCGCCCAGACCGTCAACAACGATCCCGCCATCGGCGACCGGCTCAAGGTCGTGTTCGTGCCGAACTACAGCGCCAGCCTCGCCGAGGCGATCATCCCGGCCGCCGACGTGTCCGAGCAGATATCGACCGCGGGCCTCGAGGCGTCCGGCACCGGCAACATGAAGCTGGCGCTCAACGGCGCCATCACCATCGGCACCATGGACGGCGCCAATATCGAGATCTGCGAACAGGTCGGCCGCGACAATGTGGTGATATTCGGCCTCACCGCCGAGGAGGTGGCCGCGCGGCAGAAGCGGCACTTTCGCGGCGAGGTCGCCATCGCCGAATCCCCGCGCCTGGCCGCCGCCATCGAGGCCCTCGGCTCGGGCCTGTTCGGCGATCGCGATCGCTATGCGCCGCTCGTCCTGGCGCTGCGCGACTACGACCGCTTCATGGTCGCCGCCGACTTCGACGCTTACTGGGAGGCACAACGAACCATCGACCGGCTGTGGCACTCGCCGCCGGATTGGTGGCGCATGAGCATCCTCAACACGGCGCGCATGGGCTGGTTCTCTTCCGACCGCACCATCCGCGAATATGCCGAGGATATCTGGCGCGTGCCGGTGGCTTAGGCCTTTCGGCCGCTCTGCGCGAAAGCCTCCGCCACCGCGGTGAGTTCGGCACGCCCGCCAAGCTCTTCCAGATCGAGCGGCAGCTTGCGCCGCCAGTTCGGATGCTCGCCTATCGTGCCCGGAATGTTGGCCTGCTCGAGCATGCCGAGCACGTCGTCGAGTCCGACCATGGCCAGCTTCGACGGCGTAGCGCCGAGCACCGCCGCGACCGCGGCAAATTCCTCCGCCGAACGGCCACCGCTCTGCTCCGACAACAGCCGACGCAACGAGCCCTGCCACCAGGTGCGGGTCTCGGCGTTCTCGCCGGGATCGATACCGATGTCGTGCTTGGTGCGAAGATCGTGGCCGGTGATCCAGCCGCGGAAGGTCGGCAAGTCGTGCGTATTAAATGTCGCCAGCGCCTGCTCGGGATAGGTCTGCGGCGGCGCGAACTGTCCATCCTGCAGGCGCTCGAACATCAGCACCCGATAGGTCCACAGGCCCCAGTGCGTCATGGTGTCGCGGAAACCGTCCGGCACCGTGCCGAGGTCTTCGCCGATCACCACACAACGCGCTTTTCGGCTTTCCTCGGCGATCACGCGCAGCGACGCCTCGAACGGATAGCGCACATAGGCGCCGTTCCGCGCCCCCGCGCCGACCGGCATGAGAAACAGCCGGTTGAGCCCGAGCACGTGGTCGATACGCACCGCGCCGGCATGGCGCATGGTCGCGCGTAACAACCGGCGCAGCGACGCGAAATCGTGGGCAGCAAGGCGCGCCGGATGAAACGGCGCTAGCCCCCAGTCCTGTCCGGCGGGATTGAACTCGTCCGGCGGCGCGCCGACGGAGACATTCGCCAGGATCGTGTCCTGATCGCTCCAGGCGTCGGCGCCGTAGCGATCGATGCCCACCGCAAGATCGACATAGAGGCCGACGCGCATGCCGAGCGTCCGCGCTGTCTCCTTGCAGGCCGCAAGTTGTCGATCGGCGATCCATTGGCAGAACGCGATGAAGCCGCAGGCAAACTCCTGCTGCTCGCAGAAGCCTGCCAGGGCCACCTTGTCCGGCGTGCGCCACGGCGCCGGCCATTCCGGCCACGGCCGCGGCGACAATTGCCGGCGCAGTACTTCGAAGCAGCAGAAGCGCAGCAGCATCTCACCCTGCTCGTCGCAGAACGTTCGGAAGTCCGCCCGACGGGCAGCCTTCGCTCCGGCCCTGAAGCCATCATAGGCGCGCGCCAGCGCCGCCAGCTTCAACCTGGCGACGGCGCCGTAGTCGATCAGCTCCAGATCGCGCAGCCGCGCAGCCTCTTTGGCCTCGACCGCCGTCAAACCGTCGAACTCCGGAATGGCCGACATATCGATGTAAAGGACATTCAGGAACAGCCTGCTGTTCGGCCCGTAGGGGCTCGCCCGCTCCGGGGCTTCCGGAAACAGCGCGTGCAGTGGATTGAGTCCGATGGCTGCGGCGCCAAGAGGCGCCACGAGTTCGATCAGCCGCTTGAGATCGCCGAAATCGCCGTGCCCCCAATTGCAAGCGGACCGGAGGGAGTAGAGCTGGACCGCCAGCCCCCACAGACGATGACCGTCGCCCTGAAACGCCGGCTCCGCCGGCGAGGTCGGCGCGGGCGCCGACGACTCTGCGCCGCTACGGCTCAGCGACGCCGACAGCCGCTCGATCGTGTCATTTGGCACCGCATGCCATTGGCCGAAAACGTCATGATAACCGGGCTCAATGCCCAGGCGTTCGGCATCTACGATCGGTTGATTCATTGCGCATTCACCCTGCTACCGCCCGGCTGTTTTTGGAACTTCTGCATCTCTCGCCGGTTGACTGCGTGGGTAAGGCCGCCAATCGTAAATCCATCAAAACGCGCGCCGCAATGTGGCAGATATGGGTCTCTTGGATTCAAAACAGGCACTTGAGTCATCCCCAGGCGATCCGACCGGTCCTCGATTCCATATCGAGGACATTTTCCCATGCGTCGATAGCGGACGCTACGCGGTTAAACGCATTGCCGGCGAAATCGTCGACGTGTGGGCAGATATTTTTCGCGACGGGCACGACGTCCTTGCCGCCGCGCTGATCTGGCGGCGCGAGGCCGATGCCACGTGGCGGCGCGAGCCGATGCAGTTGCACGGCAATGACCGCTGGCATGGCCGCTTCGTGCCGCCCGAGCCGGGACGTTATCTGTTCGCGGTCGAAGCCTGGACCGATCAGTTCAGCACCTGGCGCAAGGAGTTCAAGCTCAAGCGCAGCGCCGGTCAGGACGTCACGCTCGAGGCCCGCGAAGGCTACGACCTTCTGCTTCAGCTCTTGCCGAGCGACGCCGCCGCGCGTCACCTCGCCGACACGGCGGGGCGTCGCTATGCCGCCGAACTCGACGCCGACGTTTTGCTCGACGATCGTCTCGCCGAGGCTATGACGGCCCACGGCGCGCGCCAAGACCTTACCGTATCGCTGAGCCTGCCATTGGTTGCCGATCGCGAGCGCGCGCGCGCTAGCGCCTGGTACGAGATGGTACCGCGTAGCCAGAGCCGCGTGGCGGGAGAGCACGGCACCTTCCGCGATTGCATCGAACGCGTACCGGAGATCGCCGAGCTCGGCTTCGATGTCCTGTATCTTACGCCCATCAATCCTGTCGGCCGCATCAACCGCAAAGGCAAGAACAATGCGGTCAAGGCGCAGCCGGGCGACGTCGGGTCGTTCTATGCCATCGGCAACGAGCATGGCGGCCACGATGCCATCGAGCCGCAACTCGGCACGCTCGACGATTTCCGCGATCTCGTCTCCGCCTGCCATCGCCACGACATGGAGATCGCGCTCGACATCGCCATTCAATGCGCGCCGGATCATCCGTGGCTGAAGCAGCATCCGGAATGGTTCAAGCACCGGCCGGACGGCACCATCCGCTACGCCGAAAACCCGCCGAAGAAGTACGAGGACATCGTCAATCCCGACTTCTATTGCGACGATCGCATAGGCCTATGGACCGCGCTGCGTGACGTCTTTCTGTTCTGGGTCGGCAACGGCGTACGCATCTTCCGGGTCGACAATCCGCACACCAAGCCATTTCCGTTCTGGGAATGGTTGATCCGCGAAGTCCAGACGCGCGATCCCGGCGTCATTTTCCTCGCCGAAGCGTTCACCCGGCCGAAGGTGATGAAGGGGCTCGCTAAGCTCGGCTTCACGCAGTCCTACACTTATTTCACCTGGCGCACGCACAAGGCCGAGATCGAGGCCTATCTCGCCGAGCTCACGGGCTACCCGGAACGCGACTATTACCGGCCGAATTTCTTCGTCACCACGCCGGACATCCTGCCCGTGCAGTTGCAGGACGGCGATCCGTGGCTGTTCAAGGCGCGCGCCGCGCTCGCGCTCGCCAGCTCGTCGAACTACGGCATCTATAACGGCTTCGAACTGATCGAGCACGAGCCCCTGCCCGGCCGCGAGGAATACATCAACTCGGAGAAGTACGAGATCCGCACGCGCGACTGGGACAAGCCCGGCAACATCAAGGACTACCTCAAGCGCCTCAATGGTATCCGCCGCGCCAACCCAGCGCTGCTGCAGACCGCCAATTTCAGCTTCCTGCAGACCAATGATCCGAACGTCACCGGCTTTCTCAAGCAATCGGTCGGCGGCGACAATGCGGTGGCCTGCGCCATTGCGCTGACGGGAACGCCGAAAGAGTTCTGGCTGCACTTCGGCGACCTCACCATCGGCCCGGAGAACGACCGCCGGCCGGTCCGCGCGGTCGAGAACCTCGTCACGGGCGAGCGGCACCTGCTGGAATGGAACGGGCTGCGCGTTCGCATCGAACCGGGTCGCGATCCGACGCTTTTCTTCCGGTGCGAGGTTTGAGACCGTCATGAATGTCCATCAAAGCATCGAGAACGTTCCGGCCTTTACCGAGACGCCCGACGACGGCCTCTGGTACAAGGACGCCATCATCTATCAGCTTCACGTCAAGGCGTTCCACGACAGCAATGGCGATGGCATCGGCGATTTCGCCGGCCTGACCGAGAAACTCGACTACCTGCGCGATCTCGGCGTCAACGTCCTCTGGCTGCTGCCGTTCTACCCCAGTCCCGGCCGGGACGACGGCTACGACATTTCGGACTACGGCGACATCAATCCGCAGTTCGGCACCATGAAGGATTTCCGCCGCTTCATGGTCGAAGCCAAGAAGCGCGGCCTTCGCGTCATTACCGAGCTCGTCGTCAACCACACGTCGGACCAGCACGCCTGGTTCAAGCGCGCGCGGCGCTCGCCGCCCGGCTCGAGCGCGCGCGCCTGGTATGTGTGGAGCGACACCGACCAGAGGTTTCTCGAAACCCGCATCATCTTCACCGACACCGAGAAATCGAACTGGGCCTGGGATGCCGAGGCCAATGCCTACTACTGGCACCGTTTCTTCTCGCACCAGCCGGATCTGAACTTCGACAATCCACGCGTCGTCAGCGCCATTACCCAGGTGATGAAGCGCTGGCTCGACACGGGGGTCGACGGCTTCCGCCTCGACGCCGTGCCGTATCTTGTCGAGCGTGACGGCACCAGCAACGAAAACCTTCCCGAGACCCACGCCATCATCAAGAAATTGCGGGCCGAGCTCGACGCCTACGCCCCGGGCAAGGTGCTGCTTGCCGAAGCCAATATGTGGCCGGAGGACGTGCAGCAGTATTTCGGCGACGGCGACGAATGCCAGATGGCGTATCACTTCCCGCTGATGCCGCGCATCTACATGGCGATCGCGCAGGAAGACCGTTTTCCGATCGCCGACATCATGCGGCAGACGCCCGAGATCCCGCCGAACTGCCAGTGGGCGATGTTCCTGCGCAACCACGACGAACTGACGCTGGAAATGGTGACCGACGTCGAGCGCGACTATCTGTGGTCGACCTACGCCGCCGATCCGCGCGCCCGCATCAATGTCGGCATTCGTCGCCGCCTCGCGCCGCTGATGGACAATGATCGGCGCAAGATCGAGTTGATGAACTCGATCCTGATGTCGATGCCCGGTACGCCGATCGTCTATTACGGCGACGAGATCGGCATGGGCGACAACATCTATCTCGGCGACCGCAATGGCGTGCGCACGCCGATGCAGTGGACTCCCGACCGCAACGGCGGCTTCTCGCGCGCCGACCCGGCCGCACTGTACCTGCCCTGCATCATGGACCCGGTTTACGGCTTCTCCGCAGTCAACGTCGAAGCGCAGAGCCGCTCGGCCTCGTCGCTGCTGAGCTGGATGAAGCGGCTTATCGCCGTGCGCAAATCGACCTCGGTGTTCGGCCGTGGCACATTGACTTTCGTGCGCCCCGCCAACCGCGCCGTGCTCGCCTACGTGCGCCAGCTCGGCGACGAGGCGATCCTCTGCGTCGCCAATCTGTCGCGCACGGCGCAGGCCGTCGAGCTCGACATGTCGCCGTGGGAAGGCCGCATCCCGCAGGAGATGCTCGGCCGCACCAATTTCCCGCGCATCGGTCAGTTGCCCTATCTGGTGACCTTGCCGCCGTACGGGTTCTTCTGGTTCCAGCTCAATGAAAAGAGCGGAGCCGTTGAGGAAACCAAGCTGCCGCGCGAGATTTCGACGCTGGTGCTCGGGCCCACACTGCTATCGCTGACGTCCGGCTGGACCTCGCGCACGCTCGAGAATGACGTGCTGCCGGGCTTCATCGCCAGCCGGCGCTGGTTCGGCGAAAAGGATCAGCGCACGCCTTCGGTCAAGGTTTCGAGCGCGATTCCCGTTGAATTCGGCAATGATCGATTCCTGATGACGGTGGCCGACACCTCCAGCGGCGCCGGCACCGGCCGTTACATGCTGCCGCTCACGGTCCGCTGGTCCCGCTATACCGACCTGGACCGCGGTCCTGCCGGCGTTCTCGCCGCGGTCCGCCGTGGACCGCGCGAGGGCACCTTGCTCGATGCCACCGCCGAACCGGAGTTCATCGCCGCTTTGCTGTCGAGCATTCGCGCCGGGACGGTGACGGGGTACGCCGACCGGCGAATTGAATTCCGGCCAACCGGCGCTTTCGCCGCGGCGCCTCCGCCTGACGTAAATAGCGTCAAGGCTGTCGACCGGGAACAGTCCAACTCGAGCATCATCGTCGATGATCGATACGTCTTGAAGCTGCTGCGACGACTGTCGCCGGGCATTCACCCCGAGATCGAGATCGGCCGCTTCCTCACCGACGAGACTACGTTCCAGAACGGCCCGGCCTTGCTCGGCTCGGCCGAACTGATCGAAGGCGACACCAGCAGCGCCGCGGCCGTCGTCCATGCCTTCGTCGAGAACCAGGGCGATGCATGGAGCCTGATCGTCGGCGCGCTCGAGCGCCTGATCGACACGCAGCGGCTCAACCTCGCCGAGCCGATCACCGAGACGCCCGACACGCTTGTGCTGCTGCAACGCATCCGTCAGATCGGCAAGCGTACGGCGGAATTGCATATGGCGTTCGGCAGCCGTCCGGACATTGCCGACTTCGCGCCGGAGCCGATCACCGCCGGTGACGTCGCCCTCTGGGCCGACGATCTCGCCGAACGGACCCGCGCGCGGCTCGACCTGGTCGCCGCCTCCATGGCGAACCTGCCACGGAGCACACAGCCGGTCGCCAGACAACTGATCGAGGGGCGTGACGCCATTCTCGCCCACATCGAAGCCGGCAAGACGATGGTTTTCGACGGTCAGAAAACCCGCCACCACGGCGATTTCCATCTCGGTCAGATCCTGATCGCCAAGGACGACGCTTATATCCTCGATTTCGAAGGCGAGCCTCGCCGAACCGTCGACGAGCGCCGCCGCAAGGCCCCGCCGGCGCGCGACGTCGCCGGCCTGATCCGCTCGATCGATTACGCCATCACCGCCGCCATCGCCAACGCGCCGGATTTGAACGACGAAGATCGCAGCGTGCTCACGCCGCTGATGCGCGACTGGGGTGATCGCCTGACCGACGCCTTCTGGACATCCTATCGCGAAACGCTCGGCGACAACGCGCTATGGCCGGCCGATGCCGAACAGGCGCGGCAGCTGCTGGATATCTTCCTTCTTGAGAAGGCGCTCTACGAGATCGAGTACGAACTGACCAATCGCCCCGCGTGGTCGCATATTCCGCTGGAAGCCACGGCGCGCATTCTCTTTCAGCGCGGGGTAATCGCCTCATGAACCAACCAGCCGCACAGATCCTGTCGGATTACGATCTATACCTGCTCGGCGAAGGCAACCAGCTTCGGCTTTACGACAAGCTCGGGGCTCACCTGGCAACCCGCGAGGGTACGGAAGGCGTCGCTTTCGTGGTGTTCGCGCCGAACGCCCAGCGCGTCAGCGTGGTCGGCGATTTCAATGCCTGGGACGGCAACCGGCATCCCATGCAGGTGCGTGGTCAGGGTTATTGGGAGACGTTCGTTCCAGGGACCAAACCAGGCGACAGATACAAGTTCGAAATCGTCGACCGCTTCGGCCATCTGCTGCCGCTGAAGTCGGATCCGGTCGCCTTTGCCGCGGAGGTTCGCCCTCTCACCGCGTCCGTCGTGGTCGATCCGTCGACGATCCCGCATCCGTCCCCGGCACCGGCGGATATCAACTCCTTTAACAAGCCCATCTCGATCTATGAAGTCCACCTCGGCTCATGGCGCCGCAGCGTCGAGCGCGATGGCGGCTGGCTGACCTACCGCGAGCTTGCCGAGCAACTGCCGGCCTACGTGCGCGACATGGGCTTCACCCACGTCGAACTGCTGCCGGTTTCGGAGCATCCGTTCGATGGCTCGTGGGGCTATCAGCCGACCGGACTGTTCGCCCCCACCAGCCGCTTCGGCTCGCCGGCGGACTTCGCCCATCTTGTCGATGCTTTTCACAAGGCAGGCATCGGTGTGCTGCTCGACTGGGTGCCGGGGCACTTTCCCGACGATCCACACGGCCTCGCACGCTTTGACGGCACGGGCCTTTATGAACACGAGGACCCGCGTCAGGGCCGCCATCTCGACTGGGGCACGCTGATCTACAATTACGGGCGCACCGAGGTCACGAACTTCCTTCTGTCGAACGCCCTGTTCTGGTTCGATCGCTATGGCATCGACGGACTGCGCGTCGACGCGGTCGCCTCGATGCTGTATCTCGACTACAGCCGCCCCGCCAACGGTTGGATTCCCAACAAGCATGGCGGTCGCGAGAACATCGACGCCATCGACTTCCTGCGCCGCACCAACACCGAGGTGTTCCGGCACTATCCGCACGCCCCCACGGTCGCCGAGGAATCGACCGCCTGGCCGCAGGTCTCACGCCCGGTCGACTGGGGCGGGCTCGGCTTCGGCTACAAGTGGAACATGGGGTGGATGAACGACACCCTCGATTACATGTCCAAGGATCCGATCCACCGCCGCTATCACCACGGCAAGATCCTGTTCGGCCTGCACTACGCCTTCTCCGAGAACTTCATTTTGCCGCTGTCTCATGACGAAGTCGTGCACGGCAAACGCTCCATCCTCGGACGAATGCCGGGCGATCAATGGCAGCGCTTCGCCAACCTGCGCGCTTATTACGCCTTCATGTTCGCGCACCCCGGCAAGAAGCTGATGTTCATGGGCAGCGAGTTTGGCCAGGACACCGAGTGGAACCACGACATCAGTCTGCCGTGGCATCTTCTGGAGAAGCCCGAGCACACCGGCATCCAGCGCATGATCCGCGACCTCAACCATCTGTATCGTGACACTCCGGCGCTTCACGGCCTCGACTGCCAGCCGGAAGGATTCGAATGGCTCGTCACCGATGATGCCGACAACAGCGTCTTCGCGTGGCTGCGCAAGGGCCGCGAGCCCGGATCGCGCGCCGTCTTCATTGTAAACTTCACACCTCAGGTGCTGCACGACTACCGACTGCGCGTCCCCTTCGCCGGCCGCTGGCGTGAAGCATTCAATTCGGATTCAGCCGTTTACGGCGGCAGCAATGTCGGGAACGCCGGAGGAGTTTCAACCATTGCTACGCCCGACAGTCAGGAGATTCGAATTGTTCTCCCACCGCTTGCTGCCCTCATTTTCGTTCCTGAGTCCTAACGGCAAGAAATCCGCGGCCGGGGCGCCCTATCCACTTGGTGCGACCTGGGACGGTCGCGGCACCAATTTCGCGCTGTTTTCCGCCAACGCGACGAAGGTCGAGTTGTGTCTGTTCGACCGCGACGGCCGGCGTGAAACCGAGCGCGTCATCCTCAACGAACGCACCGACGACGTCTGGCACGTCTACTTGCCGCATGTCGGGCCAGGTCAGCTCTATGGCTACCGCGTCCACGGCCCGTACGAGCCGGGCTCCGGTCATCGTTTCAACCCGAACAAGCTGCTGATCGACCCCTACAGCAAGCAGCTCGGCGGTCACTTCTCCTGGAACGACGCTCACTTCGCCTATCGGACCGGCAGCAAGCAGCAGGACCTGTCGTTCGACAAGCGCGATAATGCCCGCTTCATGTACAAATCGGTCGTCGTCGATAACGCCTACACCGGCTCCAACCACCGCCCGCATGTGCCGTGGGAAGACACGGTGATCTATGAGGCCCATGTGAAAGGCATCACGCATCAACGCACCGACATTTCGGACGGCTTGCGCGGCACCTACCGCGCGCTGTCAGACCCGGCGATGATCGCCCACCTGCGCAAGCTTGGCGTCACGGCGATCGAATTGCTGCCGGTACATTCGTTTCTCAATGACCGGCATCTGCTGGACCGGAACCTGACCAATTACTGGGGCTACAATACTTTCAGCTTCTTCACGCCGGAAGCGCGCTACTCCAACGGCTCCGAGGTCAACGATTTTCGCGGCACCATCGCCGCGCTGCATGACGCAGGAATCGAAGTTATCCTCGACGTTGTCTACAACCACACCTGCGAAGGCAACCATATGGGGCCGACGCTGTGCTATCGCGGCATCGACAACGCCTCGTACTACTGGCTGATGCCGGACGACGCCCGCTATTACGACGACTTTACCGGCACGGGAAACTCTCTCAAGCTCGCTCATCCGCGCGTGCTGCAGATGGTCATGGACTCGTTGCGACACTGGGTCGAGGCCTATCAGGTCGATGGCTTCCGCTTCGACCTTGCATCAACGCTTGCCCGAGGCCCGGCTTTCGATCGCAACGCGCCGTTCCTCACCGCGGTGCGTCAGGATCCCGTGCTCGCTAACGTCAAGATGATCGCGGAGCCCTGGGATGTCGGCATGGGCGGCTATCAGGTCGGCGGTTTCCCCAACGGCTGGTCGGAATGGAACGACATTTATCGCAGGACGCTGCGGCGGTTCTGGCGCGGTGACGGCGACCTGATCGGCGACATCGCCCACGCGATGACGGGCTCGTCGGTGCAATTCCAGCACGACGGCCGCTCACCGCGCGCCAGCATCAACCACGTCACCGTGCATGACGGCTTCACGCTCGCCGATCTTTATAGTTACGACGGCAAGCACAACGAGGCCAACGGCGAGGACAACCGCGACGGGTCCGACGACAATGTCAGCACCAATTGCGGCGTCGAGGGACCGACGGACGATCCCGCCATCCTCGAGCTGCGCCGCACGTTGCGCCGCAATCAACTGGCCTCGCTCTACCTGGCGCAGGGCATCCCGCTCGTGCTCGCCGGCGACGAGGTCGGCAATTCGCAGGGCGGCAACAACAACACCTACTGCCAGGACAACGAAATCGGCTGGGTCGACTGGTCGGCGCTCGGCACGGATGACGATCTCACCGACTTCGTTGGCACGCTCGCGAAAATCCGCCAGCAGTATCCCCAGGTGCGGCAGAACAAGTGGCTGGAAGGCAAGCGAGCCGACGGTACCCATGATGTGCTTTGGCTCACGCCCGGCGCCACGGAAATGACGGACGAGGACTGGAATTTCCCCGACGGCAAGTTCGTCTGCTACATTCTCGCCGGTCCCAAGGCAAGCGACCCGCCGCTCTACATCATCCTCAATGGCGCCGATCACGACGTCGAGGTGATCTTCCCGGCCTGGGAAGGGGCGCCGAAATGGGAGAATCTCATCGACACCGGCAATGACGGTCCGCAGGACATCCCCGGCGACACCGGGTCGCCATGGACCATCAAACCGCGCTCGATCGTCGTTTTCGCGGGCCAGTCGTGAGCGAGACCCCCACCTTCGGACCGCTGATCGCCTATGATGGCGTGGCCTTCCGCCTATGGGCGCCGGCCGCCAAATCGGTCGATCTGGTGCTCGACAGCGCCCGCCCGATGCAACGGGACAACGGCGGCTGGTTCACCGCGCATGTGCCCGGGGCCAAAGCCGGCACGCGCTACAGCTTCCGCATCGACGGCGAGGTCACGATTGCTGACCCCGCCTCGCACTTCCAGCCGGATGACGTTGCCGGCGCAAGCGAGGTGATCGATCACGGTTACGGCTGGCGCGCGACCAACTGGAAAGGCCGCCCCTGGGAAGAAGTGGTTTTCCTCGAGAACCATGTCGGCACCTTCACACCCGAAGGCACCTATCGCGCCATGATCGACAAGCTCGACCACCTGGTCGAGACCGGCATCACAGCGCTCGAACTGATGCCGCTCGCCGATTTTCCCGGCCGCTGGAATTGGGGCTACGACGGCGTTCTGCTCTACGCGCCGGATTCCGTTTACGGCCGCCCGGAAGACCTCAAGGCGCTCATCGACGCCGCGCATCAGCACGGCATCATGGTGTTTCTTGATGTCGTCTATAATCACTTCGGTCCCGAGGGAAATTATCTCGGCCGTATCGCGCCGTCGTTCTTTACCGACGCGCATACGCCGTGGGGCAGCGCCATCGATTACCGCGTCCCGGAAGTGCGCGCCTTCGCCGTCGAGAATGCCGTGCACTGGCTGCGCCATTATCGCTTCGACGGTCTGCGGCTCGACGCCGTGCACGCCATCGTCGCGCCGGGCGAGCCGAATGTGCTGGAGGAGATCAGCAAGGCCGTCGGCATCCTTGCGCGGGAAACCGGGCGCCATATCCATCTGGTGCTCGAGAACGACGACAACAACGCGAGCCGGCTCGCCCCGCTCGAAGATCCGCCGGCCGGGCATTACAAGGCGCAGTGGAACGATGACTATCACCATGCCTGGCATGTCCTGCTGACGACCGAGACGCAGGGCTATTACCGGGATTATGACGACGACGCCCGGCATGCTTCGCGAACGCTGGCGGAAGGTTTCGCCTACCAGGGCGAAGGTTCGCCGCACCGCAACGGCACGCCGCGCGGCAAGCCGAGCGCGGCGCTGCCGCGTCTGGCCTTCGTCAACTTCATTCAGAACCACGACCAGATCGGCAACCGGCCGCTTGGCGAGCGCCTGACCGCACTGGCGGACGGGAATGCCGTCGCCGCCGCGCTCAGCGTGCTGTTGCTGCAGCCCGGGCCGCCGCTCCTCTTCATGGGCGAGGAGTGGGGCGCCACCGAGCCCTTCCCCTTCTTCTGCGACTTTGGCGGCGACCTCGCCGACGCGGTTCGGAACGGCCGCAAGCGCGAATTCGCCGAAGCCTATGCCAGGCACGGCGACGAGATTCCCGATCCGCTCGCCGAGCGGACGCGCGACATCGCCAGGCTCGACTGGAACGCGCGCCGGCAGCCTGCTCATGCCGATCGGCTAGAACTGACGCGTTCGCTTCTCGCAGCGAGACACAAGCATGTCGTCCCGCTGCTCCGGTCCATGACCGGACCCGGTCGCGTGTCCATCAACGACGGCATCATGACGGCCCGCTGGTCTTCGGAAGGCAAAACCTTGTGTCTCCTGGCCAACCTGACCGGCGACGCGAAGCCACAGCCGAAGAATCTTACCTGGGGTGAATCCATCTGGGGACCCAAACCGCCCGACACGCTGCCACCATGGTCGGTCCATGCCGCGATCGGAGCCTGACGCCATGCCCCCGGCCGTTCCGCTCGCGACCTACCGAATCCAGTTCACCAAGGATTTCACTTTCGACGATGCCGCCGCGCTGGCGCCCTACCTCAAGGCGCTCGGCATCAGTCATCTGTACGCTTCGCCCTTCCTGAAGGCGCGACCGGGCAGCACCCACGGCTATGACATCGTCGATCACGACCGTCTCAATCCCGAACTCGGCGGCGATGACGGCTTCGCCAGAATGAGCGCTGCGCTAAGGGCGAACGATCTCGGCCTTATCCTCGATTTCGTACCTAACCACATGGGTGTCGGGCTTTCGGACAATCAGTGGTGGCTGGACGTGCTGGAATGGGGCGAGCTCTCGCCGCATGCCGGGGCCTTCGACATCGACTGGGAGGCGATCCCGTATCGGCGCAATCCCGGTGTGCTGTTGCCCATCCTCGGCCGGCCTTATGGCGACGCCCTGCAATCCGGCGAACTCGAATTGCGCTACGATCCGGACAGCGGCAGCTTCGCGGTCTGGTACTTCGAGCACAAGCTGCCGATCAATCCGCAGCGTTACGCGGAGATCCTGCGCTCGCTGGTAACGGCCATCGGCGCGTCCGATCAATTGCCGGCGCAGAAGCTGATCGCGCTCGCCCAGCAATATCGCGAGCCGAACAAGCCCGCCTACCGGGACGCGCCGGCGCTCAAGCAGGCCCTCATGGACATCGACGGCGCCGCCGGTGTCATCGATCGCGGCCTTGCCGCCTATCGCGGCGAAGCCGGTGCAGCGGCGCTGCATCGCCTGCTGGAACGCCAGCATTATCGCCTCGCTTACTGGCGCGTGGCGTTCGCGGCCGTCAATTATCGCCGCTTCTTCGACATCAACGATCTTGCCGGGCTACGCGTCGAACGCCCGGCAGTTTTCCGCGCCATTCATCCGCTGGTGACGCGTCTGATCGCAGCCGGACAATTGCAGGGCTTGCGCCTCGACCACATCGACGGGCTCCGCGATCCGGCGCAATACGTCAAGCGCCTGAACCAGTTGGTCACCAAGGCCCGCGGGCCCAACCGCCGTGGCCCGTTCTGGATCGGCGTCGAGAAGATCCTCGGCGACGGCGAAGCGCTGCCGGAATTCAAGGGCGTCGCCGGCACGACCGGATACGAATGGCTCAATGTCATCGGTCATGTGCTGGCCGACGGCGACGGCCTCGATACTCTCGAACGCATATGGCGCGATTTCACCGGCGAACGGGCAACGCCGGAAGAGATGCTCGACACCGCCAAGCGCCGCGTGATCGACACCATGTTGGCGAGCGAGTTCACCGTCCTTGGACTGCAGCTCGCGCGCATCGCCGCCGGGCATTTCAGCACACGAGACTACACGCTCAATCGCCTGCGTGAGGCGCTGCTGCTCTACGTGCTTGAGTTCCCGGTCTATCGCACCTACGTCACGGCGGGCGGCGCCTCGGACAAGGACCGCGCCATTATCGACGCCACCATCGCACGCGCCCGCGCGCGCTGGGGCGGCCCCGATCCGGACATCATGGATTTCCTGCGCGACGCCATCAGCCTCGATCTCGTCGGCAATTCCGGCTACAGCGCGCCGCGCGTTCGCAACTTTGCGCTCAAGCTGCAACAGTTCACCGGTCCGCTGATGGCCAAGGCGCTGGAAGACACGGTGTTCTACCGAGACCACCGTTTTCTTGCCTTCAACGAGGTCGGCGGGCATCCGCATGCGCGCGCGTTGTCGCCTCGGCAATTCCACGACCTGCAGGCGGAGCGGACGAGAACGTCGCCCGCCGGCCTGACCGCGACCGCCACGCACGACACCAAGCGCGGCGAAGACGCTCGCATGCGCATTCTCGCGCTCAGCGAGATGCCGGACGAATGGGCGACACTTGTAAACGAGTGGGACGCCTTGAATAGCGGCCTCGCCCGGCACGGCGGCAAGCCGTGGCCAAGCAAGGGGCATCAGTACATGATTTATCAGGCGCTCATTGGCGCCTGGCCCGACACGCCCGACGATGATTTCACGGCACGGATGAAAGCCTATGCCCTCAAGGCGGCACGCGAAGGCAAACAAGAAACGAGCTGGACCGCGCCCGACGAACAGTACGAGGCGGCGCTGGACGCTTATATCGGCGCCCTGTTCGATCCTTCGCGCTCCGGGGCGTTTCTGGCGTCGTTCGGCGCCTTCGCCACCCGCACATCGCTCATCGGCGCCCTGAACAGCCTGTCGCAACTGACGCTGAAGGTGCTGGGCCCGGGCATTCCGGATGTTTACCAGGGCACCGAATACTGGGACCTGTCGCTGGTCGATCCGGACAATCGGCGGCCGGTGGACTTCGTCAAGCGTGCGGCCGAAATTCATAAGCCCGACACCGACTGGCAAAGCCTCGCTGGGTCGTGGCAGGACGGCCGCATCAAGCTGCACCTGCTGCACAAGCTGCTCGACATTCGCCACGCGCACGCCGAGTTGTTCCGCCGCGGCGACTATGTCGGCCTCGACGTGTCGGGCCCCGACGCCGGACACGTTATCGCGTTTGCGCGCCGCTGGAAGCGTGACGAAATCGTGGTCGCGGCCGGCCGCCACTTTGCGCCGTTGACCGATAATGGTCGCCGCTGGCCGCGATCGCTCAACGCGACGATTGCACTGGCGTCCGGCGAGATCCCGCTGGATCACCCAGCGTCGTCGTCCTCGACGCTTCTCACAGCCCCACCCGCAATCCACATATTCAGCCGACGAGCCTAGTCGTCACCCGCACTCGGCGGCGTGGTAAATTGTTCGGGAATGGTCACGGTGCGGAGACGTTTGCCCTCCGCCACTCGACAATGGCGCCCGACAATCGCAAACCAGAGACCAAGAACCCCACGAACTGGCTGGTGCTCGGCCTGCGCGGCGCGGCCGTCGTCGTGGTCATTTTCGCCCTGGTCAGCGGCAAATCCAACCAGAGCCCGCAGGATCCGCGATCAGCCGATCGCGATCACGCAGTCCGATCGCAGTTCGCCGCCGACAGAGACTATGCCCGAGACGACCGCGCCGCGTCAGTAACAACGGCAGCGGTCAGGCGACCGCGTCGAGCGCGACCGTGCTGGCGGAATAGCCATAGACCCAGTCGGCGTTGCCGCCCTGCTTGAGCCATTCATTGCCGCGCGAGCCGATCTGCACCTTGGCGGTGCGCTCCTTGCGTGCGTTCTCGTAGCGCTTGAAGGCATCGGCAACACCGGCTTCGGTGACGCCGCGTAGGGCGCGGCCGAGTACGACCGCGTCCTCGATCGCCATGCAGGCGCCCTGCGCCATGAACGGCACCATCGGATGACAGGCATCCCCCAGCAACGTCGTTCTGCCGAGCGACCATTGCGGCAACGGTTCGCGAATGTAGAGCGCGGATTTGGTCACGCTGTCGCAGGCGTCGAGCAAGGCGCGCGCTTCGGGATGGAAGCCGGCATAGGCGCGGCGCAGTTCCTCGACATCGCCCTCCATGGTCCAGGATTCGTGACGCCAGTCGTCCTGCGCCGTCGTCGCGAAGATGAAGGTCTCGCGGCCGCGGTTGAGCGGAAAAGTCACGATCTGCAGATCGGGCGTCGGCCCCCACCATTTGGTGAAGGCATCGAGGTTCGGCACATTGAGCTTACTGCGATCGACCACGGCCCGATAGGACACCAGCCCGGTGAATTGCGGATGCTCCGGTCCGAACATCGCCGTGCGCGTCGGCGAGTGGATGCCGTCGGCGCCGACCAGCGCGTCCACCGTACGCGTCTCGCCATTGGCGAAACGAACCGAAGGTCGCTCGCTGTTCAGATCAAGCGCCTCGATGCGATAGCCGAGCTTGATGACATCGTCCGGCAACTGCCGGCGCAGCGCCTGCAACAGATCGGCGCGGTGAATGGTGAGCTGCGGCGCGCCGTATTTCTCTTCAGCAGCATTCGCCATCTCGAGGCGCGAGGTCTCCTCGCCCGTGTCCCAGGTCCGGCTGATACGATGGCTCGGCCGCGCCGCGGTCTCCTGCAGGTCGTCGAATACGCCCAGGCTCTTGAGCGCCGCGACCGCGTTGGGCGTCAGATTGATGTCGGCGCCGACGCGCCTGTAGTCCGAGGCCTGCTCGTACACCTCGACCTCATGACCGGCCTGACGCAACGCGATCGCCGCCGCCAAACCGCCGATGCCGCCGCCGTTGATGCCTATCTTCATGAATCCCCCTCAATGCATCGAGAAACCGCCATCGACGGCCAGCGTCTGGGCAGTGATGAATTTCGAATCGTCCGACATCAGAAACGCCACGACGCCGTCGAGATCGTCCGGCTGCTGCGTGCGTTTGAGGATAGTGCGCTCGGCATAGTCGGCCCAGCGCGTCTGTGGAATGTCCTTGGTCGCCTCGCCCATGGTCAGGCCCGGCAGCAGGCAGTTGACGCGGATCATGCGCTCGCCGAATTCCCGCGCCAGCGAGCGCGTCATGCCGACGATCGCCGATTTACTGGTGACATAGTGCAGGAGCCGCGGCGGCCCCCAGTAGATCGTGTCCGATGAAAGCGTGACGATGGAGCCGCCGTTCTTCATCAGCGGCCCGATGGCCCGCACCGTCAGCCAGGTGCCACGGACATTGATGGCCATGAGACGGTCCCAGGTCTCGACCGTGATTTCGTCGAAGGTCTTGCCGCCAACATTGTTGGCCAGCGCGGCATTGGCGACGAGGCCGTGGATACCGTCGCAATCCCGCGCGGCTTCCTGCGCCATCGCCGCGACCGACGCTTCCGAAGCGATATCGGTCTGGACGAAGCGCGCGGCAAGGCCCGCGTCACGCAGCTTTTTCTCGGCTTCGGCACCGGTCACCGGGTCGATCTCGGCGATGATGACGCTCGCACCTTCGCGGGCCAGCCGCTCGGCAAAGGCAAAGCCGAGGCCCCGCCCCGCCCCTGTCACCACGATCCGTTTGCCGGCAAAGCGCTGTGTCATGGGCTCACTCAAATGCGATCTTCTTCGGTGCCAAGGGCGTATTGGAAGTAGTCGTTCTGCGCCCGGTCGTAGAGCGTGACCGACGATCCGCCGCCGGCGCGGCCGAAGAACGGTTCGCCGCCGGGGCGTTCGATACCTTCAAACAGAATGTCGCCGATCAGCGTCAGTTCGACCGGCTCCGATCCGTCCGGCAAGACGATGGCGCTGCCGCGGCTGCGGATGGTCATACCGGTTTCGACATCGATGAATCCATCCGGCGCCGGCTCTATGGCGAATGTCTCGCCGGTGCCGAGCGAATGGACGCGCGAGGGAATGCGCCCGGACCGCCGCCGATGCGCTTCCACCGCCACGATGCGCCGCAGATCGGGACGCATGTCAGCCCTCACGCGTGTCCACGGCCGCTTTTGTCGATGCCCGAAGCCTGCCGGCGCGTCGTGCCGTCGATGCCGCCGACGATGGCCCATTCGGCGAACAGTTCCGGCTTGCGCTCGAAAGTGCTCGGCTTCCAGCCTTCGCCGCAGAAGTCTTCGTCGGCGTAATATTCGAGCGGCGCCGCGAGCGGATTCTCGAAGTACCAGAAGTAAGCGGACGAGATCGGATGACGGCCCGGACCGATTTCCGTCTTCCAGCCCTTCTTCGCCATGGCGATGCCGCCGCCGATCAGTTCGTGAATGTCAGTGACGGTGAAAGCAACGTGGTTGATGCCGGGTTTGCCGGGGCGGTTGAGGACAAATGTATTGTGGTGGTCGCCGATCTTCTGGCAGCGCATAAAGACGCCGTGTCCGGGATATTCGTCGCTGATCGAGAAGCCCATCTTCTCGGTATAGAAGGCGCGCATGGCGGCGAAGTCGTTGGCGAACAGGACGACATGGCCGATATTGATCGGATGCGCCTGGTCGTGGATCGGCGAGCGCTTGTTGACGCGGTTATGCGAGCCCGGCGCGTTGGGCAAGGTCGGCTCGACCTTGAGCGGCGTCCGCTTGGTCACCCGGAAGGCGAGACTCATGCCGTTCGGATCGGTGACGCGCGGCAGGCCGTCGGCGCCGACCTTGTAGCTCGGCAGCGATTTCAGCCGCGACAAGGTCTCGTCGAGTTCCGCCTGGCTGGCCGCGCCCCAGACCACTTCGCGCACCGTCTTGCCGCCTTCGATCGCCGGCGGCAGATCGGCCGCATCGATCGGACGGGCGATGGCTTCGGCGCCGTCCCGGGTGCGATAAACGATTTTGCCGGCATCGGCGCTGACCTCGGTCAGCCCCCAGTCGGCGAGGAAGCGCTTGGCTTCCGCCATATCCTCAACGCCAAAAACAACGGCATCGATGCCCATTAGCGACATGTCATAAACTCCCTCGTCCCGGCCGGACCGGATACAGCAACAAGTCAGAAGCGGCCGCCACCGCATGAGCGGCGGCCGCTGGAGCCGTCATGCGACCTCAGCCGCGCTTGACCTTGGCGAGCGGATGATCCGGCGGATAGGTCGGCGTCACCGGCTTGGGCGAACCGATCATCACCATCATGATCGCGTCTTCCTCGCCGATGTTGATTTCGCCGCGATAAACGCCGGGCGGCACCGAGACGCAATCGCGCTCATTGAGGATGGTCTCGAAATACTCGCCGTCCTTCTCGACCATGACCTTGATCTTGCCCCGCAGCACGAAGAAGACTTCCTCGGCATCGGTGTGCAGATGCATCGGGCCTTCGCCGCCGGCGGGAATGATCATGTTCGACAGCGTGAAATGCTCGGCCGGGATCACATTCGTGTCCTTCGCGACGCCCGTGCCGCCGGTGCCGATGAAGCGCTTCTGCGCGCGACGATACTTCGGATCGAAATCGGCCTGGAACTTGAGCGCGTTCCAGTCATAGGCGCGGTCCGAGACGCGGGCGACGCGGCTCTTCATCCAGTCTTCGAAGCTTGCGCCTTCGGGGCGGTCCCAGGACCGACGGGTCACATCATCCATGTTTCAACTCCTTGGTATGCCGGGTTTACTGTTCGCTGGTCTTCAACGTGCCGAATGACGCGCCTGCGTCCCTCCGGCACCATCCACTTCGCCCACGGCCTTGAAGCCGAGGTCACGTGAAATAGCTTGCGCCGTCGCCACGACTTCCGCGGTGAGCGGGCCTTGCAGATCCGTTTCGGTGGTCAGCAAGGCGACAGCCGAGATGTTGATGGCGGCGATGATCTGGCCACTGGTGTCGCGCACGGGCGCCGCGACGCTGGCAACGCCGGGCTCGTAGCCCGAAACCTGCACGACCACGCCATTGGCGCGATCGGTGGCGAGCTGGGCATCGAGATCGGCGAGGCTGCCCTGCCCGGCTTCGCCGGAATAGGGCTGGTCGCGATAGAGATCGCGCACTTCGTCGGAGCTCAGGCCCGACAGCAGAATGCGTCCCATCGTGGTCGCGCGCGCCGGCAGCCGGGTGCCGACATGAACGGTGCTGGCGATCGAGCGCCGCGTGGCGACGCGGGCGAGATAAACCACGTCGCGCCCCTGCAGTTCCCCGAGATGAGCCGACCAGCCGGTGCGGTCACGCAGACGCACGAGATGCGGCGTCGCGACTTCGACCAGATCGCGCGATGCCAGGTAGCCATAGCCGAGGCGGAGGACTTCCGGACCCAGCGCGTAGGTCTTGGTGTCGGCGTCGAAGACGACAAAGCCCATGTGGCCGAGCGTGAACAGCAGCCGGTAGGCCGAGGACCGCGTGACGCCTAGCGCCGCTGCGACTTCCGACAAGGTGAGACCGCGAGTCTCGCCCGACAGGCGCTGAAGAATCGTCAGACCGCGAATGAGCGCCGGCACGAGGTAGCGCTCGTCGCTCGGCACGCCCGAGGCGGCACTGAGCGTTGAATTCTCGGGCGAAGTCTCGTTCCTGGCCATCGCGCGCCATTCAATTTGTTGCGCTAATTAAACATCGTATACCAGATAAAACTATTTTTTGGAAAGCGGAAATTGCAGGCAGTTTAAAAAGACCGTCCAGCCGCGTCGCCAACGAGAGATAGAACAGCCAAAATCCCCTGTGCTGTCGCGCCGCAGTGCAAACAAATGGTGCATTGCACGATGAAATTTCGATCATCGCGCGGATTGACTCGCTCCGCGTTCAGGTGTGAACTTGTTTAAAGTACGAACGACAAGTTCATATTTGAACAAATCGGAGTGAACGCTAGGTGACTGTGACCTCGACCGTTCTTCAACTGCGCGATGTGGCACGCCGCTTCCCCGGTCGGTCCGCGGGTGCGCCGCCGTTCACGGCCGTCCGCGATTTGTCCTTTAATGTCGGGGAAGGTGAGTTTGTCTCGGTCGTCGGACCGTCGGGTTGCGGCAAGAGCACCCTGCTCAATCTCGTCGCCGGTCTCGACCAACCCAGCGAAGGCACTGTTTCTCTGCATGGCGTCGAGGTCGCGGGCCCGAGTTCGCATGTCGGCTTCATGTTGCAGAAGGACTTGCTGCTGCCCTGGCGCACGGTCCTGCACAATGTGGAGTTCGGCCTCGAAGCGCGCGACATGCCGGCGGCCGAGCGCCGCGAGCGCGCCATGCGCGAACTCAAGCGTTGCCGCCTGACCGAATTCGCCGATCGCTATCCCTACCAGATCTCCGGCGGCCAGCGGCAGCGCGCGGCGCTCGCCCGCACGCTCGCCATCAATCCCGATGTGGTGCTGCTCGACGAGCCGTTCTCGGCGCTCGATGCGCAGACCAAGCTGGTGCTGCAGAAGAGCTTCGCCGCGACCATCGCCGGGTCGAACCTCACCACCCTGCTCATCACCCACGACCTCTCCGAAGCCGTCGCAATGTCGGACCGCATTCTGGTCATGAGCGACGGCCCCGGCCGCATCGTCGAAGAGATCAATGTCGGCCTGCCCGACCGCGACAATCCGATCGCCCGCGCCGGCACGCCGCGCGCCAGCGAAATCATCAAGCATCTGTTCCACGCCCTGCATCTCGGCGAGCGCGAAGATGCGTGAGCGCCGTCAACGACAATCGCCCGCACAACACCAAACGTCATCCAGTCAACACAAGGGGAGTTCACTGACATGAAGATCACGCGCCGCGCCGCACTTGGCGGCCTCATTGCCACCGCCGCCATCCGCCCGGCTTTTGCCGCGCCGGAAAAGATCACCTACCTGTTCCCGGCGCCGAGCTTCCTGCCGGCCTTCCTGCCGTTCCAGCTTGCGCTCAAGCGCGGCTACTACGCGAAGAACAATGTCGAAGTGACCTTCCAGACCGGCAAGGGCGGCGCCGACGTCGCCCAGCAGGTCGGTGCCGGCAATGCCGATATCGGCGGCGGCCTCGGCGAAACCTCGATGATCGTGCGGCCGAACGGCCTGCCGGTGCGCGCGGTCGCGCAGCTCGGCTCGCACCCGCTGTTCACGCTCGTCACCCGCAAGGAAGTCGGCATGAAGGGCTTCGCCGACCTCAAGGGCAAGAAGCTCGGCGTCATCGGCTATCAGGACACCGGCTACTACGCCCTGCTCGCCGTGCTCGCGGCCAACGGCATCAAGCGCGACGAACTGCAGATCCAGGCGGTCGGCCCCGCCGGCGTGACCCAGCTCATGATCGCCAAGTCGCTCGACGGCATCATGGCCGTGCCGGAATGGGCGGTGGCAATCGAAACCGGCGGCGTGCCGCTCGATTACTTCCCGATCGAAAAGACCTTCCCGGCGATGGCGCAGGCCATCCTCACCTCGGACAAGATGGTCAAAGAGCGTCCCGCGGCCGTCGGCGGCTTCGTCAAGGCCGTGCTGCAGGCGATGCGCGACAGCATGGCCGACCCGGTCGCCGCGGCGAAGGACTACGTCGCCCAGGTGCCGCAGCACACCGGCAAGGAAAAGGAAATCGAAACCATCCTGAACCGCTACGTGAAGGAAGTGTACGCCACCACGCCGGCGTCGGCGCTCGGCAGCTTCGATCCGAAGCGGATCAAGCAGGTTCAGGACTTCTACGTCCAGAACAACATCATCCAGTCGGCCGTGCCGGTGGAAGATCTCTACACCAACCAGTTCGTGTCATGACATACGCGGAGACGGCGATGAGCAAACCGGCCAATCGCACCGTAACGCTGCAACGCCCGGCGCTCGCCCCCTCCGGGGGGCGGCTCTGGCGGCCCAGCTATGGCGCGCCGCTGGCCAGCGTCGCCGTCGCCGTCGTCGTGCTGATCGCCTGGCAATATCTGCCGCCGATGCTCGGGGTGCCGAAATACATCATCCCGCGCGTCAGCGATCTCTATCTGGAGATGATCCGTCTCTGGAATCAGGAGAATCTGCTCAAGCACTTCATGTCGACGGCGTCGATGTCGATCGTCGGCTTCGTGCTCGGCGGCCTGCTCGGGGCCGTGTTCGGCTACGCGCTCGGCCTGCTGCCAACATGGGAGAAGGTGCTGTCGCCATACATCCTGGCGCTGCAGATCGCGCCGAAGGTCGCCTTCGCGCCGCTGTTCATTCTGTGGTTCGGCTATAACGCCTGGCCCAAGCTGATCGTCACCATCCTCGTGGTGTTCTTCCCGATCCTGGTGAACGTGCTGCAGGCCATGCGCATCATGGACCGCGATCTGGTCAACCTGGCGCGCGCCTACAACATGAGCAGGACCAAGATCTTCTTCAAGATCATGCTGCCGTTCTCGATGCCCAATTTGCTTGCTGGCCTGCGCATCGGCGCAACGCTCGCGGTGATCGGCATCACCGTCGGCGAACTGGTCGGCGGTGAAATCGGCCTCGGCTATCTCATCAGCTTCGGCCAGGGCCAGGCCAACACCGCCATGGTGTTCGACGCCATCGCCCTGCTTACCGTGATCGGCATCGCCATGTACTGGGCGGTGACCGCCATCGAAAGCCGCGTCCTGCACTATCTGCCGAAAGCGGCGGGCGCGCCCTCGACTAAGCCATGACCGTCACCGCCAACATCACCGACGTGATGGCGGGCCGCGAAGCAGGCATCGGCTTCCTGCGCCGCCCGGGCACCAGGCGCGGCGACACGATCGTGCTGTTGCACGGCATCGGCAGCAATGCCGGCAGTTTCGAGCCGCTGTTCGGTACGCTGCCGGAAGCGTTCGACGCGATCGCCTGGCACGCGCCGGGTTATGGCGGCTCGCGGTCGGTGGTGGCTTCCTTCCCGCGGCCGGATGACTACGCCGACGCCTTGCTGAGCTTTATCGATGCCCTCGGTCTCGAGCGCGTCACGCTGGTTGGCCATTCGCTGGGATGCCTGTTCGCCGGCAGCTTCGCCGCGCGCCACCCCGTGCGCGTCAGCGCGCTCGCGCTGCTATCACCGGCGCTCGGCTATGGAGTCAAGGCCGGCGAGACGATGCCGGAAACCGTGCAGGGCCGCATCGACGAACTGCGCGCGCTTGGCGCGCGCGACTTTGCCGCCAAACGCGCGGCGCGACTTGTTTATCAGCCCGAGGCCAAACCCGCTGTGCTCAATGCCGTGCGTGAGGCCATGGCGGCCGTCGATCCGGTCGGTTACATGCAGGCCGCGCGCGCGCTCGGCGCAGGCGACCTGCTGGCCGACGCGGCCAGCCTGTCCATGAACACGCTCGTGGCGGTTGGCGCTCATGATGTCATTACGCCGCCGGCCAACGCGCGCAAGCTTTACGACGCACTGCCTCGCCCGGCCGGTTACCACGAAATTCCCGGCGCAGGCCATGCCCTGCCGCAGGAGAACCCCGCGGCCGTGGCCGGTCTGCTGGTCAACCTGATCGAGGCTTCCGATGCTTGAACGCGTCGATGAAACCGCGGCGGAAGCCGGCGGCGATCCTTACGTCTCGCCGCCGGTGCAGCGCGCCGCCCGCCTGCTGCGCCATATCGCCGAAGGCGACCGCGTCACCAACATGTCGCGGACGGCGCGCGAACTCGGCATCAACCGCACCACATTGCTGCGGCTCCTGCACACGCTCGAGGTCGAGCGCTTCATCGAAGCGCTGCCGGACGGCCAGGGCTGGCGCATCGGCATCGGCCTGATCGGACTGACGGCGCAAGCCTTCTTCTCCGAAGACCTGGTGCAGACCGCGGTGCCGGTGCTGACGCGGCTCACCGAAAACCTGAGCCTGTCGTCGCATCTCGGCGCGCTCGACGGCCAGGAGATCGTCTATCTCGCGCGCCGCGTGCCGAACCACACCTTCGCCAGCAATATCCGCGTCGGCAGCCGCCTGCCCGCCCATGCCGCCAATATGGGCCGCATTATTCTCGCGCATCTGCCGCCGGACAAAGTCGATCGGCTCTATGCCGGAACGGTGCTGAAGGCGGTGACCGCGCGAACGCCGACGACGCTTACGCAGCTCCACGCCCAACTCGATGTTGACCGCAAGGCGGGGCTCGCCTGGAGCGAGGGCAATTTCGAGGCCGGCATCAGCTCGGTCGCCGCGGCGATTTTCGACGCGACGGGCACGCCGATCGCCGCGCTCAATGTCATCGGTCACGCCGCCGACTTCGCCGGCGGGGCCCGGCACAATCAGCTCGCCGTCGAAGTCGCGGCGGCGGCCCGTGAGATTTCGCAACGTCTCGGCTGGCACGCCAGCGCCGCACCGCGCGCGGCCAGCAACGGCGGTTGAGAGGCAACGATGGATCTGGGCCTTGCCAATACTTGCGCGGTGGTGACGGGCGGAACGTCCGGCATCGGGCTTGCGGCCGCGCGCATCCTCATCGAGGAAGGCGCGCGCGTCGCCATTTGCGGCCGCGATGCGGATCGCCTCGCCGCCGCCAAGGCCAAGCTCGATACGGTGAAGCCCGGCGCCGTGCTGGCGGAGCGCTGCGATGTGCTCGACGGCGGCGACGTCAATGCCTTCGCCGACAAGGTGAAGGGCTGGAGCGGCGGCAAGCTCGACCTTCTGGTCAACAATGCCGGCCAGGGCCGTGTCTCCAAGTTTGCCGACACCACCGACGCGCAATGGCGCGAAGAACTCGATCTGAAGTTCTTCAGCCAGATCCTGCCGCTGCGCGCCTTCAAGCCGCTGCTCGACGCTGCGCCCGCGCCGGCGATCGTCGCCGTCAATTCGTTGCTGTCGCTGCAGCCCGAGCCGCACATGGTGTGCACCTCGGCGGCGCGCGCCGGCGTGCAGAACCTGCTCAAATCGCTTGCCACCGAATTTGCGCCGCGCATCCGCGTCAACACCATCCTTCTCGGACTCGTCGATTCCGGCCAGTGGCAGCGCCGCTTCGAGGCGCGCGCCGACAAGAGCCTGACGCGCGAGGAATGGTTCACGGCGCTGGCGCGCGACAAGCACATCCCGCTGCAACGGCTCGGCGCGCCGGACGAACCGGCCCGCGCCATCGTGTTCCTCGGATCGCCAGCCGCGAGCTACATCACCGGCGCCAGCCTGGAAGTCTCCGGCGGCGTGTCACGTTTCATCTAAGGCCCGGGTCATAGAGTCATGAACGCTCCCATCGTCGTCACCGAGCGACTAAGTTCACAAAGCGCCGTAACGACCGAGCCGGTCGGCGACGCCATCGCGCGCGCGCTCGCCGACATGGGCGTCACCGTGGTGTTCGGCGTCATCTCGATCCACAACATGCCGATCCTCGACGCCATTGCGCGCCAGGGCCGCATCACCTTCGTGCCGGCGCGCGGCGAAGCCGGCGCCATGAACATGGCCGATGCCTATGCGCGCGTATCGCGCAGCCTCGGTGTCGCCATCACCTCGACCGGCACCGCCGCCGGCAATGCCGCCGGCTCGCAGGTCGAAGCGCTGACCGCCGGTTCGCCGGTGCTGCACATCACCACCCAGATCGACCGCGAATTCGCCGACCGCGACCGCGCCGCCATACACGACGTGCCGCGACAGCCCGACATGCTGAAAGCGGTGAGCAAGGCCTATCACCGCATCTGGGAGCCGAGCGCCGCGGTCGAGACGCTGCTGGCGGCGACCCGCGACGCGCTGACCGCGCCGACCGGCCCGGTGTCGCTGGAAATCCCCGTGGACGTGCAGCGGCTGCCGACGGCCAAGCGCACCGTCTCAGGCTGGCCGAGCGTCGATTTGAGAAAGCCCGACGATGCCGCGCTCGATGCGCTGGCGGACCGGGTGCGCAACGCCAAACGTCCGATGCTGTGGCTCGGCGGCGGCGCCCGCGGCGCCGCGACGGCGGCAACGGCTCTGGCCGATCGCGGCTTCGGCATCGTCACCTCGACCAATGGCCGCGCCGTGGTGCCGGAAGATCACGCCAGCAGCCTCGGCGCCTTCAACATGACGCCGGATGCCGTCGGCATTTACGCCAAGTGCGATCTCATGATCGTGGTCGGCTCGCGCCTGCGCGGCAACGAAACGCAGAACAACCGCATGCCGCTGCCGCCGCTGGTACAGATCGACGCCGATGTCGGCCAGGGCGGCCGCAATTACCCGGTCGAGCAATTCATCGCCGGCGATGCCCGTTTTGCGCTCGAAGGCTTGCTCAGCCGCCTGCCCGGCAAGCTCGATACCGATGGTGGTTTCCTCAAGGACATCGGTGCGGCGCGCCAGTGCTCCGAAGCGGCCCTGCACAAGGTGCTCGGACCTTACGTGCCGCTCGCCGATGCGCTCAGCGCCCGCGTGTCAAAGAACGGCCATCCGTGGGTGCGCGACGTCACCATCTCGAACAGCACCTTCGGCAACCGCTATGTCCGCCTCGCCGCACCGCATCTCGGTGTGCACGCGCTGGGCGGCGGCATCGGCCAAGGCATCGCCATGGGGATCGGCGCCGCCCATGCCGGCGTCAAGGCCAAGACCATCGCCTTGATCGGCGACGGCGGCGCGCAATTGATGATCGGCGAACTCGCAACCGCCGTCGAGATGCAGGCCAACATGGTATTCGTGCTGATGAACGACAAAGGCTATGGCGTCATCCGCAACATCCAGGATGCGCAATATGGCGGCCGCCACGTCTATTCCAACATCCTGACGCCGGACTTTGCCCTGCTCTGCGCCGCGGTCGGCCTGCCGCATGTGCGCGTCTCCGATATGGCCGCGTTCGAGCCGATACTCGATCGCGCCCTTGCCGCGCCCGGTCCGTGCCTCATCGAAGTCGACATGGTCGCTATTGGTCCGTTTGGCGCGAGCTTTGCCGGTCCGCCGGCAGGCGCCGCCGGGAAGACAGCATGATGGCAAAGAAGATGACGCGATTGGGGTTGATCGGCGCTGGCGGCATTGCCGAATTGGCGCTGACGTCGCTCGTCAAGGCGCTCGATGCGCCGCTCGATCATGTCGCCATCCTGGTGCCCGCGGATGCCGCGCCGCAGGCCCGCGTCTTGCTGGAGCGTTGCGGTCCTGCGCTCGCTGCCGCGACTGCGGTCCACTCCGACCTCAAGGCCCTGCTCGCCGACCGTCCCGATGTTGTCGCCGAATGCGCCGGCCACGTCGCGGTGCGCGATTACGGCGCGACGGTTCTCGAAGCCGGCTGCGATCTCATCGTCATTTCCATCGGCTCGCTCGCCGACGACGCCATTCGCGGCAGACTTGAAGCGGCGGCAAAATCCGGCGGCGGCCGGCTGGTTTTGCCGGCCGGTGCGGTTGGCGGCATTGATGCGTTGGCCTCGGCCAGATTGTCCGGACTCGAAGAGGTCATTTACACCGGGCGCAAGCCGCCCAAGGCCTGGAAGGGCACGCCGGCGGAGAAGCTGCTCGATCTCGACACGCTCAAGGACGCGGCGGTCTTCTTCGAAGGCTCGGCGCGCGACGCGGCGCAGACCTACCCGTTCAACGCCAATGTCGCCGCCACGCTGGCGATCGCCGGCATCGGGCTCGACGCGACCAAGGTGCGTCTGGTCGCCGATCCGGGCGTCACCCGCAACGTTCACGAATTCGCGGTGCGCTCGGGCTGCGGCGATTTCTCGGTGCGACTCGAAGGCCGCCCATCGGCTTCCAATCCGAAAACCTCGCAGCTCGCCGGCTACAGCATGGCGCGCGAGTTGATCAACCGCGTCGGCGCGGTGGCGATCTGAGAGGGACCATGGACCAGAAAGTCACCTTCCAGGACAAGCTCTATATCGGCGGCGAATGGCGGCGCGGCCGCGGCGCCGACATCACCTCTAACTTTCCAGCCGACGGCTTGCACAACGCCACCCTGCCGGGCGCTTCGGTGGAAGATGTCGATCTCGCCATCGAGCGCGCGCAGGATGCGGTCAACGACCCGGCCTGGCGCAAGCTCCTGCCGCACGAGCGCGCGAGCTATCTCTACAAAATCTCGGAGGGCATTGCTCGCCATGCCGATCGCATCTCGCATGTGCAGTCGCGCGACACCGGCAAGACCCTGACCGAGACCCGCGCGCTGGCCATGAGCGCCTCCGGCACCTTCCGCTACATGGCGGCGGCGCTGGAGACGATGGAAGACGCCCTCACCCCGTCACGCGGCAATTATCTCACCTTATCGGTGTATGAGCCGCTCGGGGTCACCGCCGGCATCACGCCGTGGAATTCGCCGATCGCGTCGGACGCCCAGAAGGTCGCCCCGGCGCTCGCCGCCGGCAACGCCATCCTGCTCAAACCGTCGTCGTGGAGCCCGCTGGTCTGCCTCGAACTCGCGCGCGTCATCGAGGAAGCCGGTCTGCCGAAGGGCCTGTTCTCGACCTTGCCCGGCGCAGGCTCGATCGTCGGCGAGCGCATTGTCACGCACAAGGCGATCAAGAAGGTGTCGTTCACCGGCGGCACCGCGACCGGCCGCGACATCGCCCGCAAGGCGGCCGACAAGCTGATGCCGGTGTCGCTCGAACTCGGCGGCAAGTCGCCGACCATCGTGTTCGCCGACGTCGATCTCGACCTCGCCGTGGCCGGCGTGATGTTCGGCATCTTCTCCTCGACCGGGCAATCTTGCATCGCCGGCTCGCGGCTGTTCGTCGAACGCGGCATTTACGATGCCTTCGTCGCCAAGCTTGTCGCCGCGACCGAGCGGCTCAAGGTCGGCCATCCGTTCGAGGCAACGACCCAGGTCGCGCCGCTGATCCGGCCGAAGCATCGCGACGAGATCGAGGACCATGTCGCCAAGGCGCGCGCCGACGGCGGCAAGATACTCACCGGCGGCGAACGCCCGTCCGGCAGCGACTACAAGGACGGCACCTATTATCGTCCGACCATCATCGCCGGTCTCGGCAATGACTCGCGGCTATGCCGCGACGAGGTGTTCGGGCCGGTGCTCGCCGTGTTGCCCTTCGACAACGAGGACGATCTTATCCGTCAGTCGAACGACAACGACTACGGCCTTGCCTCCGGCGTCTATACGCGCGATTTCCCGAAAGCCTGGCGCATCGGCCGGGCACTCGACACCGGCACGGTGTGGATCAACACCTACAAGCAGTTCTCGATCTCGACGCCGTTCGGCGGCACCAAGGATTCCGGCCTCGGCCGGGAAAAGGGCCGCGACGGCATCCGCGCCTGGATGGCGCAAAAATCCATTTACTGCGACCTCTCCCAGGCGCCGCACCCCTGGGCCAAAAGTGCGCTGTAAGGAATGAGTCATGGGCGAAGCCGCTGAAATGACCAAACCGCAGACGGTCGCCGCGCCGCGTCCCGGCGAGCAGACCTTCGACGTGCGTCTGCGCGCCCTGATCTGGGAAGCGCCGGGCGTGCTGTCGCTGGAGCTCGCGTCGCTCGACGGCAAGCCGCTGCCCGCCTTCGAGCCCGGCGCGCATATCGACGTCAAACTGCCCGACGGCACCTTGCGGCAGTATTCGCTGTGCGGCGATCCGAATGATCTGTCGCATTATCGCCTCGGCATCCGTGCCGTCACCGGCGGGCAATCGTCAGGCTTCGTGCATCGCCGGCTGCGTCCCGGCGACGTCCTGACCGTCTCGACACCGCGCAACAATTTTCCGCTGGTCGCATCCAAGGACTACATCTTTGTCGCCGGCGGCATCGGCGTCACGCCCTTCATCCCGATGATGCGGGAATTGAGCGCCAGGAAGGGGTCGTGGACCCTGCTCTATTGCAACAAGCGCAACGAAGACGCGCCGTTCCTGAAGGAAATCGAGGCACTGGGCGGCACCTTGTCGCTGCATGCGAGCGAAGCCGGCACCCGGCTCGACGTCGCGCAGCGACTGACGACGCCGCAGGCTGACACCGTGGTTTATTGCTGCGGCCCCGAGAAGCTGATGCTGGCCGTCGAGGAAGTCACCGCCGGCTGGCCGGAAGGCACGGTGCATTTCGAATGGTTCGCGCCGCGCTCGCGCCCGAGCGACCAAGTGAGCGGCGCCTTCGAGGTGGTGTGCGCGGTCTCCGGCATCACGCTGAGCGTGCCGCCCGAAAAATCGATTCTCGAAGTCATGACGGAAGCCGGCATCGACGTGCCGCGCTCCTGCGAACAGGGCATTTGCGGCACCTGCGAGTGCCGCATCATCGAAGGCGAAGCCGACCACCGCGACAGCATCCTGTCGTCGTCCGAGCGCGCCGCCAACCAGACCATGATGACCTGCGTGTCGCGCGCCAAGGGCGCGCGGCTCGTGCTCGATATCTGAAGGAGGTATGCGATGCCTGACTATCGTTACCCGTATCTCGACCCGCACCAGAGCCGCACGGCCGAGCCGACCGCCTGGCAGCAGGAACTCGCCAACGCCATCGAGAGCGTGTTCACCAAAGGAGCGCGCGAGCTCGATGAGGTCGTCGCCGGCATGAACAAGACGCGCGTCCGGCCGCTCGACGGCGGCGACTGGACCGAAGAGAAATTCACCACGCTGATGCGCGAACTGGGAGCCTGAGCCATGTCAGTCACCGCTCTTGATACTCGCAAGCCGGCTTCCACCACGCCGCCGGCCGGCCCGACCGATCAGCAGGTCCAGCAATATCTGCGCACCGGTCTGCGCAATCGCTGGTGGGCCGTGCTTCCCTCGCGCTTCGTCGAGACCGGCGGCAAGCCGCTCGGCATCATGCGCCTCGGCGAAAAGCTGGTGCTGTGGCGCGACTCCCGCGGCGAAATCCATGTGCAGGCCGACCGCTGCCCGCACCGCGCCGTGCCGCTGTCGCGCGGCATCAACGAGGGCGATCGCCTGCGCTGCAATTATCATGGCGTCGAAGTCGGACCCGACGGCAAGGTGCTGAGCGTGCCCGGACAGCCGGGCTGCCCGCTCGAAGGCAAGAAGGCGGTGAAGACCTATCCGAGCCGCGAAATCTCCGGCGCGATCTTCGTCTGGTTCGGCGACGCACTGCATGAAGAAGCCGGCGCTTTCGAGCCGCCGGCGGAAATCTCGGCGCCGGACTATTCGAGCTTCCTCTGCTACGCCGACTGGGAAATGCCGTGGCGCTACGCCTTCGACAACCTGATGGATCCCATGCATGGCACGTTCCTGCATGCCAATTCGCACACGATGTATCAGGGCGACACCCAGGCGCATTTCGTCACGCGCGACACCGACCATGGCTTCTTCTTCGAGAAGAGCGGCCAGCGCGATGTGAATTTCGACTGGAGCGAACTCGTGGATAACGGCGCGCTTTATGTGCGCCTCGAAATCCCCTACCCGCCGTCGGGCGGCCCGGGCGGCAATTTCGGTATCACCGGTTTCGGCACGCCGATCGACGAAGACCGCATGTGCGTGTTCTTCTGGCGCACCCGCAAGGTGTCCGGCTGGCAGCGCGACACCTGGCGCTTCCTGTACAAGACCAATCTCGAGAAACGCCACTGGCACGTGCTCGAGCAGGATCGCGAGATGCTGGACGGGCTCAAGCCGGGCCTCGAGAAGTTCGAAATGCTGTACCAGCACGATGCCGGCGTGATCCGCCTGCGCCGCTATCTGGCGCAGCAGGCGCGCCAGCAGCTGGCCGACCTCCAGGCCGCGGGAAAGATGTGATGAAAGCCGGGACGTCGGCGGGCCTCACGCGCCGAACCGCTCTGACGCTCCTCGCCTCGGCCGCCGCCGCGCCGCGCATGGCGTTCGCGGCGGGCGTGCCTTCCGGCTTCCCCAAAAGCCAGATGACGCTGGTGGCGCCGTTTACCGCCGGCGGACCGATCGACGTGCTGGCGCGGTTGCTGGCGCAGGAATATCAGGCGCGCTCCGGCGTCGCCGCCATTGTCGAGAACAAGACCGGCGGCGCCGGCAACATCGGCATCGACTACGTTCGCAAGGCTACGCCCGATGGCACGACCTTGCTCGTCATTCCCGCCGGCAACCTCACCATCAACCCGACCTTGATGCCGGACATGCGCATGGACGTGCTGCGGGACTTCGCGCCTGTTGCGTTGCTCGCCAGTGCGCCGAATGTCTTCGTCGCGTCGAAGATGCTCGGCGTTACGTCGATCAAGGAACTGATCGACAAGGCCAAAACCGCCAAGCTGACCTATGGCAGCCCCGGCGTCGGCAGCCAGTTGCATCTCGCCATGGAGCTCTTCAAGGAAAAGACAGGCGCGAACCTGACGCACGTGCCCTACCGCGGCTCGTCGCAGGCGCTGACCGATCTGCTCGGCGGCCATATCGACGTGCTGGCGACCAATCTTCCTGCGGTGCTCGGCAACATCAACGAGAAGACAGTGGTGCCGCTTGCGATGACTACGGCCGCACGCAGCGCGCAGGCGCCCGAGGTGCCGACGCTGGCGGAAGCCGGCGTTGAAGGCATCGACGTCACGTCGTGGTACGGCATGCTGGCGCCGAAGGCGGTGCCCGCGGGCACGATTGAGGCATTGTTCGCGGCGACCAAAGACGTCCTCGAGCAGCCGGAGATGAAGGACAAGCTGCAGGCGCAGGGCCTCGCGGTGTCGATCGAACCGCCGCAGACGCTCGCCGCGCGGATCGAGCGTGAAACCGCGCAATGGGCCGACATCATCAGGAAACGCAGCATCACGATGCAGTAAGGCGACGCCTGCGGGCGGGCCCAAACGCACCAATCTTTCGGAAGGTCGGCAGGAATGGTGGGCGAGGTAGGACTCGAACCTACGAAGGCATAGCCAGCGGATTTACAGTCCGCCCCCTTTGCCGCTCGGGACACTCGCCCCCGATCCCCAACACATGACCTTCGGTCATGAAACCGCCTAGACCATTGATCCCGATGGACAATCGGGCTTTCCGGACCGGACGGATCGCGGGGATGGCAGGGGTTATGGGGCAGGCACCCCGCCTAAGTCAATGGACCGTTGCCGGAAATTGCCCGGACCCCGCTGTTCCGGACGTCCGGGATCCGTCCCGGCGCATGATCTTGTCCGAAAACCGGTCCCACTTTTCGGGATCATGCGCTAGATGTCCGCGGATGAGCAAACGTCCCCCATTCCCCGGCCCTGGTCCCGCAAAATCCGCGCCCCGAAGTTCCAAGCCGGGCGCCAAGCCCGGCGCCACCCGCGAGCAGGTCGAGCGCCGCGAGCGCTTCACCCGCGCCCGCCGCGAGGACCTGCGCGCCGCGTCCGGCGACGACGATCTCGTCATTCTCTATGGCTGGCACACGGTCACGGCGGCGCTGCGCAACCCGAAGCGGCGCCTGCGCCGCCTGCTGGTCACCGACAACGCCGCCCGCCGCCTCGAGGAAGAAGGCATCGCCGCCGCCATCGCGCCGGAAATCGTGCGCCCCTCGGCCATCGACGACCGCCTGCTGCCCGACGCCGTCCACAACGGCCTCTATCTGGAGGCCGATCCCCTGCCCTCGCCGGCGATCGAGGCCGTGCCGCCGCGCGGCACCGTGCTGGTGCTCGACCAGATCACCGACCCGCACAATGTCGGCGCGATCTTCCGCTCGGCGGCGGCCTTCGCCGCCACCGCCATCGTGACGACGCAGCGCCATTCGCCGGACGCCACCGCGGCGCTCGCCAAGGCCGCCTCCGGCGCGCTCGAACTGGTGCCGCTCGTTACCGTGCAGAATCTCGGCCGCGGCCTCGCCGCGCTGAAGGAGCGCGGCTTCATGGTGGTCGGCCTCGATTCCGACGGCGACGCCGACCTGCCGGAGATGACGTTGCGCAAGCCGCTGGCGCTGGTGCTCGGCGCCGAGGGCAAGGGCCTGCGCCAGTCGACGCGCGAATTGTGCGACAAGGTCGCCCGCATCGACATGCCGGGCGATATCAAGAGCCTCAACGTCTCGAACGCCGCGGTGCTGTCGCTCTACATCGCCAGCCGGGCGTGAGGGTCATGGTTTGGATTGAATCGCCACGCACTCTTTTCACCTCTCCCACAGGGAGAGGTCGGCACGCGAAAGCGTGCCGGGTGAGGGGTTACAAACTATCGGGTTCATCGAGGTCCCTCACCCCAGCCCGTAGGGCGCAATAGCGTCAGCGTATTGCGCCGCTTTTTCTAACGCGCCCTACGGCACCCCCCCCAAAAGCAAACGGCGAGCCCCCCAGCCCGCCGTCGCCGCCCACTAGCTCTCGAATAAACTTCAGTTCAACCGCGCGCCGGGTTTGCCGAGCGCGCCCTTGCGATAAAGCTGAATGGTCATGCGATCCGGCCCGAGAATGGTGATCTCGGCATCGGCCTGGATGACGCGCTTCTCGCCCTTGTCCGGTTTGCCTTTGCGCACGACGCCTTGCGCATCGCCGGACGGCGGCTCGACAATGACCTTGCTGTCGCCCTTGCTGTCATCGACGACGGTGTAGCGCTCGACCACGCGCGGCGGCAGGTCGACGTAACGTTTCGTCTCCACCACCTTCGGCTTCCTGTAGACGACCCTCGTCGTGTTGACGGTCGAGGCCTTCGGCTGCGGCGTCGGCGCCGGCGCGGCGCGATGGACGCGGCGCGCGGGCCGTACGTTCTCCTCGCCGGGCCGGTGAATGACATAGGCGCCCGGCGCGACCTGAACGGCATAAGGCTGGCTCGGTGCGCGCCCTTGCCGCTCGTACGGATAAAGCGGCTGCGGCGCGGCCTGCACCGACGAATAATACTGCGCCTGCGCCGCACCGACGCCCAGCACGGTGGCGGCGAAGGCGAGCGCTGCGATTTTGATGCGCGTCAAGGTCATCGTTTCACTTCGGCGGCAAGAGGGGCAGGTATGGATTTTCCGGCGTGACATCGGCCGGCGGCATGATCACGCGCGGCGGATGCAGCGAGAGCGTGGACCATTCCCGGTAATAGGTCGGCGCCGGCGCGGCGATGCGCCGGGGCGCGTTGAGATCCTCGCGACGTCCGACCTTCGGCTTCTTGCCGGTGAACGGGAAATAGCGGCGGTTCTGCCACGGCGGCGCCCACCAGGCGCGATATTCAGTGCCGGGCTCGACGTCGTAGACGAGGAGCTGCGGCGCATGGACCGGCCACGACTCGTAATAGCCCGCGCGCCCGGACAGATCGCCCGCATGCGCCGCGGCCGCTCCGAAAGTTCCCGTCACAACAGCTATGGCAAGCAGGGCACGCATCGCAAGGCGATCCATCCATGATGTCTCGCCTCAACAATATACGAACGATTTACTCGGCCGCTTTCAATCGTCAGGTAACATTAACCCGGCCGGCTTTTCCACATACGCCCGGCCTTGATTTCGGCATCGTCATCCGCGACAAGACTCGCGGGGCTGACACCACGAGACCGCGGTTAAAGTTAATCGGAATGGCAGATCGCAAGTCCTTGTCTGGCAAGCCTTCCGTGAGCAAGCCTTCCGCCAGCAGCGCCGCAGCCCCCGCGCCGCGCGACAATTTCCGCCGACGCTACGATGACGTCGAGGGGCAACGCGACGCCCTGCTCGCGCGGCTGAACCGCCTCAGCACCGTGGCGCAGGCGCATCCCGGCCACAAGCGCGCGCTCAAGCTGCTCAACGAGAGCTTCCGCAAGGCCAAGCTGTCCCAGCGTTTGGCGGTTCTGCATGCGGCCGCCTGGTTGATCGACGTTCTGGAGCGGCTGGCCGTCAGTATCTGACGGCTACCTTTCCGGTACGGGCGTCCCTCCCCGTGCAGAAGTTGCCGAACTGTTAAAATCTGCCGCGCCCCGGCGGCCGTCTTCATTCGTGATATACCATAATATTTTCAATAACTTATACAATCCGCATTCGACAAAAGACGTAAGACGCGAGACGGACAGACGCGGTTGCGGACCGCAGCGTATCGCTAGCACCAAGGCGACTCCGACATAACAGACAATCACGGCGTCGCCCGACACACGACCATAACGTGTCAACTCAGGGGTAAACGCCTATGACAACGACCACCGCGTCCGGAGTCCAGGACCGCGGAATGACCGCCGACGAACGGCGAGTCATCTTCGCATCATCGCTCGGCACTGTTTTCGAGTGGTACGACTTCTATCTCTACGGCTCGCTCGCCGCGATCATCGGCGCGCAGTTCTTCAGCGATTATCCGCCGGCAACGCGTGACATCTTCGCACTGCTCGCTTTCGCCGCCGGCTTCCTCGTCCGTCCGTTCGGCGCCATCGTGTTCGGCCGTGTCGGCGACATCGTCGGCCGCAAGTACACCTTCCTCGTCACCATTCTCATCATGGGTATGTCGACCTTCATCGTCGGCCTGCTCCCCGGCTCCGCCACCATCGGCTTTGCCGCGCCGGTCATCCTGATCGCGCTGCGTCTGCTGCAGGGCCTCGCGCTCGGCGGCGAATACGGCGGCGCCGCGACCTACGTCGCGGAGCACGCCCCGCACGGCAAGCGCGGCTACTACACCTCGTATATCCAGACGACCGCCACGCTCGGCCTGTTCCTGTCGCTGCTGGTCATTCTCTTCACCCGCACGATCGTCGGTGAAAAGGACTTCGCGGCCTGGGGCTGGCGCGTTCCGTTCCTCGTCTCCGTGCTGCTGCTGGCCGTTTCGGTCTGGATCCGGCTCAAGCTCAACGAGTCGCCGGTCTTCCAGCGCATGAAGGACGAAGGCAAAGGCTCGAAGGCGCCGCTCACCGAAGCCTTCGGCAACTGGTCGAACGGCAAGATCGTGCTCATCGCCCTGCTCGGCGGCGTGATGGGCCAGGGCGTGGTCTGGTACACCGGCCAGTTCTACGCGCTGTTCTTCCTGCAATCGATCCTCAAGGTCGACGGTTACACCGCCAACCTGCTGATCGCCTGGTCGCTGCTGCTCGGCACCGGCTTCTTCCTGGTGTTCGGCGCGCTGTCCGACAAGATCGGCCGCAAGCCGATCATCCTCGGCGGCTGTCTGATCGCGGCGCTCACCTTCTTCCCGATCTTCAAGGCGATCACCAGCAACGCCAACCCGGCGCTGGAGAAAGCCATTGAGACCGTGAAGGTCGAGGTGGTGGCTGACCGTGCAGCCTGCGGCGACTTGTTCAACCCGGTCGGAACGCGCGTCTTCACCCGGCCGTGCGACACCGCCCGCGCCTACCTGTCGCAGCAGTCGGTCAAGTACTCGACCTCCTACGGCGCCGCCGGTTCGCCGGTTGTCGTGAAGGTCAACGGCACCGACGTTCCGTACGCCGCCGCCGCCGACAACGCCAAGGTTCTCGCCGCCGTTCAGGCCGCGGGCTATCCGAAGGCCGGCGACGCCAACATCGTGAAGATGGCGCATCCCTTCGACATCTTCCGCGCCGCACCCGCGGCGGTGATCGGCCTGCTGCTCATCCTCGTGATCTTCGTCACGATGGTGTACGGCCCGATCGCCGCGATGCTGGTCGAACTGTTCCCGACCCGTATCCGCTACACTTCGATGTCGCTGCCGTATCACATCGGCAACGGCTGGTTCGGCGGCCTCCTGCCGGCGACCGCCTTCGCCATCGTGGCCTCGACCGGCGATATCTATGCCGGCCTCTGGTACCCGATCATCTTCGCGTCGATCACGGTCGTCGTCGGCTTCTTCTTCCTGCCGGAGACGAAGGACCGCGATATCACGTCCTGATGACCCATAACGGCGGCGGCCGGAAACGGGCCGCCGCCGACCTTTCGCAACAAGACGCCCCGCGGCCGGCCAGCCACGGGGCGTTTTCATGTGTCCAAAGCCGCACCTGCCACATCCATGCCGGCCCGGTAACCGGACGCCACGCGGCACCAGGCAGCGCGCCGAGCTTGGCGCCATACAATTGATTTGGCACGCCTAATCCGCTATCCGGGCGTCACGCGCCGAGGCCGGCTTAGCTCAGCGGTAGAGCAGCGGTTTTGTAAACCGAAGGTCGGGGGTTCAATCCCCTCAGCCGGCACCACAGCCGTTCTGGCGGCGAATTCGGCGCCCGTCCGGCGATTTGGCCCAAAATTGAACCAATTGTCACACTCGCCGGGCACTCGGAACGCTTGTTCGCCGGTTCAAGAGTGTGCCAAACTGAGCATTGCTACCTACTCGTAATACTTCGGAGATCTAGCATGCCTCAGGGCACCGTGAAGTGGTTCAATCCGACCAAAGGCTACGGTTTCATCCAGCCGCAGGATGGCGGCAAGGATGTGTTCGTTCATATTTCGGCGGTGGAGCGCGCCGGACTTAGCACGCTGAACGAAGGTCAGTCCGTGCAGTTCGAACTGGTCGAAAACCGCGGCAAGACGTCGGCGGAGAACCTCAAGGTTAAGTAGCCTCGCAGCCCGGGGACACTTTCGACCTTTGATGAACTTCGACTTTGATGAACAATGCGAACCGTCGGGTCACCCCGGCGGTTATTAGTTATCCGTCCCGAGCTTGCGGCGGACCGGCCGTCACCGCGTGAGCTTCTCCAGTTCGGGGAACGGCTCCAGCGGCACGTCCTTGCACAGCGCGGCGACCTCGCGCGGCACATCCAGAAAACGATCGAGCCTGCCCGACACGAAAGTCGCGGCGCCGTCTTTCGCCGGCGCGTAGCTGCTGTCCGCCTTGCGCTCGCGATAGCGGATGCAGACGATGAAGCGATCGCCCTGCCCGACCTGCTTGAGCAGCGGCTGCGACGCCTGCGCGTTGCGCACGCCGACCGGCTGGTTGAGATAGGTGCGCAGGAAGGCCACGAGATCGTTCTTGTAGTTCACCGGCGCGACGTTCTGCGCATCCCAGCGCGCCTTCAGCTCCGCCGGGCTCGGCCCGACATCGTCCGAGATGCAACCGGCCAGAAAGAGCGCCGCCGTCAAGACCAGCCAACCTGCCCGCACCACCGCCTCCGACTGAATCATTGCCGGCGGCGACGCTAGCAAATTTCGCAACGCGACGCGCGGCGGGTCATGGCCGCGCGCCGCGTCATGCGCGCTACAAGGTCGAGACCTTGATACCGCCGAACACGCCGACGCCCGGCGCCTTCCAGCCGACCGGCACCTCGTAGCGCTTGTCGAACAGGTTGTCGACGCGGCCGAACACCGTGACCTGCTGGTTGACGACGTAGTTCGCGGCGATGTTGACCACCGTGTAGCCCTGGAAGTCGCGCGCCGGGAACCAGAGGCCCTGACGGTCGAAATCCATCCACGGACCGACATAGACGACGCTGGCCGACAGGCCGAGCGCATCATTGGCCTGGTACGAGGCCGTGAAATTGGCCTTGTGCTTGGGCCGGCGCAACAGCTCGGTGTTGGCGATCTCGTCGGTCGCGTCGGTGCGGGTGTAGTCGGCGTGGAAGCGCAGCCGCTCGCTCGCCTTGACGTCGACGAAGGCCTCATAGCCTTCGGTCTTGGCCTTGCCGACATTCACATAGGTGTTCACCGGCGCGAACACGTTGTTGATCAGATCCTTGATGTCGTTGCGGAAGTAGGTCACGCCGAAGCGCAGGCGGTCGCCGAGCAGCGGCTGCTCGAAGCCGAGCTCCCAGCCCCGGCTGGTTTCCGGCCGCAGATTCGGATTGCCGACGTAATTGAAATCGCCGACGCCGTAGAGCTCGTACAAGGTCGGCGCCTTGAAGGCGGTGCCGTAGCTGCCCTTCAGCTTCGTCTCGGTGCCCGGCACCAGGAAAGCCGGCGCGACGCGCCAGGTGTTGTGGCTGCCGAACTTGTCGTCGTCATCGACGCGCACGTTGCCGACGATGAAGAAGCGTTCGGCGAACTGCGACTGCAGCTCGGCATAGCCGGCGGTGTTGCCGTTCTTGGCCGAATAGGACAACGGCGCGCCGCCGAACATCGCATAGGTCTGCGTATTGGCGCGCTCGCTCGAGCGCTCGGCGCCGAGCACGAGGGTGTGCCCTTTGGCGACGGCCACCTCGCCGCGCCAGTTGACCGCGGTGCGCGTGCCGTCATTGGTCGTCGGCGGGTTGGTGTTGGGGTCCTGGTTGGTGCGACGGTTGTCGGCGATGTTGACGCCGAGCGTATTGATGAAGCGGCCGTCGAGCGCGGCATAGACGGCCTCGGCGCGCCCGAAGAACGCCTTGTTGCCGTAGTCGGATCGGGTCGCATAAGGCGACGACGGAAACGCGGTCGGATCGTCGTTGGAATATTTCAGCCGGATATCGGTGTAGCGGCCGATCAGATTGACCTTGAGATCGTCGGTGACCTTGGCGCCGAGCCGCGTCGAATAAGTCATGTTGTCGTAGGAATTCGGATTCGCCGACTGGCCCGGCGGCAGCACATAGGTCGGCGTGACGTCCACATGCGACGAGCGCAGATGCGCGACGCTGAAGGCGTAGTCGAAACGGTCCTTCGATCCGCTGAGCGCCGCCGACTGGTTGAAGGTGCCGAGCGCACCGCCCTCGAGCGTGGCGCTGGCCTTGGCCGGGCCCTCGCCTTTCTTCGTGGTGATCGAGATGACGCCGCCGATCGCGTTGGCGCCGTAGAGGCCGCCTTGCGGGCCGCGCAGCACCTCGACGCGATCGATGTCGCCGGTGGCGATATGCGCGAGGTCGATGGCGCCGTTCGGCGTACTCGGGTCGCCGATGTCGATGCCGTCGAGCAGGACCTTGACATGATTGGAATTGGTGCCGCGCATGAAGATCGCGGTCTGGCCGCCCGGGCCGCCGGTCTGCACGACATTGAGGCCGGGCACGTTGTTCAGCACATCGGGCAGCGTGCGGCGCTGGGTGCGGGCGATGTCGGCCGCGGTGATGACGGTCACCGAGCTGCCGACCTGGTCGAGCGGCGTCGCGATGCCGGTGGCGCTGACCGTAACTTCCGGCAGCACGACCGATGCGCCTTGTTGAGCGGATGCCGCCTCCAGCGCGGCAATGACGGCCACCGCGCTCGCGGCAGCCAGACGAAAACGAGCCCCCATAACGCACATTCCTTCGATGGCGGCCGTCGTCGACGGGCGCGCCGGGTGAAACCAAACCCGGTGCGGGAACATGCGAACGCAACGCGGACGGATTACGCCTCGTGACGCTCACCTGTCGATGTTCGCGGGAAGAAAGATTCCAACGGACCATCGCACCGGTATTGACGTCACCGCTGCGAAAGCGCCGCTCCGTATGGACCGCCCGTCCACCGGTTGGGTGACTGTGCTGGCAGGTCTCCTGGCTCGCGGGTCATAGCCTGGCGCTTTAAAAACGCCTTGTTGCGTCCGGCCTTCCCAGGCTTCCGGCGGAGAACTCTCCGTAGGAAATCCCAGTGGCCACGTGGACGCGGGCTCGCCGCTCACAGTTGCGGGGGCAGCCACGGAATGGCGCAGGATCGCGAACGATCATGCACATAACCGTGTTCCCTCTTTCGTCCCCGGTACGACCCGGGGAACCAGCACGGCCGCGATAATTCAATGGAACGTTAACGTGAGTCAAGCACCGCGGCCCATCGCTGGACCGCGGCGCCTGAAGGCACTGGATATGTCGATGCCGGGACGAACGTTAGATGGCCTTCGGCTTGACGGTCTTGGTGGCCTTGGTGGCCTTGAGTTTCGCGGTCTTCAGCTTGACCACCTTGTGCTTGGCGACATGCTTCTTGGCCACGTGCTTGTGCGCGATGTGCTTGGCCGCCTTGTGCTTGGCGACGTGCTTCTGGACCTTGTGGGTCTTCTGCACGACCGGCTTGGCCGGCGCGGTCACGGGAGCCGGGGTCGCGGCCGGAGCATTGACCTGGGCGAGCGCCGGCGCGGCGATCAGGCTGAGCGCGATGGCGGCGGCGGAGATGGACTTGAACATCGAAGTCTTCCTTTTGGCGGGTGGCCGGCACCCTCTGGTTATCCCGGCGAACCGGCGACATGCCGGCTGATGGGCCCCTTTCTAGGCCGCCGGCTCTGAATGCGATCTGAGACCGGCCGTTATCCGCCGTTCAGGTTGGATTCCGCTCGACCCGCACGCGGAACCGGACATTCTTCACCCCGCCGGGACTAAACGACTTCACGGAATGTTTTTCCTCCGAGGCCCGCGCCTCGGCGTAACCTGTCGTCGCCCCGCTCCAACCACAGAGGCTAACCGCCATGACCCTCTCCCGCACCATTCGCCACCTCCCCGCGATCGCCGCCACCGCCCTGCTCGTCACCGCGGTCGGCCTCAAGACGGTGCATGCCGCCGGCACCGACACACCCACCGACGACAAGAAGAAGGACAAGAAGGGCAGCGCCATCGAACAACAGGACCGCCAGCTCGCAAAGGCCGACTACGACGCCTTCGTACGCGGCTACCGCGCCGCCCGCGATCTGATCCTCGCCGGCCAGTACGACAAGGGCATCGCGGCGATGCATGCGCTCGGCCGCGATGGCAACGCCGACGTCGCCAACTACATCGGCTACGCCAACCGCCGCATGGGCAACTACGAGCAATCGAAGCTCTGGTACGAGGCGGCGCTGAAAGCCGACCCGAAGCACACCCGCACCTGGTCCTATTACGGCATGTGGCAGGCCGAACAGGGCAATCGCGTCAAGGCGCGCGAGTATCTGACCAAGGTCGCCTCGCTCTGCGGCAACACGAACTGCCGGGAGTATGTCGAGCTCAAAGCCGTGATCGACGGCACCGGCACCTACTGAGCATCCGCATGCCCTGAAGGGCGACGCGACCAGCATCACAAAGAGGCCGGGCCAAAACGCCCGGCTTTTTTTCGTGGCGACCGGCACCGCAGCCGCGGCGCTGAACGATTCGCCAACAGGGCCCTCGCCACGGCTCCCTGTTTTAAGAATATCCCGACAAACCGCCGTGAATTCCGACACAGGGAGGCGGCGCCGCTTTGCGCAAGCATATGGATTTGCTCAGAATTCATTCATGGAGCACCGCACGAATTAACAACTTATTGTTGTATAATCAATGTTTATGTAGCATTTACTTTATGAATCTTCTCAATCGCAACTTAAGGTAAATACCTCATTATATTCCTACATGCTCGCGCGGTGAAATTATTCGACCGCGCCGCATCATGTTCGGCCCTGCCAGCCGCGCATAACGACGACTATTGCCCATCGTGCCGGACAACAAGGGAACCTCAAATGGCGCAAGCTTCCTCGCCGGATACCTTGATTACTAAACCTCTAGTTGCTGATAACTTACAACCTTTGGTGGATGATGGCGGTTCTCACGCGGCGCCGAACGTCACCGAATTCATCAGCTTCGCAATCGGTGACGAGCAATACGGCGTGGACATCATGGCCGTGCGCGAAATCAAGGGCTGGTCGGACATCACTCACCTGCCCAGGCAACCGGACTATGTGCGCGGCGTGCTCAATCTGCGCGGCGCCATCGTTCCGATCGTCGATCTGCGCTGCCGCTTCGGACAGGGCCTGACCGAAACGTCGCCGCTTCATATCGTCATCATCGTGCAGATCGGCGACCGCCAGGTC